>CAYRDX010000020.1:36672-63091 GCA_964423205.1 uncultured Saprospiraceae bacterium | reverse complement strand
TTCTTTTAACCGCACCGACTGGAATTGAAATCAGGAATGGGAGAGCAGATACTAACCAACCCTGAGTTGCTTTTAACCGCACCGACTGGAATTGAAATGAGTAACTGTTGGAATGTCTTGAGCGTACATAACGCTTTTAACGAGGTTGTTCAATTCTTGTTTAATATGGTATCAAATGCGGAGTTTAATGTCTTGCGTCTTGTCTCTTGTGTCTTGTCTCTCGTCTCTTGTCTCTCGTCTCTTGTGCCTTACGTCCTGTGTCATGTGTATTTCGCCTAATGTCCAATGACTCCTACCCTGTGTCACAAGCTTTTAAGCTGTAAGCATATGGTTTTGAAAGCGTGTCACACATGCTTCCGGGAAAGAATCAGATGATTCCTTTAAAGAATGACATAACTTCAAATCAATGTTACATGTCATCTGAATAATATTTGCAGCTTTGTTCTTGAGAACAGTTAACATTCACCATTTCATCCATGCAAGCGATATGAGACCACAATACTTTTTACTGCTAACGGGTATCCTCATTTATATCATCTCCTGTCAATATTCCACAAGCTCCAGCCAAAAGGAGGGCTTTACTCCCAACCCACAACCCGTTGCCGAACAAGAGGTAAAAACACTTGAAATCGGCGCAACGGCTCCTGACTTCCGTCTGCCGGGAGTGGATGGAAAATGGTATTCTCTTTCGGACTATAGTGATGCTCAAGCTCTGCTCATGGTATTCACCTGTAACCACTGCCCTACTTCACAGGCCTATGAGCAAAGACTGATTGATGTGCACAAGGAGTATAATGATAAAGGCGTGGCTGTGATGGCCATTTCACCAAACAGTCCACTGGGTCTCTTGTATGAGGAACTGGGTTATTCCGACCTGAACGATGATTATGATGAAATGATAATCCGCGCCAAAGACGGGGGATTTGAATTTCCGTATCTCTACGACGGCGACGACCAGGCAGTGTCCTTGCAATACGGCCCGGTTGCCACTCCCCACGTTTTTCTGTTCGACTCAGAGCGCAAACTGGCCTATACCGGTCGTATCGATGCTTCTGAAGAGCCTGGTTCTGCCAATGCGGAAGACCTGCGGACGGCAATAGATGCCGTTCTTGCAGGACAGCCGGTTGAAACACCGGTTACCAAAACCTTTGGCTGTTCCACAAAGTGGGGTTGGAAACTGGATTGGAAGGAGAAAGTGGATAAGGAATGGAAGAGCAAACCCGTTGAATTGTCAGACATCGATGTAACGGGCATCAAAGCACTGGTAAAAAATGAAGACTCCCAAAAATTGCACCTAATCAATGTCTGGGCGACATGGTGCGGTCCCTGTACCTTGGAATATCCCGAATTCATCATACTGCAAAGGATGTATGGTGCCCGTGATTTCGAATTTGTGTCCATTTCAGCGGACAAGCCAAAGGCCAGGGAAAAGGTAAACCGGTTCTTAAAGGAAAAGTATAGCGCCGTTAGCAATTACCTCTTTTCTCAAAACGACAAATATGCACTTATTGAAGCTATTGACCCCGATTGGAATGGCGCACTACCCTACACACTTCTGGTTGAACCGGGAGGAAAAGTTGTTTGGAGTCATCAGGGAGCAGTGGATTTTTACGAATTGAAAAAAGTCATCGTTGAACATCCAATGATGGGGCGGTATTATTGAGAATTCATGGAACAAACATATTACCCATTGGAAGACAAAACCCCTGCAAATATTTCACTTGCAAGGGTTTATGGATTTTTTTTGTGGAGATGGGCGGAGTCGAACCGCCGTCCAGTGAAAGCACCCAAGGGCCTTCTACATGCTTAGTTTCCGATTGGATTTTCGTGCACAAAGGAGGTTCAGAAACAGACAACTTTGCACCTTATCCCTAAAAGTTTCGCCATCTGAACAGGGCACCTCAGAAAACTAGCCTGCGGGTTGATGATACGCGGTACGCTGTATATCAGGCATCAAGCATACGGCATAATGGCCGTTAAGTATCTAATACTTAGGCAGCCATGGCATACTGATAGTTGCCATATAAAGTTTTCGAACGTCATTTTTTACGGAGTGAACATTCCTGCTCCGGCATGCTTACCAATGAATTATCTTCCCTGTCGATTCCATTACATCCCCGTTGAGATGTCATTATGAATGACAATGCAAATGTAGTAACTCCTGGTCTATCTAAAAGTTCAATTTCGGGTAATAGGAGGGTCAGTTTGGAGTGAAACGGGTGGGTCAATTTGGAGTGAAATTGACATACAGATTCTGATAAGATTAAAATGGTAACAATTTGGAAGCTGTCAGGTACATACAAAAACAGCACATAGCTGCCTTAGGCAACATGGGAACTTTGTTCGTCAATAAAGTCTGTTTCTTGTCAAAGACTGGAGGGTGGTAAAAAGTCTTTGCAGAATCATTTAATTTGGTGCAGGAACTGCTCGCCAAATGGCAATACCCGGGATTTGCTGCTAAGCATAACCGAGATGAATAGAGCAGCTACCATGACAATTAGGCATAGGATGAACATTCTTACTTTTTTTTCTTAATGGTAGAGTGTCACTATTCCGGGGGAAAAAATCTGGGAGGGATTTTAAGTGCACCAAAGATATTAGGAAAAAGATGAAATGACAAGAAATGGTCAAGTAAAACAGGTCATGAATATCAATATTTCTCAATTTAATGCTTACATAATTAATTTACAGCGATTTAAAGCTCCGTACTCACATGATAACTATTCGCAATAAGTTTATTCTTTTCTGATTTTTTTCTCTTGTTTGAATTAAAGATGACCCCATTGAAAATTTAATTTCAAGCTTTAGGTTTGTCAGTTGGTTAAGGGAGTTAAGGGAATTAAGGGAGTTGAGGGAGTTGAGGTGGTTGAAGGAGATGAGAGAAATTCAGCCAAATCTCATTCTCAACTTTCTTAACCTTAATAGGATAGTTTAATTTTCAAATCGAGTTTTTATAAAAATGCACTTTTGAAATAAATATTCAGTTACGCTTATGACCAATAAAGAAATTGCCTCCGCCTTTAAATTACTGGCCGCCCTTATGGAACTGCATGGGGGGAATCCGTTTAAAATCAAGTCCTACCAAAGCGCATATCTGAATCTCAGGAAATCCCCTGTCAACCTTGCCGGCATGCAGGAATCAGAACTGGAAAGCATAAAAGGTATAGGAAAAGCCATTAGCGGAAAGATTACTGAATTGGTGAGCACAGGCAAAATCGCAGCAATTGAAGAATTGCTCTCCCAGACACCAGAAGGCATTGTGGACATGCTGGACATCAGGGGTTTTGGACCCAAGAAAATAAGTGTGATATGGAAAGAGCTGGGAGCGGAGTCTGTTGGTGAACTATTGTATGCCTGCAATGAAAACCGTTTGATTGAACTGAAGGGATTTGGACGAAAAACGCAGGAGGATCTAAAGCAAAAACTGGAATACTATCAAAAAACCAAAGATCAGTTTTTATATGCCGATATCGAGTCAACTGCCTATCAATTGGTTTTAGAGTTAGGGAGGCTAAACCCTGGCGCCAGGATTGAGCTAAGTGGCTCACTCAGAAGAAGGTGCAACGTGATTGACCGTATTGAAATACTGGCCGGTATCCATGAGGGAAATGCGGATATTCAGCTACCGAAATCCTGCACCAACTTTCAAAAGAATGAATTGGGTTATACCGGAAAATTAGAGGATGAAACGCCATTCCGGATATTTGTATGCCATTCTGCCGAATTTGGGTCTAAACAGTTCCGCTACACCGCTTCCAAAGTTTTTATGGATGCTTTTCTGCAAAAAAATCCCGGTGCCGATTTCAGAAACCTGGAAAATGAGCAGGAGGTGTTTGCCAAAGCTAATCTACCATGGATCGAGCCGGAATTAAGAGAAAACGGCAGATACCTAACCATGGCAAATTTGCCGGAACTTCTCGACTTGTCAGACATCAAAGGTGTGATTCATACCCATACTACCAGCAGCGACGGAGTCAACAACATTCGGGAAATGGCCAATCATGCAAGGTTATTGGGCTACAACTATATAGGTATCACCGACCACTCCAAATCTGCTTTCTACGCCAGTGGCATGAATGAGGAAAAGGTCAGACAACAATGGCAGGAAATTGACCATCTTAACCAGGAATTCCATCCCTTCAGAATATTTAAAGGTATTGAAAGCGATATTTTGGCTGATGGCTCATTGGATTTTGATGATGACATACTGGCTGGTTTTGACTTCGTCATAGCTTCCATTCATTCCAATTTGAGGATGACTGAAGAAAAAGCCACAGAAAGACTGCTAAGGGCTATTGAAAATCCATTTACAAGTATTCTCGGGCACATGACAGGACGATTATTGCTGTCAAGACCGGGATATCCGGTTGAGCACAAAAAAATAATTGATGCCTGCGCAGCCAATCATGTCGCTATAGAACTCAACGCCAACCCTTATAGACTGGACATGGACTGGACATGGATTCCACAAGCTATTGAAAAAGGCGTACTCATTGCCATTAATCCGGATGCGCACAGCATTGCAGGAATTTCGGACATTAAATACGGAGTATTATCTGCCCGAAAAGGAGGTCTTGAGGCAAATCGATGTTTATGCAGTTTTGGACCTGAGGATTTTCTGTATTTCTGCAGAAAACGAAGGAGCATGTGATTCATTTTTCTACGAGATTCTCGTAGATATACCTGAGTTGCTTATTTAAAAAAATCCGCATTTATCTGGATAGGACGAAGATGGGCACTTCTACCTTTGTATCGTTCTTACAAGAATCGGGAACGTTCGATTCTTAAGATATGCTGGATGGATTTGCCTTGATTGATTAGACAGCATTTCAACTTGAAGGTACTAGTGTTTAGTTATAGCCAATACGAGGGGAGACGTTCTGTCAGAATGTTTTCCCTTTTTTTCTTTGCCTTGAAAATCAGCTTAGTGTAAAAATTTCACGAAATTTTTAAAAATAGTTGGTTTTGCGACTGAACATTTAAACTACCGAATCCGTTGTGGCTTTTGGTTGGATTTTGCTCAAAAAGAGTACATTTACCTCCAATAATAATTATTCATCATTAACTATTTTATCACAATGAAAAAGATTCTCAGCATCGCAGCAATCGCGCTGTTTTCTTTCTCCGTTCTGTTCACTGCTTGTCGCAACGACGCTGGCACTCAAACTGAAGAAGCTCCTGCTGTTGAAGAAACAGCTCCTGCTGTTGAAGAAACTCAGGAAGCAGCTGCTCCAGTTGATACTGCAGCTGCTCCGGCTCAGTAATCTGATATCAGATACGGTATATCAAAAGGGTGTGGTAATAAACCAGACCCTTTTGTTTTTTGAATAACTCCCATCCACTAAGGTTACATTCCCAAAAGGGTTTTCTATTTTTACCGCCGCAAAAAACCCAACCTGCGTCACATGGGAGAATTTATTGACTTTTTACTTCACACCGACAAGTACCTGCTGCAATGGGTAGCATTGTATGGCCCTTACATTTACTTGTTACTTTTCATTATCGTTTTCAGTGAAACCGGCTTCATCGTGGCCCCCTTTCTACCGGGCGACGGGCTGTTATTTACAGTTGGCGTCATTGCATCCACCGGTGCATTGAATATCTGGATTGCTATAGTGCTGCTAATTATTGCTGCCATCAGTGGAAACACCGTTAATTATCATGTGGGCAGATATTTCTCCAAGACTATTTTGGAAGGAGGAAAAATTAAATGGGTGAATCAGGAGCACCTCGATCGCACCCATGACTTTTTTGAAAAACACGGACAAAAGGCGGTAATCCTCAGCAGATACTTACCCGTATTCCGGACTTTTGTGCCTTTTGTAGCGGGAATATCCTATATGGACCGCGCTAAGTTTATGAATTACACCATTATAGGCGGTGTTAGCTGGGTTTTCACATTCTGTCTGCTTGGATATTATTTTGGCCGCATCCCATGGGTACAGAACAATATCTCCGGCATTTTTATCGGTTTGGTTATCATTACAGCGATACCGCTGTTTTTGGTCGCGTTCAGAAAGAAAATAAAAAGCAAGCCAAAGACTGATGCCCCTTCAAATTCCTGATGCTTCCAGTATCTTGCAGAACAACACTTCTGCGTGTTGTTTTTTACTTTCCACTGTCCAACCAGCGATATGAGGCGTAAGCACTACCTTGGCAGATTTACACAGGTATTCGAACTCCTGCGGTAAATCTTTCAAAGTAAAACGGTCAAAGGACTGATCTTCATAGTCGAGGACATCCAGGGCTGCTCCTCTGACGTGGCCGTTTTTCAATCCATCAACAAGGTCGATGGTATTCAAAACCAAACCTCTTGCGGTATTGAGTAAGTAAAAATCTTTCCGAACCAAGTCCATGAATTTTTTGTCGATGAAATAGTGATTGTCACTGGTATAGGGAAAATGCAGGCTGATGATATCCGCTTCATGTTGGAGCGTCTGTAAATCAACTTCTGTGGTGTATGCATCAGCATAGTTACGCTTGTACCGGTCGTAGGAAATTACCTCACATTCAAAACCACTCAGTTTTTTTGCAAAAGAAGAACCCATATTGCCATAACCCATAATTCCCACAGTTTTGCCGGATAATTCCACTCCCCTGTTGGGTTCCCTGACCCATTGGCCATTTTGCACCTGAGTATGGGCTTCGCTGATTTTGTTCAACATACTCAACAGCAACCCAACCGTATGCTCACCCACAGCATTGCGGCTACCCTCAGGTGAGGTCAGTACTTTAATGCCTGCTTGTTCAGCAAATTCAACATCGATGTGCCCACCCCTTCTCTGGCGATAAACTTCAATTGCCTGCCCGCGCAAATCATTTCCTTCCTGATGTTTAATCTGCTCCGCAAGACTACTCCATCATAACTTCCCAGTTTGTACTTGATAACAGCTTCTGTGCTTTCATAGTCCCGATCACAGATGAAGCCTCTTGCTTCAAGTTGCTGAATTAAAAATGAATGAGGTGCGTCCAGGAATAATATTTTCATCATACCGATGTTTTAAGAGCTGGCATTGCCAAAGTAAAAGCAGCTAAATTTGACCACAAATGTACCCGTATAGCCTGTTCCAAACTGATGTCTCATAAAAATATTGAGCAAAACCTGATGAAAACGCTTTGTTTTACCATATTTGGAATGCTCCTAACGTTTCCCTGCTGGTCCCAGAAAGACAGTCTGAATATTTTTGAAAGGCTATACGAATGGAGGATAAAACAACAGAACTTACATGGCGTGTACATTCCAAAAGACATCAATGAAGCCCTTCGTGAATTGCACCGCCTGACCGATTCCAAATCAAAAGCAAAATTTAAAATGATGCATGAGGACTCTGCAGCGGTTAAATTGTTTTTCAGCCTTGGCCGGTGGATGACTTATAACTGGAGTTTTTATGAAGGTTCACGCCTGTCAGCCCATCTCAGGAGCAAGGGTATATACGACCCTGATGACATGTCTCGCTATCTTATCATCCTCTTCAACCGGAGTGTCAATCAAAGGCCTTTGGAAGAAAAAGAACTCATCTTGATAATCCAGGAAAAAGCTCTGGAGCGGAAAAAACGTTGATATCCCGGCAATATCAAATGCCAATTACAAGACGCAACTGTTCCATCCATAAAAGTACTGTGCATAATTGTGTAACTGTTGGTATTAGAAATTTATACTTTTGCACCCACTTGGGCTGCGGCCCTTAGCATCCCATTGACTAAAGCAAAAAAGAAATAATGCCCAAACATCTTCTCATAGTAGAGTCCCCAGCTAAGGCAAAGACCATTGAAAAATTCCTCGGGGGAGAATTCGCTGTCAAGTCCAGCTACGGTCATGTTCGTGACCTTCCCAAGGGTGATCT
The DNA here is from genome assembly GCA_964423205.1 of uncultured Saprospiraceae bacterium. Lineage (GTDB taxonomy): Bacteria > Bacteroidota > Bacteroidia > Chitinophagales > Saprospiraceae > UBA6168. The sequence continues at coordinate 55,247 of CAYRDX010000020.1, read as the reverse complement.
CGCTGTCGATATTGAAAATAATTTCAAACCCTCCTATACCGTTTCACCGGATAAAAAGAAAGTAGTTAAAGAACTGAAAGACTGGGTAGGCAAGGTGGAAGAAGTATGGTTGGCGACAGACGAAGACAGAGAAGGTGAAGCCATTTCATGGCATTTATGTGGTGTGCTTGGGTTGGATACAAAGAAGACCAAACGCATAGTTTTTCACGAAATCACCAAACAGGCCATACAGTCAGCAGTGCAGAATCCCAGGTATTTGGATTTGGCCCTTGTAGATGCGCAGCAGGCGAGGAGGATACTCGACCGCCTTGTTGGTTATGAATTGTCGGAACTGCTATGGAAAAAAGTGAAGGGCAAACTATCAGCAGGAAGGGTACAATCCGTAGCCGTCAGACTAGTTGTGGAAAGAGAAAGGGAAATACTCGCTTTTACACCCGTTCCCTACTTCAAAGTCAATGCGGATTTTAACGTAGAAAACAGCAATGGAGGCCCTTCTCTTCTGAAAGCTGAAAGCCCGGTGCGTTACGACAGAGAGCATGACGCCAAAAATTTCCTGAGCAAGTGCAACGGTGCTGCTTTTACGATTACCGATATAGAAGTCAAACCCGCTAAACGTAAGCCCGCTCCGCCTTTTACTACTTCTACCCTGCAGCAGGAAGCCAGCAGAAAACTCGGTTTCTCCGTCAGCAGAACCATGCAACTGGCGCAGCGATTGTACGAGGAAGGGCATATTACTTATATGAGGACCGACTCCACCAATTTAAGTGAATTGGCTATCGGTACTATTGCTGCTGAAATTGAATCGCTTTACGGTAAAAATTATGTTCAAATCCGCCGTTATAAAAGCGGCAAAGCACTTGCTCAGGAAGCCCACGAAGCGATCAGACCTACCTACATAAAAAACCTGCATGTGCCGGTAGACAGGGACCAACAACGGCTGTATGAGTTGATTTGGAAGCGCACTATCGCCTCTCAAATGGCGGAGGCTCTTTTGGAGCGAACCGTCGTAAAAATAGGTATCAGCACTATTAAAGATGGTCAATTGGTCGCCGAAGGTGAGATGCTCAAGTTTGATGGATTCCTCAAGGTGTATCTCGAATCAATGGATGATGACGACGAAGAGGAAACAAAAGGCATGTTGCCTCCGGTAAAAGTGGGACAGGTTTTGGACCTCGAGACCATGACAGCCACTGAAAAATTTACCAGACCACCAGCCCGCTATACAGAAGCGAGTCTCGTCAGTAAACTGGAAGAACTCGGCATCGGCCGGCCATCCACCTATGCTCCGACGATTTCCAAAATCATGGAAGAAAACCGGGGATATGTCGTTAAGCAGAATCTCGAAGGGGAAGAACGAGTTTACAGCGTAATGACCCTTAAGAAAGGTGTCATCAAAAAATCAACCAATAAGGAAATTACAGGTGCCTCAAAAGGCAGGCTCCAGCCCACCGATATGGGTATGGTTGTCACTGATTTTTTAGTTGACCATTTTGAAGGCATCATGGAATACGGCTTTACTGCTGGTATTGAGGAACAGTTCGACATCATTGCCGAAGGCAAAATGGACTGGCATAAAATGGTTGGTGACTTCTACCATCCTTTCCATAGCAAAGTCCAAAAGACGTTGGAAACCAGTGCCAGAGCCACCGGTGAGCGTGAATTGGGAAAAGACCCCAAGACAGGAAAAACCGTTATTGTCAGGATGACCCGTTTTGGAAAGCCTGCTGTACAGATAGGCGTAAAAGAAGAATTGGCGGAAGATGAAAAACCTCAATACGCCAATCTGAATCCAGGCATGTCATTGGAAACCATTACCCTTGAAGAAGCGCTGAAGTTATTTATACTGCCTAAAACACTGGGCGACTATCAGGGCAAAGAGGTGTCTATAGGTATTGGAAAATTTGGGCCTTATGTGAAACATGGCGATCAGTTCGTGTCGTTACCCAAAGGTGATGACCCGCTGGAAATAGAGATGGAGCGCGCTATTGAAATTGTAAAAGAGAAACAAAAGGCCGACGCGCCCATGGGAACCTACAAGGGACTACCCATTACCAAAGGCAAAGGAAGGTTCGGGCCTTTTATCAAGTGGAATGACCTATACGTTAATGTCCCAAAGAAATACAACCTCTATACACTTTCCATCGACGATGCTCATAAGTTGATTGAAAGCAAACTGGACAAAGAAGCCAACCGCTACATACAGAAATGGGAAAAAGAAAATATTGCCATTGAAAACGGAAGATGGGGACCCTTCATCCGTTTCAAAAAGTCGAGCATAGCCTTTCCAAAAATGGAAGGCAAAAAGGTCACTCAGGAAGACGCTGCCGAGATGACATTGGCCGACGTGAAAGATATCATAGAAAAATCCAAGCCGGGAAGTTTTAAGAAGTAGGTTGATGGTGGTTTGAATAGTTTGAATAGTTTGAAGGTTGTGGGTGCCAATTGTATTCGACTTGTGAACCACTTTCAAACAATTCAAACCACCTTCAAACAACATCAAAGTACCATTTTCAGGCTGAAAACATGCGGAATTCTCAGGCCATTTATATCAAAAACATAGCGGCCCGGTTCTCTTTCAATCATGTTGGGAAAGCAATTGTAGGGTGAAAAGTCGTACTCCCGGAATGCTACCAGTTGAAGGCCATTGTTAAGTAAGGCCATCACTACTTCCTCCAAAGAATGATTCCAGAAGTATTCTTTTTCCTCAATAGATGCCCTGGGGTCAGCGTAAGTTCCCTGAATGGTTTCTTCGTAAGGTTTTCCTGTGTTAAAGTAATGGTATTCCGGTTTTCTGCTGTCGAAATTAAAAAGGTACAGAGTTGGGTGAAATTCGGCAATGAAGAACTCAGCCCCCGGTTTCAGGCATGCTGCCACTACTGAAGCCCATTTATCCAGGTCGGGCAGCCAGGGTATTGCTCCAAAACCAGTAAACACCATGTCGAATCTCTCCGGCAACAATTTTGGTACATCGTAAACATTGGCAACAATAAACCGCGAATCCAGGCCAAGCTCCCGGCTAAGATTCTGAGCTGCTTCAATTGCTTTTTCAGAAAAATCAACCCCTGTCACAGCAGCTCCTTCTCTGGCAAAAGACAGAGTGTCCTGCCCAAAATGACATTGGAGGTGTAATAGTGACTTACCTTTCACATCGGAAAAAGCAGCCGCATCTATTTCATTGAGGGAACTCTTTCCGGCTTTGAATTGTTCCAATCCGTAAAAAGCAGATTTCAGATGGACTTCAACTTTTTTATCCCACAATTTTTTGTTCTGATTGAAAAACGTTTCGTCCATCAATATAGCTTTTGAACTGTTTTTGTATGCTTTTGGAAGTAGATTCAAATATGCTAATATTGTCAAAGTTTAGCCGAATATGTTTGAATTTTTTACAAACTACAGGAATCCACTCATCATTTTCACCGTAAGTATTTTCAACCACACCCGTAAAACAATAATCATCATGTCCGAAAAAAATGCACCGCAAAACCAATTGAATATTGAACTACCAGAGGATATTGCTGAAGGTCAATACTCCAACCTGGCCATCATTTCACACAATCATTCTGAATTTGTGATCGACTTCGTGATGATGGCACCCAACGTACCTAAGGCAAAAGTAAAGTCGCGCATCATCCTGACACCACAGCACGCCAAACGGCTGATGAATGCCATTGCCGACAACATCAAGAAGTATGAATCCCAGTTTGGTATCATCAATGAGCCCGATATGCCACCCTTCCCAACCATGAATTTCAATACACCAACAGCCCAGGCTTAATACGAACCATTATCTGGCACAAAACACAACAGGCCCGAAGCATCAGCCCGGGCCCGTTGTTCATATTAATACCTAAAGATAGTTTTTTAGTTCCTGCGACGGTCATCACGGTTTCCCCGGTAATTTCCACCACCTCCACGGCGATCATCACCACTGCGATGGCGGTTGTATGCATCTTCCGAGTCATCATGAGGTTTTCCATCCGGCCTCGGCATCAACGACTTTCTGGATAGCCTGAACTTTCCGGTCTTTTTATCGATACCCACTAATTTGACCTTTACGTGATCGCCTTCAGTGAATACTTCCTCCACTTTGTCGATGCGGGTATGTGACATTTCTGATACGTGCAGCAGTCCGCTCTTGCCCTGAAAGTCAACGAAAACTCCGTAAGGCATCACCGTTTTAACGACAGCGTCATAAACATCACCCACACTTGGAATGAAGGTAATTTCCTTGATTCGGGCCACAGCGGCATCAATGCTATCCTTGTTGGGGCTGGCGATGTTTACTACACCCTGATCAGCCACTTCTTCAATGTTGATAATTGTACCTGTTGTGCTTTGAATCTCCTGAATAATCTTACCACCTGGGCCTATTACCGCACCAATGAAGCTCTTGTCGATAATCAACTCAACAATGCGTGGCGCATGAGGCTTAAGGTCTTCACGAGCTTCACTGATGGACTCAGCCATTTTGGAAAGTATGTGAATACGGCCTTCACGAGCCTGCAATAAGGCCTGCTCCAAGGTTTCAAAAGGAAGCCCATCAATCTTGATGTCCATCTGACAACCGCAAATACCCTTCGAGGTGCCAGTTACTTTGAAGTCCATGTCCCCCAAGGCATCTTCATCACCGAGAATATCACTCAGGATGGCCACCTTGTCGCCTTCGGCAATCATACCCATGGCAATACCTGCAACCGGCGCCAACAAAGGTACGCCTGCATCCATAAGAGCCATGGAACCTGCACATACTGTTGCCATAGATGAGGAACCATTTGATTCGAGAATGTCTGATACAACCCTAATGGTGTAAGGGAAATCATCTGGCAACATTTGCTTTAAAGACCGCGAAGCGAGATTTGCATGGCCGACTTCACGTCGGCCGGGGCCACGCTGGGGTTTGATTTCACCAGTTGAGTAAGGTGGGAAATTGTAGTGCAGGATGAATTTTTCGTAATAGACATCCAGAGCATTATCCACCATGAGGCTATCCAACTTAGTACCTAAGGTTACTGTAGCCAGGGCTTGAGTTTCACCTCTGGTGAAGATAGAGGAGCCGTGCGGGGACGGCAGATAATCGATCTCTGTCCATATGTGGCGAATCTCATCACTTTTGCGTTTATCCAGACGGACACCTTCGCTGAGGACCATATTGCGGACCATCTTCTTTTTCATCTCACCGTAATAACGCTCTGCCAAACCGGCATTTTCTTCCATAAACTCCTCACCCTTTTCAGTGCTGAGTGTTTCGACAATTAAGGATTCCAGTTTTTCCAATTGCGTTTTGCGGTCCTGTTTTTCGAGGAAAGAATGAATAATAGCGCTGAGTTTATCCTTAGCTAATTCCTCTACCCTCTTCGCGATTTCTTCGTTTTCAGGGATTTCCGGCAAGGCTCTTTTCTCCAGTGCTTTCCCTCCTACTTTCTTCGCCAGTTCGAGTTGCACCTGACACTGAACCTTAATGGCTTCATGTGCCACCTTGATGGCATCAACCAGGTCGCGCTCAGAGCACTCTTTGGCCTCGCCTTCTACCATCATGATGTTTTTCATGTCGGCAGCTACAATCAGATTAATATCGGCTTCTTCTAAAATGGATTTGTTGGGATTTACGTGGAATTCACCGTTAACCCTGGCCACACGCACTTCAGAAATAGGACCAGCCCAGGGAATATCTGACAATACCAAAGCAGTAGAGGCAGCTAATGCAGCAAAAGCGTCGGGAGAAACTTCCTTATCACCTGATAGGAGATTGATGATAACCTGTGTTTCCTCCATGAAACCATCCGGGAAAAGCGGACGAATAGCTCTGTCCACTAACCTGGAAATCAACACTTCATTATCGGAAAGTTTGGCTTCTCTGCGGAAGAAGTTACCCGGTATCCGGCCTGCACCGGCAAATTTTTCCTGGTAATCTACAGACAGGGGAAAAAATGGCTGGTTTTCTTTAACTTTTTTGGCGGCAACAACTGAAGCAAAAAGCATTGTGTTGCCCATTCTAACTACGACGGAACCATCGGCTTGGCTGGCCAATTTTCCGGTTTCAATAGTAACCTCCCTTCCATCGGGGAGATTGAAGGAAATGGTTACTGGAATTTGTTTACCCATTTGAAAATTTAGTTTGCGGTTCAAACTTTTTTGAACCTGAATTTATGATTTATGACTTAATATAACCGCTTTTGTGGGCATCCTAAAACCCGGATGCCACGCAGAGTATTCGGAAATCTGCAACTTCCATTTGTCTTCACAATGATTCCTCAAGACTCTGTAGCCCGGAGTATTGGGCAGAATTTCATGGTGTGTAAAAGTGGAATAAAGTCTGAAAAACGCCAACATGGAAAAAGTGTTCCGGAAATCGGAACACTTTTTCTGTCTTTTTATCCACGAATACCAAGTTTCTTAATCAATTCCCTGTATTGGGTAATATCCTTACGTTGCAGGTATTCGAGTAAACGCTTTCTCTTTCCTACCATCATAAGAAGGCTGCGGCGGGTAGCATGGTCTTTCTTATAAGTATGCAAGTGCTCAGACAATTTCTGAATGCGGTAGGTGAACAGCGCGATCTGCGCTTCGGTGGAGCCTGTGTTTTTGGAATCGCCACCAAACTCCTTGAAGATTTCTTCTTTCTTCTCTGTCGTTAAATATACTGCCATTGCAACTAAAATTGCGCGAACTCCCGAAAGTAAAACTGTAACTTACTGAAAATAAAACAACTATCAGGGTTCAGCCGTTAGTGATTACGAAAATCAGTTACAGCGGCGCAAAGGTAATGGTTTTTTCCGCAGTTAGTGATTTCAGCAAAAAAAAAGGAAAAATGAAAACCACATGAGCTGACAACACCCTACACGCTAATAATCAGCATAATTTGAATTCTCCCAAGAAATGACATTAATCATAAAATTCTTGCAGTAGTTTTGCCTAAAATGCAGTCGCTTTCTGGAAATACTGAACGATAGTTACACTTAAAATGTAGTTCAGAGGCTTATTTTTCCCAGCCTTTACCTTACATTTGAAGTAAATATTTTGCCTGGCACAAAGTATTGTGCCTGCTTTCTATCTCACTAATTTTAACTAAAAAGTAGTATGATGAAACTTGAATTGAAATCGTTTCTCGTATTGGCCTGCTGCTTCCTTTTGAGCAGTTTTCTTTATGGCCAACGACAGATTTCCGGCGTCGTGAAAGACGCTAACAGTGGCGAGCCATTGATCGGTGTCAACATTCTCGTATTGGGAACAAGCGCCGGTACAGTGACTGACATTGACGGAACTTACAGCCTCCAGGTTCCCGGTGGGGCTACTCAACTTCAGTTTTCTTATACCGGATACACAACTGTCACCATGCCAATTGGCAACAATACTGTATTAAATGTACAGATGAGAGCCGGAGCAGTATTGGATGAAGTTGTGGTAATCGGCTATGGAACTGTAAGAAAAGAAGATGCAACCGGCTCGGTACAGACGGTTACTTCAAAGGACTTTAACAAAGGCTCTATTACTTCGGCAACCGAGCTTCTATCTGGAAAAATAGCCGGTGTATCCATAACAACCGGAGGAACACCTGGTGGTGGATCTACCATTCGTATTCGTGGAGGTTCATCGCTTAGCGCAACCAACGATCCACTAATTGTTATCGACGGCGTACCGGTAGCCAATGACGGAATTTCCGGTTCCAGAAATACCCTCAACATCATCAATCCAAATGATATTGAGACCTTCACCGTATTGAAAGACGCGTCTGCAACTGCTATTTATGGTTCAAGGGCATCCAATGGTGTTATTCTCATTACAACTAAAAAAGGTAGTTTCAAGCAGAAAATTGGTGTTGAGTACAATGGTAATGTGGCTTTCAGCACTCCTGTGGATCAGTTGGATGTAATGTCTGCAGGTGAATTCAGGGCACTTGTCAATACCAGATTCGCCGATACTCATCCTGCACGCAAATTGTTGGGAACCCATGATACGGATTGGCAGTCCGAAATCTATCAGACAGCCTTGGCTCATGATCATAACCTGAGCCTGAGCGGAGGCGTAGGTCCATTGCCTTACCGTGTTTCTTTGGGATACACTGACAAGGATGGTATCCTGAAAACTGACAATTTCAACAGAACGACAGTAGCTCTTAACCTTTCACCGGAATTCCTGGACAATCACCTCCAGTTCAATATCAACCTGAAAGGAATGTTGGACAAAAACTTCTTTGCAAACCAGGGTGCTATCGGGGCTGCTGCCAGCTTTGACCCGACACAGCCTATCAAGTCTGGTGAATCAAGGTACGGAGGTTATTTTACCTGGAAACAACCCAACGGCGATCCTATCACTATTGCAACTTCCAATCCGCTTGCACTGCTGAATATGCGTGATGACCAATCGACGGTAAAGCGGTACATTCTCAATGGTTCTGTTGACTACCGCTTCCATTTCCTCCCCGATCTAAGGGCTAACCTGAATTTGGGTTATGACAAGTCTGATAGCGAAGGAGATGTAGTTATCCCTGCTGATGCAGCCTTTGCCTTCACGGACAAGGGCCGCAAGTCGAGTTATTCTCAGGATAAGAAAAACGAACTTCTCGAGTTCTACATGAACTATGTCAAGAACTTCGGTGAAACCAAGATGGACCTGATGGGTGGATATTCCTGGCAACATTTCTATGTAAACAACTGGAACAGCAAAGCCACCAGTTTTGATGGAAATACCGTACTCAGCCCGGAAACAGTAAGGCCAAGGGAATATTATCTGCTCTCCTTATTTGGGCGCTTAAACTATTCCATCTACAACAAAGTCCTTTTCACTGCAACTCTGCGACGTGATGGTACATCCCGCTTCTCGCCTGACAATCGTTGGGGTTTATTCCCTGCAGCTGCACTGGCCTGGAAGGTTTTCGAAGACCAAACCGGTACTCTTTCCAACCTGAAACTAAGAGTGGGTTATGGCATCACCGGGCAGCAGGACATTGGTGGGGACTTTTATCCTTACCTCGCCCGTTACCTGGCCAGCCAACCCAATGCGCGTTATCAGTTGGGTGAAGAATTTATCACCACACTTCGCCCTGAAGGATACGATGCCAATATTAAGTGGGAAGAAACCACCACTTACAATATTGCCGCTGACTTCGGGCTCTTTAAGAATAAGCTGAACGGTTCTCTTGAAGTATATCTGCGGGAAACAAAGGACCTGATAAACTTCATTCCCGTTCCAGCAGGTACCAACCTGACCAACTTCATCAGCACGAACGTTGGCGACCTTGAAAACAGGGGTATTGAGCTTTCACTGAACACAACGGCTTATGAAACTGCTGATGCAAGCTGGAACATTGGATTCAATATCTCCTACAATAAAAATAAGATTACACGGCTCACCGCTACGAATGACCCGAAATACCTGGGTGTTCTTACCGGAGGAATTGCCGGTGGTGTTGGGAACACCATTCAGATTCACAGCGTAAATCACCCAGCTAACTCCTTCTTTGTGTACGAGCAGGTGTATGATGCAGCAGGAGTGCCTATCGAAGGGCTTTATGTGGACAGGAATGGTGATGGTGTTGTGACTCCGGATGACAGGTATCACTTTAAGAAGCGTTCACCTGATTTTATCATGGGTTTCAACTCCAACTTCAGCTATGGCAATTTTGACCTCACATTTGGAGCCAGGGCAAACGTTGGCAATTACATTTACGACAATAACCTCTCTGACAGAGCTGTTTATAACTTCATCTTTAACAGTGTAGGTTATCTTGGCAATGTTAGCGCCAAAACTCCCGAAGTTGATTTCGCCGTACCACAGTACTTCAGCGATCATTTCATCAAGAATGGTTCATTCCTGAGGTTTGACCACATCACAGCCGGTTACAATTTCTCAGGAGTATTTGATAAGATCAGCAACTTAAGACTGTTTGCCACTGTTCAGAATCCGATACTGATTACTAAGTACCAAGGCATCGATCCAGAAATTTTCTCCGGTATCGACAGCAACATTTATCCAAGGTCAAGAACGATTTTGATCGGTCTTAGCACTAATTTCTAATCACTTAAAAAGAACTAACGATGAATAGCAAAATAATTAGAAGTTTCTTGCTGCTGATGGGAATCGGACTTGCGTTCTCATCTTGCTTCAAGGACCTGGATACTATTCCACTCGATGAGAAAGAAATTACCTCAGCAGTGGTATATAATAATCCGGCTGCATATAAACAAGTCCTGGCCAAACTATACGCCGGCTTGGCAGTCAGTGGCCAAACAGGCCCTCATGGACAACCCGACATAGCAGGTATTGACGAAGGCTTTTCCACCTATCTCAGACAATATTGGAAAGCTCAGGAACTGAGCACTGATGAGGCGGTCATTGCATGGAATGACGGTAACATCCACGACTTCCACAACCAAAAATGGGACAGTAACAATGAGTTCATTACAGCCATGTACAACAGGATTTTCTATCAGATTTCCTTGTGCAATGAATTTTTGCGTGAAACCACTGCTGAAAAGTTGGACTCAAGAGGCGTTACCGGAACGCTGCGCACCGATATCGAAACTTACAGAGCAGAGGCTCGCTTCCTCAGGGCACTGAGTTACTATCATGCACTCGATATGTTCCGCAATGTTCCTTTTGTAACTGAAGCGGATAAAGTTGGCTCCTTCTTCCCTAAGCAAATCCTTGCAGAAGATCTTTTCAAATTTGTCGAAAGTGAAATCAAGGATATTGAGGGAAAACTGAAAGATCCTCGCACTAACGAATATGGCCGTGCCGATAAAGCAGCTGCATGGACATTATTGGCTAAAATGTACCTCAACGGTCAGGTTTACTTAAACAAGCCCTTCTTTACTGAGGCTATTACCTATGCCAAGAAAGTAATCGACGCCGGCTACACGCTTGAACCAAATTATGCCAACCTTTTTACTGCCGATAACAATAAGGCCAAAGGCATCATATTCCCGGTTGCTTTTGATGGAATCAGCACCAGAACATGGGGAGGTATGACTTTCGTTGTACACGCAGGTGTTGGTGGCAACATGAGTCCGGGCGCATTTGGCATCGATGGTGGTTGGGGTGGAACCCGCACTACCAGCGCATTTGTAAACAAATTCCCAGCCGTGGGAGGAGGTACTGTTATCGTTGCACCAAACCCGGGCAAAACCTATCCCTATCTGTATGTTCCGGGAGGTTATCAGGGCTGGAATCCAGCTGATACCAAAACTGTTCTTTCATCTCCTGGCAGGGATAAGAAATTCGAGGGTTATCTCTTTTTTAAAGATGCGAATACTGAGTTTAAATTCACTGAAAAACCTGATTGGAGTGTTAACTGGGGTGATAATGGTGCCGATGGCACACTCGATGCAGGTGGCACAAATATTAAGGTGGCAACGGCAGGTTTTTACAGAATCAATGTTGATCTGAACACCTTAAAATACACCATTGAAAGAACCAATTGGGGTATCATTGGTGATGCCACAGCGAATGGTTGGGATTCCGATCAGGATATGACATACAGTGCCACCGAAAATGCGTGGGTAATCGAAACCAATTTCAAAGCTGGTGATGTCAAGTTCAGAGCCAACGATGGTTGGGGTCTGAACTACGGCGACAATGGTCCCGATGGCATTCTCGAAAGGGATGGTGCCAACATCAAGTTGCCAGGTGCCGGGCAGTACAGAATTAGATTGTTCTTGTCCAGGCCAGATTATACTTACTCCATCGAAAGGACGAGCTTTGACTTCAGGGCTATGTTCCACACCAGTGGACAATCCAAGGAAATTGACGATGTATCACAATTCACCGAAGGTTATGCCATCACTAAGTTCACAAACATGAGATCTACCGGACAGCCAGGGTCTCACCCAACGTTTGTCGACACTGACTTTCCTGTTTTCAGGATTGAGGATGTCTATCTGATGTATGCAGAAGCGGTACTCAGAGGAGGAACTGGTGGCTCACGTGCGTTGGCACTTCAGTATGTCAATGCGGTAAGGGCAAGGGGTTACAAAAACACAGGAGGTCTGATTACTGACCCGGAACTTACACTTGACTTCATCCTCGATGAAAGAGCGAGAGAATTGTACTGGGAAGGTCACAGACGCACCGACCTCATCCGCTTTGGCAGGTTCTCTGAAACTACCTATCTGTGGCCCTGGAAAGGTGGTGTAAAAGCCGGTCGTTCTGTTGACAAGAAGTTCGACGTATTCCCAATCCCAGCTTCGGATATTGGTGCTAACCCGAACTTAAAACAGAACACGGGTTATTGATAAAATGAACAAAGGCTGCTGGGTGGCAAAATTGCCGCCACAGCGGCCGGTTTTCCAAAATCAAAATATTAGAACGATGATTAAGAAATATATTTTACTGTTCGTCGTCGCTGCTTTTGTCTTCAGCTCTTGTAGCGATGAAGAGGTAGGCCCCATACTCACGCTGAAAGGTGTGCCTGCCATTACAGCTCCTGCGAGTGGTGCCAGGTTCACGCTCACCGCTGCCAATGAGTCCAGAGTATTCTCCACTTTTTCATGGAGTGCTGCTGATTTCGGGTTCAAGGCCGGGGTTTCTTATAAAGTAGAAATGGATCGCCAGGGAAACAATTTCAAAGATCCATTACTTATAGGAACGACGAGTAGTACCAGTATTACTACTGTTACGGTTAAGGCAATTAACGACATGATGAATGGCCGTGAATACCCGAACGGGGTTGCCAATAAGATGGAGGTAAGGGTTGTTGCTACCGTTAATCCTGATGTTGACCCTGTTATTTCAGCTGTGGTACCTATTGAGATTACACCTTTTGAAGTAGTTGTCATTTATCCGCAATTACAGGTTCCCGGAAGCTATCAGGGTTGGAACCCAGCAGATAATACCACCATTATTTGGTCAGTCAAATCCAATAAGAAGTATGAAGGCTATGTCTACATAAAGGATGACAATGCCAAGTTCAAGTACACAGAAGGTCCAAGTTGGGCAACCAACTGGGGAGACAATGGAAACGATGGAACACTTGAACCAAATGGTGCTGATATTCCCGCTGGTCTTAAGGGCGTTTACAAACTCAATGTTGACCTCAATGCACTGACTCACACTTACGTGCGCACAGATTGGGGTCTGATTGGTTCTGCTACACCAAATGGCTGGAATTCTGACCATGACATGACTTATGATGTGGCTACCAGGAAGTGGACTATAACTCTTAACCTAAAGAAAGGAGAAGTCAAATTCCGCGCTAACGACAAATGGGATATCAACTTCGGTGATGATGGAGCAAACCTGATTCTTGAATATGGTGGTGCCAATATCGCCATAGCAGAAGACGGAAACTACACCATTACTTTGGATTTGAGCGTGCCAAAATACAGATACACCATAAAGAAGAACTGATACTTCTTTGAAACTGAAATTTAGAGAGGGCCTGGCTGACAGCCGGGCCCTCTCTTGTTTTTGCACTTGCTTCCATTTTTACATTTGCTGAATCAGGATTTTCTTTAGTCCATAAAGGCGGTTGTTTCCGTATAGGCTCAAGTAGTAAACACCGGGTGGCAAAGACGGGACATTAATGTTGGTGTTACCGCTATGGCTAAAGGACATTTTTTCGCAAAGGATTTTAATTCCATGACTATTGAACAGGCAGGCTTGAATATTCATCGGATGTGTCAATTCCCTGTAACTAATATTCAAAACCCTATGGCTGCTATCTGTCGAAACAGTGAATTGGATATCAGCCTGCGTTTCATAAATGTTCACTAAACCGGTATAATTATGTTTCATCCATCCCATTCCGCCATCAGGCAGCAGATTGTTCGAAAAGTCAAAAAATGTGGCATGCTCCTGATGCGAGCCTTGCCCCCATTGCGTTCTGCAAGTAGTTGAGACCCATGCAGGCTCCCAATAGATGACTCCTTTTCCACCTCTGTTGATGACTTCCTGGGTCAGGTCTATCAGCCACTTCTTTTGGTTTGCAGGGCTGGCAGGTGAATAGTCGGGATGAACGTCGCTGATGATGTTGTTAGCCTGGTCGTTGGACGCTGTGGTCCAAATATATCCGGTTTCAAAAACCATAACCTCCTTTCCTGGATAAGTTTGCCTAAGCTGTGCAATCACATCGCCGGTTCCTTTGATGGTCATAGGTTTGTGCCATGCCCAATAGTAGGAAATACCAATGATGTCAAAATCGCGCACATTATTCTTCCAGAATTCACCGACAAACCATGCCACATCCTTTGGACCTGCAATGTGCAATGCAACCTGAATGGGCTTTCCCGATTTAGACGAAACATCCCGGACAGCTTTAATGGCCCTGTTAAAAAGCTGTGCATTGCGGCTCCAGTTAAGAACCCAACCCGATGCATTGTCCTGTGGTGACAATAAAATACCCTTGTTGGTCTCATTGCCAATTTGAACCATATCAGGCAAAAGGCCGTCTTTGTTCAGCGCGGTCAGGGTGCCAGAGATATAATTGTACAGTGAATCCTGCAGGAGCGGCAAATTATCTACAACGCCAAGCCATGCGGAAGGAACCAGTTGTTTTCCGGGGTCAGCCCAGTTATCGGAGAGATGAAAATCCAGCAAAACTTTCATGCCGGCTGCTTTGGCCCTCATGATGCTTTTTTTCACATCCTGAAAATCTGAGTAGCGTTTGCCTGAATTCAGGTTATCATACCAGTTGGGTGTATGCCATAAGCGCAAACGCACTAAATTACAGCCATTGGAAGAGAAGATTTCAAACACGTCCTTCACTACCCCACTCTCTTTGAATTGGGCCCCACAATCCTCCATCTCATTGACATAAGACAAATCGTTTCCAAAGAAGAATGACTGAGCACTCGTTGGCAGGATAAATAAAAGTGTTGAGAAGAGACCAACATAGCAATATTTCTTCATTTTATTTTTTGGGAAAAATAATAAAGTTGGCTGCTTAGAATCGTTTTTAAGCAGACTATTTTGAAGACTTATTGCTTAAATCGTACCCCTATTTTCAAACCGACTTGCCAATTCTTAACAAATGAAACTTCTGTTTCGTTTCCTGAAATGTATTTCCAGTCAACCTGTGGGTAATAAACTCTTCGAAACAAAGGCGTAAAGGTAAGTACTTCCGACAATCCCAGGTCCAAGCCTGCACCAAATCCAAAAAATTCCTGCAGAGAAATATCTGTATCTTGAAAAGAGTTGGAATTGAATTTTCTTTCAAACCAAGCGCCTCCCCCATAAAGCAGAAGAAAAAACCCTTTGTCAAATACGTTACCTGGTTTTGCCCAAACCGGGCAGTTGCAATCATTGTAAAAATCGAAGGGATAGTACAGGATATTGAGGCCTAAAGCAACTTTCTGTGTACTAATGCTGGCGTCAGCCATGGTAGCTCTGTTTTTACTAAAACCAAGCTCAGGTTCAAATTCCAGCCTTTTTTCTTTCAATCTGAAATATGAGGCAACAGATACATTGAACCCATTCCAATCATGGAGTTCCCCATTTGCTTTGCTTTCAATGGCGTTTTTCCATCCCGGAGCACTGAGTGCAGAATAATATCCTGAGAATGAAACTTGTGTGGCTGCAGATTCAACAATGAACAATACAATGACAAACACAAGAAAAACACCTTTAACAGGCAAATTCACCATTGACTAATTGGTTTAAAAACACGGGTAAAAAGGCGCGAAGTATCAGAACTGAAAAACGAATAAGGATACTGGCTCGATTGGAGTACAAAGGGTTTTTCACCGATACTGTCGCTCCAGCATCGAACGACTACGTCTTCCGGCATATTGCTTCCACTAATAGTTAATGTTCGAACCGGTTCGGAGTTCTGTGAATTGGTATCAAAACCTTTGGCAAATTCATCTCCGGTCATTTGCCGCAGGTTCATCAAAAAGTTCCATACAGCGTTGCTATCCAGTTCAGTCGTTTGATTAAGCTTCCAACCTGTGCCTGATTTTTCGATACTGTAATTTTGCTCTCCACTATAACTGAGCTTCTCTATAGCGTGAACATCCAATTCGAGAAAGCTATTGCTTCTATACCCATCAAATCCCTGATTGAACATCAGCCCTGTCATACCTTCAACAGCAAATACATCATCCTTCCCTTCTAACCTGAAATAAGTAGTTATTTGCCTGGTGTCTGGACTCATCGTGAATTTACCAACCCAAAATTTAGCCAATTGCCGGTTTCCTTTGAATACGCTGATACTTGTTGCTGTATTTTCCTCCAAATCATAATGTCCCCATCTTTCTTTTTCTTTTGCCACAATCTGATCGGCTTTCACTGAAACCAAATTGGATAGTAAAGTTTGGACTGCTTCTTCATTAACTGCAACCTGCAAATTTGCGGATGAAACCAGCCAATCTTTCTCCTTTATCAGTTCAAATTCCTGAAAGTTATCAGCCTTTGTTTTTAAAAGAATGCGGGTTATTTGTGCTGTATCCAGTTTGATGATTTCGGCATCAAATGATTTGCCTACATCCCCCATAAAATACCTGGTAATGATGAAGACAAAAAGGAGCAGCAGAAATAAGAGAAGTAACTTCCGGTTATGCATAAGGTTCTGTTTTCATTTTGACAAAAGTATCAATTTCGACATTAGAATAAAGCTGAGTATATTTCATCCCGCAAAGCTGGAGTTATGTATAAGTTGCATGAAATGGATTTCTCAAAGAAATAAATTTGCCACATCATAGTTAAACATCAGATTATGTCGAAACGACCACTAAAAGTAACCGGATTCACACGTTTTTTCCTTGTCATGCTCGTTGTAGCACCATTGGCCTATTTGGCCGCGACTTATTACCACGGGCAGGATGGACTTAAAAACATCAAAGATTTTCTCGGAATAGAAAATACGGTTGAACAAAACGAATCAGTAAACCCAGAAACAACAGAAACCTCTGAGGTTAAAACTGTCAACCAAAACCAACCAGATGCAGCACTTGAAGCTGAAAACCGACGCTTGAAAGAGGAACTGGAGTACAAGACAAAACGCATTGAAGAGCTTTTCCGGGAGAATGAAGAGTTGCGCAGAAAACTTGAAGCAGCCGACAAGCCGGGAGGAAATCAAAGTACCAATTTATAATCAAATCAAAACATCATAACCATGGATATTATCATTACCATCCTTGCCAATTCCTTTGCGATATGGCTTGGAGCTCAATTGCTTCGCGGAGTGGAAGTTACTGATTTTACCAGGGCTGTAATCGTCGGGGTGGTTGTTGCCCTACTTAATATCACTCTTGGTGCTCTCCTCGACTTCATCACTACTCCTCTGCGATGGATTACACTTGGCATTTTTGCCATTGTTGTGGATGCAATCGTCCTGATGTTTGCTGATTATTTGCTGAAAGGACTGAAGATTAAGAATTTCTGGTGGGCAATTGCGCTAGCCATTGTAGTCAGTGTGGTGAACTCCATTACACAATGGATACTGCATTAAAAGGCAGTTAAATAAAAGGTTAGGGCGTGACCCATATTAGAGCTTGTTTGGAATTTGGTCACTTGGCTCAAAACGACCCTTTTTCGCCACTTTTTCAGCTTTTTTCAGTCAAGTAGTCCCGCTATTCTCCTTCAAAAAGCCAAAAAATTGACGAAAAATTTCTCGTTTTTAACTCAAGCACTAAATCCCAAACAAGCTCTTAAGTCACGCCCTGGTTATGTTTTATCAAATCCTAAAAGTGGGAAGTTATAAATCTGAAATCTCCACTTTTACTTATTTCAAGCTGTAAGGAGCTTCCGCATCGTTTCACCAATCATAGCTGGAGACTCAACAACGTGAATACCGCATTCTGCCATGATGCGCATCTTGGCAGCAGCCGTATCATCAGCACTACCTATGATCGCACCGGCATGTCCCATCTTACGGCCTTTGGGTGCAGTTTTTCCAGCAATAAAACCAACAACTGGTTTAGTGCCATATTCTTTGACGTATCTGGCTGCTTCAGCTTCCATGCCTCCGCCAATCTCACCGATCATGATAATACCATCGGTGTTTGGGTCATTCATAAATAATTCAACAGCTTCTTTGGTGGTTGTGCCAACGATTGGGTCTCCTCCTATTCCAATACAAGTGGATTGTCCCATCCCGGCCTTAGTTACCTGGTCCACTGCCTCATAAGTTAAGGTGCCCGAGCGGCTTACGATACCAACTCTGCCGGGATTGTGAATAAACCCAGGCATAATGCCACATTTTGCCTCACCGGGAGTGATAACGCCGGGACAGTTTGGCCCTATCAAACGACAATCCGGATAATCTTTCAGGTAGGCTTTTACCTTAACCATATCCTGAACAGGAATGCCTTCAGTGATGCAAATGATTACTTTAATACCTGCCTCAGCTGCTTCCATGATGGCATCGGCAGCAAATGCAGGAGGCACAAAAATGACGGATGTATCGGCACCGGTTTTTTTCACGGCTTCTTCAACGGTATTAAAAACGGGTTTTTCAAGGTGGGTTTGGCCACCCTTACCGGGGGTTACCCCGCCCACTAAGTTGGTACCATACTCTATCATCTGAGAGGCATGAAAAGTACCTTCATTTCCGGTAAAACCCTGGACGATGATTTTGGAATTCTTGTTGACGAGAACTGACATGTGTTATTCTTTTCTATGTTAGTAGTTGTGTAAAATGA
>CAYRDX010000020.1:0-36572 GCA_964423205.1 uncultured Saprospiraceae bacterium | reverse complement strand
TGAATGTAAAATGATGAATGTAAAATGATGAATGTAAAATGATGAATGTAAAATGATGAATGTAAAATGTAAATGTGCTGACAATCAGGATTTTAGCAGGCGAAATTGACCATTTTACTTTTCATTACCCCACTAAGCGGTTTGTTTTAATTGTAATCCGGCTTTTACAAAGGGTTATTTTTCTTCTTCAATGATGAAAACCTCTTCATCCGATTTGTGCATGTGGTATTTCTCCCGGGCGAATTTTTCTTTATCGTTTTCAATGTTCTTTTGATCCTGTTTTGCCTCTTCTATTTTTTTAGAGTAATAATCTTTATCGTGCTCAAGTTGCTTAACTGATTTCCGCAATTTCCACTGCGTAAAAAAGTTGTGCTTGTCGAGAAAAAGAATGACCATCGCAAATACCAGAAGGGCAAGGATATACCTGTTCCTCAATGGAGCAGGTATTTTCTTCAGCAGAAGTTTGAACGGATTCACCCTGTAATTGGACATGGCTGCGAAATTAGTTCTGAGTCAAAAATAAAGTAGCCAACTTGTTTTCTTAACCACTTGAAAATTAGTTGAAAAACTTTTGCCTTTTTACTTTTTACTTTTTCCTTAATGCTTATGCCTTCAAAGGCTGGGTATAAAATTTATTATTCAGACCCAAAGTTAGAAAAATAGCCTCAGACCTTTGTGCTGCCAACAAGCTTACTTCGTGAGTAATCCCCTGCCCAGGTAAATTCCAGTGGAGCCCAACTCCTCTTCAATGCGCAGCAATTGATTATACTTGGCTATTCTGTCAGACCTGGAGGCTGAACCGGTTTTAATTTGACCTGTATTCAGAGCAACTGCAAGGTCAGCAATGGTTGTATCTTCCGTTTCCCCGGAACGGTGACTCATCACACTGGTGTAAGAGTGACGTGTAGCCAGGTTTACAGCGTTGATGGTTTCCGTCAGGCTGCCTATCTGGTTTACCTTGATGAGTATGGAATTGGCAACTCCGAGGTCAATACCCTTTTGCAATTTTACCGTGTTGGTTACAAAAAGGTCATCACCCACAATTTGAACCCGCTTACCAATTTCCTTAGTTAAGGCCTTCCAACCATCCCAATCGTCTTCTGCCATGCCATCCTCGATAGAGAAAATCGGATATTTTTTGCTCCAGTCCTTCCAGAATGAAACCATTTCGTCAGAACTCAACTTGTCGCCAGTGCTTTTTTTGAAATGGTAAAATCCTTTTTCTTCATCGTAAAATTCAGAAGAAGCTGCATCCATGGCTATCATGATTTCATCGCCGGGTTTGAAACCTGCTTTTTCAATAGCCTGCAGTACAGTTTCAATAGCCTCCACATTGGATTTCATATTAGGAGCAAAACCACCTTCGTCACCAACATTGGTGGAATAACCATTGGCTTTAAGCACAGATTTCAGGTTATGAAATACTTCAACTCCCATACGCAGGCCCTCTGAAAAGCTGTTAGCGCCGACTGGCATAATCATGAATTCCTGGAAATCGATTCCATTATCGGCATGTGCTCCACCATTCAGGATGTTCATCATCGGAACGGGAAGTATGTGGGCATTGGCTCCGCCAACATATCTGTACAATGGAAGACCCGCTTCTTCCGCTGCTGCTTTAGCAACTGCGAGTGAAACGCCTAAAATGGCGTTAGCACCCAATTTGCTCTTGTTAGGAGTACCGTCGAGGTCGAGTAAAAGCTGGTCTATTTGCCTTTGTTCGAAAACATCTTCGCCAACCAGATGGTCGGCAATGATTTCTTCGACATTGGAAACCGCTTTTTGAACTCCCTTACCCAGGTACCGGTTTTTATCTCCATCTCTTAATTCCACAGCTTCGTACTTACCGGTTGAGGCTCCGGATGGAACAGCTGCCCGTCCGACATAGCCCTCATCAGTCAGTACTTCTACTTCTACTGTTGGATTGCCGCGTGAATCCAGGATTTCTCTGGCTATTAAGTCTATTATTGTGCTCATTGTATTGAATTTAAATATGACAACTCAAAGAGGGGCTGCCACTTTAAGCTGAATGTCTGTTTGTTCCGTGATTTATTGTTGCTTCTGGTTTCTCTTTTTCCATTAGCCTTATAAACTGGTCAAATAGATAGCGTGCATCATGAGGACCAGGTGATGCTTCTGGATGATACTGAACGGAAAAGGCTTTCTTGTTTTTTACTTTAAGCCCTTCAATGGTATTGTCATTCAGATTCACATGTGTCACCTCTACTTTATTCTCAAACTTTTTGATCGCATCGGCATGCACTCCGAATCCATGATTCTGGCTAGTTATTTCACAATACCCTGTTTTGAGGTTCTTTACCGGATGATTGATTCCACGGTGGCCATGATGCATTTTGAAAGTCGGTATTCCAACGGCTCTGGCCAGGATTTGATGGCCGAGGCAAATACCAAATAGCGGTTTATTCTCCGCCAGAATGGATTGCGCAGTTTCCATAGCATAATCCATAGCACCAGGATCACCGGGCCCATTTGAAAGGAAATACCCGTCGGGATTCCATTTTTTTAATTCTTTAAATAGAGTTTTCGCGGGAAATACCTGCAAATAACATCCTCTTTCGACGAGGCAATTCAGAATATTGCGCTTCACTCCCAAATCAAGCACTGCGACACGGAAAGATGCTTCAGAGTTGCCGATGAAATAGGGTTCACGAGCACTTACTTTGCTTGCCAATTCCAATCCTTCCATATTAGGCACAGAAGCCAATTTTTCCTTCAACTGTTTAATGTCAGTGGTTTCGGATGAAATGATGGCATTCATGGCGCCTTTACTTCTTATGTGCCTGACTATAGCTCTCGTATCGACATCTGAAATGCCAACCAGTTTTTCTTCTTCGAAATATTCCTGAATTGAACTGTTGGCGAGAGGGCGGCTAAATTTCCAGGTAAAATTCTTGCAAACCAGTCCAGCAATCTTAATGTTTTCTGATTCTGTCTCTGAAATACGAGTGCCGTAATTACCGATATGGGCATTGGTGGTTACGAGAATTTGTCCAAAATATGAAGGGTCGGTAAAAATCTCCTGATAACCAGTCATACCAGTATTAAAGCAAAGTTCCCCTGTCGTTGTGCCTATTTTGCCGGCAGCAAAACCATGGAAGACCGTTCCATCTTGAAGCAACAATATGGCAGGTGTTTTCTCCATCATTTAGTTTTTAGAAATTGAAAAAGGAAAGGGATAGGTGGTTGAACTGGGGCGGGCAGTATCGGAAAGGGAGTTTGTTGAAGTGCGAATTTCGACACTATGCAGTATATTCTTTTCGTAAAATAAGGTTGTCAAAAAAGCTGCGCAAAGATAACAGGCCACACCGAAAAGCCAAAAGTCAATAGGGTCATTTGATGATCATTCTCACTGCGAAAACACAAACTGAATGATATTGGCCCCCATGCGCAATGCTTGTTGCCGCACTTCTTCAGGAATTTTGTGTACCTGAGGGTCTTCCCATCCATCACCGAGGTCGCATTCGTAGGTATAAAAACAAATTAAACGACCTTCCCAAAAAAGTCCGAAACCCTGCGGTGGTTTATCATCATGACAGTGGATCTTGAGCAATCCATTCCGGAATTCAAATTTTTGCTGATAAATGGGATTACTGAAAGGCAGTTAGATAAACTGTAATTCCGGAAAGACTTTTTTTCATAGCCGGCCTAACGAAAGGGTCCATGCCGTAGTTGTCATCAATATGGAGGTAGCCACCGCCAATCAAGTAGTTACGAAGATTTTCTGCTTCAGCATCGGAGAATACTACATTGCCGTGGCCGGTCATGTGCAGAAAGGGAAAGTTAAATATCTCGGCACTTCCTACTTCCACAGTACCGAAATCAGGGTCAATTTGTATACCTAATTGCCGGTTGCAGAATTTAGCCAGATTAGGAAGTGAGGTTGGGTTGGCGTACCAGTCGCCACCGCCGTTGTATTTCAATAAGCCAAACTTGACTTGAGCGGATGTGGCCGTGATTGAAATGAAACTGACAAGAAAGAAGAGCAATCGAAATATCGCCAGGAAAGAGAATTTGGTTTTTAGAGGTGACACCTTTCAGGAAATGTGTCGCCTCAGCCACTAATTGTCGTTTATGAGATTCACAAGATGACAGGCTGCAATTCCGGCTGTTTCGGTTCTTAGCCGCGATGAGCCGAGGCTTATTGACTTCCATCCGTTATGTTCAGCAAGTGCAACCTCTTCCTCTGTGAAATCGCCTTCCGGCCCAATCAGGATGCAAACGTCTTTACCTGCGGAATAGTTGTGTTTCAGGTGGGGCGAATTACCGGAACGGCAATGAGCAATGTAACGGTCAGCAGATTTTTCAGACGATGAAATCTTGATTAACAGGTCCTTAAAGCTGACTAATTCATTTAGAACAGGCAGTTGTGCTTTCAAAGACTGCTTCATCGCTGATAACAATATTCTTTGCCCTCTCTCAATCTTTAATTTTAACCTTTCAGAATTGGCACACAATACGGGTGTAACTTCATCGATGCCCAGTTCAGTGGCCTTTTCCAAAAACCATTCAAAGCGGTCGGTATGCTTTGTGGGCGCAATAGCTACATGTAACCGGAACTTCCTTTCTGGTTCAATCACTGTTGAAGTAATCAAAACTGCAAATTGAGCTTTTCCGGTTTCATCAATTATCCCTTCATACCACACCCCTTTCCCGTCCGTGAAAGAAATTGTGTCACCTTTTTTCTTTCTCAATACCTGCAATGCATGCCTGGCTTCTTCCTGCTCAAAAAAAGCCCTATCATTCTGTATATCGTTTGTATAGAAGAGATTCATAACAAATCGGGGAAGCAACTACTTTACCTTCTTTAACCTGTTCTTGCCTATCATAACCGTCCTTGCCTTGCTCAGTAAACTTTCAGTGTATTGGTGGTTCACCGTAGAAGCAGAATAGGTGTACATTTTGTCAACTTCAACAGTATTATCCTGTATCAGAAAGTTTTTTCGTCCATTTAGTCGATAGATGCCAAATATGTTGCCTGGATTATTAAAGTCACCGGGCAAACGATCTTCAAAGCGGTATAGAATAATGTACGCAGCATTTTCATCCTTTTTGTCAATATCACACTTAAACTGGAGGATACCATCCCGGTAGTTAAAAGAGCTGAGTACCGGAGCGAGTGAATTTTCAAGCCCCAGATAAGGCATCTCTGGCCAAAGTGCTTTTTGTTTGTAAAAGCTCATGTGCAGTGAATCCAAAACTCCAAGAGGATTTTTCAATGTAGTTGTGGCATTGAAAAAAATACTGCCATTTACTTCAGGGAAGCTGCGATTCAGTCTTATCTGTTTTGGGATTTCACCAGGCTTGCTCCAGTTTTCCTGTGGACTATTGTTGACTTTATACATGGCCTGACCGATGTAAAGCCTTTTTCCAAATGAATTTTTCGACCACCAATTGACGAGCGTTGCATAATTGGCCAAATCAAAACCTATATGCCAGTACAATTGTGGTGCAACATAATCAATCCAGCCTTTTTCAAGCCAGCCGCGCACGTCGGCATACAAATCATCATAACTGCTTGCTCCAGCTCTGGTATCTGAACCCAAAACCGGATCAACTGATTTGTTTCTCCAGACCCCGAACGGACTGATTCCAAATTTAATATGAGGAGTGTAAGACTTCATCATGGCAGAAATCTGTGAAATCAATTTATCCACATTACTTCGTCTCCATGCACCAAGGTTGCTAAAACCATAACCATATTTTACGAAGTCTGCACTGTCGGGAAATGTTTCATTGGCAACTGGATAGGGATAGAAATAGTCATCGAAGTGGATTCCATCCACATTGTACTCCACGATAACCTCCATCACAATTTCAGTTATATAATTCCTGACCTCTGGCATGGCAGGATTAAAGTAGATTTTGCCTCCATATTTTAAGAACCATTCAGGATGCTGACGGTAGGGATGGTTAGCAGAAAGATTAATCGTAAGCGTATCCATGGCAGCCCGGTAGGGATTTAGCCATGCATGAAAATCAAGATTATGGTTATGTGTGGTTTCTACCATGTATCGAAGTGGATCAAAACCTGATTCCAATTCTTTGCCTTGTGTACCGCTGAGGAATTTAGACCAAGGAGAAATTTTTGAAAAATAAAATGCATCTCCTACTGGTCGAACTTGTACAATCAGTGAGTTAAAACCTGCCTGCTGAAAGGCTTTTACTTTCGCAAGCCATTCTTCCTTAAATTTTTCAACATTGAGGCCTCCTGTCGAAGGGAAATCAATATTGGATACTGTAGCTATCCATACACCACGAAATTCTCTTTTTGGTGAGCTCACTTGTGCCTGAGCAGAATTGACAAAAGTGATCAGAAATGAGGCTGCACAAAACAGGATGAGTGACTTGGACATGGGCCTTTACTTTAAGGGTTTGTGTGCGTAAAGTTATTAAAAAACAGAATTTGAATAAAACGAACACAAACCAATGGCCCCATTGGTCTTTGAAATCCTGAAAAATAAATTGGCCGGATGAAATGGATTCAACCGGCCAATTTCCAGGAAAAAGAAGGTTATTTACCAAATTTTTCCTTCGCTACACGGATAGCAGCAACCATGCCTGGCAACATATTTTCGACATTTGGTCTGCCCGCCAAAATAAAACTGATATGATCAGTTTCTTCCACTAACTCGCCGTTTTTGGTTTTAACAACTTTTTTGTCACCTTTCTCAGTATAAAAAGTAATACCAGGATTGTCACCTGCCTTTTGGTCGATAATCAATTTTATAGTACCATTCTCGACGCTCAAATCGGCAAGATTAACCTTGGTATCGTAGGTATCACCTTTGAACTTATGGCGGAGCATCAAATTGAAATTCTGATCAACATACAGAGTAACATCTCCCTGATTATTGACTTTTCCTTTGGAAAGATGGAACTCATGCTGTACTTTTTCAAGTGAAAATTCCAGCCTCCCCTGATAATCTTCCTCCTGGAATTGTCGTGAAGATGGCGCATCTGGCAGAGCATTGACAACATCCTCTTTCACTTCAATGGCTTTATAATCGCCAATCTGTTTTTTATCATCTTTACATGCTGAAACGGTAATCAGCATCATCAAAAGAAAAAGAAAATTCTTCATCATGGGTTTATAGATTTTAGTATCAATTTTTGGATTAAAAATATTTGCAATAAAAGGATTGCAAAGTTAGTACCATTTAACTACCATCAAAGGTCACCCACCTCCACCGCCTTTCTTTTTTTTCAGGGGATTGATTTCCTCCAGTTTTTTCTTTGCCTCTTCTCCTACTTGTTTTTTCACCTCCTCCCCTACTTTCTCTTTTACCTCTTCTCCTACTTTCTTGGTTGTCTCCTCAACTTTCTTTGCTGCATCATCTTTTACTTGCTGTACAACAGTTTTCAATGTGTCTTCCAATTTCTTCTTCTCTTCTTCGAGTTTGCTTTGGGCTACTGTTTTCAAGGAATCTACCTGGCCTTTAACCTCTGATTCCAACCTGGCGGCAATTTCCTCTTTAAATGTTGCTTTCCCCTCAGCACCAACAACTCTGAATCCGAGTTTTGGGTCGCTTATTTTACCTCCAATATTGATGAGCACGTTCACAAACTCGCCTGCTTGCAGGTCTAATCCGGCTTTAGAGGCTTCTTTTGAGAGAAAATCAAGGCCAGAATTTGCGGCAGCACCTAGTGGATTCTTGCCAATCTTGTCACGCGGAATCTTGGCCAGTATGCTGTAACTCATATCTCCAGCCAATTTGTGGAAACCCGCAATTTTCATTTCAATACCCTGATAAGAATGGTCGAACTCCTTCAGTTCAAGTGTCCCGTCCTTAACGGTAAACCAGTTTTTGGAATCTTTGATGGTGATAGTTTTGAAGGCATCCACATTCAGTTTATTACCCACATCTTCCAATGGTTTAAACCCCTTCACCATTCCCTGCAAGGTTTGCAACATGCCGTCAGCATTAATGGTTGTCAGGTCGGGCATCAGGTCTTTTTTGAGATTACTGCTGATGCTCAGCCTGGTATTGAACATACCGGTGACGAATTTACCAATTGGAGCGAGGACCTGAAAGGTATTAAATGTGTTGAAAGATTGCTGAAAATCGAATCGCTGCAATTCCATGGCAAAATCAAATTTTGGCTTGTCCTTAGTTTTCGTGTCATACCCACCTTTCACCAGCATGGTGCCGCCAAGGGTTTGAGTTGACAAATCTTCAAAGCGCACCGCTTCATCTGCAACAACCAGCCTACCTTTCAGATTATTCAACTCCATATTGTCGTAAATGACCTTTCCCATCTGGGCATCCAAAGTCATATTAATGTTGTCCGGCACCAAAAATGGTTCAGTAGGTGTTGGAGAGGTATTTGTTGACGGAGAATCAGTTATGAACTGATTGAGGTTCATGTATGAAGACCGAAGGGACAATATCCCTCCTAAGGTTTCGCCTTTGAAAAAGTAATTCCACAAATTGGTTAGTTCACCAGAGGCGGAGAAATCACTTTCGCCGATTTTACCACTTAATTGGTTGACTGTCATTCGGGATGGGGTAAGATTGCCGCGTGCAACCAGGTTTTCTAATTTGTATTCTGTATAATCAACCTTGTTTGCAATGGCATCCAGCGTCAAATCAAATCGATTAAATGGCTCCTCAAAAACAACAGGGGGCCCGGAAGGCTGCACTTCATTGGATTCTTCGGGCATCCACTCTGAAGCATTAAAGTAATTGGACCGAAGGATAAAACTACCTTTCATGGTTGCGTCCGGTGAAAAATAAGCCAGTAAATTGTCGATGACACCGCTTCCGTTCAAATCGCTTTGCCCGAGTTTGACATCAAAGTTGGCCATCTTTACATTTTTAGGGCTAAAATCCATCTGGAGTTTGTTTACCCTTACGGGAGGCATGCCTTCAGCAACATAGTTCAAGTTGTCGATTTTCACATTGCCATTCATATTGACATTGGCATAATCCGCCCTATCGATGACAGACATCCTTGTCTTTATCAAAACATCAGCAGCCATCATTCCATTCAAAGTGGTCACACCCTCCATTGGAAATGCCCGGGACAATTCCTCCAAATTCAAAACACCCTTAATTTTGGTGTCGACATCAGGATCGGATATGGGCGTTTTCAGTTTAAAATATCCTTCAATTGGATTGCTACCTATTTTCAGACTGAATTTTGAAACATCAACATACAATTGGTCCAGGTTGCTGCTGGGACTATTAACTGTCAGACTGGTATTAATGCCGCTAATTCCCAAGGGTAAGTCTGGGTATTTGACGTTTCCATTAGCAATCGAAAGATTGATTTGGAGGGCAGGCCACGTTTCTGGAGAATCACTGTAAGTTCCTTTGGCGGTGCCATTAGCCTCAAAAGTTCCTTCTGCTTTAACGTCGTCATACCCTTTAACGTAAGCATTCGGCACCACGGAAAGCAGGCTTTTGAAATCACTCTGTGGAGCGTGGAAAGAGAGGTCCATTTCAATATCATCTGCCGGCATAGCAATCCAACCGTCCATTTTCAAAATGAGGTCGTTTATGGTAAACTCATTTTCCTCCAAAGTATATTTCATGTTTGGAAGGTCAATGTTAATTGCAACATCGGCAAAGGCTTTTGCCTTTTTCACATAAGTCAATCCACCGTAACTCACGTCGAGTTTACCAATATCCGTTTCAGTTATCAGGTCAAAAATATCCTGAGTAAAATCGCCGACACCTGAATGATTGACTTCGGCGGCCTTCAGGTAAAAATCAAGTGACCGGTCATCATAAACCAAGTCCCCATCACTTAAGCTGTACTTTTTAAGTTTAACAACATACTGCAATTCGGTAGTGTCTTCAGTGGGTTTCATAATGTCGTAATTGGCCTTGCCGTTGCTGAGCACAATCACCTTGATTTCTGGTTTGGATAAATGGACTGATTTGATTTCAAGGGCTTCTTTACCAAAATTCCATATGGACCAAAAGCTCATATTGAGTGTAAATCCTTCACCTCTTACCAGGTCCACTCCTTCAAATTCATCAATGCCGGTAACTGTGTAATCCTCTATACGCACACTTAGATTGGGAAAACTGCGAATCAATGACAAGTCAACGTCTCTAAAATCAACCCTGGCATTGAGTGTTTCATTCACGCCCTGTTTAATAGCTGTTACGATTTCATCCTTAAAAATGAAAGGAATGGCAATGAGTGCAGCCAATGCAATTATTAAGAACACGCCAAAGCCTATCGACACTCTTTTAATTATCTTCTTACGGTTCATAAAATTGAGTTTTGAGCGAACCAGTTCTGTCTGGTTTTGCGTTAGGGAAAAGGATCAATTAACCACTGTACAAATAATCGGTTTTTTGAAGCTTTTGTTTTATTCCAACACGGAAAGTTCGCAAAAGTAAAAGTCTCCAAATCTGTTTTGCCTACTTTTGCCTTTCGAAAAAAGATAAATGAAAAAGAGACCTCTAATTCTGGTAACCAACGATGATGGCATATCAGCACCGGGTTTAAAGGCCCTGGTAGAAGTAGCATCAGAACTGGGAGATGTTATTGTTGTAGCCCCGGACTCACCACAATCAGGACAAGGACACGCAGTAACTGTACACGACCCTATAAGGATTAAAAAAGTAAATGCTTTTGCTGGTATAGACGCTTGGGAATGCAGCGGCACGCCGGTTGATTGCGTCAAACTCGGTAAATACGTAGCCCTGAATGGCCGTGAAGCTGACCTTTGTGTTTCCGGTATCAACCACGGCTCCAATGCTTCCATTAACATCATTTATTCAGGAACCATGTCCGCAGCTATGGAGGCTTCATTGGAAGGTGTCAATTCCATTGGATTCTCCCTGCTCAATTATTCATGGGATGCGGATTTTGAACCTTGCAAACCCTATGTCAAACAGATTATGGAGTTTGTATTGGAAAATGGGTTAAAGGAATGCAAACTGCTCAATGTCAATATTCCGGCATTACCTGCAGAGGAAATAAAAGGCTTCAAGGTGTGCAGACAAGCCGAAGCTCGCTGGGTTGAACGCTATGTGGAAGCTACAGACCCCAGAGGTCAAAAATATTACTGGCTGACTGGTGACTTTCTGAACCTCGACAATGGAGACGATACAGATGTGAAAGCCCTCCAAAACGGTTACATCTCAGTAGTACCATCAGGCCATGATTTGACTATACATCAGGCCTTACCTTCAATGAAAGCTATTGAAAACCATTTGCCGGTTCATCAGGACTGATTAATAATTTTTAAACCCGCTCTATGTTTGAAAAAGACTCACTGCCTTTCGGAATTGTTGCTGCGCTTGTGCTGCCAGTTTTAGGGGCTGTGTTTATCTTCGGAGTATTTGAAGGTTTTGACCAAATGGACTGGATGAGTTCAGAAGGATTCCGTCCCATGTTCCGGGAAAGAACTGCTTCAATTGTGGGAATTGCGATGAATGCCTGGCTGATCAATCGCTATTCCAAAGCCAGAAAACATAATACTGTAAGAGGAATAGTTATTTCAACAACTTTATTGGTTATTAGCTGGCTATTGATTTTTGGGAAATACGTCCTTTAATCACGCAATTACAACATCAGTCTTAAGCTCCTCACTTAAACAGCCACTATCATGAAATATTACCTAATAGCTGGCGAGGCATCAGGTGACCTGCATGGTTCCAACCTCATCAAAGCATTGAAAGAGCTGGATACCTGTGCTGAGTTCCGTTGCTGGGGTGGTGATTTGATGGTAAATGCTGGGGCAACACTGGTAAAACACTACCGTGACCTTGCATTTATGGGCTTTGCTGAAGTATTGAAACATTTACCTCACATTCTTCAGAATTTCAGCTTATGCAAAAGGGACATAAACCAGTACCATCCTGATGCTATTATTTTGATCGACTACCCTGGTTTCAACCTTCGCATGGCAAAGTGGGCAAAAAAAAGAGGTTACAGAGTATTCTACTACATTTCGCCGCAATTGTGGGCATGGAAGAGCAAGCGGATAGAAATAATCAGGGAATACGTTGACAAATTATTCTGCATTCTCCCCTTTGAAAAGAAATTCTATGAAACATACAGTGTAGAGGTAGAATATGTCGGCCACCCCCTGATGGATGTTATACCTAAACATTCTAAATCGAACGATTTCAGAAAACAAAATAATCTGGATGACCGACCTATTATAGCTCTCCTCCCTGGCAGTAGGAAACAGGAAATCACCTGCATGCTACCCTTGATGAAAGGTTTGGAACCTGAATTCCCGGATTTTCAATTTGTCATAGCTGGTGCGAATTCAATTGACATAGCATTTTATCGGGAATACAGCAAGCTGCCAATAGTATTAAATCAAACCTACGACCTTCTTCATCATGCACATGCTGCTTTGGTAACATCTGGTACTGCCACTTTGGAGGGCGCACTTTTCAACGTTCCTCAGGTAGTCTGTTACAGAAGCAGCAATATTTCTTATTTCATCGCCAGGCGACTGGCCAATAAAAACCTGAAATTCATATCGCTGGTTAACCTCATAGCTGGGAAGAGGATAGTAAGGGAACTGATTCAGGACGACTTAAACAAAGAATCACTAAGAAGAGAATTTGAATTCATACTTTCCGACGAAAACAGACAGCATATACTATCGGAATATGCAGAATTGAAGAAAATTTTAGGTTCAGGTGGTGCCTCATTAAAAACGGCGGAGCTGATCAACTCAGCCATTTCCTAAAAACTAAGGATTCCTTATAACGATATCCCCAAAAGAGATTTTGATTGAAATATTGGATGATCCAATTTTCGAGGAAAAAACAGCTTTTTTCAACTGGTCTGTGTTTTGAAGAAAGTTGAATTTCAGGTCCCTTGGTACAGTGATATTGCCATAATGGGTGGTTAATGTGTAGCCATAGAAATTGGGTTTGGGGTCGAAAAAGTACACATCAGATTTCTCTGCGTCAATATTCAACATCAGTAATTCCGGGCTTGGGTTGGTGAAAAACTTCAGAATCCCGTATTGGGCATTGATATTCCAACTTCCCCGGATATCATAGAGCGTAATGTCGGAACGACGGGAACTTATGCTGACATTGGCGTCAACAAGACGTCCTTCAATGTCTCCAAAAAGCGAGTTTATCCCGATTTGACCACGCAGGTTTTCAAGGTAGATTTTTGAAAATTCACTATTGATGCGAAGTGCTCTCGAGAGGTTGGTCACACTGGCTATTCCGTAATGGTTTTTTAAATAAACCGGACAATCCGCTGGTAAAGTAATGGTATATACTGCCTTGAGGTCTGATTCTGGTTGTTTGCTTCCGGAGCTTTCCAGGTTATTTCTGAAATAAATCTTATTACCATGTTGTGCTGAGCTGTATTTCATTTTTGACAGATCGGCTTCAGCTACTTTGCGGGACGTATGCTTAGAAATCAACTCCAGCAAAACCTTTACCTCATTCTTGGTCCAGGTTTCCACCAAAATTTCAGCCCGCTCCCCTTCAATATTTAGCTCAGACCCATGCTGATATGGAAAGGTCTTTTCGATGGTCTTGGTAACCACCTGATACGTAGTTTGCGCTTCTGTACTAACTGACAAAACCAGCAGTATTATCGCAAACGGATATGTAAATAATTTCTTCATTTCACTACTTTGACTGATACTAAGGAAAAAGTAAAAAGTAAAAAGGCAAAAGTTTTCCAACTGATTTTCAAGTGGTTAAGAAAACAATTTGGCTACTTTATTTTTGACTCATTACTAATAAAACCTTCAACATCACTAAATGAGCATGACCATTAGTTTTTTCAACAGGTCTGTTCTTTCCAGCTCAATTTCCTTGAGTTGGGTAATAATGTCCGCGTTTGCTCCATATTTACCTAATGCTGAAACCAAAGAGTATTTGGCATCTGTCAATTCGTCGAGTTCGGACTTTAGCTCAATGAACTCTGGCCTTGCGCAGATGTATTCCCGGTTTTTGCACAACTGGTCAAATTCTTCGAAAACATCTTCGTCTTCATTCCAATTATGGCCTACCAATGCAGCATCTACTGTTTCCGTGGAATAAGAAATGGTAAAGTCTTGCTCAGCACCATAAAAATTATCCAAAAGCAGCCCAGCCGTTATTAAAAGGACAATAGAAGCGGCCGCTGCCAAAGTTCTCCTGACAATGAGTCTTCTGACTTTGCCAGAAGGCAAATGTTGTGTAATCTTTTCCCACACCTCCGAAGGTGGCTCATATTCAGGAAGTGATTTCAAAGACTTTTGGTAAGGCATTCCCGTAAGTTCAACAGCTTCCTCAATGGACGTCCACACTTCTTCCGGTGGATGATACTGAGGAAGAGACGATAATGCTTCTACCAATGTTTTTCTGTTAAACTCCTTCATAAGCTATTGTACTACACCTTGTTTTTCCAGGATTTCCCTGAGCTTTTTCTTTGCATAAAAGAGCTGGGACTTGGATGTGCCTTCGGTCACGCCCAGCAATTCAGCTGCATCTTTGTGGGTATAACCCTCCACTTCAATGAGAATAAATACCGTTCTGTACCCCGTAGGCAAAGAGAGGATGGCTTTCTCCAGATATTCAGCATCCAGATAATGCCCCCAATCCACATGACCGCCTGCAGGTACATTGTCTATGGATTCAAAAAATGGTTCAGCCTTTCTCAACTTACTGTAAGCTGTGCGCACCACAATTGTCTTTATCCAGGCACCCAAAGTGCTTTCTCCTCTGAAACTATTGAGCCCGCGAAATACTTTGACAAACGCATCCTGGAGTACATCGTTGGCAGTCTCAAAATCTCCGCAAACACGGTAGGCAAGGGTGTACATGGCCTTTTTATACTTGTCGTAAAGTTGCCGTTGGGCTATCCTATCGTTGGCAAGACAGGACTTTACGAGCTCAGATTCAGACATTCCCATTTGCGAAGCCATTAAATATTCGATTTCAAGACTTTTAACTAAGGTGCTAAAGGCCGGTAAAAAGGTTGGTTGCGTCATACAAGTTGAGGAGGTTGATTAAGTTGAGAGGTTTTAGACACCACAACTCGCTCAACCTGCCCAACCATTTCAAAATTATTCTAAAAAGAAAACCCTGCAGAGAATACAAACCGGGTGGGTCTCTGGTCGAATTTCACATTCTGCCCACCAATAACCATGTGGTCACCAAATTTGGTAAGATTACCTTCGTATTTCACATCAAAGAGTATTTTCCAGATATCCAGCCCTAAGCCCGCCTGATAGCCAAAGTTGAGGTCATTAAAGCGTTTTTCATAACCACCAACAGTTCCCAACTCGCTGGAGCTGGCTATATAGACATGCCCAACAGGTCCAGCCTGTAGTCTGATTGGGCCATATTTCAACCCAATCATAAGTGGAATGTCAAGATTTCGATATTTCTCGGCAAGAATCTTATCAACAATACCTGAGGAAAGGTCGTTTACCTTGAAATCAACGGAATTTGAATTAAAAAGCACTTCTGGCTGCAGGAAAACTCTGTCCGACAGTTTGGCCCTGAAAAAAAGGCCAAGATGGAAACCATAGTTGGCTTCCATAATGGCAAGGCTGACATTACTAACAGTCAGAGTCTCTGGATCAAGAGTGGTCGTTGACAAACCAACCCGCGGTCCCCAACTAATTTGGGATTGAGCTTGCTGGAGAAGAATTCCGCAAAAAAGGAGGAAAAACATTAATCGTTTCATTTCAGTACTTTTTGGTGAATTTTAGAATAAAACGTCAAAAGCCCGTTCAAGTGATATGATGTGGTTTTGAATGCTTGTCCTTTAACCCCTATTTAACGGTAAATAATGATTAAAAGGTTTTAGCAGGTTTGAATTCTTGACTACTGAACCATAATTAATCATCACGAAAAGTAAATAGGCTCTTTTCAAAGCCTTCTTTACCCTTAATTCAGTTAATTTTGCAGCCTCAAATCATCGAATAAGATAAGTAAATTGTTAATAAAAGAATCAAAATACGTCGGTAGTTTTCCTGACCTGGCACATTGTCCGGCACCTCAACTGCCTGAATATGCATTTATTGGAAGGAGTAATGTAGGCAAATCCTCATTGATCAATATGCTTTGTCAAAAGAAAGACCTTGCACATGTATCCAAAAAACCTGGCAAGACGAAAATGATCAACTACTTCCTGATAAATGAAGAGTGGCACCTTGTCGATTTACCGGGTTATGGATATGCCAAGCGGTCAAAAAAAGAAAAGGCTTTATTCAGTGATATGATTGCCGATTACCTGGTCGAAAGACCTTCTCTTCAGTGTGCGTTTGTGTTGCTCGACATCAATGTACCTTCTCAGGAAATCGATATAGAATTTGTAAACTGGATGGGTGAAAAAGAAATCCCTTTCGTAATTGTTTTTACAAAGTCAGATAAACTTACTACTCACAAGCGCAACCAGCAAATGGCCCTGATTACTAAAGCGGTTGGAGAATCCTGGCATTCACTGCCGCAGCAATTTTGCTCATCATCGGTTACCAATACTGGCAGAGACGAAATTCTCGACTTCATTGAACAAGTAAATTTGTCCATTGCCTAAAGCGTTTTTTGAATTAATTGAGAGAAAACAAACACAATTCCCTTTCCATGAGTGAAAGTTCCAAAATATACCCGCACATTTTTCCGGAAATCTCCGATTGGCCTATTTACAGGCTGCTTTCAGACCGGAAAAACCTAGTTGCAGAGATTGAATCCTACACTTTTGACCGTTTGAAAATACTTTATGGTAATGAGTTGGAAGATATCATCGCCAAGACCATTTACCTCGAAAGAATCAGAGTGCGGGAGGAACCCTGGAAAGTAGATGAACCTGACGAACCTGTCTTTTGGAAAAAATTGGGTCAAAAGCTGGCGAAAGGCAGCCTTAACGGCAATGGCACAGGCCAAAACGGCACATTGGATGAAATCCTTCGACAAATCTTGCATCGCTATGCTGAAGAAATTGTCGGCACTTTCAAAATTTCCACTTTTCAGTTCGCCAGGCATTTCCTATCCATGTTCTTTAACCGGCTTCTGAATACTGCCGCCGGCAGGAATATGAAAAGGATTTTTGGAAAAGAACACAAGGTGTATGAAAGATTACTTACCAAAGGGGATATCGAGAATATCAGGCACCTGGCCACAAAAGGGACTTTGGTGGTGGTACCTACCCATTCGAGCAATCTCGATTCCATTCTGATTGGTTACGCCATGGATACCATAGTTGGACTGCCTTCATTTTCATACGGTGCAGGACTCAACTTGTACAATACAGGCTACACGGCCTATTTTATGAACCGTCTGGGTGCTTACAGGGTGGATCGACGCAAGAAAAATCCTGTTTACCTCGAAACCCTTAAGGCAATGTCGAGTCTGTCTATTGAAAAAGGTACCAATAGCATATTCTTCCCGGGTGGTACAAGAAGCAGATCTGGGGCACTGGAGTCAAAACTGAAGATGGGATTGATGGGAACTGCCGTTGAGGCCCAAAGGCGCATTTACGAAAAAGGTAAGGATGAAAAGATTATCATCGTCCCGTTAATTCTGAGTTACCATGTGGTTCTCGAGGCCAAATACCTTATTGAGCAACATTTAAGGATTACTGGGAAAGAAAAGTACCTTAAAGTTAAAGACGCATTCTACAGCTTCCGCAAACTGTTGAAATTTGGCTGGAACTTCTTTTCCCAACCTTCTGAAATTACTCTGTCCTTTGGAAAGCCAATGGATGTTTTAGGCAATTTCCTGGATAACGATGGAAATAGTCTTGACCTTTTCGGTAATCAAGTTGACACAAGAGAATACTTTATGCTGGATGGCAATATCACGGAAGACCTGCAAAGGGAATCTGAGTACACCATCGTTTTGGCCGAACGGATTGTGGAGCGATATTACAAGGACAACATTGTCCTGAGCAGTCATGTCGTTTCATTTGCAGTGTTCAATTTGCTTAAATATGAAAACCCGGCTCTCGATATTTTCGGACTCTTAAGATTACCGCCGGATGATTATGTTTTCGAAATCGAAACAGTACGGGAAATAGTTTTGCAACTTCAGGCAAGATTACTTGACATGCAAAAGTCAGGGCGCATTAAACTCTCAAATCAAATTCTCCAGCCCGTCAATGAAATTATTAAAGACGGAGTCAGAAACCTTGGAATTTACCATGCTGAAGAAACTCTGCTTTACAACAAAGAGGGTGATATCGTTAGTCAGGATTTTGACTTACTCTTTTTCTATCACAACAGATTGACGGGTTACGGACTTGAAAAAGCAATTGTTTTGAGAGATGAACCGATTAATAAAAAGGAACAGATTCAAGGTGAGGCCATTATTTCATGAGTTGGCGATTGAAAGACAACTCTATCAATCCCTTAATTAATTTTATCCACTTGGCCAATTCTACAATGTCGGTGGTTTCAATGATAACCGACTTCTTCAGCAGAAAATCATGAAAGATATTGGATTGCTGAGATTCAAACTGAACAGAGTATGCGAGGTAAAAACTAAAATCTTCCTTAGTCAGGCAATGGCAAAAAACATAAGACTCCTTCCAGATATCGTAAAAGACGATAAACCTGGGTTCATCAAATAAGTCTTTGAAGCAATTGATAAACAGTGGTGACTCAAGGTATGGCTCCAAGTCATATCCAAAGATATTGGCCTCATAGGCAGGATAGAACAGGACTTCGAGCTCAACTTGATTCAGGAGTTTGGAGTGAGTTATTTTGGCCAGTTTTTTCATGATTTTCTTGACTGGCGAAGACTCCAGGTTGAAATCTCGGTAAGGTTCCCAACTTTTTGTTTGCACATCAAAGTATTCAATTTCAGAAGGAAATCCTATTCTGAGTTTGTAATCAAATCGGGAATATCCTGGAACAATATACCCCGGGTAGAAGTGTTCGAATCCCTGTTCAATTCCGTATTTCATCTCCAACAACATCGTATAAAGCCCCAAACTGTGTGATGCATAGTCCGGGTGATAGATGCCCTTGATGCTGGCTATAGCAGATTTCCCCAAATCGAAAAAACTAAAAGCTATCAGGGTATCACCATCGTAAATGGCAGTTTCTTTGGTATTAAACACATTCACATCTGACCCATCATTCATGCTATCTATGAGAGTCAGAGGCAAATTGCCTTTAAAGTTTAGCCGGTATAAACTATATAGTTCTTCTTTTTCTTCATCAATGTTGGCCTGTCGCACAACAACCTGAAACATTCGACCATTGGATGAAAGCAGTCGCCTTAGGGTTTTCCTGAAATGGTATCCGCGAAGTGAAATACGCGTCCATATAGGAGAATAAAGATTACCTTCAAAAAAAAGGAAATGGCATGTAAAAACTGATTGGCCCATGCGATACCAACCACCGGCCAGGTAATCATCGAGTTCCTCGCCTGACAAGTTGATTAATTCGTGTTTTTGTGTAAACATATTCTGTTGGCCAGTTTTAATGCGCTCACTACCTTTACAGCAGAATTTCCGGTTTTCCAAAATTAGCAGTAAGCATTTAAACATGAAAACAAATTCAGCAGGACACTACATTTTTTTTCATGGGAATAAATCATCTCATTTTTTAGAGAATGGCGAGTTATAAAAGTGCAATAGAATACCTGTATGCCCAATTACCCATGTTTCATCGCATCGGTGCGGCTGCTTTTAAGAAAGACCTGAGCAACACCATCGCTTTGTGTGAACATCTGGGCCACCCCGAAAAAAAGTTTCCAAGCGTCCATATTGCGGGAACCAATGGCAAGGGCTCCGTAGCTCATTTCCTGGCGGCTTTTTGCACCGCAGCCGGACTGAAAACCGGACTTTATACATCACCTCACTACCGCGATTTCAGAGAGAGAATTAAGATAAATGGTGAGTACATTTCTAAAAGAGAAGTAGCCCGTTTCGTTGAAGAAAACAAAGGCATTTCCGAAAGAATTAAACCCTCCTTTTTTGAATGGACGGTGGCATTGGCTTTTGACTATTTTTCAAAGCAAAAAGTGGACATCGCTATCATAGAAACCGGTATGGGTGGTAGACTGGATTCCACAAATGTGATTACTCCCCTACTGAGTATTATTACCAACATCAGCTTCGATCAC
This sequence comes from uncultured Saprospiraceae bacterium, assembly GCA_964423205.1. GTDB lineage: Bacteria > Bacteroidota > Bacteroidia > Chitinophagales > Saprospiraceae > UBA6168. The sequence continues at coordinate 16,539 of CAYRDX010000020.1, read as the reverse complement.
CAGCAGTTCCTGGGGGATACCCTACCCAAGATAGCAGGTGAAAAAGCAGGCATTATCAAACCTGGAATCCCTGTTGTGATTGGTGAGTCACAGGATGAAACCAATTCTGTCTTTCAATTGAAGGCTAAAGAAACCGGAAGTTCTATCTATTTTGCTGATAAAGAGTATAAAATCGATTTCATCGAAGACATTCTTAAGGGAAAGCGATACCGGATAACCCATCAGAATACTGGAACTGTAAACCATATAAATTTAAATCACGAAGGCATTTATCAGTCAAAGAATCTGGTAACCACACTAAAAGCTGTGGAGTTACTTGCCCCGATGATTCATTTGAGCGCGGAACAGAGTCGGCAATACCTGGATTATGGCATGGCCAATCTTCGAAAACTTACCAACTTCTTAGGCAGGTGGGAAATCATTCATGGACCACCGGATATTATCATGGATAGTGCCCACAACGAAGCTGGACTACGTCTGGCTGTTGATAAACTTAAAGAATTGCAATTCAATAAACTGCACTTTATTTATGGCACAGTAAGTGACAAGTCGTTAGACAAGATACTTCCAATTTTACCACCCGAGGCAACCTACTATTTTGCCAAAGCCAATATCCCAAGAGGACTGGATGCCAGGCTTTTGAAGGAAGAAGCCACTAAACATGGTCTTACCGGAAAAGCTTATTCTTCTGTACGTCGGGCCCTTCAGGCTGCAAAAAAAACAGCTAAAAAAGAGGATTTGATTTTTGTTAGCGGCAGCATTTTTGTAGTGGCTGAGGTGATTTGAAAAGAGGATAAGAGGATAAGAAGATAGGGGGATTCAGGGGAAATTAAAAAGCCCGGGATTTGCCCAGGCATTTCGTGCCGAAAGTGGGACTCGAACCCACACGCCCTTGCGGACACACGCCCCTGAAACGTGCGCGTCTACCAATTCCGCCATTTCGGCCAACAAAAGAACTATGAGCTATGAGATATGAGTTATGAGATATGAGATATGAGATATGATGTGGTGTATATTTTCATCATTCATCGTTCATCATTCAGCGTTCATAGCTCATAGCTCATAACTCATAACTCATAACTCATAACTCAAAAAGTACCGAAGGTGGGACTCGAACCCACACGATGTTGCCATCACTGGATTTTGAGTCCAGCGCGTCTACCAGTTCCGCCACTTCGGCAAAGTGCAGGCACAAAATTCATAATCAGTTGAAAATGAAAAACATGCGATGAAAACTATTCAAATTGATTTCCTGCTTTCTTTTAAGCGGACGCAAATCTATCCAAATTTTCCAAAATTCTCAAAACGTATCTTTTTTTGAGAAAAAAATCTTTTACCTCTGTCAATAACCTCTTGTCCTGGCTTTCATTGAAGGAAATTAAAACGGGATGAATTCCATTTAACAGGTCTCTCTCGAAGGTTCGAACTTTATCGTAAAGGTCCTGATAAGCGTTTTGGTCAAAGTCAATTTCCAGTTCCATAGCAGCCTCATTGATTTCCATCATCTCGCCGAGAAACTCAACCGGAAGCTTATTCTCTCCTTCCTCGCCAAATACCCCGGCAATCTCGAGAATGTATTGCATCCTCGAATCAAAATCTGACAACGTTGAGTAGGCTTTATTGTTGAGAGTAGACAGTTCAAGTGCTTCAATTTGCTTTTCAGCTGACTCCTGAGTATAAAAATCGGGGTGGTACTTTTTACTCCAACGATAAAATATCTCCCTAAGGTTTTCGTCGTCAGGGTAAAAAGAAACCGGAATTCCGTAAAATTCAAAATAGCTCTTTGACATGATTATTAGGATCTTTCCCAATTTATCCCTGAACTAAAATTTCCTCCTCCTTAGAATAGCCTAAGAATGTCAAGTCCTATGGCATACACCATCAGCGTAATCAATATTGCAAAACCAGCCATGGTAGAATATTCCATGAACTTGTCACTTGGTTTACGACCAGTAATCACTTCAAAAAGCAGAAACATGACGTGCCCTCCGTCAAGTGCTGGAATCGGCAGTAAGTTGATAAAAGCCAAAATCAAAGACAGGAAGGCAGTGAGCTGCCAGAAGCGTTCCCAATTCCAGGTTGTCCCAAACATGGAACCAATGGTAATAAATGAACCCAGGCTGTCACTCGCCTTAATTTTTCCTTTGAACATTTGCCCGAAAGCCCTGACCTGATTTGTCAGGAAACTCCAGCCCTTATTGATTCCGGCCGGGATTGCCTCAACTACTGAGTAATCCCGTCTTTCAGTTTCGAGGAAATAGCGATGTTCAACGGGGCCCGCACCTATCTTCCCAAATTCATCTGTTGTTACCATGACCCTCAGCGTATCCACTAAAGACCTGCTCGTATCCTTTCTGACCAATTCTACCTCCACATCCTGATTTATCAATGGATTGGTAGTCACGAGATCGTAAAAATCATCAAAGTAAGGTGTTGAATTCCCGTTCAGGCCTATGATTTGATCCAGCTTTTGAATCCCAGCTTTTTCAGCAGGACTGTTTTTGGAAAAACCACCAACCACAAAAGGCACGCGTGGCTGAAAAAGTATCAGATCTTTGTTCTCGTATTTGGAAAGTGCCTGGATGGTTTCTTCTTTTAATGTCAACTTTACTAGCTCGCCATTTCTATCAACATCAAGAGTATGAGCATCATGGATGATGATTTCTGTCCGGACCAGGTTCGGATTGAATTGTTCCAATTGGAGGTCACCAACAGCAATTACATTATCACCTTTCTGGATGCCCATTTCTATACCCAGTGAATCGGGCACTACGCCATATTTAATGTTTTTCGTGGGCAAATACTCTTCGCCAAAGTTCCAAAGCAGCATGGCGTAAATCACAAATCCCAGAATAAAATTCACAGTAACACCACCAACCATGATAATCAGCCTTTGCCAGGCTGGTTTTGAGCGAAACTCCCATGGCTTTGGCTCCTGAGCCAACTGCTCTGTGTCAAAACTTTCGTCAATCATACCGGAAATCTTGACATAACCACCAAGTGGAAGCCATCCGATTCCGTATTCTGTTTCACCTTTTTTGACTTTGAAAATTGAGAACCAAGGGTCAAAAAACAGGTAAAATTTCTCAACTCTTGTTTTAAACCATTTGGCTGGAAAGAAATGGCCCATCTCATGAAGTATGATGAGAATAGAAAGGCTTAGCACCAGCTGTCCAACCATGACGAGGATATCCATATTCACTTGTTTATTTTGAGCCGTCCAGGATTTGGCCTAAATTCCTGACTCGGCATGTCTGTTTTTTAGTCAGTCAATTTATAAATGCCCGCAAAAGTAACAGTAAATGACTTTTTGAGAGAATTTTTTGTTCAATGCCGGTTTTGAAGCAGAGCTTTGCTGAATAATTTTTGCCAAATAAATGGCCATGGACTAAGTTTGCACCCTGAAGGAAGGAACGATTAGCCTTCAGGCAAGACGAACGCCAGTACCCACCAAAACTTCGTCAAGTGTTTTCATCATGCCGTCCTTTTGATCGTCAATAACCTTATTAGTATTATTGTGCTTTGGGTGTACCGATCCAAAAGCTCCCAAAGCCAGACCGGAAAGCACATGCCCAAAAGTTGGCTTCGAATATCGCTCCTTGCAAAAAGAGTCTGGCAAATGCAGCGAATCTGAAGAACTCTGCGCAAGAATTGACATCAAATTCCCGCTGATCAAGAATACACCAAATAAAGTTGATCAATTATTTAACAATCAGATTCTTGCCTTTCTCATCCAGACTATTGCTTTTGAGGAACCTAATGAACCCACAACAGAAGCTCTTCTTTACACCATGGCCGATTCGTTTCTTCTGGAATGGCAAACTTCCCTGGAAAATGAATGTGTAGGCGACCCGGGAGTTGGATGGTATGTTCCTGTGGAAGGAGAAGCGGGACTTTTAACCGGGAAATCCGCCAGCATGTCTCTATCGGTTGAATCCTATGCTGACGGAGCACTCCCAACTCCTATCTCAATTTGTTGAATTTCAACCTTAAGGACGGAAAACCGCTCGAATGGAAAGATCTCTTTACAGATATAGAGCAATTGAAAGCATTGGTTGAAATGAAATTTCGGGAAGTAAGGAATCTCCCTGAAGGGAGCAATTTGAATGAGCTTGGATTTTTCTGGGATGATCCCTTTGAACTGCCTCAAAACTTTGAACTTCAAGCAGAAGGGATTTTGTTCTGGTATAACCCTTATGAAATTGCCTCCTATGCCGAAGGTCCAACCGATTTCACTTTATCCCATGAACAGTTAAAAGAAATTTTCAAAAGGGAAGTCGTGTTCTAATTATGAATCGATTGGCCTACCCTACTTCACTTTCAATGAAATCAATTACACCATCAATATCGTCCGGGAAAAAACTCACCCAGTCCCTTTTATTCCTGAACCATGTCATTTGGCGTTTTGCATACCTTCGGCTGTTTTGTTTTATCAATTCGACAGCTCGTTCCAGAGAAATATTACCGTCAATAAATCCAAATAATTCCTGATATCCAACAGTTGCCAATGAATTATTGTGTCTGAAGGGAACAAGTGATTTTACCTCTTCCAGTAATCCCTTTTCCATCATCAAATCCACCCGCTTATTAATCCTCTTGTACAACTCTTCACGAGACATTTCCAAAAGTATAAGTATTGGTTTGAACGGCCTGCTTTTTTTACTTTCTGACAAAAAACCAGAATAGGGCTTTCCAGTCGCCCGGCAAATGGCAAGGGCCCTGAGCAAGCGTTGGGGGTTTTGTTTGTCAACCTTAGAATAATACTCTGGGTCGGAGCTTTTCAACTCCTCTTGAAGCACCTCTATCCCTGACTCATTGTAGAGTTTGTCAAGTTCTTTAACTACATTTTCACTGACGTAAGGAAATTCATCCAGACCGTAACAAACTGCATCAATATACAATCCTGAACCCCCAGTCATTACGACGATATCATTCTTTTCATGCAGCATACGAACGCATTCAAGTGCTTCTTTTTCGAACCTGCCGATGTTGTAGTCCTCATTGATACTAAGGGAATTGATAAAGTGATGAGGAACAGAAGAAAGTTCCTCTAATTTTGGCTTGGCCGTGCCGATGTTCATTTCACGATAAAACTGACGACTGTCAGCAGAAATTATCTCTGCAACAAAATGCCTGGCCACCCGAATGGCCATTGCCGTCTTACCGGTAGCTGTTGCTCCTCCAATTACGACGAGATACTTCCCAGACATCTTAAATCTTGTTCGAGTAAAAGCCTGAATATTTCAGCATGCAATTCAAATTCTGCTAAATTTACCGCTCTGAGTAAACCAACATTATATTCATGATTTACGAACTATCGCGGCCTTTGGCAAAAGTAGGACTCTCGGTTTATTTCAGGAAAATCTACTTTTCAAACGCCGAAAACATACCTTCCAATAAACCGGTCATTCTTGCCGCCAACCACCCCACAGCAGTCATAGAACCCTGTATGTTAGCCAGTTGGTTGGATAAGCCGCTCAGTTTTCTGGCTCGGGGGGATTTATACGTAAACAGTGCTTTTTTCAAAAAACTATACACCTGGTACCATATTATTCCGGTTTTCAGGCTTATCGACACGGGTTACAGCAATGTTACGCGCAACTATGAGACCTTTAATTTTTGCTTTGATGCGCTGGCTGAAAAAAGAGTAATCAATATCCTTGCAGAAGGTAAGACCATTCACGAAAAAAGGCTCCGACCACTGAAAAAAGGAACTGCACGGATTGTCTTCGGAAGTTTTGAGAAATATGGTGACCTTGACGTACACATAGTACCGGTGCGGATCAATTATTCCAATCCCGACAAATTCAGGGGCATTGCCATGATCGACTTTGGGACTCCGATTAGAGCAAGTGAGTACCTGGAGTTATACCAAAAGGATGCAAATAAAGCTGTTAACGAACTAACTGAGGAGTTATCGAAAAGACTGCGGGAAAGAGTAATTCATATTGCTGATCCGGTTGATGATGAATTGGCGGAGCGGTTACTTGAGTATAACAGGAATGAAACGAATGAAATTTTTTGGCCTGTTACAGTAAAAAATGATAAGCTGCTCTTGCAACAATTCGAAATTGTAGAAAACCTGAATATCCTTTCACCTGTAAATAAAAAGGACTTTATCTCAGCTCTTGATGTCTATGAAAAACTTCTGCAGGAACACAAAATTACTGACTACTGCCTGCTGCATCCCGGTGCGTCATTTTGGAAGAAAATCTTCTGCCTTTTGGGATGGATTCCTGCAAAGTTAGGTAGATGGATAAATATCCTGCCGTTTGCTTTGAGCAATTATTTGGGAGGCCGATTTGCACCATCCATTGAATTTAGGGCCTCTATTGCCGGCATTACGGGCTCCTTTTTCTGGATACTCTATTTCCTTTTCATACTGGCTATCATTTGGGCTTTTGGGGGATTCACTACCGCAATGCTTGCTTTTTCGCTCCCTGTTCTGGGATATTTCAACATCATACATGGTGAATTATGCCAGCGATGGTCAGAATCAGAAAAGGCCAGTCGGCTAGATTCAATAGAGAAGGAAAGGATATTGCTGGCAAGAAATAGTTGGAAGAAAAAATTGTACTCAAAAGACTGAAGGCAACTTATTAGTCCTTTAGAACCAGAATTGGAATATTGGTATTCAAAGTCATTGATTTAGTAATGCTTCTGTGGAAGATATTTTCCCAAAAGGAACGTTGTGGCCGAACCAAAACAATCAGGTCTATCCTGTTTTTGTTGGCGTAATCATTTAATGAATTGACCACTGAATGACCTTCAATTTTGCTGATACAGCAGGGAAAATTAGGCTCATCTTTCTGGAAAATGTCTTCGAGCCTTTTTTTCATAATGTCAAAATCCCTGGAGGCTTCCTCCTCAGTAACATGAATGAAATGGACTTCGGATTTGAATAATCCAGCAATATCTAACAGTTTCCGAATGGTGTTTTCGTTGGTGCTGTCGTAATCGAATGCATAAAGTATCCGTTTGAAGCCTTTGAACTGCACCTTATCCGGCACCATCATTACCGGACATTTGGCACGCTGTGCCACGCTGGTGGAGACGCTTCCAAATAGTTTTTCCAAAAAACCTTTCTCCCCGGTCGTACCCATGATAATCAAGTCAAAATGCTCCGTAATGGATTGCCGCACAATCTCTTCAACCGGAAAACCAATACTTACCACTCTTTCCACTTCCGGATGGGGAGTTTTAATGTCCGGATCACCATTCATCGTGAATTTATCCAAACGCTCTACTGTGCTTGTGACCAAAGACTCTAAAGGCTTGCGTATATATGGATTGTTTGGGTCATACTCCGGCAAATGGACATTGATAATCTTAATTTCGCCATTCTGGATAGTGGCCAGATTTTGAGCAAAAATGTAAGCTCCTTTCGAGGCACTGGAAAAATCGGTGGGTACTAAAATCTTCTTCAAACCAAATGGTTTGCTGCCCGATTGCTGGAAAGCCCTTAAGAAAACAGAGATATCGTCGATTGATGGTACATGCCTTTGGAATACTACCGTTTCATCAATGATAAGTGCCGGGATTCCATTTATCTTAAATTTCATGAAATCTTCAAGGCGGGTGATGTGCTCAATGTTCGCTTTTAATTTAAGCTGTTTAAGAGCCTCTTTGACATTTGCCCTTAGCCTTTCTGTTTCCACAGACCCTTCAACACCCAATATTTTTACATTTGTTGCCAATCTGATACAAAAAAATTGCTCACCAGGCCACTTACCTTTTTTTTATCTGTGCCTGGAGAGATTAGGAATACAGAAAAGTGTAATAATTTGCTGTTTGTTCTGTGAAGATTGCTCCATCAAAAAACTTTCAACTTATCTTTACGACAAAATTTTATAGAACAAGCCATATAATAGTGCGCAATATCCGACCATGCCTTGCCCAATTTAATGACTTATGTCACTTCATTTTTTTGATTTTCATCATTGGGTAAGAAAAGGCGCAAATGCTACTTTGCGGTGCCATTTTCAAGTGACAATTGTCATTTATGCCGCCATGCGTACCTAGGGAATAAATAATGTGAACATTGAAGAAACAACTTGAAAATCGGAATATCGATGATCTGGCAAATTACCTGGAAGCGATTATTCAAAATGCCATTGATGCCATTATCACGATTGACGAATTTGGTAAAATCGAAACTGCAAATAATGCTGCAGTGGAATTCTTTGGATACTCAGTTGAAGAGATGCTTGGGCAAAACATATCCATGCTGATGCCTTCGCCTCACAGGGAACAACACGATAAGTACATTGAGAATTATAAAAAAACAGGCGTTCGAAACATTCTGGGAATTGGGAGAGAGGTTGAAGCAGTCACCAGGCACAGAGGAAAAGTTCCTATAAGATTGGCAGTGAGTGAGGCTTCCATAGGTGGCAAAACCATTTACATTGGAACCTTACACGATTTAAGTGATGTAAAACGTGCAGAGGCTAAAATTCGGGACCTCAATGAAAAGCTGGAGCAAAAGGTCATCCAAAGAACCCGTGAACTTGAAGAAGCCGTAAACAAACTATTGGACACCAACAACTCCTTGCAAAAAGAAATTCAGGAAAGGAAGGACATTGAAGCAGCACTCAGAAAAAGTGAAAAGGAACTGAAAAAAGCATTAGAAAAAGAAAAGGAATTGTCGCAGCTTAAGTCGAGATTTGTGACAATGGCCTCCCATGAATTCAGAACGCCACTAAGTGCCATCTTATCCTCAGCGGAAATCATTGAAATGTACACGAATGCTAACGCTGAAGACAAGAGATTGAAACACATCGGTCGAATTATAGCATCAGTTAATAACCTCAACAACATCCTCAACGATTTTATCACCATGAGTAAAATGGAAGAGGATAAATTCGTTGTTTCGCCAGTCAGAATTAAAGTGAGAGATTTTTACCACGAGGTTATTGATGAAATTAAAGGATTGTTGAAAAACGGACAACACATCAGGCTAACTGAAAATGTGCCAGAAAGAGAAATCATTTGTGACAAGGGGATATTGAAAAATATCATGCACAACCTGTTGTCCAATGCAATAAAATACTCAGGCGCCAATAAACCAATTGATTGTTTTCTCAGCATACAGGAAAACAACCTGATTATAGAAATTAACGACAAGGGTATCGGAATTCCTCAGGAGGAACAGCAGCATTTGTTTACACGTTTTTTTAGAGCAAAAAATGCTGAAAATATTCAGGGAACCGGACTTGGACTTAATATAGTAAGACGCTATTTAGATGCTTTGGATGGTGACATAAAGTTCGAAAGCCAACTTGGAGAAGGAAGCTCATTTATCGTCACCGTTCCGTTGTCATTCACCCAATCATTTCAATCAATTGCTTAGTCATGAAAAAAATTCTTGTTATTGAAGATATGCTCGATGTCAGAGAAAACATTGAAGAGCTTCTTAAGATTTCGGGTTATGAGGTTTATACTGCACAAGACGGAGCAGTTGGTGTAGATGTGGCCATGGAAAAACGACCGGATCTGATTCTGTGCGATGTGATGATGCCACGTTTAGATGGCTTTACTGTATTGAATATCCTGAGCAAACGGCCGGAAACCTCCGATATACCCTTCGTGTTTCTGACAGCAAAAACAGACCGTGAAGACTTCAGGAAGGGCATGAACCTGGGTGCCGATGATTATATCACCAAGCCTTTTTCAAAAGAAGAGTTATTGAATGTTATTGAAACCCGCCTTCAAAAAAGTGCCCGCCTCCGCAAATTCGCCAAAACAGAAGAAGGACTTACGGCTTTTATCAACGAGGCGAGGGGTTACGATGAATTGCTTAAACTTTCTGCCGACAGAAGAAAAAAGATTTACAAGAAGAGATACCTGCTGTTTGAGGAGGGTGACGTTTCCAGATACCTGTTTTTTATTATCCGCGGCCAGATTAAGATTTTCAAGACCAACGATATCGGAAAAGAGTTCATCATCAACATCAGAGGAGAAGGAGATTTCGTAGGTTACACCTCACTTATTAAAAATGAACCCTACCAATTCTCTGCAGCTGCACTTGAAGAATCAGAAGTAGCACTTATTCCAAAAGAGGATTTTCTTCAGTTGCTTTTCGTCAATCGCGATGTGTCGTCGAGGTTAATAAAAATGCTGGCTGATAATGTGGTTGAAAAAGAAGTGCAATTGCTCAATCTCGCTTACAACTCAGTGAGAAAAAGGGTAAGTCAGGCCATCATACTGTTGCACGACAGACAAAGCAAAGAAGGAAAGGAAAATATCCAGATTCTGCGCGAAGACCTCGCTCATATTGTAGGTACCGCAAAGGAAAGTGTTATTCGCATGCTGGCTGAATTCAAAGAAGATGGCTACATCTCAATTGAGGATAGTCTGATTAAGATTCTTGACAGGGAAAAACTCGAAAACGTGCCCACCTGACAATTATCTGAAATTCTGGTACTGCGATCGCAAGATTATCCTGATTCATCGAATCGATATCAGTTATAGTATTTCATTACAAATCACATCGTTGATTTGAATAATCCGCCTTAATCATACTTCACACCAATGTCCAAAATGTCACCCGCCAAAGTAACTGAGGCCTTCCTTACCCCGTGGAAATTGAAATGGTATTTTCTTCAAAAATTACCAACTGCATTTTGGTGGGGATTACGCGTCAGGTATTTGAGCGAGGATAGGTGTGAGGTACAAATTCCCTTTAACTGGAGGACACAGAATCCCTTCAACTCTATCTATTTCGCAGCTTTGGCCGGTGCTGGAGAATTGTCAACAGGCGCAATGGCTTTGGTTGCAACCCTGGCATATGGCAATATCTCAATGCTGGTTGTCGAACAAAAAGCTGAGTTCTATAAAAAAGCAAACTCTGAAGTCAGGTTTGTTTGTGAACAAGGCCAGGAAGTACGCCACGTCATTCAACAGGCCATTGATAAAAGCGAGGCACAACAACTAACTATGCACTCAAATGGATACAACTCAGTAGATGAGATGGTTTGCAAAGTATCCATCACCTGGTCGTTTAGAGTGAGAAGTCAAAATTAAGGTCTAATATGTGAACCGGTCTCACCCTTTAGTAATGAGTCAAAAATAGAATTGCCAAATTGCTTCTTAAGCACTTAAAAATCAGTTGGAAAACTTTCGCCTTTTCCTTCTTGCCTCTTTAGCCCTTCGGGGTTAACTTTTGCCTTTTTACTTTTGCCTTTTGCCTGTTTACATTTGCCATCAACAGGATAAAGGCGACAGCTTTGCCCGAAGATTTCCCATCTACAAAGTTTTTTACATGAGAATTGACAAATTTCCTTACTCTGAAGTTCCGCAACTTTCAAAAAGAGACCTCTCGTACATTGAGGAACAAGGGGCACTGACTCCATTTTTCAAATACCCGGTAACCCTGGAGTCCTTTCAGCAGGTCATAAACGACCGCAAACATTTACCTGTTGACAGAAAAACACTGACTAAGGTCCTGAGGGAGCAATACTCCAAAATAGAAACTTCAGAATCAGTGCTGGCCAACATCCGTTCGTTGGAACGGGATAATACCTTTACACTCGTAACAGCGCACCAACCCAGCCTCTTCACCGGTCCACTGTATTATGTTTACAAAATCATTTCTCTTCTCAATCTGTGTAAAACGCTTAATGAAAAAGTCCCCGCATACCATTTTGTGCCCGTATTCATTTCCAGTGGTGAGGACCATGATTTTGAAGAGGTCAATCATCTGAATCTGTTTAATAAAACACTGAGCTGGGAAAGTGGAGAAAGTGGTTCTGTTGGCAAAATGAAAACAGCTACGCTAAAACCCGTTCTGGAACAACTCAAAGCACTACTGGGAAACAGCGAAAATGCACTGGAAATCTATTCCCTTATCGAAAAAGCTCATACTGAGCCTGAATACTACGCAGAATCATCCTTCCGTATGGCCAATGAACTCTTCAAAGACTATGGATTGGTCATTCTTAACACCAGTCATCCGGAATTGAAGAGATTGCTAATCCCAATAATCAGAAAGGATATTTTTGAAAAACAGTCCCACGACATAGTCAACTCGGCAATTGTTGAACTTGAAAAAGTTGGTTACGCTTCACAGGCCACTCCACGAGAGATAAACTTCTTCTATCTCGACAAGCAAATAAGGGAAAGAATCGTGGAAGAAAATGGGTATTTCCATGTCATCAATACCGATATTCAATTTTCCCGGCAGGAAATGGAGAGTGAAATTGAAGCGCACCCTGAAAAGTTCAGCCCGAACGTCATAATGAGGCCCATTTATCAGGAAACCATTTTGCCCAATCTCGCCTATATTGGCGGTGGCGGCGAAATTGCCTACTGGTTGGAAAGAAAGAAACAGTTTGAGCACTTTGGGCTGAACTTTCCCATGTTAATCCGGCGCAACTCAGCACTATGGGTTGACAGCACTAGTATCAAGCGAATGCAAAAACTCGGCCTTAATCTTGCGGATTTCTTCCAGGAAGCAGAGGAACTCATCAAATTATATGTCGATAAAAATGCGGAAGGTGAAATCAAGCTGGATTCGGAAAAGGAATTGTTGCTGAAGGTTTTCGAATCGGTGGCTGAAAAAACCGAAACGGTTGACCCAACATTGGTTAAAACGTCCTGGGCTGAGCACGCCCGCGCTGTAAAAAGCCTGGAAAACCTGGAGACGAGATTAGTCCGTGCAGAAAAGCAAAAGCACGATAACGCCATTCAACAAATCAGAACCCTGAAAGAGAAACTTTTCCCGGGAAATGGGTTGCAGGAGCGCTACGACAATTTCCTGCCTTTTTACCTAAAACATGGAAGAAGCTTCTTTGAAGTTTTACTCACAAACCTTGACCCACTCGAAAAACAGTTCACCGTCATTTGGGATGAGTAGTAATGACCGAAGCTAAACTGCGCGGTTAACTTCGACTTCCACACCTTTTTTAAAGGCTCTCACCAATTTGGCTGCCTTCTCTTCGTGGGTAACGGCTGTTTTTCCTTTATCACGGAATACCAAAACCGGAACTTCCCTGATGACCTCTATTTCTTTGATAATCTCTTGTGGCTTTGCATGAGGTTTGTGCGCGTCATATAATTCCTCACAAATCTTCCGGGTCGTCACCAACTCCGATTCCAAGGCAGTAGCCTGATTTTCGTAGGACTCCAGAAGCCTTTCCAAATTCTTAAGTGACAGCTTCAAGCTTTCATTTGCGAGAAAATGTTGGTCAATGTCTGCCTTAAGCTCCCTGAGTGTTTCTTCACTTTTCAGGCTCGACAATAACATTTTCCGAATTCTTTCACCCTGATAAAACCAGGCAGTAAGAAAGCCCAGTGCAGCAGCACCAACTAAGGAAACGAGAAATAAAAGAGTGGAGGCCATCATCTCAATTGTTAAGGGTAACGATAAAATCTTATTCTACATGCATTTGAACTTTGCTGTTGGCTGTGGGTCCATCAACTCCAGAATTGAAACGGACCACGACCTGTCTTTTTTCCAGACCCGTATCGACCAGGTATCTCCTGACCGCCATCGCACGGTATTCTGCCAGGTTAAAAGACGTTGCTGCTTCTTCCGCTATTTCTGAAAATCCGGTAACGACGAGTTTGCTCGTTGGCCGGTTCATTACATGATTGCGAAGACTATCCAATATTTGCACTACCCTCCCCCCCACATCATAAAGGTTAAACTTATTTTTTGGGTAACGCAATGTCACAGCGTCTTTTGATGTATAGTAAACTGGTCTTTCTACCTCCTGCTCTTCAGCAGGTGCAGGGGTTTGGACTACTTCCTGTTTCTCCCTGAATTTGAAACTCACAGCATTAATCAGCTGTCCATTCGTCTGAATGATATTGTTGGCTACCAGGCCTTCCACCATTATTCTGTCAACAGAGGCCCCAGCTTTATACAATAAAAGCTTCAGTGCCTCTGCCCTGGCAATGCCGAGGTTGTCAAATCGGGTAGAATTAGTTTCATCAACTAGGTAAGTACCAGTAAGAAGGAGTTCTCTATGGGGGTTTTGATTCAAATGATTGGCAACTGCGACAAAAAAGGAATCCTTCCCGTCTCCAACCATAGCAACAGCATCAGATAAGTTGAAATGAAAAACGTTTAAACCGGTATATTGGAATGTGCCATCACTCAAAGTGATAGACAACTTTGCAGGTAACACCTGCGGGATCTGCTCAGCAGTCTTCCCTTTGAACCAGAAAGTCCAGGCCAATATCCAAACCAGGCAAACAGCACCTGCAAGGAAGGCCAGTAGTTTACTCATAGTAAGCCTGTTTCGCTTTACTTCGTAAAAGTAATTTTATTTATTATTTCAGCAAAACGGGTAAAAACAAAATAGCCGCCAGCTATCAACTGACGGCTATTTTTAACCATCCGGATATTTATTCCTCCATCAAAAATGGATAGCTGAAATCCGTAGGTGTCAGGAAGTTTTCTTTAATGGTCCTGGGTGAAATCCACCGGTAGAGATTCAGCACTGACCCTGCCTTGTCGTTGGTTCCGGAAGCCCGTGCACCACCAAATGGTTGTTGCCCCACAACAGCACCCGTTGGTTTGTCATTGATGTAGAAATTTCCGGCAGCATGGCGCAATTTTCTTTCTGCAAGCATGACGGCATCCCTGTCCTGAGCGAAAATGGCTCCTGTCAGTGCATAAGGTGAAGTGCTATCGAGCAATTCGAGCGTTTCCTCGTAGGCCGCGTCCTCATACAGATAGATGGTGAGTACCGGTCCGAATATCTCTTCACACATGGTGCGGTACTTTGGATTGGAAGTCAACAGCACCGTAGGCTCAATGAAATATCCCACTTCTTTGTTGTAATTGCCTCCGGCAATAATTTCGACGTCTTTGTCCTGTTTGGCTTTGGCTATGTAGGCACTGATGCTGTCATAAGCCTTTTCATCAATCACGGCATTGATGAAATTGGTAAAATCTTCCGGATTACCCATTTTCATAGCCTTAAGATCGTCCAGTAAATATTCTTTCACTTTTGGCCATAGACTCTTTGGGATATAGGCCCTGGAAGCTGCCGAACACTTCTGACCCTGAAACTCGAATGCACCCCGTCCTAAACCAACCGCAACCTGCTTGGCATTGGCACTTGGGTGAACCATGATGAAGTCTTTGCCTCCTGTTTCACCGACTATGCGTGGATAGGTTTTATAATTAGCAATGTTATCTCCTATCGTTTTCCAAAGTGTCTGGAAAACTTCCGTACCACCTGTGAAATGCAGACCAGCAAAATCGGGGTGTTTGAAAATGACCTCACCGGCAACTGGGCCACTTACAAAAACCAGATTGATAACTCCCGGAGGAAGGCCTGCTTCTTCAAAGATTTCCATGATGACAGCAGCAGAATAAATCTGCGTCTCGGAAGCCTTCCACACGACAGTATTACCCATGAGTGCCGGAGCACCGGGCAGGTTACCAGCAATCGAAGTGAAGTTAAACGGGGTCAATGCAAATACGAAACCTTCCAGTGCTCTGTATTCCAGACGATTCCATGTGCCGGCTGGTGATTCAGGCTGCTGTTTGTAAATATCAATCATGTATTGAACATTGAATCGCCAGAAGTCGGCTAATTCTGCAACGCAGTCGATTTCAGCCTGAAAAACGTTTTTGGACTGACCCAACATGGTGGCGGCATTCATTTTCGCCCTGTAGGGACCAGCCAGTAAATCGGCAGCCTTTAGGAAAATCGCTGCACGGTCTTGCCAGGGCATATTTTCCCATGCTGGCTTAGCTGCAAGGGCTGCGTCAATGGCCATTTTCACATGGGTGCCATCGCCTTTGTAGAAATGTCCAAGCGTGTGTTTGATATCGTGAGGGGGGTGGATGGCCAGTCTTTTATCAGATTTAACTCTCTTACCACCAATAACCATGAGTATTTCAAGGGTTGTATTCTTAAGGGCTTTTATTGCTTCTTTCAAAGCAGCTTTTTCTGGTGAACCTGGTTTGTAGGACAGAACAGGTTCGTTTTTAGCGATGGGAACTTGAAAATATGCGTTTGACATGATAGGTAATGGTTTTATTACGATTGAATGATTAGAGTCGGGTTGCAGAGTTTCTTTGTTTTCTTTTTTTACCACGGAGGCAATTCTTTTTTAACCACGGAGTTATCTCTGTGTTTCTTTGTGTTCTTAGCACCTCCGTGGTTTAAATAGGCAGCAAATGTAGGAAAAAACCCAGGTGCAGTTAGTGACTTATGACAGGCTGGGATATTAGTTTTTTACCAACTCATGGATGACTCCCAAATTCGCAATTTCAAATTTTGGAATCTGGCCACTCAGATTGGCTTTCCCATACGGATTGTACCAACAAGTGTCAATGCCATAATTGTTGCCTCCCTGGATATCGGACAGCAGGCTATCACCAACCAGCAAGACTTTTTCCTTTTCAGGGTTACCCATTTTATCAAAGGCATAATCAAAATATCCTGCATCCGGTTTTGATACACCTATTTCATCTGACACTACGACCACCTGAAAAAAAGGCTCAATACCGGATTTTCCCAAACGTTTGCGTTGTACTTCTTTCAGGCCGTTGGTGATGAGCCCCAAACGAATTTCCAT
>CAYRDX010000019.1:0-68625 GCA_964423205.1 uncultured Saprospiraceae bacterium | reverse complement strand
TCAGGGTTTAAGGAAAGTTGACCTTAAAATCGCACAAACCAAAGCTCTGTTTAGGTTTTTTTTAATCAATTAACCCATTCAATTTAGCTTTTTTTCAAAGTGAGAATTACTGACAACAAAACCACCAAAGGTAATGAGGTTGGCTCTTAACTCGGCTGGTTTTTCTACCTTTGATGTTGTTATTAATGCACCAAGCAAAAGGCTTACGTTTAAACAACACAATGCAATTGTCATGGTTTCATTGCTATTTGCTGTGTGCCGCAATACTAATAGATTTTCATGAAAACCGTTTATCTAGTCCGTCATGCCAAGTCTAGTTGGGAATTTGCAAACCTCAGAGACATAGAGCGACCCCTTAATGAGCGAGGCCTGCGCGATGCTCCTTTTATGGCCAAACTGATGGCTCAAAAAAGAGTAAAACCGGATGCTTTACTTTCGAGTCCGGCAGTACGAGCACTCAGTACCGCTACTTTTTTTAAGAATGAAATGGGCCTGAAAGGTTCAGAATTAAAAGTGGTGGACGACATTTATGAAGCTTCATCACGTAAAATAATCCAAATCATTCAAGAGTTGCCGGATACTTATTCCAGTGTAATGCTTTTCGGGCATAATCCTACGTTTACCTACGTCGCCAATCATTTTAATGACGGACACATCGATAATATGCCGACCTGCAGTATTGTGCGAATCGATTCTCAAGCTGCAGATTGGAAGGATTTTGATTCTGAAAATGCTTCTGTAACTGAGTTCTATTTTCCCAAAAAATACTTTTGATGAACATACGAGGTAGCCTGAAATTGATGCTGCTTGCCTGTTGCGGTTTATTATTTTTTGCAGTTGGATGCAAGAAGCAGGAAACTATGCCTATCAACGAGGAAAGCATGATTGATGTAATGGTTGATGTTCACTTTGCAGAAGCAGCCATTTCTCATGTCGCACTTGAAAAGAAGGATTCCATAGCATCTCTGTACTATGAACAGATTTACGGTCGCCATAACATTACCGGTGCTGATTTTGACACAACTATGTCTGTTTTAAAGAGAAATCCACTGATGATGTGGAAACTATACCAAAAGGTTCTGGCAAGAATTGATGAGAAAGCAGTGGACCTTCATGAAGAATAAAAAAGTAAAAAAAGCAATTCGCCCCGATGCGTATCCTCAATATCCGGCTTCATAACATACACTCCATCAGAGCTGAATCTTTTATTGATTTTGATTCCAGTCCACTTGCCGATAGTGGAATATTTGCCATTACTGGAGACACAGGTGCTGGAAAGACTACAATTTTAGATGCCATCACTTTGGCACTGTACGGTGATTTGTGCCGTCAAAGCAATGAAAAAGAGGCCTTGTCTCATGGTGCAAACGAAGGTATAGCTGAATGTCAGTTTGAAGTGAAAGGCGACAAATACCTGGCACAATGGAGCGCTCAGAGAAGAAAGAAGCGTAATGGTGAGATGGCAACAGATACGAAAAGAATTATTTCTAAGTGGGAACCCAGCATTGAGGAATTTAAGGTAATAGCTAAAAAAATTACGGATGTAAAAAGGGTAATTGAAGAAGTAGCCGGTTTGGATTTCCCCAGGTTTACTCGGTCCGTATTGTTGGCCCAGGGTGAATTTGCTGCTTTTTTAAAGGCTCCGGCCAAGGAAAGAAGTGATTTACTGGAACGAATCACGGGAACTGAGATTTATTCTGAATTGTCCATCGCTGCCCAAAAAAAACATAAGCTAGAACTACACAAACTGGAAAACCTTCAGGAGAAAAAGAATTCTTTAAAAGTGTTTACCCGTGAGGAACTTTTGGACATCAAAGAAGAAAAATCAAGGAACGAAGCAAGGTCCGTAGAGTTGGCTGCTGCCCTTGTTGAATTGCAGAAAGCAAGCCAGTGGTACATAGACGCTGGAAAATTGCGTGACAAATACGAGAAAGCTCTGAAGGAAGAGCAATTGATTCAGTATAAAAAGCAACAATTACAATCAGATAAGGAGCGCTTTGAACTGCACAATAAAACTGGCCATCTGCACCATTTTATTCCCCGCCTGAATGAAATGGAAACAGCATTAAAAGCACTGGCAGAAAGTGTAGCTGCGCTTATAGAAGGTGGACAAAAGCTTGAATCGGACTTGTCAAGCGCTTCGGAAGTAAAAACAATTAAGGAACATGAGTTGATGGAGTTAAAGGAGCAGGGGGATAGCAATTACAAATTGTATGAAGAGGTAAGATTGCTGGACAATCAAATTATAGCCGAAACTAAAAGGTTGAATGATGAACTAACTCTGTTAACCAAAACAAAAAAAGAAATTGCTGAGGATAGAGAAAGGATTTCTAATGAGAAGTCGCAATCTGAACAATTTGGAGAGCAGTTAAAGGAAGTTAATGACTGGCTCAAACAGAACCACCGTTTCACAAATCTCCCATCTGAATTTGATTCGCTCAAACTGTTGTTTACTCAGTTAGCACAGTTTCAGGAGTCGAAATCTGCAATTCAGAATTCCTTGCTCAACGAAAAAAAGAAAGCCCGGGAGATATCTGATTTGACCGGGAAAGCCAAAGTGGAATTGGAAGCTGTTGAAAAGGAATTGAGAGAATTGATATCGACATTTCAAGCAACAGCCAAGGATACTTTTGAAACCGGAAGAAGTGCATTTATCGCCACTCTTACTAGCGAAATTGATTCTTTGCATGACTCTGCAAAGATTTATGCCGAATTAAAAGTATTGGATAACACTTACAGGCAGTTACTCCTTGAGATGGGTTCAATCCAGGACAAGCTGTTCGATCTTCAACAGGAAGAATTTGCTCTGGGAAACAGGATTTTAAATTCTCTGGAAGAATCGGATGCTTTAAAGGAGATTCACAACTATAAAGCTTCCATTTACCATCAGCAACTGTTGATCGCCAACTATGAAAAGGACCGTTCCAACCTGAAAGAAGGTGAACCCTGTCCATTATGCCTTTCTGTTCATCATCCATTCCGGCAACATCCGGTAAAAACTTACACTGATACTGCTGAAAAAGAATATAAAGATGCTACAAGGCTGTTGGATGAATCTTCTGAGCATCACAGACAGCTGGTCTTGCAACAACAGGACCTTTTGTCCAGATTAATTAGTATTGAAGAGCCGGTTTCAGGAACTAAGATTCAGCTCCAGAAGAAAATGGAAGAGGTCGAACTTTCCATCGCAGAATTATTGAAAGGAAGAAAAATTGTATTTGCCGGAAAGAGGTTTAGCGACTGGTTAGCATCAGAAATTAAAACGAGCGAATCTGCACTCCATTCTAAAAAAGCTGTTCGAAATCTGCTGATCCCAATAAATCAGGAAATTGAAACTAAAGAGAAAACCAAGAGTGAGTTGACTCAGAGACATAGTAAACTGGAAGTGGACAGCCAGCAAATTTGCTCTTTGGTGGAGTCTCTGGAAAACAAGTTGTCAGAGCGTTCAAATAAAATCACGGAGTTAGAGGAGCAAATAAAAACGAGGTTGGAAAAATATGATGTTGAATTCTTACCTGAAAAATCAACTCAAATTTTGGAGACATTAGAGCATGTCTCCAACCAGTTTGTTTCTAAAACAAGTGCTCAGCTTAGTCTTCAAAAGAATATTGAGTTAATTGTGCAAAGCATCGGACAGGCCGGGATTCAGCTTGCTTCTAAATTGAAGATTGAATCTGGACTGATGAAATCTTCAGAACAGTCGAAGAATGAAATTGCCGCTATCAAGAAAAGAAGGTGGGAGCTTTTTGGCGATAGAGACCCGGTGCGGGAAAGAGAGATGTATCAAAAAAAGATAAAACAGCTCGAACTTGCCAGTGAAGAAGCTAAGAAAAGTTACAGTGAGATTCTCTTGCAATTGAAATCATCAGAGGCATCACTGAAAGAAAAGAAATCTACTTTCGAACAAGTGCAATCTGATCAGGCGAAGTTAAAAGAGCAGGTATTGACTGGTTTGAAGTCAGTCGGTTTGGATTCGGTTCAAGCTCTCCGGGACGCCATTTTGCCGGTAGATTTTGCCCAACAATTGCAGACGCGAATTGAAGATTTAGCAAAACACGAAATTACCGTTTCCAAAGAAGTCAGTGTTGCACAAGCCGAACTGGAGGCCAATGAAAGTCTGGCTATTACTGATCAGCCATTTGTATTCATAGAGTCTGAAATTACAAGAATAGGTGAGGAAAGAGAAGACGTTCAGATACGAATTGGGGCTATCCAGCAACAATTGAAAGAAAACGACACAAAAAAAAGTGAAGCGAAAGATTTTCTGGAGAAAATAGGTTTGCAGAAATCAGAATTACTCAGATGGAGCAGCATGAATGAACTGATTGGTTCATTTGACGGAAAAAAATTCAGGAACTTTGCCCAGCGGTTAACTATGCAAAAACTGGTTCAACTGGCAAATGCACATCTTTCCCACCTTCACGGCCGCTACGTCATTCGGCTTAAACCAGGTGATGACCTCGAACTGGACATCATTGACACTTATCAGGCTGACAATGTACGTTCACTTAATACTTTATCTGGTGGCGAGAGTTTCTTGGTGAGCCTTTCACTGGCATTGGGACTTTCCGACCTTGCTGGGAAAGATGCCAATATCCGCTCCTTGTTTATTGATGAAGGATTCGGAACCCTGGATGAACAGTCGTTGGATGTAGCGATTAATACACTGGAGAATTTACAATCAAGAGGAAAAACCATTGGGCTGATTTCTCACGTTAAGGAATTAAAGGAAAGAATCAGTGCGCAGATACAGGTAGTTAAGAAAGGAGGTGGAGTAAGTACCGTAAATGTAGTGGGATAGTTTACTGCTGCTGATAACTCATTTTACCAAAATTCATCAATTTTACTTTTAACCTACAAAATCCGGAAGCGATTAATCTAATTTTGCAGCATGGAAATATTTGAACCAATTTCGAGAAAAAAATCTGCCGCACTTTTTCAAAAGGCGAAGTCATATTTTCCCGGTGGTGTAAACTCACCAGTTCGGGCTTTTAAATCGGTAGAGGGAACACCACTATTTATCAAAAAGGGTTGTGGTTGCCATATTACTGATGAAGACGACAATGAGTTCATTGACTTTTGTTGCTCCTGGGGACCGCTCATACTTGGCCATGCACATCCTGGAGTTCAGAAGTCAGTTGTAGAGGCAGTTTCCAACGGAACTTCCTTTGGTGCACCCACCAGATTGGAAAATGAACTTGCGGAACTCATCCTGACCAATAACCGCTACATTGAAAAAATCCGCTTTGTCAGCAGCGGAACCGAGGCCGTTATGTCAGCCTTACGTTTAGCCCGTGGTGTTACCGGTAGGAGTAAAATTGTGAAATTCGAAGGCTGCTATCATGGTCATGTCGATTCCATGCTCGTAAAAGCCGGATCTGGATTGGTGACCTTTGGGGTGAGTACTTCGGCAGGCATTCCGGAAGCTTTTGCCCAGGAGACGATTGTCTTACCACTGAATGACATGGGAGCTGTAGAAGAACTACTCAAAAAAGAAGCAAACGACATCGCTTGCATCATCATCGAGCCCATTCCTGCAAATAACGGATTATTGCTTCAAACACCTGATTTCCTTCGGCTCCTGAGAGATCAGTGCACCAAGTGCGGTGTTATGCTTCTGTTTGATGAAGTCATTTCCGGTTTCAGGGTTGGATTTGAAGGTGCAGCAGGTTATTATGACATTCAGCCTGATATTATTACTTACGGCAAAATCATTGGAGGGGGCTTACCTGTGGGTGCTTATGGTGCCAGCAAGGAAATCATGTCAAACATTGCCCCTGATGGGCCTGTCTATCAGGCAGGTACTTTGTCAGGTAATCCAGTAGCCATGGCTGCAGGTTATGCCACACTTCAGGAACTTCTTTCCCCAGGTTTTTATCAAAAGTTAAATGATAAGACGGAATCATTTGTTGGCAAAATTCTGAATCATTGCAGCACTAAGGGTTATGAGGTTAGCATTCCAACGGTTGGTTCTATTTTCTGGTTGGCATTTTCAACACAGGAAATCCGGTCGGCCGACCAGATTGATGCTACTAGCATGAGCTTCTTTAAGAAAGTGCATTTCGAGTTGTTGAATAAGGGAGTATACCTTGGACCATCCGGATATGAAGTTGGTTTTGTTTCTTCAGCTCATACTGCTGAGGACCTTGATTTTGCTGCTGCACGTATATGTGAAGCAATTGATCTGGCATTTCAATGAATCCTTGTAAGTGCTGGCTTTATCTCATTGCGTTATTTTTCTTACCATCCATTGCACTGGCTAAGAGTAGCCCGGTTATTTTATCTCTTGGAATTTCAAAAAAGAAGTTTGAATGGACTGTGCCACTTAGGTCCGTTTATAAAAAGGTCATTTCACTGCGATTCAGGGAGGCTGAAAAGGAATTGGAAGCCATTCGGAAATCAGACGGGGACAACCTCATGATTTTACATGTGGAGAATTACCTCGATTTTCTCCGTGTGTACATTAATGAAGATGAGGCGGAGTTTAACAAACTGGAAAAAAATAAGAATAAAAGGATTGATCAGATTACCCGGGAAGGAGATCCAGCTTCACCGTATTATTTGTACCTGCTGGCTGACATCCGCCTGCAATGGGCCTTGGCCCGCCTCAAATTCGAACAATACCCAACTGCATTTCTTGAGACTAATAAGGCGTTCAAATTATTAACAACGAACTCTGAAAAATTTCCCGAATTCATGCCCAACAAAAAGGATCTTGGCCTTCTTCACGCCTTTGTTGGTACGATTCCTTCGAACTACCGGTGGGCAGTGAATTGGTTGAGCAGTCTGGATGGTACATTGGAACAGGGGAAAAGTGAAATTCTTGAAGTGGTGCGGTATGCGAGGAAAAATGATTTTATCTACGAAGAAGAGGTTTATGTTTTTTATACTTATCTGTTGCTCCATCTCGACAATAACTCTGAGGACGCATGGAGCATGATTAATTCATCAGGATTGAAACCTATGGAAAATCCTATGGCATGCTTCATCATGGCCAATCTGGCCATGCGAACATTCAGAGGGGATGAAGCAATCTCTATCTTGAGCAAAAGGCCAACTGGAGCGCAATATCATCCCTTTTATTACCTCGATTTCATGGAAGGTGTAGCCCGGCTTCAAAAGTTGGACAAAAGTGCCGAAACATATCTGTTGCGATTCGTTCAGAATTTTAGAGGCAGGAATTTTATCAAAGAAGCATACCAGAAATTGGCCTGGTTAAAATTGTTAAGTGGCGACCAGTCAGGATATCGAAGAAATATGGAACTCTGCAAATCCAAGGGTAGTTCCGTGGTTGGGAGCGACCGCAACGCATTGGATGAGGCGAAGAAAGGAGAAATTCCTGTACCTGAATTATTGAAAGCCAGGTTGCTTTTTGACGGAGGACATTTTGAGGAAGCCTATCAGTTACTTGGCCATAAAAGACCAGAGGATTACGTGTCTTCCAAAAACCAACTGGAATTGACTTACCGTTTGGGAAGGGTAACCCAAAAAATGAAGAATTTGGAAGAGGCAAAAACCTATTATGAACAAACCATATTAAAAGGAAGAAATCAGCCCTGGTATTTTGCATGCAGAGCGGCATTGGAACTGGGGATTATTTATGAAGAGCAGAGAAACTTTTCATCTGCCAGGCGTTCCTATGAATTATGTCTGACTATGTCACCCGAAGACCACCAAACTGCATTGCACCAACAGGCAAAGGCCGGATTGCGCCGGCTGAAAAATTGATTAAATAAAAAATACCTTTAAAACTTTTACCGGCTACTCGTTTTCTGAGTGAATGCTCTATATTTGCACCCGCTTTTACAGAAGGCGCGGTAGCTCAGCTGGTCAGAGCGCAGGATTCATAATCCTGAGGTCGGGAGTTCAAGCCTCCCCCGCGCTACAAAAAGGGTTCGCAAAACAAGGATTTTGCGGGCCTTTTTTCATTACTAATATTCCATTCAAGTTTAATCCAATTTTAATTCGAGCTTAATCTTCATTAATCAAAGCCTCCCCAATTTTGAGCATATTCAGAACCGGAGTTTCCCCTGAATCAAATTCATTTTATGGCATTCGGTCAAAAATTGCAGTTGTATTCATTGGTGATGACCATACTTTTTGTGGCTGTTACCGGATATGCAGGTTATATTTTCAGTAGTTTTCGAAATTCTGAAAAATTGCTGGAGCCAATGAGGATTGAAAATGAAAACCTGATGAATGAATTACAATTGCTCGAGGGGCAGATAAGTTCTCAAAAAATGCTCATCGATTCACTGGAATTGGAGCTTCAGAATTCAGGCGCTCTGGTCAATTAAAAGAATCAATGAAATGTTATTGATGCTCATTGCGAAGGTATAAGGTAGTTTTGTCTTATCATAGTTCTCGGGTTTTACCGGCCGGAAGGTGATTTACCATCCGGCTTTTTTATTTTTCTGAAAATGCAAACCTTCAGCTAACTGGAAGTGGTTATCTTCGCCCTTTCATTCAATAAAGCAATTCTTAACGATGGCTGAACCAGAAATTTCTCCCGCCGTTGCTCAACAACTTGGGCTGAATGAGCAGGAGTTTGATCGCATAGTCGAAATACTTGGCCGTGTTCCTAATTTTGCCGAACTGAGCGTTTATTCCGTAATGTGGTCGGAACACTGCTCCTATAAAAACTCGATTAAATGGCTGAAGACTTTACCCAGGGATGGAAAGCATTTACTCGTCAGTGCAGGTGAAGAAAACGCCGGTTTGGTTGATATCGGTGATGGTTTGGCTTGTGCATTTAAGATAGAATCGCACAATCACCCATCTGCTATTGAGCCTTATCAGGGTGCGGCGACTGGTGTTGGTGGCATACATCGGGATATTTTTACAATGGGTGCCAGGCCCATTGCAGCATTGAACTCCCTCCGTTTCGGAAATCCCGCACTTTCTCACACCAAAAAACTTGTAAAAGGGGTAGTGAAAGGGATTGGCGACTACGGTAATTGTTTCGGTGTACCTACTGTCGCTGGTGAAGTTTTTTTTCATGAAAGTTTCAATCAAAACATATTGGTAAACGCAATGTCGGTGGGCATACTCCGACATGGTGAAATGGTGTCAGCAACTGCCGAAGGTCCAGGTAATCCTGTATTTATTGTTGGATCTTTCACTGGTAAGGATGGTATCCACGGAGCGACATTCGCTTCTGCTGACTTGCACGAAGAAAGTCATGAAGATTTACCATCTGTACAGGTCGGAGATCCCTTTCAGGAAAAACTCCTCCTGGAAGCATCATTGGAAGCAATAAAAACTGGCTCTGTTGTTGGGATGCAGGACATGGGTGCTGCCGGGATAACCTGCTCATCGTCTGAGATGAGTGCCAAAGCTGGCACCGGAATGAGGCTTAATCTCGACCTGGTGCCAACCCGACAGTCAAATATGAAAGATTGGGAAATCCTTCTTTCTGAGAGTCAGGAGAGAATGCTGATAGTTGGAAAACTGGGTGAAGAGGAGAAATTGTTCCAGGTTTTTGACAAATGGGACCTGACCTGTGTGCAGATTGGCGAGGTTACTGACACCGGTCAACTGGAGTACTTCTACCATGGTGAAAAAGTAGCCGAGGTTCCTGCTGAATCCTTAGTGCTGGGAGGTGGTGCCCCTGTGTACAACCGTGAGTCAAAAAAGCCTAACTATTTCAAGTATATTGAATCATATAACATCAAGAAGGTTCCGGAGCCCACTGACTTATTGGCCACCGCAAAGAAACTGTTTTCATCACCAAATCTTGTTTCTAAAAGATGGGTGTATGAGCAGTACGATAGCATGGTTCGTACCAATAGTGTGACCACAAATGCTCCTTCTGACGCCTCTGTGGTAAGATTGAAAGAATCAAATAAATCACTGGCATTAACGGTGGATTGCAACCCCGCCTATGTTTATGCAGATCCTTTAATAGGCGCTATGATAGCTGTCTCAGAAGCGGCTCGTAACATTGTCTGTACAGGGGGCATCCCGGTTGCGATTACCAATTGTCTCAATTTTGGCAATCCTCACAATCCAGAAGTTTATTACCAGTTTGTGCAGGCAGTAAAGGGGATGGGTGATGCCTGCCGGAAATTCGAAACCCCGGTGACAGGTGGAAATGTTAGTTTCTACAACCAGTCGCAGGTTGGCGACAAAACCGAACCTGTTTACCCCACGCCGACCATCGGGATGTTGGGTATCATAGAAAATCCCGAATTACACACAACTCTCGACTTCAAGAATGAGGGTGACTTCATCTATATGCTCGGTAATTCCGATAATGATCTTGGTTCATCGGAGTATCTGCGCGTAATTCATAATGTTCAGTATTCCCCTGTACCGGGATTTGACTTGCAAGAAGAATTTGAAATACAAAATCACATCAAAAGACTGATCAGGCAACAGATGATAAAATCAGCTCATGACGTTTCGGATGGTGGACTTTTTACATCTTTAATGGAGTGTGCCATTGCCGGAAACAAGGGATTCAATATAGAAACTGTTGATACTTACAGAAAGGATTGCTTCCTTTTTGGTGAATCACAGAGCCGGGTTATTGTGACAATTGCACCTGATCAAGACGATGCTTTTCAAAACTATTTGATTAACAACAACGTTTCCTTCACTAAACTTGGCGAAGTTTTTGGGCTGGACGTTCTCATAAATGACACAAATTTCGGAAGTGTAGAAGGATGGAAGTCAGTACATGAAAATACGCTTGGCGAAATCATTGATAACTAATTAAGTAAACCATATTCTCTGAACATGAAAATCCGATTATTCTTTTTTGTTGTGTTTGTGGCTGCAATTTTTGCAGCAGGGTGTGGAAGTGACAACGGTAAAGGTCTTACCGTGAAAGGAAGCCTGCAGGGTGCAACTAACCTTCAGGTTAGCTTGGAAAAAACAGGATTGTTGCAAACTACCCCAAATTTGATACTGGCGAAAGACCAGATTTCCAGTTCTGGTGAATTCAAGTTGAATTTCCCCGAAGTATTATCAGAAGGACTTTACAGACTAAAAGTAGGCGAACAGTATATCACTTTGATATTTGACGGTTCTGAGCGTAAAGTCGAAGTGAAAGGAAATTTGGCGCAGATGAGTTCCTATATCTACGAAGTTACCGGCTCAGCCACTTCAATGGAATACCTCACGACAATTCAACAATTGATATCGAGGCAACCTACAGTTGAGGATATAAGAAACGTCATTAACAATTGTACTAATCCACTTATTGGAATGCTTATTACGGTGCAGGCAGTCGGAACTGATCCTTCCGGTTTAGATCTCCATCAGGCAGCTGCAGATAAAGTTTTTCAGAAGTATCCCAACTCTACCTATGCTCAGGATTATACCACACTCCTGGGACAAATTCAATCATTAGCTTCCTCAGTGGGTAATCCCTCTGGTTACACTTTTGTTGATGACCCTTCAGCCAGAAAAGATGCTCCCGATATTACTTTGCCCAATCCTTCTGGAAAAAATTATTCTCTTTCCTCACTGAAAGGTAAGATTGTATTGCTTGATTTTTGGGCAAGTTGGTGTGGCCCTTGCCGTTACGAAAATCCCAATGTGGTGGAAGTTTATAATCGCTATAAAAATAAAGGCTTCACCGTATTCAGTGTTTCCCTGGATGGCGTAGATGATAGTCAGGCAGCTATGCTGGCAGGTGATCCTGCTCAACTGAAGGAGAGCATGCGAATAGCAAAAGAAAGCTGGAAAAAGGCCATTGCTGACGACGGACTTACCTGGGAGTATCACGTTAGCGATCTAAAGAAATGGGACTGTGCCCCGGCTAAACTCTATGGAGTTAGTAGCATTCCCCGCACTTTCATGATTGACAGAGATGGCAAAATAGCCGCGCTGAACCTTAGAGGTGCCGAACAGATAGAGGAAACCTTGAAAAAACTACTCTGATATTTAACACATTACAGGTGAAAAGCGATACCGGAATAACCCCTGTATCGCTTTTTCATTTTCATAAAATCCAGATTATGATTTTCAAACAAACGGAAGCGGTTGAGCAGTTTCTTGCCAATGACCACACATTAATCCGGGAAATTCTGCATCCATTAAATGACCGTGTAGAAATGAGTTATAGTCTGGCTCATGGCGAATTGGAGCCGGGTAAATCGTCCCTTCCTCATCGTTTGATGGAGCGAAGTGAGGTTTATTATTTTTTATCGGGTAACGGTTTTATCATAGTAGATTCCATACGAAAACCAGTAAAAGCTGGTGATACAGTATTGGTCCCTCCTTCCTGTGTGCAGCATGTCGAAAATAAAGGAAATACTTCATTAAAATTCCTGTGTATTGTGTCGCCACCCTGGACAGGGGAATCCGACCGAGCAGAGAAATAAGGATTGTTATTAGAGAATCTTTAGCATTTGCCATAGACATTAGTGGGCAACATTTTTATTTTTGCTCATCATGAAAATTCTCATCCTTACCAAAAAATTCCCCTTCCCACTAAAAGAAGGCGAACCCATCGCAGTCACTTATCTGAGCCGTGCCTTGACAGAAAATGGATGTGAAGTTTCATTGCTGGCTATGAATACGAGCAAGCATTATTTTGTGATGGAGGAATTACCCCCAGATTACAATCATTTCAGGAGTATTTGCACGGTAGAAGTTGATAACAGGCTTAAAATAGGCGAAGCTATAATAGCTATGATAAGGGGTGAATCTTATATGCTATCCCGATTCCAATCGCAGGAATTTGCCAATAAGTTGGCAGGGTTACTTCAAAATGAGTCTTATGATATCGTTCAGTTGGAGACGACATACCTCGGGCATTATATTTCTTTGATTCGTAAGTACAGCACAGCGAGGATCGCCGTTCGCACCCATAATGTAGAACACAAAATCTGGCAACGTATTCAGAACAATTCGGGATTTGGTTTCAGGAAATGGTATTTAAAAACTCAAATTGACAAACTCCGGGATTTTGAGATGGAAACTGTAAAAGCAGCTGATGCATTAGTGGCTATTACTTCCGAAGATCTTGAGACTTTTACTCAATTAGGTTTTGATGGCAAAAGCACCGTTGCACCTGTTGGTCTTGACCTTTCAGACTATAACCCCGATTGGAGTACCCTTGGATTCCCATTGAGTATTGGATTTATTGGTGCATTGGATTGGCTTCCGAATCAGGAAGGAATCCTTTGGTTCATTGAAGAAGTCTGGCCTGGTATTAAAGAGGCTTTTCCTCAAAGTGAATTACATATTGCAGGGAAAAATGCGCCACTTTGGTTAAGTCGCAAAATCTCCGCCTTGGCCATCTTCCATGGCGAAGTGGGCAATGCCAAGGTATTTATGAATCAACATTCTCTTATGATAGCACCATTATTCTCCGGAAGTGGTATTAAGGTAAAAGTCCTTGAAGCCATGGCTTTGGGTAGGGTAGTGTTTGCAACCCCTTTAGCACTGGAAGGCATCAAAGCAAAAAATGGACAAGAGTTATTTGTTTTCAATGATAGAGTCGAATTCATTGACCAACTCAGGAGTCTGACATCTGATGATAAAATGACCCAAACCGGTAAAAAAGCACGGGATTTTATCAGGCAACATTTCGATAAAAAAGCCATTGCCCAATCACTTATCACCTGCTATCAAAAGCTCATAACTTGAAAATTCTTGTGCTCACATCCAGGTTTCCGTATCCATTGGAAAAGGGTGACAAATTGAGGTTGTTTCATCAGATCAGG
Organism: uncultured Saprospiraceae bacterium; assembly: GCA_964423205.1. Taxonomy (GTDB): domain Bacteria; phylum Bacteroidota; class Bacteroidia; order Chitinophagales; family Saprospiraceae; genus UBA6168. The sequence continues at coordinate 54,946 of CAYRDX010000019.1, read as the reverse complement.
CTTTTGTCAAGGCATCATGAATTGGTACTATGTGCCCTCAGTCGATTCAATATATCGGATGATGAAAGGAAACACTTGAAAAGTTATTGCTCTAAGATTTATGTTCTTCACCAAAGTCTGATGGGAACCATAAAATCAGTTTTTGTTTCCATTTTTGGTAAAATGCCCATTCAGGTTGCACTTTTTTACGATTCATCCTTGCACAGTCAATTTGATGAAATAGTGCGAGGGGAGAACCCAGACCATGTTTACTTCCAATTAATCAGGACTGCCCGATATGCTGAAAATATCCAACAAGACAAAACTCTGGACTATATGGATAATTTCTCGCATTGGACAAAAAAGTTGGCAGCTCAATCTCTCTTTCCTATCCGGCTTTTATTGAATTGGGAAGCCCAAAAAGTAGCAGTTTTTGAAGAATCGGTTTTCGGAAACTTTCAAGCCCATTGCATTATTTCAGGTCAGGATAAAGCCAATCTGGAATTTGGACAGAAATCCAGCATTAGTTGTGTACCGAATGGAGTTAGCACTGATTATTACCAACCCCGTTTTGATGTAGAAAAGGAATACGATATTGGATTTATTGGCAATCTTGGCTATTACAACAATATACAAGCAGCCCGCTTTCTGGTGAAAAAGATTCTTCCATCCCTCGAAAGCAGTTTGCCTGGATTAAAAGTGTTGATTGCCGGGGCAAGACCTGCAAAAGAAGTGCTCAATCTGAAAGGCAAAGGCGTGGCAGTACAAGGCTTTGTACCTGACATCAGAATTTCATATGCATCAGCCAGAATTTTTGTAGCTCCAATACTATTGGCTGTTGGCCTTCAAAATAAGATACTCGAAGCAATGGCTATGGGAATACCATGTATCACTACGACTTCGGTCAATGAAGCTATTGGCGCCAAACAGGGAGAAGAAATTTTGATAGCAGATTCAGCAATAGAGTTTGCCGAGCAAATAAAAGTGCTGCTTCTCGATGACCACCTTTGTAGGTCGATGGGTCAAAATGGTTTAGAATTCGTAAAAAACAAATACAGTTGGGAAAAAGCTGTCGAAACATTGAATAATGTCCTAACCGGGGCAGACAGAAGAATAGCTATTTCCTGATTGATAAAATTATTAGTCTATGTTGAAAAGTAAAATACTAGCCGGATTAACAATCCTTAGCGCGATGGCATTTTTTATCAGCCGGGGTTGTGCCCCTGAACAACTAAGTGATGAAAAAAATCAGGATTTGCTCAGAGATAGCATTATGGTAATCCACGATGAAGTAATGCCAAGGATGTCGGAAGTAAACCGGATTCAACGGGAAATGAAGGAGATAATCCAGGACACCACTGTAATTGCTTCGGAATTGCTTTTGGAAGCAGGGGCAATTATTGCCGCATTAGAGGCTGCAGATGAAGGAATGATGAGTTGGATGAATCAGTTTACGCAGCCACAAAGATTGCGCGATAGCAAAACCCACTTTGAAATTATGGCTTACCTCGATGCTGAAAAACAAAAGGTCATTCAGGTAAAATCAAACATATTGACCAGCATAGAAAAAGGTACTAAATTCCTGGAGTCTAATTCAAAAAAGGATTCAACTAATTGACCTTTTTGGTGTTAGGCACCTGTTCAATCTTTACTCTGATAACTCTAACCAAACTTAAAGATGAAAAAGAACATACCTGGTCTCATGGTTCTCCCAATTCTGGTTCTGTTTTTTTCATGTCAATATTCCTCCAAAACACTTCCAATACTCGGGGAGCGGGACTTTGTGGACGGAGATACAGTTTATCACACCATTCCGGATTTTTCATTTATAAACCAGGACAGTCAAATTGTTACCAATGCCACTTTTGAGGGAAAAGCGTATGTAGCTGATTTCTTCTTTATTTCATGTCCGACCATCTGTCCTAAACTGACAAAGTCCATGCTGATGTTGCATGACCATTTTCAAAACGATGACAGGTTGTCGCTACTCGCACATTCAATTGACCCGAAACGTGATACTGTGGGAGCTTTGAAAAACTATGCCTATAATCTTGGAGTTTCAGCGCCTAAATGGCATTTCGTCACTGGGGAAAAAGACATCATTTACGCTATAGCGGATGATTATTTCAGCATAGCTATGGAGGATCCGGAAGCACCGGGTGGCTTCGACCATAGCGGCCGCTTGATTCTGGTCGACAAGAATAGGCATATCCGGTCTTACTGCGATGGTACTGATGAGAAAGATGTTATTCGTTTTATCAAGGACATAGAGAAGTTGCTGAATGAAAAATAGGACCCCGTTATTACTCTTTTTCAGTTTTATTCTGATAGTTCTTTTAGTGTATACGCAGGTATCCTGTCAGGGCGAGGTGTACGAGCATGGAAGGATTCTGTATAAAAATTTCTGTGCAAATTGCCATATGGACGACGGGACGGGTCTCGTAGGCGTGATTCCCCCATTGGCAGGTGCAGATTATGTCCGGGATAATGTGGATAAGCTACCCTGCATCATCAGAAAAGGTATGAAAGGAGAAGTAGTTGTAAACGGGTGGACCTACAGGGGCGAGATGCTACCGAACACCCAACTAACTGATTTTGAAATAACCAACATTATCAACTACATCAACACTGCCTGGGGCAACGATTACGAAATTGTAAAGCACGACATGGTTAGAACTGCCCTCGAGAATTGTAAATAACCCTAATTTTAAACAGAATGCATCGACTTGTAACTACTCAAAAACTACCTATTTCCCTGGATGCAGCATACGATTTTTTTTCTAATCCTTCTAATCTGGCTGCAATACACCAAAGGAATTAAATCTCGTACCCAGAACTGAACTTCCTTCAGAAATGTATCAACGGATTTTCATAGAGTATTTTGTCAGGCCTGTTTTGGTTATCCCATTACGGTGGGTTACTGAAATTACACACATTCAGCACAAGAGGTATTTTATTGATGAACAAAGGGTGGGTCCATATGCAATTTGGCATCATCAACACCATTTTCGTGAAATAGAAGTTGGGGTTGAAATGACTGATATTGTTGATTATAAACTTCCCTTCGGGGTTTTGGGAACATTGCTCCATACACTTGGATAAGGCAAAAAGTGCTTGTCATATTTGAATTCAGGAAAACTGTATTGGCCGAGAGATTTGGAGCGTGCTGAAACTTAAAAGGAGGTACCTAACGGCACCTCCTCCTTGAAAGGCTTGAAGTTGTCTTATTTCATTATTTTCTTGACTTGTGGGGTCATTTGATTTCTTCTTACCATTTTTTTAATTCTCTCCCCAAGGGTCATTTTCTTCTTTGGTAGTTTTTTATTGGACTTTTTCCAGGTGTCCTTAAATAAGCTGTATTGTGGATCAAAGTCCAATCCGTATTTGTCGGTCAGATTTACTGAAACCGTCACTCCACCAAATAAGTACCAATCATTATTTTCAGAGTTACCTCTGTCAAGACCAACCGGATTTTGACCAAATGTGCCAGTTACCTCAGGGGTTCTGTATGCAAATACGGCAGTCTCAGGATTCGTCAGCCTCAGTCCAAGTATATCAGGATAGGTTCCACTCACATCATCCAGATAATCACTGAATGACATCCGTGCGCCAACTTCAAATCCAAAGTTAAGTTTGTAGGTCAGGTTAAATTTCATTCCCAATCCGAATGGAACGGCCAATGTCGTTCGCGAATATTTGTTGCCTTCAGTTCTCAATGGCTGCAATTCATACCAGGAGCCTCGCATTTGTGCTTCTGGGTTGAAATGAGTTATTGCAATTCCGGAGAAGAAGTATGGAACACCGGTCTTGTTTTCCCGAATGTTGAAAGGTGATAAATTAACCTCACTGGTTAGTGCAAATTCAACCACATCACTTCTGAAATTCAGGTTTCTGTTTCTAATAGCTGTCGACTGGGCATTCTTATCGTTGCCACTGATACCGCCTTTGGAAATGGAAGCTTTAAGAGACAATAGGGGCGTTGCGTTGAATTTGCCATAAACGCCCAACATAGGGTTGAATTCCTGCATGGCGATCTTGTTTTCGCTCAGTTCACCACTGTAATTGGATACGCCAGCATAAGACCCAATTTCAAAATACTGAGCAAAGAGAGGAGAACCTAAAAATACCAGTACTACAAAAACGCTGATCCTCTTCATGTATAAACTCGTTTGTGGATTATTACTTGCTAATTTCCACAGATGGTGGAACACATATAAAATATTACAAATACGAAGCCAAAAGAGTCTTTTTGAAGAGAAAAATGTGTACAACAGAGGAGATAAATGCACTGAATGGCCGTCATTTAAGCATAAGGAATACGATTAAATCGTTTTGTAATCAGGAATTGCCATATTCTTCCTCACCGAGTTGAAGCAATTCCTGAGGAAGTGATTTGGTGGTTTTGGCACCCAATTCCCGGATTCTTTCCGCTCTGCCAACCAGCGTATCGCCATACTTTTTGGAATCAGAAATCTTGTTCATGGCACTGTTAAATGCATTTTGTGCTTGAATCAACCTTGCACCTATTTCGCGGAGATCTTCAATGAAAGCCACAAACTTGTCGTAAAGCATTCCGCTTTGACGAGCAATCTCCTGTACGTTTTTACTTTGCCGGTCTTGTTGCCATGTAAAGGCCACGGTTCGCAGAATGGCCAATAGGGTTGAAGTGGTTACGAGTATGATGTTCTTATCCAATGCTTCTAAATAGAGCTTGGTATCTATGTGAAGAGCCGACCATAATGCAGGCTCTATTGGGACATACATCAGCACATAATCTGGAGAGTTGATCTGATAAAGCTGAGGATAATTCTTGTTGCTGAGGTCTTTGATATGAGAGCGAAGACTTTCAACGTGTAGTTTCAACATTTTTTCTTTCTTAGCGTCTTCGTCGCAATTGAAGTAGGCTTCATAAGATTTCAGCGAAACTTTGCTATCCAGAATCAATTGTCTCTCTTCTGGTAAATTGACAATGAAGTCCGGGCGCTTGTCATGTCCATTGGCATCTTTAAATGAGGGTTGCACCTGGTAATGCGTGTCTCTAACCAGTCCTGATTTTTCGAGCACCAGTTCTAGCTGGAATTCTCCCCAATCTCCCTGAATTTTAGAGTCTCCTTTCAGTGCCGCTGCAAGATTTTGGGCATCGTGACTGATTTTGGTATTCATGTCCCGAAGGTTTTCGATTTCCTTTTTCAAGGATACTATGTCTTTTGCCTCATCTGAAAAGTGTGATTTGATGTCTTGACCAAACTCCCTTATTTTTTGATGGAGAGGTTGCAACAAATCGTTTATTTTTTTCTCATTTTTTTGAGTAAATGATTCTGCTTTCTCCTGGAGCAGTTTATTGGCTACGTTTTCAAACTCTGTACGCGCTGCTTTTCTCTGCAATTCAAATTCCTCAGCCCATTGTTTCATTTTTTCATTAAGGTGTTTCATGTCGCTTTCCAGAGCGGTCAGATTCTTTTCCAGGTCAATTCTGGTTTGGTCTTTTCGCAATCCATCCTCTAAAAGGGCTTGGTGGGAGGCCTGTAATTCTTCATACAAGCTGCGATGAACATAATGTTTATCTACCTCGTCCTTTCTTATGAAATGTTGATTGAATTTCAATTTGGCTATTAACCAGGCTACCATGTAACCTATTAAGAAACCAAGAACCAGAAAAACAAGAGTTATTTGAAGCGGGGTCATAAAGATTGAGATTTTATCGTGAGCCAGACTACATTTAACACAAATTGGATGGCAATATAGCAATGTGTTTACTCTTAGAAAACAATATGGTTTTATTTGTTTAATAAAAAACACAGAATTCCGTGCTTCATGGAACCTCTTTTCCATCGCTTAATCAGATATTAGATTAATTTTTTGGATAAAAGAGGTACTCACTATCTTTAAGGCAAAACAGTCAAATGAAAATAAGAGCAAATTTGATGGACCTGCCTCAGCGCCGGGTTTATTTCGCAGAGGTAACTATTGAAAACGGTATTATTAATGATGTTCAAAAACTGGAGGGGAGCAGTCTGGACTACATTCTTCCCGGGTTTGTTGATGCTCATGTACATATTGAAAGCTCCATGCTGGTTCCTACTGAATTTGCCAGGATGGCGGTAACTCACGGAACAGTTGCCACAGTGTCAGATCCTCATGAAATAGCCAATGTGTTGGGAAAGGACGGTGTCTATTTTATGCTCGAAAACGCTGCTCAGTCTCCATTTAAATTTCATTTTGGGGCGCCGTCCTGTGTGCCTGCCACCACTTTTGAAACTGCTGGAGCCGTCATCGATTCCGAAGGAGTTCGGGAATTGTTAAATGATGACCGTATTTATTATCTGGCAGAAATGATGAATTATCCCGGAGTTATTTTCGATGATCCGGAAGTTTTAAGGAAATTGAGCTTTGCAAAAGTCAAAGGAAAACCTATTGATGGACATGCTCCTGGTGTAACCGGGCCTGATGCGGAAAAATACTTTGGCGCCGGAATTACAACCGATCACGAATGTTTTTCCTATGAAGAAGGGTTGGAAAAAGCCCGTCTTGGAGTAAAAATCCTGATACGGGAGGGTAGTGCAGCCCGCAACTTTGATGTGCTTATCCCATTGCTGGATGAATTCCCGGATCAAATTATGTTTTGCAGTGATGACAAACATCCTGATGACTTAGCGGTTGGGCACATCAATTCTTTGGTAGCACGGGCTATAGCAAAAGGTTGTGAAGTATTTGACGTGCTGAGGGCGGCTTGTTTGAATCCGGTTCTTCATTACAATCTTCCGGTTGGGTTGCTGAGGCCCGGAGACCCCGCAGACTTTATCATTACACGGGACCTTGCAAACTTCAGTATTGACCAAACTTGGATTGGAGGAAAATTGGTTGCTGAAAAAGGGAAAACACTTATTGCTAAAGCCGACTGTGAACCGGTGAACCATTTTAATACATCGCAAAAAAAACCGTCAGATTTCATTTGTACTATTCCAAATTGGCATTTGCAGGGATCAGACCTCAAAATGAAAGTTATACAGGCATTAGAAGGGCAAATTGTTACTGGCTACAAAATAGCACCAGCAAAAGTTGTCGATAAAACAGTCGTCTCTGACCTTGAGAAAGATGTCTTGAAATTTTGTGTTGTCAACCGTTACTCCAATACTCAGCCATCAATTGCATTTATTAGCAACTTCAACTTGAAAACGGGAGCCTTGGCATCCTGCGTAGGCCATGACAGCCACAACATTTTGGTGGTTGGGGTTGACGATGATTCGATCTGCCAGGCAGTTAATTTAATCATTGAAAATAAAGGAGGAATTAGCGCTGTTGACGGAAATGGTCATCATAAAGTGCTTCCACTTCCTGTTGCTGGCATCATGAGTGATGCAGATGGATATTCAGTGGGTGCTTCTTATAGTGAAATCGACAAATTTGTGAAGGACAAACTTGGTTGCTCAATGAAAGCGCCATTTATGACGCTTTCGTTTATGGCCTTGCTGGTTATCCCCGAACTTAAACTTAGTGATTTGGGACTTTTCGATGGGAAGGCTTTTAAATTCGCAGACCTTTTTGTGAGGGACTGAATGACTGGATTAAGGCATTGTTGAGGCACCTGACCCAGTCACCTTTTTATCTAAACTATTCAATATCCATTTCAACAAGATACCTTTCGGCATCTAAGGCTGCCATACAGCCACTGCCTGCGGCTGTGACCGCCTGTCTGTAAACTTTGTCCTGAGCATCTCCACTCACAAAAACACCTGGAATGTTGGAATGTGAGGTGCCTGGTTTGGCAATCAGGTAGCCCGTTTCATCCATATCCAGAAATCCTTTGAAGATATCAGTATTGGGCTTGTGGCCAATTGCAACAAAGAATCCTTTAACTGGTATCACTTGTTTTTCTCCGGTTTGGTTATTGAAAACCCGGACTCCTGTCACTTTGTCATCACCCAAAACCTCATCGGTCTCGGTGTGCCAATGAACTTCTATGTTTGGAGATTTGAACACCCTTTGCTGCATTATTTTGGAAGCTCTTAATTCATCCCTGCGTACGAGCAAATGAACTTTGGGACAAAGTTTGGCGAGGTAAGTTGCTTCTTCTGCTGCTGTGTCACCGCCTCCAACAACAGCTACCTCCATTCCGCGATAGAAGAATCCGTCACAAACTGCACAGGCACTCACGCCTTTATTCATAAATGTTTTTTCACTGGGTAGGCCAAGATATTTGGCGGAGGCACCTGTTGAAATAATAATAGTGTGTGCGTTATACGCCTCTCCGCTTTCAGTCCACACAGTGTGATAGTTTTTGCCTGTTTTGAAATCTACTTTTGAAATTTTCTCATAAATAACTTTTGTGCCAAAGCGTTCTGCCTGTTGCCTGAATTCTTCCATCATTTCAGGGCCCATGATTCCGTTAGGATATCCGGGATAATTTTCAACTTCATTGGTGGTAATCAATTGTCCTCCTGGCTCTGGACCCGTAAAAAGGATGGGCTCCATTCCAGCTCTGGCAGCATAAATCGCTGCAGTATAGCCTGCAGGGCCAGAGCCAATTATTAGACTTTTGAGTGGTTTGATATTGGTCATTTTATTACTATTTTTGGTGGTAGGCTAAGGCAAAAATAGAGGCCTTTTAGTTCACCAGGTTTTACATTATTAACTGTTGTTTCTTTTTTAATGCTTGACTAAACAACGCAAATTTTAAAAAGATTAGACAAGTTAAGTTTCAAAGACTTAATTTGATTGAAATCACAGCTCTCAATGATATGAGTCACTTAAGTGCCAATTTTGAGAAGGTATTTTTAAGTCAAATCAATAACCTAATTAGCTGAAAACATGAATCCAAACCTTGCCATCCACCATATCATGACTTCTGAACTGATTACAGTTGCACCAGAGGCTTCCCTGAAATACATAAAGAGCATTTTTGAAAGCAACGATTTCCACCATCTGCCAGTGGTAGGTGAATCCGGAATGTTGAAAGGTATCATTAGCAGGGAGGATTATTATAAGGTTGGATATGTTTTATCCAAAAGAGGATTGGATCAAAATTTGGCAACCTATGACCAACTAAAAGCTAAGGATATAATGACAGAATACCCGGTTAACGTTGAGCCGGATGACTCAATCGGACTTGCTGCCGATATTTTCCTCGCCAACCAATTCCATGCACTGCCTGTAGTTGAAGAAGGCAAACTTATGGGTATCGTTACCAGCCACGATTTGCTTTCATATTGCTTTAATTCACCTGTTGAATACGACCAATCGACTGAAAATTACAGCGAAGAATAATCCTTTCACCTTAGTCAGCTATTTCTTTTAGTTAAGTAATCTTACTCCTCTTGGTCACTTAAATGTTGGCGAAATACAAGTAAGGGAGTCTTACTTTGGAAAGCCATTTTCTTTGTCAAGCTGCGGTGGAACAACCTGTCCAAAAAGGTGCGCTTTGGCACAAACATGGCAAGTAGGTCAATTGATTTATCCTCGATGTAGGTATTAAGACCTTCCAAAACAGATGGACTGTTTACTACTTTTAAATCGATTCCTGGAAATGGATAATGTTGAAGAGTAAGTTTATCCTTCATTTGTCCAATATTGGGGTCTGTTTCAATATGTACAAATTCAAGAGTTGCTTTTAAATCCGCTGATAAGCTACGGACTTTTTCCAGGGCAGATTTCTCCTCTATAAGCAAATTGGTAGCGTAGGCGATTTTCTTTATGCCTCCCCATTTGCATTCAAATGGCACTGCAATTACCGGACATTTTGCAATTTCAAGAGTATTTGAAGTTATGCTACCCATGAATTTTTCAAACCTCGAAAGGTGCTCACCCCTGGTTCCCATTACAATCAAACGGCTGTTTTGTTTTTCAGCAAAAGCAGCAATCTCCTCCGGCACAAAAACTCCATGAACAGGTTCAAGGGAATTGATTAGGTTCTCCGGTGCACTTTCAGTAAAGGTTCTGAGCTGTTCACCGATATGCGTTCTCTTTTCATCAAAAAGCTGCCCCAGATAGTCCGGAGGTACATTGGTTGCATCAACCACAGGCAGTCTGTAAACGTGTATAATATCCAATTGGGAGGATAATACCTCGGCAAGCTTTAAGGCAAAGGAGAAAGCATTTTCTGATGCCGGAGAGAAGTCTGTTGGGAATAAGATCCGGTCCATAATGCAATTGTTACTCAGTATGTTCAGTATAGTAACAAATATAACAAGTGCTGGTTAGAATTCATAAAAGAACTCCTGGTAAATAGTGGAGAATTTGCATTTATTGATAATCGTTTTGAAAATTATACTGTCCAAATAAGATTGAGAAAGTTTAGGAAGTTGAGATGGAGCATTGCTGACTTTGTCTAAACTCCCTCAACCTCCTAAACCAACATAAGTAATTGAGAAACCATAAGGCTTGAAATTAAATTTTCAATGTGTATTTCTATAAACAGGACGAATAAAAAAACCGTCAAAACTTGCGTCCTGACGGTTTTAATGATAACTAACCTATGTGACCAAAAAACCCTGTTAGCTTTTAAAGCATCTTTGAAAAGCATTAATTCTTGACAAAGAATGCTGTTGAAAGCGATTCAAAAGTACCATACTGTTTAGGTATCTATTATGACTAAGGTCAGTTGTACCATTGATTTGCATCAGCAGCGAATTTTCAATTGATTAACAGACTCTTATGTAGATTTGCAAAGAATGATTTCTTTTCCAGGAAATTTATCCGAAATCATTAGGGTTGCGATGAAAATGAATCTATTGTTTTCCTGGCAAGAGCGTTCTTGAGTCCATCCCGGAAAGCAAGTACATCTGTGTGCAATTGGCAGGGTTTCTCTGAGGAACAATTTGGCAATCCCATAATACATGTTCTCAAAGTCAAGTCGCCGTCAATACATTCAACAATTTCCAACACAGTAGTTTTTAGATTTTCCTGGGTCAAAAAGAAACCGCCATTTGGGCCTTTGATAGAGGAAATCAAGTGATTTCTTGATAGTTTTTGTAAAATCTTCGCCAGGTACGGCTGGGGAATATTGAGTGATTCAGCAATGTGCTTTACATCTATAACTTGCTCAGGATCAGATTTGGAGGAGAGATAAAGAGTTGCTCTTAATGCGTATTCACATGATTTGGAAAACATACCGGGTAAAATTAAATGACAACGATACAAATGACTTGGTTAAATCTGTTAACGGAAGTGACAAAAGTCATTTACATAAATGTGAAAGATTTTCTTCGAATTCATCGACTTTTTTACACCTTTGCGTAATAAAAGACAAAATTATCCGAAATAACATATTTATCAATCAGTAAATTACTAAGTACGATGAAGTTACTATCATTAAGTCTTCTTTCCTTTCTGCTTTTCTTTTTCTACGCTTGCGGAGGCAGCAGTGCTGAAACTACTTCTGGTGCCAAACCAACATCCATGTTGGCTGACGAGGCCGATCCTCTGGCAAACAAGGGCATTGGTCCAATCAAAGAAGTAATCATGGCACCCGAAATTGACCAGGCAATGGCTACCAAAGGTGAGGAAGTTTTTAAAAAGATGTGCACTGCTTGTCACAAACCTACTGAGAAATTTATTGGCCCAGCTCCTCAGGGCATCCTTGCAAAAAGGTCGCCTGAGTGGATTATGAACATGATTCTGAATCCTGAACAGATGGTTAAGGAAGACCCAGATGCCAAAGCTCTTTTGATTGAATACAATGGGTCACCTATGGCAAACCAGAATCTGACACAGGAAGAGGCAAGGGCTGTTCTGGAATATTTTAGAACGCTTTAAGATGTATCGGGCTGTAAAGGTGGATCCCTATTTAGCCCTTACCTTTAATATCAAAACAATTGGATTATGAAAAACTTTGCAAAGCATTTACATTTCGTCTGGTTGGCAGTGGTAATTTTTGCTGGCATTGGCATAACTTCCTGCAACCAGAACAAAGGTGGTGCACTAGGAGGAGATGCCGCCTCTGCAGTGTATGTACCTCCCGGACAACACGATGAATTCTATGGATTCATGTCAGGTGGTTTCAGCGGACAGATCGGGGTTTATGGTCTGCCATCTGGTCGTCTTTTAAGAGTTGTTCCTGTATTTTCGGTGGATCCTGAAAAAGGATATGGCTTCAATGAAGAAACCAAACCACTATTGAATACATCTTACGGTTTCATTCCCTGGGATGATGCTCACCACCCGGTACTTTCCAAGACCAATGGCGAATCAGACGGACGTTGGATTTTCATTAACGGCAACAACACTCCCCGTGTGGCGCGGATTGATCTAGGTCTTTTCGAGACCGTAGAAACTATTGAAATTCCCAATAGCGGTGGTAACCACAGCTCTCCTTTTACTACTGAGAACACTGAATACGTGGTGGCTGGTACTCGCTTTTCAGTTCCTATTCCCAACAAAGACGTAGACATTGAGAGTTATGCTGAGAATTTCAAAGGTTCACTTACGTTCATTAAAGTAGACCCTGAAACAGGCAAGATGAATGTAGCTTTCCAGATTTTGATGCCGGGTTACAATTATGACTTAGCTCACTCCGGGAAGAATAAGTCACATGGTTGGACTTTCTTCACATCATACAATACTGAAGAGAAAAATTCTTTACTTGAAGTCACCGCTTCACAAAATGATAAAGACTTTATTGCTGCCATCAACTGGAAAAAGGCTGAAGAATATCTGGCTCAGGGAAAAGCCAAGGACTTCCCAACCAGTTATCTTCACAACTATTTTGATGAGTCAACGCAAACTGCAACTTCAACCACGATAACCAATGTAAAAGTTCTGATTCCTTCAGAGTGCCCTGACATGGTCTATTTCCTTCCAACTCCAAAGTCTCCACACGGCGTAGATGTTGACCCATCTGGTCAATATATCGTTGGTTCAGGAAAACTATCCTCAGATATTACAGTACACTCCTTTGACAACATGCTTAAGGCCATTGAAAGCAAAGCTTTTGACGGTGAGAAAGCTGGTATCCCTGTGCTGAATTACGACCAAGTAATTGCCGGCGTTGTCAAAGAAGGTGGCCTTGGTCCTCTACACACAGAATTTGATGGCAAAGGATTTGGTTATACATCATTCTTCATCACTTCTGAAGTTGTTAAGTGGAAACTTGGAACCTGGGAGGTTGTTGACAGAATACCAACTTATTATTCAATAGGGCACTTGATGATTCCAGGAGGAGACAGCAAGAAGCCTCAGGGCAAATATTTGGTTGCTCTGAATAAGATTACAAAGGACAGGTATCTGCCGACTGGACCTGAATTGACCCAATCGGCTCAATTGATTGACATTTCAGGGGACAAAATGAAACTGCTCCTTGACTTCCCGACTGTAGGCGAACCACACTATGCACAAGGTATCTCAGCCGACCGTGTTAAACCAAAATCAGTACAGTTCTTCAAGCTGGATGAAAACAAACACCCACACGCCACCAAATCTGAATCGGAAGCCAGGGTGGTGCGCCAGGGAAATGTCGTGCGTGTTTATATGACAACTATTCGAAGTCACTTCAATCCTGATAATATTGAAGGAATAAGAGTGGGCGATAAAGTGTATTTCCATGTGACCAATCTGGAGCAAGACTTTGACGTTCCACACGGTTTCGCAGTAATGGGGGCCAATAATGCCGAATTGTTGATTATGCCTGGTCAAACAGAAACCCTGCTTTGGGAACCAAAGAAACCCGGAATCTATCCTTTCTATTGTACTGACTTCTGCTCTGCACTGCACCAGGAGATGCAAGGTTATATCCGTGTTTCAGCAGCTGGGTCTTCAATTCCAGTAAAAGGTTGGTTGGGCTCTAAGCCTACTTCCTAAAATTACTTACAGAAGGAGCAGCAGTTATAATTATATTATTATGCTGCTTCTTCTTTGATTTTATACGCGAATTCAATGCAATGGCGGCAGCATTTCGACTGGTATTTTGCTGAGGATCTTTTTCATTTTCGGGATTTTGGATGTTGCCGCCTTTTTTCCTTTCTCGGAATAAATTCACTTAGCATGAAATCCTTACCCAAGGCTTTATTTTTTATCTCTGCCTTATTACTTCTCTCTTTGTTTTTGTTTCCCATGTGGAAAATAACCCTGATTGCACCGCAGTATCCATCAGGTGTTACCATGTTTATTTGGATAAATAAAATCAACGGGACTGAACCCGGAACCCTTCAAAATATCAATATCCTCAATCACTATGTGGGGATGAAAAAAATAGAACCGGAGTCCATTCCAGAGTTAAAATATTTCCCGATTGTAATTACCATTATGTCGGTCTTAGGGATGGCACTGGCGCTAAGCAACCGCAAATGGCTTTGGGTTAGTTGGATGGTATTATTGGCAATTTTAGCCGTACTGGGTATGTACGATTTTTATTTGTGGGGATATGATTACGGACACAATCTCGATCCAACTGCTCCCATTAAAATTCCCGGGATGGCTTATCAGCCACCTTTGGTAGGAAACAAGCTGTTGTTAAATTTTTTGGCCAAATCCTGGCCTGCAACCGGAGGTTGGCTGATCGTTCTTACTTTTATCCTTGGAAGTTTTTCAATCTGGTTGAAAGTTAAACAAGAAAAGTCATGAATCGCCTCTTTTTGATTTTCCTTCTAAGTTCTTTTTTGGGTGGATGTAATCCCAAGCCCCGCCCAATTACTTTTGGAACTGATGTATGCGCTCATTGTCTGATGACCATTGTGGACCATCCATTTGCTGCTGAAGTAGTCAACACAAAAGGTAAGGCTTTTAAGTTTGACGCTATTGAATGCATGGTGATGTACCTTTATGAACATTCCGACAAGAATTTTCCCCTCAAATTGGTGGTCGATTACAACGAAGGGAGAGGTTGGCTGGGAGCTGATACATGCTTTTATTTGGTTTCTGAAAACCTACCAAGTCCGATGGGAGGTAATTTATCAGCTTATAAAAACAAGAGCTCCGCTGAGAAAATGCAAAGTGAGAGGGAAGGTACAGTATATAATTGGGAAGAACTGAATGAGCGATTTGCCAGGTAAAGTTGTTCGAAAGAAATAATTAATCATAACTGACAGAAGAGTGAAACGCCTTATCACATTGATGCTTATGCTTTGGTGCATTACTCCTGCCTATTGCCAGGTGCATGAAGTATGCAAGGGTTGTCAGTTTGTTTCCATATCTGAGGCCATCTCTGCGTCTGAACAATGCGATACCATAATTGTGCATGAAGGTTTTTACAGAGAATCAAAAATCATTATAGACAAAGGTCTTACTCTCATGGCCAAAGGCAACGCCATTGTTGAAAGTAAGGATGGCAACGAAATCTTTATTATAAAAGCTGATTATGTAACCATCGAAGGATTTCAACTTCAGAATATCGCTGTCAGTCATGTGGAGGACCGGGCTGCCATACGTATTGTAGAGTCAAGATTTTTCACTATAGTCAACAACAAATTGGTTAATACATTTTTCGGTATTTACCTTCAGAATTCCTCCCAGGGTGAGGTCAGCCGCAACCACATCCAAGGTGTCGCCAAATCAGAGGCGACAAGCGGAAATGCCATCCATCTGTGGTATTGCGAAAGGGTAGTACTTCTCGATAATTTTGTTGCAGGTCATCGAGATGGAATCTATTTTGAATTTGTAAACAATAGTCTTATTTCCGGTAATCACAGTGAAAGAAACGTGCGTTACGGTTTGCATTTTATGTTCTCCAACGACAACGCCTATTATTATAATGTCTTTACTAAGAACGGTGCTGGAGTTGCGGTTATGTATTCCCGCCGCATCAATATGTACAACAACACCTTCTCGAAAAACTGGGGACCTTCCTCCTATGGACTTTTGCTTAAGGAAATACATGACTCCTTCATCCTAAACAACCACTTTACTGAAAATACAATTGGAATTTTTGCTGAGACCTCAAACAGGTTACTTTACAAGAACAATGTATTTTCTCAAAATGGTTGGGCATTAAAAGTGACTGGCGGTTGTCAGAAGAACAGCCTTGTCGGCAATGACTTTTTTGGAAATAGTTTTGATGTATCAGTGCATACCACAGGAGAAGATAATCTGTACGATGGAAATTTCTGGTCAGATTACAGCGGTTACGATCTCGATCGCGATGGGGTTGGAGATGTTCCTCACCGTCCAATGAAATTGTTTTCCTTTGTGGTCAGTAAAACCCCCGAAGCAATTATTCTGCTGCGCAGCCTCTTCGTGGATATTCTCAATTTTTCAGAAAAAGTCAGCCCACTTTTCACCCCGGCATCGGTTATTGATAACAAACCCAGAATGAAGCCTGTTTTTGAACCCTGAAAAATATCATGCTGAGTAAACGTATTAATATGCTGTCAATCATCAATTTATCGAAATCATTTGGCCGTAATCATGTTCTGAGAGATATCAATCTCGATTTCACGGAACCGGGAGTTTACGCCATACTTGGACCAAATGGCTCCGGAAAAACTACCATGATCAAGTCTATTCTCGGAATGGTGGTTCCTAACAGGGGCGATATAAAAATTGATGGTGAAGGTGTCATCGGAAAATGGCTCTACAGAAAACGCATTGCATATCTACCTCAAATTGCGAGATTTCCTGAAAATCTAACTGTGAATGAATTATTCAAGATGGTTATGGATTTGCGGGAAGACTGTAGCCTTGATAACGATTTGATAGAAAACTTTGGAATAACTCCATTCCTGACACAAAAGCTATCTAATCTTTCAGGCGGGACCAGGCAAAAGGTTAATCTACTCATCACATTCCAGGATGACTGCCCAATTTTGATTTTGGACGAACCCACTGCTGGCCTCGATCCAGTATCAATCGTCAAACTAAAAGCTTTCATAAAAAGGGAATCGCAGCGGGGTAAAATTATATTGATTACCACGCATGTTATGAGTCTTGTTGAAGATCTGGCAGATGAGATCATTTTCCTTTTGGAGGGTGATATTCATTTCCGGGGTACTACTTCGCAACTTCTTACTACTTATAAAGGCGGCAATGTGGAGGAAGCCATTGCCACTTTACTCGAAAACGAAAGAAATCAATTGCGGGCAAGTTCAAACGGCAAAGCTTCAAAGAATGAGAAGTTCACCAATGAATTGTCAAAGTCAGATATTCAACTCTAGAACTTATGTTTAAGATTCTGAAATATAGTTTTTATGATTTGTCGAGAAGCCGTTGGGCCTATGTGTATACTGCATTTTACCTGGTTTTCTCTTTCTCTTTGCTCGCTCTGAGCAGTGACCTGCCAAAGGTTGTAATCAGTTTGATGAACATCGTACTTATGCTTTGTCCCCTTATAGCAACCATCTTTGGCGTGATGTATTTCTATAATTCCCGTGAATTCATTGAGCTCTTATTAGCTCAACCCATCAAAAGGACGAGCATTTTCTTCGGTCAATATTTGGGAGTTTCAGCATCACTTGCACTGAGCTGGCTGATTGGGACAGGTACTCCACTTTTAATTTATGGAGTTTTTGGTTCCCCGCAAGCCTCTAATGCTCTTGTTTTGCTGCTTACCGGTGTCCTTTTGTCATTTATCTTTTCAGGGATGGCCTTTGCCATAGCCATGAAAAATGAAAACCGAATAAAGGGATTTGGATATGCCATTTTGGTGTGGTTGTTTTTTGCAGTGATTTATGATGGATTGTTGCTCTTGAGCATGTCAATGATGGCAGATTATCCTCTGGAACGCTTCGCCTTATTTGTTTCTATGTTTAACCCAATCGATCTGTCGAGAATCCTCATCATGCTGAAACTGGACATTTCAGCACTCATGGGTTTCACAGGCGCCGTTTTTAGAAATTTTCTGGGAACTGATTTGGGGCTGGTAGCTGCAATTGGGGTGTTGATATTGTGGATGTTTGTTCCTGCATTAGGTATTGGCCGGATAGCCCGAACAAAAGACTTTTGAAAATAATCAGGAACTGAATTCAACTAGCTAAAAAAGTTCTGATTGGAATTCATCATCATTTGCCTTGTTGCTTTTATTGCCTCCGGGCTGACTCTTTTTTCAGGGTTCGGACTGGGCACTCTGCTCATGCCAGCTTTTGCCTTCTTTTTTCCAGTCGAAATCGCTATCAGTTTAACAGCTATTGTCCATTTACTCAATAACATTTTTAAACTCTTTCTACTAGGCAGACATGCCGACAAGGAAGTAGTGCTGAAATTTGGTCTGCCTGCAATAGTTGCAGCTTTCTTTGGAGCTTGGCTATTAGTGCTTTTATCTGGACTTCAACCAGATTCATGGCATTACTCCATTGGTGGATTTCAGGCAGAAGCGTCCCCAGTCAAAGTCGTCATTGCTCTTCTAATCATAATTTTTACGATTCTGGAAATCCTTCCATCGTTTAACCGGCTTTCTTTGGATAAGAAATGGCTTCCGGTGGGTGGTTTGTTTAGCGGTTTTTTTGGAGGATTATCCGGGCACCAGGGTGCTTTGAGAAGTGCGTTTTTAATCAAGTACGGACTCAGTAAAGAAGCATTTATTGCCTCGGGTGTAATCATTGCGTGTTTAGTGGATACTACCAGAATCGCAATGTATGCCGGACACGTCTTTTCTGGCAATCTGAATGAACAGCTTAGTTTATTAATAGCGGCCGTTTTATCGGCATTTTTGGGAGCATATATTGGGAAAGGGCTTTTAAAGAAGGTCACCCTGCAAATTGTACAAATCATTGTTTCCGTAATGCTTTGCACGATCGCTTTGCTTTTAGGATTAGGTATCATTTGAAACTCCTGCAAACCGGATTTTTATAATAATTATTATGTGAGTAACGTAACATTAGCTTTACTATAATGGCGGTAAATAAAATTACGCTGCTATATTTGCCATATACTATTTCTGAAACGTTTTCGACCGGGTCTCCAAGTTCCCGGTTGATTCCTCAAGTTAAATGAAGGTAATTTTTCTATTGATATCACTTAGCCTCATTGTGGCTGTTGGATTTCTGGCAGCATTCATTTGGGCAGTAAAATCAGGTCAGTATGACGACGATTATACACCTTCTGTAAGGATATTATTTGACGACGAAATCCCCGACGAACAAAAGAAAAACAACAATAAAACGGACCATTAACAAGTAAAACATGACATCTTTAGAACGATTTCACTACGACAATTCCATCGTAAAGAAATTCTCTTATGCGACGATGCTTTGGGGAATTGTTGGTATGCTTGTAGGCTTGGTGATAGCCCTGCAACTCGTCTTCCCTGTAATGAATTTTGAAATTCCCTGGTTAACCTTTGGCCGTTTACGTCCATTGCATACCAATGCTGTGATTTTCGCTTTCGTGGGTAATGGCATTTTTATGGGAGTATATTACTCTTTGCAACGCCTGTTGAAAGCAAGGATGTTCAGTGATGTGTTGAGCAATATTCACTTTTGGGGCTGGCAACTTATCATAGTCAGTGCGGCTCTTACACTCCCGCTTGGCGTTACCAGCAGTGGCGAGTATGCGGAACTGGTATGGCCAATCGATGTTGCTATTGCATTGGTTTGGGTCGTTTTTGGCATCAACATGTTTGGAACCATCCTGAAAAGACGTGAGGAGCATTTATACGTTGCAATATGGTTTTACATCGCTACCTGGATTACTATTACCATGTTGCATGTAGTCAGGAATATAGCCATTCCCACAAGTTTGGGGCATGCGTATGGTGTTTTTGCAGGTGTCCAGGAGGCCTTGGTCCAATGGTGGTATGCTCACAATGCCGTAGGATTTTTCCTCACTACATCCTATCTCGGATTGATGTATTACTTCCTTCCTAAAGCCGCTAATCGTCCTGTATACTCTTACCGGCTTTCTATTATTCACTTTTGGGCATTGATTTTTATTTACATCTGGGCAGGCCCTCACCACTTGCTGTATACTTCGCTACCTAATTGGGTTCAGTCCTTAGGTATGGTGTTTTCGCTGATGTTGATTGCTCCCTCTTGGGGTGGTATGCTCAACGGTTTGCTCACTCTGCGTGGTGCATGGGATAAAGTCAGAACCGATCCTATTTTGAAATTTATGGTTGTGGCCGTGACTGCTTATGGTATGTCCACATTCGAAGGCCCAATGATGTCCATAAAAAGCTGGAATGCTGTAACGCACTATTCAGACTGGACAATCGGACACGTACATATCGGTGCTTTGGGTTGGAACGGTATGTTGACCTTTGGAATTTTGTATTGGTTGATACCGAGAATTTTCAAGACCCAATTGTTTTCCACAAAAATCGCCAACATCCATTTCTGGTTAGGAACTCTGGGTATTATTTTCTACGCTATTCCAATGTATTGGGGAGCTGTTGTTCAAAACCTCATGTGGCGGGCCTTTACGCCAGACGGATTCCTGGTGTATCCGAACTTCCTGGAGACGGTAACCCAACTGGCGCCAATGTACGCCATAAGGGCTTTTGGTGGATTAATGTACATCGCCGGTATTATCCTGGCTATTTATAACATTCTCAAGACAGCGGGCCAGGGCAAACTCGAAGCCAATGAGGCTGCTGAGGCACCTGCAAGAGTTACCTACGTTACACATAAAAGCGAACACTGGCACCGTTGGATAGAGAGTCGTCCTATTCAGATGTTGGTTATCAGCCTTGTGGTAGTTTCAATAGGTGGTATCGTTCAGATTGTACCTATGGCGGTGGTTGACGAAAATACACCGAAAATAGAAACTGTTAAACCTTATACGCCACTGGAACTGGAAGGACGCGACATATACGTTCGGGAGGGTTGTATGGGATGCCATTCTCAAATGGTTCGCCCACTTCGCTTCGAAACTGAGCGCTATGGTGAATATTCCAAATCCGGTGAGTTTATCTATGACAGGCCTTTCCTATGGGGTTCAAAACGCAATGGGCCGGATCTCGCTCGTTCAGGCGTAGGAAAGATGAAAAAATCAGATAGCTGGCATTACAATCACATGATTGACCCGCGCAGTACATCTCCCGGTTCTATAATGCCTCCTTATCCTTGGCTTGCCATAAATGACCTGGATGTATCTGGTACTCCAGCTAAGATACGCGCTTTGCGTATGCTTGGAACTCCGTATCAGGAGGGCTATGATGCTATTGCCGTGGATGACCTTAGAGTTCAAGCTGGAAGGATTGCTAAAGCTCTAAAAGCTGAAGGAGTCATGCAGGAAAATGTTGAAAACAAGGAAATAGTGGCTTTGATAGCATTCCTGCAAAAACTTGGGGTGGATCACGAAGCTTCCATCACCAAAAAATAATAGTGCAAATTATTAATTGAAAAGATGTTCAAGTATATTCTTCAATCGGTTGAAAATCTGAATTGGCTGGCCTCAGGGCTTCTCGTGGTTTTCTTCGCAGTTTTTGTCATTACATCCATTTGGATTCTGACCAGGAAAAAGGAATTTCTCGACAAAATGTCGAATCTGCCTTTGGATGAAGATGATTAATTCAAAACAAAACTTTAAATCGAATAACTACCTGTTATGAAAAATATATTCAGTAAACTGATTCTGGTCCTCCCGGTAATGTTGTCAGCTGTTGTCAGTTTTGCACAGGAAGCAACGCCAGTTGTTCCGGAACCTAACTTCTGGGAAGGAGTCATCGGTAACTTAACCCTGGTGGTTGGAGGTATTGTTGTATTAATGGCATTGTTTGCAGTGGTGCGCCTTTTCAATGCCATGGCCAGGCTGGAAGAGTTAAAGTTGCTCAAAGAAAAAGGAATTGAAGAAATAGTTGAGGCCTTTCGCCAGCCTCAGCCATCTGTATGGAAACGACTTGAGAAGTACATGACAAAGGCAGTACCTGTCGAGCAAGAAAAAGATATCTTACTTGACCACAACTATGATGGAATCAAAGAGTTGGATAACCGTCTGCCACCATGGTGGCTTTGGATGTTCTATGTGACCATCATTTTCTCGGCGGTTTACATGGGTTATTATCACATAGCCGGTGGGCCTGACCTTATTCAGGAATACACAATTTCTGTCGAAAAAGCTACTGCTTCTATTGAAGCCTATAAAGCATTGCAAGCCGATAATATCAATGCGGATAATGTTGTTCAACAGACCAGTCCTGAAGACCTGGAAGCAGGGAAAGCCGTATATATGGCGAATTGCGTTGCTTGTCACGGTAACAATGGTGAAGGGAATATTATCGGTCCAAATCTGACAGATGAGTATTGGCTTCATGGCGGAAGTATGAAAAATGTTTTCACAATTATAAGTGATGGAGTAATTGAAAAGGGTATGCAGCCCTGGAAGAGCATTATCAGACCAAGTGATATGCAACTCGTATCCAGTTATATATTATCCCTACAGGGAAGTAATCCACCTAATCCCAAAGCTCCACAAGGTGATTTATGGATCCCTGAAGCTCCGGCAGCAGATACCAGCGCTGTACAGGACACAACTAAGACGACAGCCGCGGAACCTCAAAAGACGCAATAACTTAATAGCTTGGGCGGGTTTATAAATGTTCCGCATTCATGACTGACATAAAAACAGAAAACATTACAGAAGAATACCGCGATAAATTAGCAACGGTAGATAAGGAAGGCAGGAGAATCTGGATTTATCCGAAAAAGCCAAGAGGCCGGTTTTACAATGCCAGGAAATGGGCCTCCTGGCTCATGCTTCTTTTCCTTTTCGGCGCTCCATTTATTAAGATTGGCGGCGAACCATTGATGTTATTCAATGTATTGGAGGCCAAATTCATCATCTTTGGAATTGTATTTACACCTCAGGATATCCATTTGTTTGCATTAGCAATGGTAACACTGATGGTGTTTATCGTGCTCTTTACGGTTGTTTATGGCCGATTGTTTTGCGGTTGGGTGTGCCCCCAAACCGTCTTTATGGAGATGGTGTTCCGAAGGATTGAATACTGGATTGAAGGGGATGCTAATCAGCAAAGAAAACTGGACCAATCCGGCTGGACCAACGGGAAGATTTTCAAAAAAACGCTGAAACACGCGATATTTTTTGCGATAGCAGTAATAGTGTCCAACACTTTTCTTAGCTACATTATTGGTGTGGATGAGGTAATAAAGATCATGGGTGATCCAATCAGCGAACATATAGTTGGTTTTATCGCCATGATTATTTTTTCAGGATTGTTTTATGGCGTATTTGCCTTTCTCAGGGAACAAGTTTGTACCACAATTTGTCCTTACGGACGATTACAGGGTGTATTATTGGTGCCAGAATCCATTGTGGTGATTTATGACTTTATCCGGGGTGAACCACGCGGGAAAATCCGGAAGAGTGCAAAAACCCAGGAGGCACAGGTGCGTGGTGATTGCGTGGATTGCAATTTATGCGTACAGGTATGCCCAACGGGAATAGACATTCGCAATGGTACCCAACTCGAATGTGTCAATTGCACTGCCTGCATCGATGCCTGTGATGAAGTGATGGTAAAAGTAGACAGGCCAAAAGGTCTAATCAGGTATGACAGTCAGAAGGGAGTCGAAGATGGTGTAAGGAAGATTTTTACTCCCCGTGTTTTGGGATACACTGCGGTTCTGCTTGCTCTGATTACGCTTCAGGCATTTTTGTTTGCAACGAGGACCCAGGTCGAAGCTGTCATTTTGCGTACACCCGGCCAACTCTTCCAGAAAGTGGATGATAATACATTGAGCAATTTGTACAATTGGGAAGTCATCAATAAAACATCGAAGGATATCGAAAACCTGAGTTTTCGTATAGTTGGAAAAAATGCCAACAT
This sequence comes from uncultured Saprospiraceae bacterium, assembly GCA_964423205.1. Lineage (GTDB taxonomy): Bacteria > Bacteroidota > Bacteroidia > Chitinophagales > Saprospiraceae > UBA6168. The sequence goes on along the minus strand of CAYRDX010000019.1, from coordinate 31,320 downwards.
CCGTCTGGTTGGGCAGCAGGTTAATGTAATTGCACCCAAAAATGGGCATGTAAAAGGCATATTTTTTATCGATTTGCCATTGAATGAAGTCGATGGCCACAAAACAAAATTAGAGTTGGAGGTGTATTCAGGTGACAAATTGATAGAAAAGGCCAAAACCAATTTCCTTGGGCCCATCCGTTAATTTAGTTTTTTAATCAACGAGAAATGAAACTCAACTGGGGTAGTGGAATAGCCATCTTTTACATCTCATTTGCCATCATCATGGTTGTGATGGTCATGTATTCCAAAACACTCGACAATAGCCTTGTTGTTGATGATTACTACGACAAAGACCTTCAATATCAGACGCATATTGATAAACTCTCCAATACCAGTAAACTGGCTAAGGACCTTGAATTAACGCTTGATGCAACCAAACAAACTTTGACTTTGGAATTCCCGAAGGACTTTACTTCAGTCACAGGCACGGTTTGGTTCTACCGTGCAGACGATAAATCGAAAGACGTTACTTCTGGCATCGAAGTCAATAGTGAAAATATAATGGGGTTTGACCTTACCCGGTTTACTCCGGGAAAATGGACGGTGAAAATCGACTGGCAGGGAGATGGCACGCCATTTTACAAAGAGCAGACTTTCCTCTTCTGAATTCTTATTTTAAAGACTGATAAACCAGAACTTTGAATTTATTTGGAATTTCACGTTGTGTGGTACCCCAGAGTTGCCTGTAAATAATTCCTACGAGGTTTTCAGTCGGGTCAGCCCAATAGGTAGTTGAAAATGCACCACCCCATTCATATACGCCTTTGGGTGTTGGTAATAAAGTGCTGCCTTTTTCTTCAATCACTCCGAAACCCAATCCGAATTTGTTGTTGCCGTTGAATAAGTCCCCGATTTGATTCATAGTCATTAGGCGCACCGTATGACGGGATAAAAGCCGCTTACCATTGTATTCACCCTCATTCAGCATCATTCGCAAAAACTTGGCATAATCCAGTGCGGTAGAGGACAGACCTGCTCCGCCAGAAAAGTAAGTCCCATCTGTAAGCGGATAATCAAGGTTTGTAGCCACTGAAAGTTTTCTCTGTTTTTCCTCAAACAGGTTAACAAGGCGGTTTTGCTTTTCCTTTGGCAAAAAGAAATAAGTGTCGTTCATCCCCAAAGGTTCAAAAATTCTCTTTTTAAAAAACTGGTCAAGGCTCATTCCTGACACCACTTCCACGAGGTATCCCAAAACGTCGATGTTGTAACCATAGGTGAATTTTTCACCCGGTTGGTGCATGAGTGGTAACCTGGCTATTCTTTTTACATCATCCGCCAGCAATCGTCCGGGTTCCACGCCGATACCGGATGATACATTACCTTTTGCGTAGATGGCACGGGCCTCCCTGGTGCCTATCCCCGGGTACCCAAGTCCCGCTGTATGAGTCAGGAGTTGGCGGATAGTAACTTCCGATTTTGCAGGAACAGTTGAATAAGTGGTATCGGCCTCGTTAAAACTCTCCAAGACCTGTTGTTTTGCAAATTCAGGAATGTATAAAGAGATGGGGTCGTCGAGCAGGAATTTACCTTCCTCATAAAGCATCATCACTGCAGCGCTGGTTATCGCTTTAGTTTGGGAGGCGATTCTGAAAATGTGGTCAGTACGAAGCGCATCTTTTTTTGCCACATCATTGTAACCAAATGCCTTGTGATAAGCGATTTTACCGTTTCTGACTATCAATACCACACAGCCATTTAATCGTCCATCTGCCATCCAACCGGAGATATTTTCATCAATCCTTGCCAGTCTATCTGGCATGAAGCCAACCTCTACAGGACTTTTGGCAACTTGCAGTTGCTGATTTTTTGAAATGCTTTGCTGCGCTGTTCCAAAAACGACAATTAATGCGAATAATAGGGTAGTTAAGGTCCGTTTCATGTGCTTTTCTTTATTTGTCAATGAAGGTGTACCACACAAAAATGCAAAATGCGATTTGATTTAAGCGTGTTATCTTATCGTTCGGCTTTTGCCTGGGATGTTACTGCCTCACCGTGCATTCTTTTGGAAATGGAAAGTAGATAACGATCTGCTTCTTTTCTGGTTTGTTCGGGAATCATCATAATGGTTTCTGCTGCTTTTCCATACTCGCCATTTCGGTAATACACGTTGGCTAAATTGGTTAGCGCACTGTAATAACCCGGCTTTAATTTTAAAGCGCTTTTCAATGCAAATTTTGCTCCTTCGAGGTCCTTGACCAGCATTTTGCAAATGCCCAGATAAACATGTCCTGTCGGAATTTCATGATTTAATGCCAATGCCGTTTCCAATTCTCCAATAGCTTTTTGTGCTAATGAAAAGCTTAACTGCGGATTAGATTCCTGGTTTTTGACTGCCAGGCGCGTTAAAGCCCCTCCATAATTCTTTCGAAGGCGGGCATTATAAGGAGCATAACGTGAATCATTAGCAAATAAGGTTAGTTCGTTTTTCCAGTCTGGCATCTCTTTGCTGATTTTGTAAATGGCCAAAATTGAAATCAAGCTGACGATCAGCATTAGTAACATTCCGGGTTTTACTCCAATTGTTGTCCAGCCAGCGAATCTGTTTATTGTCAATTCTTCGATGAAAATAGCGACTAATAAACATGTACCAAGCACGGGTATGTACAGGAATCGGTCGTTGTACACACTGACATTAGGAGTAACAATGCTGCTGAAAATGAAAACCGAGATGTAATAAAACAGGATTGCAAAACTGTATGGTTTTCTTTTACGAAATCCAAAGACAGCCAGGCCAGTGAGCGACAAGTGGACAGTTGCTGAAACATACACCCGCCAGTCATTCCAGTTCACCAATGGTATGGTGGAGAATGAGTAATCACATATCAATGGGTGGGGTATGAGCGTTTTGAGTAAATAATGCCCAAGTGCCAGAATGGTGGATGCAGTTCGCTGTCCAATGCCATTGGATGCAAGAAGGGAGTTATCCAGGGCAGTGAGGGTTACACCTTCATTGATACCACCTAAAACAACAGAGCGGATAATTAAAAAAAGTACCAGTGCACCCCAAAAGGACAGAGTCCCGGAAATGGCAGCTTTAATTGTTTGATTTCGGAAGAAATACAAAAGTAATGGGAAAACAGCTACAAGACTTATAAGCTCTTCTTTTGAAAACAAGCCCAGTAAATAGAAGGCCACTGATAAAATGAGATAGAAAATTTTTCGGGAGTCTGCATGCTTTAAAAGAAAAAAGGCTGCCGTTGCGAAATTCAGAAACCCTAAAAGTGTATCTCTGCTCTTGATATTAGCCACGACCTCGACATGAATAGGGTGGAGCAGGAAGAGTATTGCAGTTAATATGGGTATGATTTGACTTCTGTCCCGAAATATTTCAGACAGTAAGCAATAAAGGACTATGGCAGTTAAGGCATACAGCAGCAAATTAAAAGCATGGTAAGGCATGGGGTTATTTCCTGAAAACTCGCGTTGAATCGCAAGCGTGGTCAATGGCAAAGGACGAAAGGCTCTCGCGTCCATGTTTTCGCTATAACCTTTGAAATAGCTGGTTGTCCAGATTTCATAAATTCCGTCCGTCCCTTTTTGCACAAACGAATTGGAAGTCAGAACGGCGGCATCGTCATAAACGAAATCAAAATGCAAGCTGGGTAGGTAAACAGCTACAGGTACAAAAGCCAGAAAAAGGACTATCACCCATTTTTGCCTATTGATAAAGTCAGTTGGTAAGCCGTTTGTGTGTTCAGAATAATTCATTGTTCTGATGTACATGTTTCACTCATCCACCTGCTAACCGCTTTCGCAACATTTTGGCCATCCATGGCCGCGGAAATGATTCCACCAGCATATCCGGCACCTTCGCCGCAGGGAAACAAGCCCCTGGTCCCGATGTGCATGAATGTATCCCTGTTACGCTGAATTCTCACGGGTGCGCTAGTACGGCTTTCGGTGGCAATAACGTTGGCTTCGTCGGTAAAGTAACCCTTCATCATCTTGCCAAATTTTAAAAATCCATGTTTCAGATGCCCGTAAATAAAATCTGGTAATAGTTTATGCAGTGGCGCACTGAGCAGCCCGGGGATGTAAGAACTTGGGTTAAGAGAACTGGATTGTTTTGCAGATACAAAATCAGTCAACTTTTGGGCAGGTGCTTTTTGGCTTCCATCACCATAATTAAACATGGCTTTTTCCACTTCCGATTGAAAGGCCAATGATTGGAAAACACCTGAATTGAGATACTTGCCTAAATCTTCCAACTCTACCTGCACGACAATGCCGGAATTGGCAAAAGGTGAATCTCGCCGTGACATTGACATGCCGTTGACGACTAATTCACCAGGTTCAGTCGCTGCCGGCACAACTAAACCTCCCGGACATACGCAAAAAGAGAAAACCCCTCTTTTGCCAACCTGCGTGACGAGCTTGTAACTGGCTGCTGGCAAATGTTCCTCTCGGGGCGATTGCCCGTATTGAATGCTGTCTATCAACTCCTGTGAGTGCTCAGCACGAACACCCAATGCAAAGGGCTTAGCCTCCATTGTGATGCCTTTCGTGTGGCACAACTGGTAAATATCCCGTGCACTATGGCCGGTTGCCAGGATAAGTGCTTTGGCTCTGTATTCATGAGCTTCATTGATGGTGACGCCGGTTATTTGGTTTCCATCCAAAAGGAAATCAGTGACTTTGGAGTCGAAATGGATTTCGCCTCCGAATTGGAGGATGGTTTCCCTCATGTTTGCTACCACTTTCGGTAATTTATTGGAACCGATATGAGGATGCGCATCAATAAGAATGTCGTCACTTGCACCATGCTCAACCAGCAATCGCAATGCCTTTTCAATATCACCTCTTTTGTGGGAACGGGTGTACAACTTGCCGTCAGAATAAGCACCTGCGCCTCCCTCACCGAAACAGTAGTTTGAATCCGGGTGGATAATGCCAAATTGCTGAATGGCACGCAAATCACGGCGGCGGGTTCGCACATCCTTACCTCGTTCAAAAATGATGGGTTTCAGTCCAAGTTCTAGCAGTTCAAGAGCTGCAAAATATCCTGCTGGTCCGGCACCAACGATAATGACTGGTAGTGCTTCAGCAACCGACTGCAGAAAAGAAAGAAGCGCGGGTTCGGGTTTGGGTTGTTCACCGGAATAGACTTCAATCCGCAAAAGAATCAATGGGCGTTGACCTCTGGCATCAATTGATCTTTTTAAAAGTCTAATATCGTCAATGGAGTCAAGTGGTAAGCCACATTTTTGAGCGCACTTCTCGAGAAGCAGTTTATGATTGTTGGCTTCCGCAGGCAGGACTTTTATTTCTACAATTTTGACCATGACGGGCCAAAGGTAATCAGATTGCCCGTCTTGCGATTCCTATTTGTTCTCGCCTTGTCTTATAAAGAATCCTGGCTTGTCTTTGGATTCGATGAAATCCTTCGGAACATGTACTTTAACCAATACTATTTCGGAACAAACACCATTCTTGGTCTGGATATACTCCCTTTTTTTTTCGTTTGACCTCAGCAAGAGGGAATCAGAAAGGCTGGTGGCGTTGATGGCGTATCTTTTCTCCTCTTCAATGAGATAATTCAAAATTGCCGGAGATGCATCATAAAGTTTAACCACAGTTTCGGTCATTAAGGCGCTTCCTTCCCAGGGAACTATTTCAATATCCCAATTTAATTGCAACGATACCGACTTCACATTCTCCAGCATGAAAGACTGGTGAATAGTCTTTTCCATTTGCGCTCTGGAAGTTATCCATCCAGCAGTCACAATTAACACAGCCATAGTTATACGGCTTAGAAGTTTTTTTCTTGTTCTTTGAAACATGAATAAAAAAACGGCAGAGCGCGTTAAATGTTTTGAAGCTGCTTTTAGATTTAAAATAACACCCCTACGCAATGGCAGATTTGATGCGCATCAATTTCTCCATTAAGGGTCTTAGGTTTTCTAGCGGGAGCATATTGTCCCCATCCGATTTTGCGGAGGAGGGGTCAGGGTGTGTTTCAATGAATACGCCATCCACATTTGCCGCAACACCTGCCGCAGCAATGGTGCTGATGAGTGCCGGCGTCCCACCAGTGATACCAGTTGCCTGATTGGGTCTTTGTAGTGAATGGGTGCAATCGAGTACTACCGGCACCTCAAAAGCCTGCATCAATGGGATACCCCGGTAATCCACTACCAGATCCTGGTAACCAAAAGTGGTTCCCCTTTCTGTCAGAATCACTTTTTCATTGCCATTTCTTCTTATTTTTTCCACGACAAAGCGCATGGATTCTGCACTCAGAAACTGGCCTTTTTTCACATTGATAACCTTTCCTGTCTTGGCGGCTGCTATCAACAATTCTGTTTGTCTGCATAAAAAGGCCGGAATTTGAATGACATCAACATAGTCAGCTGCCATGTCAGCTTCCTCGACAGCATGAATATCGGTGGTAACCGGTACGTTGAATTTTTCGCGTACCTGACCCAGGATATCCAATGCTTTTTTGTCACCTATCCCAGTAAAAGACGCCATGCTGGACCGGTTGGCTTTACGGTAGGAGGCTTTGAAAATGTAAGGGATGCCTAAATCAGAGCAAATTGATGAGACTTCTTCCGCAACGGAAAAAGCATTTTCTTTTCCTTCAACAACGCAAGGGCCTGCAATCAGGAAGAAATTCTTTTTGTCATCGTGAGTGAATGCTGTGAATCCTTCTATTGGATACATCTGAAATTGTTTGAAGGAATTACAAAAGTTGCCTTTGACCTAAAAATAAAATTAAACCCCATGCCTTATAGCTTCCACAGGGTCCATTTTTGCTGCCTGGGATGCAGGAATCAATCCGGAGATTACCCCTACAACGAAAGAAAGCCCTAAACCAAAAATAATGTTATCGAAGCTGAGATAAACCTCATAAGCCATGACATTGGTTAGCAACTTAAGGATAGCGTAAACCACACCTAATCCAATAAGCCCTCCTACTATGCACAAAATGACTGATTCGATCAAAAACTCCGAAAGAATTACGGATTGTTTGGCTCCAAGAGCTTTTTTGATACCTATAATATTGGTCCGTTCTTTCACAGAGACAAACATAATGTTGGCGACACTGAACATGCCCACCAAAATGGCAAAACCACCTATGACCCAACCAACCATATTCAGAACATCAAAGAACTGGTTCATCAGATTAGCTAATATAGACAGGTTGTTTATGGCAAAATTATTTTCCTCTTTGGGCTTCAATCCTCTTTCAGCACGCAAAACGCCTGTGATGTCATCTTTGAGCTGCTCGTATTTGATACCAGGTGCTGCTTTGACGTTTACAGTAGTGCCCCAGAAATGAGTTGTTCTCACGTTGGCAATCTTCTTTGCCAATTCATAACCGACAATAACACTTTCGTCGAAGTCAAGGACTTTCAAAACATCTTTTCCTGACTTGGCAAATACACCGATAACCTCCATGTCTCTACCGCCCAGATTCACTGTTTTACCAATGGGATCTACGTTTCCAAAAAGGGCATCAGCAACTTTAAACCCTATCATGATCTTATTCATGCCATAGTGGTACTCTGTTGGAGTGTAGTATCTGCCTTTATCGAATTCGAGTGCAAATATCTTGTCGAGTTCAAAAGTGACAGCAGTAACGTAAGTTCTTTCAACACTATTGGAACGCCATTTAATGGTCTTTGTGCCTATGAAAACATGATAGTCAACCGCCCCAACTGTTTTTGCTTTTTCTTTGATAGCTTCAAAATCATTGTAGTCGGGACTTGGTCTCTTGATGTATTTCCAATAATTTTCATGAGGGTCTTCAGTCCAGGGCATTTTTTGAACATAAACCACGTCGTCACCTAATTTTTTCAGACTACCCATCACATTGTCCTGAAGAGAATCCACAGCTGACTGAACCCCTATTATACAGACGATTCCAATGGTAATGCCTAGAAGAGATAAAAAGCTGCGAAGCTTGTTCCCCGTGAGTTGTTGGAATGCCTGGCTGACACTTTCGAAAAATATCCGTAAAAGAATTTTCATATTTTGAGGGTGTAAGAGTTTTATAAAACTTGCCGAAGGTTGGAAAAAAAGACTACCCAACCGAAATCCATTCGATAAAGGAATGCATTTTATCTGCAAAAAAAACTCCGCCAGTAAATCTACTGAGGATAGCTTAACTTTTTATTACCTTCACCCCTCCTTTAAAATATTAGGTTTCAGGCTGTTATAATAAATCAGCCCTAATCAGGGATTTAGGTTCCAGCTAAGTGAAAACGATTTCCATAAACGATTGGTTTGCCGAAGATAATACTGACTGTGTCTTGATAGATGTCAGATCTCCGTCAGAGTTCACCCAGGGACACATTCCAGGTGCAGTCAACATTCCACTTTTCTTAAATGAGGAACGCGCTGTTGTTGGTACATTGTACAAACAAAAGGGTAGGGAGGTCGCATTTCAAAAAGGGTTGGAAATTGTAGGGCCAAAATTGAATCTATACCTTGAAAGTGCCAATGCGGTCGCACCTCATAAGCATGTAACTGTACATTGCTCGAGGGGCGGGCAGCGTAGTGCCAGCCTTGCACTACTGCTGCAATTTGCCGGGTTCAGGGTTCAGACAATTATTGGAGGTTATAAGGCTTACAGGCAGTTTGTATTACAGGCTTTTCAAAACAGAAAATCTCGCTTTATCGTATTGGGTGGTAAAACAGGAAGTGGGAAAACCGATGTACTGCACGAACTTCAGAAGTTTGGCGAACAAGTCATCGACCTTGAAGGAATAGCCAGACACAAAGGTTCCGCTTTTGGCGCATTGGGTGAATTACCACAACCCACAGTTGAACAATTTGAAAACGAACTGTTTAAACGATTTAACGAAATTGACCCTGAACGCAGAACATGGGTGGAAAACGAAAGCCGCACCATTGGAAAGATGTTTATTCCCGATGGATTTTGGGAGCAAATAAAATCTTCCATTCTTATTCATCTGGAGGTTCCGTTTGAAATCCGGGTAAAGCGTCTGGTAAATGATTATGCCTGCTTCCCGAAAATCGATCTCGAGGAATCAGTCAAGAAGATTGAAAGGCGAATGGGCGGTCAAAATGTAAAGGCTGCCCTTGAAAACTTGGAAGCCGGGGACTTTGGAACTGCGACGGGAATTGTGTTGAATTACTATGACAAAGCCTATTTGCATGCAACATCATTGGGTGGTTTTTCCCAACGATTCAGCCTGGAGTTGAAAGATATTGAACCGCCTGAAACCGCCAGAAAATTAATTGAGTTTGCGAATGAACATGATATCTGAAATGGAATCAATACGCTTGACACAATACAGTCATGGCGCAGGTTGTGGTTGTAAAATTTCGCCATCGATTCTGAGCCAAATGCTGCATTTTACCAAATCAGTAAAAAAGTATGATTCTCTTCTTGTCGGCAATCAGGAATGTGATGACGCCGCAGTTCTGGATTTGGGCGATGGTACGGCTTTGATAAGTACCACCGACTTCTTCATGCCGATAGTGGATGATCCTGAAAACTTCGGAAAAATAGCATCAGTTAACGCTATCAGCGATGTATATGCCATGGGCGGAACTCCGATTCTGGCTATTGCAATTCTGGGATGGCCTGTCGATAAACTTTCTCCGCAGGTGGCCGGTAAAGTACTGCAAGGGAGTCGTCAAGTATGTGAAGATGTGGGTATCCCGCTGGCGGGAGGTCATAGTATTGACAGTCCTGAGCCAATTTTCGGTTTGGCGGTTAGTGGCAGGGTGAAACTCGAGCACCTGAAAAAAAACAGCGGCGCCAAACCGGGCAACAAACTTTACCTAACCAAACCTTTGGGAGTTGGTGTTCTTACCACCGCTCAGAAACAGGGCAAACTTCAGCCGGAACATGAGTCAATTGCTGTGGAAAGTATGTTGAGACTTAACAGTCTTGGGCAGTCATTCGGAAAAATATCTGGTGTGACAGCCATGACCGATGTTACGGGATTTGGATTGCTCGGGCACCTTATCGAAATGTGTGAAGCTTCAGGAGTTAGCGCCGAGATATGGACTGAAAAAGTTCCCATGCTCGATAATTCCGCCATCTTGAATTACATCTCAAAAGGCTGCATTCCAGGGGGTACACATCGAAATTGGAGTAGCTATAGCCAAAAAGTAGATATACCTTCTGACGATTTCCGTTTTATTCTGAGTGATCCACAAACCAGTGGAGGTTTGTTGGTATCCGTTGCTCCAGCGGCTGAGGCTGAATTTCATCAGACAACCTTTGCTGAGGGAATTGTTTTGGAACCCATCGGTAAAATAATCTCCAGTAGTGAGATGGTGGTATTTGTTAAATAAACTAAAAGTATAAAGCTTCATGAACTGATCGGAAGCAGGGATGTTTGATGCTGTAATGTTGCAGTTTTTCACGAAGTGTATATTTTTGCAAAAATTCTGTCACAATGAAGAAAGTTTATATCGTCGCAATAATTATGGTGGGAGTAGCCATTGCCATGTTGACCAATGCTGCTGCCGACGTGAGCAGTTATGCCTCTTTCGAAGATGCGAGGGATAGCGGAAAGAAGGTGAAAATTGCCGGTAGCCTGGCAAAAGATAAAGAAATGGTTTACGATCCAAAAATCGACCCCAATCGCTTTACCTTCCATATCAGGGATGCAAAAGGCGAAGAGCACAAGGTTGTGTTGCTCGGGGCTAAGCCTCAAGACTTTGAAATGTCGGAGCAGGTGGTTCTGACGGGTAAAATGAAGGGCGATGCCTTCGTCGCTACTGATATTTTATTGAAATGCCCCTCGAAATACAAAGACGAGGAATTGTACATCAAATCTGAAAAAGGATAGACACTCAACCAAAGTAACTCACCCTCCATTCTAAGTTCTTATGCAAGAAATACAATACATCGGGGAGCACCTGATGCCTAAATACATTGGACAATTTGCCATAGTTCTGGCTTTTGTTTCCAGTCTCTTATCCGTCGTGGCTTATGCTTTTGCCACACAGCGACGCAACACCCCGGAAGCAGTCAATTGGAACAAAATAGGTAACTATTCTTTCATCATTCAGGGCCTGAGCGTATTCACCATCATTGCGACCATTTTTTACGTGATGCTCAACAAGTATTTTGAGTATCAGTACGTATGGCAGCATGTTTCAGCCGATCTTCCTTTTCGCTATATTTTTTCTGCCTTTTGGGAAGGGCAGGAAGGCTCTTTTCTTCTTTGGTCATTCTGGAATGTCGTACTGGGATTTATTGTTTTAAAAAATGGAGGTAGCTGGAAATCACCTGTGTTGGCGACCTTAGCCTTCGTACAGGTTTTTATTACCTCTATGATACTGGGTGTTTATATTGGACCGGAGACGAAAATTGGGGTGAGTCCTATGCTCCTATTGCGAGATGTAATGGATGTGCCTTTGTTCAATAATGCAGATTACCTGCAGATGATAGAAGGTAACGGTCTCAACCCATTGCTGCAAAATTACTGGATGACCATCCACCCGCCTGTTTTGTTTATTGGTTTTTCCTCTACGATTTTCCCGTTTGCCTACGCTGTTGCAGGGCTTTGGACAGGGCAACATAAAGAATGGCTGCAACCAGCACTGCCTTGGGTATTATTTTCCTCTGCAACATTGGGCTTAGGTATCCTGATGGGTGGAGCCTGGGCTTATGAGGCACTGAGTTTTGGTGGTTATTGGGCATGGGACCCTGTCGAAAATATGTCGCTTGTACCCTGGCTGACTCTGCTTGCAGGTTTGCACACTCACCTGATAGCAAGGAAAACGGGTTATTCTTTGCGCAGCACTTACTTCTTCTACCTTATTTCCTTTGTATTCGTTTTGTATTCAACTTTCCTGACCAGGAGTGGAATTCTGGGCGAAAGTTCCGTACATGCCTTTACTGAAATGGGACTGGAGACCCAATTGCTCTTGTTCATATTTACCTTTCTTGGATTAGGGGCAGCTCTGCTCATCTTGAGATGGAAAACGGTTCCGGAACCCGAAAAAGAAGAAACCGTTCCTTCACGCGAATTCTGGATGTTTATTGGAGCACTGGTACTGTTATTTTCTGTAGTTATCATTACTGCTTCAACGTCTCTTCCTGTTTACAACAAAATCGTCCGTGTATTTGATCCGGGTTTCAAGGGATTAACGATAACTGACCCAGTTGACCACTATAACAAATACCAACTATGGATAGCTGTCTTTATTGGATTGTTATCCGGTGCAGTTCAATATTTGCGCTACAAAGAATTCAACTGGAGTTCTGCTGTTCCGAAATTTCTCAAGAAAATTGGAATAGCGGCAGGAATAGCGGTTGCGTTGACTGTGGCAATGAGTTTTTGGGTAGAACTGGGCCAGTGGCAATATTGGTTGCTTACCTTTTCTGGTTTTTTTACGGTTGCATCCAACGCCGATTACCTTTTCAACTATTTGAAAGGGAACCTGAAAAGAGGTGGTTCAACTCTGGCGCATTTGGGTTTCGGCCTTATGATAGTGGGTATCATCGCTTCCGGGCTCAACAAACAGAACATTTCCAACAACCCCATGGTGCAACGCAATCTTTTGGATGAGGAAATGGTTGACAAAAACGTTCTCTTATTCAAAGGAATGCCCATGTACATGAGTGGTTACAGGGTAACCTATGAACGTGATACCATGGAAGGTAATATTCGAACCTATTGGATAAACTATGAGCGTCTGGATGAACAGGGAAGGGTAGTGGAGCAGTTTCGCATCAAACCTGAAGCAATCTATGATAACGAAGCTGTTGAAGTGAAAGCCTTCCAGCCCTACATCAAAAGATACATTCACAGGGACATCTTTTCGCATATAGCCACTTTACCCATGCGGGAAGCCAATTTCAAAGTCGCCAAAGAGCAGGATGATAGTCTGAAATATTCCAAAATCCTGCTTTATCCGGATAAGCCACAGGTCATTTCTGATACCATGACAGATAATGCGGGTTTGCAGATTGTTGTTAACACGCAAATCAGATTGACAGGATTGCAAAGTGAATTCCAGCATCCTGACTATAAAAAAGGAGATGGTGATTTTGCTTTTGGGCTCGGAATAAAACTTCAGACCGAGGATACCACACTTTTAGTTTCACCGGGCATTGTTTTGCGCAACAATCTGTTGTTCGCATATCCTGTGCAGGTAAATGAGTTGTCGATGAAAATAAAGTTGACTGACGAAGTCCTGGATAAGATATTTCCGTCAGAGAACAATTTGGGATATAAAACCTACACCGTCAAAATAGGAGATAAGATTAGAATTGACACGCTAACGCTTGTTTTTGAAGGTTTTAACAAAGAACCGGACCTGTCGGATGCGCTGACAGAGGAAGGTGACATTGCAATTGGGGCTACTTTTGTCGTTGATGACAACAATTCAACTGACTCAGTTCTTTACAAAGCAGAGCCCGTTTACCTCATCAGAGGCAATTCTCCCTTTAATTTCAAGGATCAAATCGATGAACTTGGATTGCATTTCAGGTTTATGGGAATCGATCCCGAAAAAGAAACCATCGATATTGCTATTGCCCGTCAATTTCCGGACCTCAATGGTGTTCCGGTGGAAATTGCCAAGAAATCTTTCAGGTCTGACTATATTGTGCTCGAGGCCATTGTGTTTCCTGGTATCAATATCTTCTGGTTAGGCTCCTTGCTGATGATGACAGGATTAGGCGTTGCCATGTTCCATCGAATGAAAGAAAAAAAACGCGTGATAGAAAGTTAGGAACAAGTAAAAAGTAAAAGGGCAACCCCGAAGCCCGAAGGGCTAAAGGGCCAAGCAGGCAAAAGTTTTCCAACTGATTTTCAATTGGTTAAGAAAACAATTTGGCTACTTTATTTTTGACTCATTACTTAGGTAGCGGCAAACCGGAAGAGAGTTGTGTAAGGTCTGCGAAACTTGGCGTTAACAACTTACTCAAACACATTCGAACAGAGAAGTCATGAAGGTTGCCCTTATTGGTGCGGGTAATGTTGGATATCATCTGGCGCGGCAGTTTGCAAAGGCTAATATCGAAGTTACCCAGGTTTTTAGCCGGGGACTCCCCAAAGCGAGTGTCTGTGCAGCCATTGGTTACGCACAAGCCACTGATTCACTACTTGAGATTACAGCGGAGGCAGATGTGTACATTCTCGCCGTTCATGACATGGCTATCCAGGAAGTTGCTGCCAAGTTGGTGAGTGTTGGTCTCTCAGATAAGTTATTGGTTCACACCAGTGGGGCAACACCAACTACTGTTTTTGCTGAAATAGGACTGAGGCGTTTTGGAGTATTTTACCCGCTTCAGACTATGTCCAGGAACAGTGAGCCAGATTTCAAAACATTGCCTTTATGTGTATATGCGAACACTAACGAAGATCTTGATTTGCTCCGCACACTTTCTCTGAAAATCTGTCCCAATGTTTATTCCATATCTGATGAAAAACGCGCCAAACTCCATGTTGCCGCTGTCGTAGTTAACAACTTCACCAATCACCTTTTCCATATCGGGCATGACATTGTACAGAGGGAAGGATTACCTTTTGACATGTTGATACCGCTCATCAAAGAAACGGTTGCCAAGTTGGACAGGGGCACCCCGGCCGAAATGCAAACCGGGCCGGCAAAAAGAGGAGATATCACGACCATCGACAGGCACCTTCAATTTTTAGAATACAATTCGGAATACAGGAAAGTCTATGAGATTTTAACAGAAAGCATCAGAAAGGTCAGCAAATGATTCTTTCTCACTGAGTAATTTTAGATAAGATTGTGAGTTTCTGCCGAATAAAACTTTCCATTAAGTTGAGCCCTGCCTTGAAGTTTTTATTGTTGTTGATGATGATATCGGTATTCTCGATATATGGTAGGATGTAGTGTTCATAAGTCGGCATGACATGATGCTCATAACGGTATAACACATCCTCCACCGGGTAATTTCTTTCTACCTGGTCTCTGCGAATACGCCTGATGATTTTCAGGTTTTCTTTGGCATGAAGATAAACCTTCAGGTCAAGCAGATTCCAGATGTTCTTGAAGTGAAAAACAAATATCCCTTCCACCACCATCACTGGTGCTGGGTAACAAGTGATGACCTGAGGATTGGCTTTCTCATTATTGAAAGTGTATTCGGTCCGGTTGATTTGTACTCCGGATATCAACTTTGTGACATCATCCACAAAAGAAACTTCGTCTATGGATGTGGGCAAATCGAAGTTCTTGTAGCCCATGGAGTCTGTCAATTGCTGTTCTCTGGGTTTATAGTAGTCATCCTGAGAAACGATGCAGAGTTCATGGGGAGTGAAAGAATTCCGGAGCGCACGAATAAACGAAGTTTTGCCTGAACCGCTTCCTCCAGTGATACCTATAATGAAAGGTTTTGCCATCCTCTTATTGCAGTTATTTATTCACGTTGGGTTACGGGAGGCAAAGGTATTTAGATTGTATGAGATGCCTACTCTCAAAAGAAAAGTTTCTGGCGGTTTACTAAATTGCTGCCCAATTGACAACTTTACCTAAAATCCAAATGCACAAATTCAGGCTGTTTTTGCTGATTAGTTCTTTTTTATGGGCTCAAACCGTACTTGCACAATACAGGGCAGCAGGTGCCAGGGCTTCGGCAATGGGGAATGTCTCAGTAACCTTTATTGATGCCCAGGGCTTGTTTTCCAATCAGGCCGGATTGTCCCATTTGGCGAGTATTTCCGTTGCAGCATTTGCCGAACAACGTTTTATGTTGTCGGAACTTCGGCAAATTGGACTGGGTGCTGCCATTCCTACTAAATCGGGCACTTTTGGAGTAGTGGCTCAGCAATTCGGGTTTGAAGATTTTAAACAACAGAAAATCGGCCTGGCTTATTCCCGCCGCTTTTTGGAAAACCTAACTGTTGGTGCGCAGTTCGATTACCTCGGTACCCGAATCAGTGAGTATGGCAGCAAAGGTGTGCTCACTTTTGAAATCGGCCTGCTAATACAAATTTCGAGTCAATTGAGCGTTGGGACTCATGTTTTTAGTCCTGCAAAAGTAATATTGACTAAGGATGAAAGATTACCTGCTGTTTACAGAGCTGGAATAGCATACACACCATCAAAAAAGGCGTTGGTTGTTTTTGAAATGGAAAAAGATGTGGATTTTCCTGTGGTTGCCAAGGCAGGATTTGAGTACCATGCTGCCGAGCTATTAAAAATCAGAGCCGGCGTGTCATCGGCCGCCAATACAGCTTCTTTCGGGCTGGGTATCAAGGTGTTGAATGGGTTGGAACTGGATATTGCCGGGTCTTATCATCAAACTTTGGGATTCACTCCAGTTGTTGGATTTTCATACACGGATTTGCGAAGGAAATAAGCACCAATAGCTCAGTGAAAAAAACTGTGTAAGTTTGTCCTCCTTTCGTAATGAACTAAACTAATTATCAGGAGATGTCTATTAGCAGTCAAAGGATTTGGATACACAAAGGCGAAACACTACTGCGGGATGCAGAAAAAGAAATCAATCGTTCATCTGAAGATGTGGTGACCTATGGTGTTTGTCATAACACCCGGAATGCCGTTTCAGCCTACCTCAATGCATTTCTTGTAGCCAATGGTCAGGAAGCAGAGGATTCTTCTCCTGAAGTTTTATTGGAAAAATGCGCCCTTATGGACGCCCGTTTTTCAGAGGTGGATTTGAGTATCATCTTATGCAAGCTGGAAACCACCGAGCAAAACGATTGCTTTTGCATGGATCCAGAAAAAGTTGCTCAATGCCTGAATTTAGCCCAGCAGATCGGAAAAATGGTTAAAACCGATCCGCCGGGCTTTTAAGCAAAACTTTATTATGGTTTGCTGACTAGTGCTTTGGGGTTGGGACCACCTGCCAATTCGATCATCATCTCCAGTTCACGGACTAGCGCATCATTGTCCCCGCCGTATCCAATGCTCTTAAACCGGATGCGTCCTTCTTTATCTAGAATAAACTTAGTGGGGATCCCATCCACACCATATTTTGTAATCACTTCATCGGTAGTGTCCATCAGCACAATGAAGAGCATGTTATTTCTCGCACATAACTTAGTAAAAAGGCAAAAGTAAAAAGGCAAAAGGCAAAAGTTTTCCAACTGATTTTCAAGTGGTTAAGAAAACAATTTGGCAACTTTATTTTTGTCTCATTAATTAGTTTACGATCGCCCGAATTTAGGCAGATATTTAGGCATAAAAAGAAAACAAGACCTTTTTGTAACCAATTGGACAACCAAATGGTATAGAAATATCACCTGATTCAAATACATTAAACAAGGTCGGGAAGGCCCTTATTATGAACATTTCACAAGAAATGGCACTTTACCGACACCGATTGGGCGAGCATGTTTATTTTTGGCACCGGAAAGCAATTAACTTCGTATCACTCTGCATGAACTATTTCAAGAAAGCAGATTGCAATCACCTAAATTATGAAGCAATACCTCACTGTTCTCCTCCTGGCCATTTCAGTTTCTGTCTTTGGCCAACCCGTGAATGATAATTGTAATGGTCTTATCACATTGGGCAATGCACCAGTTTGCCAGACAGGGGTCTTGTACAGCAATGTAAATGCCACTGAAAGTAACATTGGAACCCACAACTTTCCACCTTGTTTCAGAACCACCCCCCAACGTGATGTTTGGTTTTCTTTTGTTGCCGTTGCCGGGATTACGAATTACCGGATAAGTATAAATGGTGTTGCCAATACAAATCAGGGTGTTGCTGCAATGAAAAACCCACAACTTGCGGTGTATAAAGGAAATTGTTCCATGAATGGCTTGCAATTGTTGGCCTGCAATACCTCATATAATGGTGAATCGTCAGTGTCACTGGATATGCCTGGTTTAACTCCCGGGACTTATTTCTTAAGGGTAAATGATTGGGCAACTACCGGCACCAATGCGGGTTCATTCAATGTTTGTGTTATACAAAAACCGCTATCCGCATTAATTAATCAGGGAAATAGCTCCGCCTGCTCGGGTTACATTTGCGACAGTGGTGGACCCAATGGCAATTACAGCAATAACGAGAATTTCTCCTATACTATTTGTCCTACCGCACCTTCCACTTGTATCAACTTTACACTGGATTATTACGAGTTGGAAACAAAAAATGATATTCTCACTTTTTACGATGGCCCCAACATCAATTCTCCAGTAATTGGTCAGATTTCAGGAACAGGCTTCACTACTCAGAATGGTGGAGTAGCCTATACTGTTAACGCAAAAAGCGGCTGTTTGACATTGCAGTTTAAGTCAAATGGCAATGCAACTTTCCGCGGTTTTTGCGGAACCTGGCAGTGTTCATCACAGCCATGTCCAAATTATTCCGCCATTAAGGTGAATACCGCAATTCCTGTTGATGAAATCGTAAAGAACATTGCTGCTGGCAAGACGAAAGTATCTGTCAAAAGTGTCAATTGTCCCAAAGGCAGTGCGGGGATATTTACTGCCGGTCCAGGTACGGATTTGGGAATGGAGAAAGGTCTGATTCTCAGCACCGGTGAAGCTAAAAATGCTGCTAATCCTGGCTCTGCTTTTGCGAGTACCGGCAATGGTTTCCCTGGCGATCCTGACCTCGATGCCATTTCCAGAAAAAGTGGCAGTCTTGAAAAATCACTGGACGCCTGTGTGGTTGAACTGGAAGTTTTCGCCGCCACCGATGAACTCACATTTGAATACATTTTCGGGTCAGAGGAATATCCTGAGTTCGTGGAAACTCACTTTAATGATTTGTTTGCCTTTCTGGTAAGTGGACCCGGGATAACGGGTGATCCCGATTTGGGAAATAAATTCAATATTGCCACCTTACCCGATGGCACTCCAATTCAAATCAACTCTGTCAATCAGAAAAATAACTGGGAATATTACAGGAATAATGAGGAGGGTAAGAGCATTGTATTTGATGGTCTCACTTCTGATTATCTGGGCAAAAAGAAAAGTCTGACCGCAAGGGTAAAAACCATACCCTGCAATACTTATCAATTGAAGCTGGCTATCGGAGACCGTTTGGACGACCAATACGACTCAGGAGTGCTTATTTCAGATATCAAAGGTGGTTCACCCAACATCAGCATTGCCTTTAAGAATGGTGTGGACTATATTTCCGAAACCTGTTCAGTTATTCCCGATGAAATAACCGTATCACTTAATCACACTGTTACTGAACCTGTATCCTACAGGGTAAAACTGGGAGGAACAGCAATCTTTGGAATCGATTACCAGTTAACTATCCCGGAATTTTTAACGTTCACTCCTGCCCAGCCTTCCTTTACCTGGCCTATTACGGGTATAGCGGATGCACTTAATGAGGGTAGGGAAACCATTTTGGTTCAGTTGACCAAAGATTATGGTTGCGGTGATATGACCCTTGGCGAACTTAAAATAGTCATAGATGATGCTATTGACGTAGAAATACTTAATGCTCCAAAAGACACGCTACTGGTCTGCAAGAATGGCTGTTTACAGTTGGAGGCTACCGGTGCAACTCACTATGCCTGGACGCCGGTTTCAGTTTTTGCCAACCCTTTTATTCCTAATCCTACGGCCTGCCCACCTTTTAGTCAGTGGGTTTATGTTACCGGTATTTCCGGAATTTGTTCGGATAGGGACTCCGTTTATTTAAGAGTTGTAGAACCACAATTAGAAATCATACCCGGGACTTTGACAGCATGTCAAGGCGATACGGTCAAACTTACAGCAAAGAACAATGTCGGGGACCTGCAAATTCGTTGGATTTCAACGGATGTGAACCTGGCTGACCCGACGAAAGCTTCCATTCAGTTCCCCGTAAATACTGCACCTGCAACCTTAGCATTGATTGCCGCACTGGAGGTGGGATCGTGTTCTGTTTTCGATACCATCGCAGTGAATGTAGAAGGATTTGAATTCCCAAAATTGGCAAAGGACACTACCATTTGTCAAAATTACAGTGTTATTCTTGGTGAGAACATCAACAGCACCAGCACTAAATATTCATGGACTCCGGCCACAGGGCTTTCTTCCTCAACTGTTTCAGGGCCTTTGGCTACTCCGGATGCGACTACGACCTACAGATTAATTGGTGTTAGTACTGGAGGAAATTGCCGTGATACAGGTTTTGTAAAAGTCGATGTTATTCCAGCAGATGTGAACATATTGGGTCGCGATACCATTTTCCTTTGCGTTGGTGATACAGTAGGACTCAGGGCTACCACCACCACCAATGGAGTAGGGCTGACCTGGATACCTAAGACGAGTATGATTCAGGTAAGGGCAGATTCTGTGCGGGTGTTCCCTAAAGTGTCAACATGGTATTTTGCGATTTTGGAAACTGCGAATTGCAAAGTAGTGGATTCTGTATTGGTATATGTTGACTCTATTCCGGACTTAAGAATAAAGGCTGCACCCGCGAAATCGGCATACTGCCAGGGTGAAGAGGTTTATCTGACTTCGCCAACATACGAGCCTGCAAGTCATAGAAACATAAAAATCGAATGGATTCAACCTTTGCCCGGCGCTCAGACACCGGACAGTTTTCTGAATCTGGTATTTTATGCGACGGAAACTGCTGTTTATAAGCGCACTACCACTATTAATGCCTGTAAATCTACGGATAGCATCGCCATCAAAGTCATTTTGCCCAATCAGTTGACGGTTCTTCCTGATACCACAATATGTCAGGGTGGCTCGGTGAAATTCAGGGTTACGGCACCCCCAGGTACAAAGGACTACAAGTGGGAACCTGTTACCGGGCTTTCCTGCACAGAGTGTAAGGAACCCGTTGCAACGCTGATGCAATCAGCCACTTACAATGTCAAGGCAGAATTGGAAGGTTGTCCGGTAAATGGCAGTATAACAGTTCCGGTAACACCATTGCCTTTATTTCAATTCCCCTCAGTGACAACTATTTGCCCGGGGCAGCAAATCCTGTTGAATGAGTTTAATGACCCCACCTCGACATACACCTGGACAGCATCAGACGGAAGCCTTAACTCTACAAGCCCACGGCCATTGGTTTCGCCTACAAGGACGACTACCTATACATTGAACGCGGTAAACAAGAATTGCCCGATTTCAGCCCAGCTCACTATTAATGTGCCTCAGGATTTCACACTGCCCGCGATTGCTGATACAGCCATCTGTCGAGGGCAGACGGCCAAATTAACGGCCCGACCCAGTAAAACTGGGGTTACCTACACTTGGCGCAATGAAAATGGAGTTCTTCTGAGCACTTTGCCCGACCTCACCATCATACCCAACGCTACGGCAAGGTATTTCCTCACGGTTCAGGATCAGAACCCAACATGTTTTATAAAACGCGATACCGTTGTCATAACCGTTAATCCATTGCCAACCATTACATCGAAAGTGGTAAAAGAAGTGGGTAATGATACTTTGGATATTTACGAAGGAGAGCAATACAATCTGAATGTCAATGTTTTAAGTGGCTCTGCACCTGGCGCAACTTATGAGTGGTTCCTGTTTGGGCAGTCACTAGGAAAAACTCAAACAGGTGCTTTTGGCCCACAAACTGCTCCGGATGTGGAGGCCGATCAGGTTTTGTCCTATGGTGTACTCATTACCAACCAGTTTGGTTGCCAGGTATTTGATACGATACGAGTTGTGATAAAGGATAATCCGGTCAGAATCCCAACTGTTTTCACACCAAACGATGACTTGATCAACAATACCTTTAAATTGATTTCAAAAAATCCGGTTACTATTGTCGAATTCAAAGTTTGGAATCGCTGGGGGCAACTGGTTTACAATAACGAAAATGGTCTGGAAGGCTGGGATGGTTATTTCAAAGGCTCACCAGCAGCTTCTGATGTCTATGTTTTCTATGTCAAGTACAAAATTCCAGGAACCAATCAGCCAGAGAGAGTGTTACGAGGCGACGTCACCTTGCTGAGATGACGGTTTGACCCTTTGTAACCCTGAGCAATTGTTTCGGGTTACACATTTTATTGGCATACTGAGAGAAATGATTGAACTAAACCTTCTCGAGTTACAAGGCAAACTGCGTTTCAAACGCAAAGAAGGCAAGCTCTATTTATTTGACACAGTCAGGAAGAAGTTTTTAGTCCAGACGCCGGAGGAAGTTGTACGGCAGTTGGTCATGTTATATCTGGTTGAAGAAAAAGGTTATTCCATAAACAGGATAAGTGTAGAGAAATCACTGAAGGTAAATGAATTGACAAAGCGGTTTGACTTGCTCATTTACGATGAAAATATGAAACCGCTGATGATGGTGGAGTGTAAAGCACCTTCCGTTTCGGTATCTCAGTCAACTTTTCACCAGATAGCAATTTACAATTTGCCTTTGAAAGTCAGGTACCTGCTGGTGACAAACGGAATGCAATCCTACTGCTGTGAAATGAACTACCTTGATGAATCATACACTTTCCTGACAGAAGTCCCTGCCAGCTTTGATGCTTCATAGGGATACTTTTCTTAATTTCGGGCCTCGAACAACAGTAGCGTAACTACACTTTCTTACCTAATTCAACTATGAGCAAAGAGAAAATCCTCGTAATTGGCGCTAACGGGCAAATTGGTTCTGTACTGACAAATGCATTAAGGGAGGCTTTCGGATATTCAAATGTCGTAGCTACCGACATCAGAGGTGATAATCCCGGAGATCCCTTCTTCATTCAATTGGATGTACTGGATAATCGTCACCTCGCTGAAATAGTCGACAAATTTGGCATTACCCAGATTTACCATTTGGCAGCTATCTTATCTGCAAAGGGTGAGGCTAATCCACTTAAAACCTGGCACTTCAATATGACCAGCCTGTTCAATGTGCTCGAAGTGGCCCGCCAAAAGAATGTTCAGAAAATATTCTTCCCGAGTTCCATTGCGGTTTTTGGAAAAGATATTCCCAGGGTACTTACGCCGCAGGCTTCACAGCTAACCCCTTCAACGGTTTATGGTATCAGCAAAGTGGCCGGTGAACTTTGGTCGCAATATTACTTCGACCGTTATGGCCTCGATGTTCGTTCATTGCGCTATCCGGGTGTCATTGGGCATCAATCGGAACCTGGTGGGGGGACGACAGACTATGCTGTTGAAATCTTTCACTCAGCAGTACTTGATAAGCCGTATAACTGTTTTCTCAGAGCAGATACCGGACTTCCGATGATTTACATGGACGATGCTATCCGGGCCACATTGGAGTTGATGGATGCTCCAAAAGAGAAAATCAGCGTGCGAACGAGCTATAACCTGAGTGGTACCAGTTTTACCCCAGCTGAAATAACAGCTTCAATTAAGCGCTTCTATCCCAATTTTGTAGTCAGCTACAATCCAGATTTCAGGCAACAAATTGCGGATAGTTGGCCAGTCAGCATTGACGATAGTCTGGCGAAAAAGGACTGGGGCTGGAAACCTGAATTTGATATGGAAAAAATGGTCAAGGACATGATAGTCCATCTGCGCGAACGACATTTTGAAGAGGCATAATTGCCGTCAATTAACCTGCATTTACAAATCAAAGCAACCACATAAATATGTTCAAAACGGTAGAACTTGCTCTGCAAAATGAAATCAAGGAAATCATAGAGTCCGGATTATATAAGTCAGAGAGAATCATAGTAACCCCACAAGGTGCTGACATCCGCACCGATAAGAACCAGGAGGTGACGATTTTTTGTGCCAATAATTATTTGGGTTTATCCTCTCATCCCGAAGTTATTAGGGCTGCTCATAAGGCTATTGATGAACATGGTTATGGTATGTCCTCCGTCCGCTTCATTTGCGGCACACAGGATATTCACAAAGAATTGGAGCGGAAAGTTGCCGACTTCCTCGGAACGGAAGACGCGATTCTGTATGCAGCCGCTTTCGATGCCAACGGCGGATTATTTGAACCTCTTCTAAGTTCGGAAGATGCCATCATTTCAGATGAACTCAATCATGCGAGTATTATTGATGGCATCAGGTTATGCAAAGCTCAGAGGTTCCGTTACAAAAACAGCGACATGGCTGACCTTGAGGAGCAGTTAAAACAAGCTTCAGGTGCACGCCGGCGCCTCATTTTTACAGATGGGGTTTTTAGTATGGATGGAAATATTGCCAAGCTCGATCAAATTTGCGACCTGGCTGATAAACACAATGCCATGGTTGGAATTGATGAATGCCATGCAACTGGTTTTATAGGTAAAACAGGCCGCGGCACACATGAATACAGAGGTGTAATGGGGCGTGTTGATATCATTACTGGCACGTTTGGCAAAGCATTGGGAGGTGCATCAGGTGGGTTCACCGCAGCCCGTAAGGAAATCGTTGAACTTCTTCGTCAACGCAGCCGCCCCTACTTGTTTTCAAATACTTTGGCACCTTCCATTACTGGTGCATCGATAAAGGTTCTTGAAATGCTGAGCAGCACTACTGCATTGAGGGATAAACTGGAAAACAACACGGTGTGGTTCCGGAAAGCTATGACGGATGCGGGGTTTGATATTTTGCCGGGAGAGCATCCGATAGTGCCTATTATGCTGTATGATGCCGTTCTTTCACAAAAGTTTGCAGCCAGACTTTTGGAGTTGGGTATTTATGTGGTTGGATTTTTCTACCCTGTCGTTCCTAAGGGCAAAGCAAGAATCAGGGTTCAAATCAGCGCAGCTCACGAACAGCACCATTTGGAAAAGGCCGTGAACGCTTTTACACAGGTTGGCCGGGAGTTGGGAGTAATCAAATAAACCGGAAGTTTACCTTTTTTAGTTTTCCCAGTCCACAATTTCCACTATTTCCAATCCAAAACCTATCATGCCAATTCGGCGGGTAGAATGACTTGTTAGCAGGCGAATTTTGGCAATACCCAAATCGCGTAGAATTTGCGCTCCGATACCGTAGTCGCGCTGTTCCATTTCGCGCCTTTTGGTCATGTGTGGCCTGGGCGACTTTTCCGATGATTTATAATCAAAATTTTTCAGTGCATCAATAAAAGTGGAATCCTTGTCTTTGTGCCGCATAATTACCAAAGCTCCTTTTCCTTCTTTATTGATTTGTTTTAATGCTTTTTCAATCCTGGAGCCATGGTCTTCAAGAAGGATGCTGATTAACTCAGAACCCTCTATGAAGGAATGTACTCGAACCAAGACTTCTTCATCAGGCTGCCAGACACCCTTTATGATAGCGAGATGTGTATCATCGTTCGAAATCTGTGAGTAGGCGATCATTTCGAACTCACCATATCTGCTCCTATATGGCATGGAATACTCCCGTTTTACCAGCCTCTCTGTACGCATTCGATAGGCAACGAGATCTTTAATGCTTATTACTTTGAGTCCAAATCTCTTTGCTATCTCAATGAGTTGCGGTATCCTGGCCATGGTGCCGTCCTCATTTAGTATTTCCACTAAAACCCCAACAGGTGCAAATCCTGCCATCCGGGCCAGGTCAATAGCTGCCTCTGTATGACCTGTTCTTCTCAACACTCCTCCCGTTTTAGCCCTCAAGGGAAATATGTGACCGGGTCTGGCAAAATCAGATGGCTTTATTTCAGGATTAACCAGCGCTTTGATACCAGTTGCTCTGTCATAAGAGGAGATACCTGTGGTACAGCCGTGACCAATTAAATCTATGGATACAGTAAAGGCTGTTTCATGAAGTGAGGTATTTTCAGGGACCATGGAGTATAAGCCCAGTTCATCGGCCCTGGATTCATCGATAGGAGCACAAATTAAGCCCCTGCCATAAGTGGCCATGAAGTTGATTATCTCTGGCGTAACACATTCTGCAGCACAAACAAAATCACCTTCATTCTCCCGATCCTCATCATCAACTACGATGATTATTTTGCCTGCTTTAATTTCAGTTATGGCTTCTTCAATGGTGTTTAACTTGAATTTCGAGTCTACTTCAGCCGTAATTGAATTACTCATACCAATATGATTTTAGTACAGTTGGTGCGTTCCTGCATTCCAAGCGGGTCATGGGACTAAATCATTCGTTGTTGTCAGTCGGTGAAGCAACTTTGCCTCTCAACTTCTTCTTTTCTGATGTTTCTTTTTTGCTTTTTAAACGTTTTTCTGGAAGGGATACAAGAGGAACTACTTTTTTCCGCCTCTTTGGTGGGGTAAGAGCCTTCTCAATAAGTTCATAAAAAGCAATTGTTACAAGTTTCTTATTCTTTTGTTGTGACCTCGTTTCCTGATTGGACATGATCAGAATACCTTCCTGATTGATACGGGTACCCAATTTTTCGAACACCAATTTTTTCTGGGAGTCATCAAGAGCTTCGGATTTCTCAACATAAAACCTTAACTCCACTTTTGTTTCTGTCTTATTGACATGCTGACCACCTGCACCTGAGCTTCTGACCGTGGTGTACACCAGTTCCTTATTTATCTTACTCCTATCCATTGCTCTCCACCGATTATCGTTACTTGTTGGTGCTTATTTATCACATAGCCAACATTTCCGCCAGTCGAAGAATATCGTAATTGAGTTCCTTCTCATTTTTGATGGCATACATGAGCGGCGTGTGTTTCAACTGGTTATTGACAATGCCAACCATTACGTTTTCCATACCATCAATCAGAGCATCCACTGCAGCGTCACCCAATCTGCTGGCCAATAATCTGTCATAACCACTTGGGGAACCTCCTCTTTGAAGGTGACCTATTACCGCAACACGGACATCAAACATCGCGAGCGAAGCACGAATAGCTATCGCTAAATCATTGGCATTGCCCAGTTTATTTCCTTCGGCAACGACAACTAGGCTGAATAATTTCCGCCTTTTACCCATGTCTTCCAGTGTAGCGATGAAGTCGTCTAACGTAATGTTTGATTCAGGCAGCAGAACCTTGCCGGAACCGCTGGCTATGGCCGTGTACAGGGCAAGGAATCCAGCGTTTCTTCCCATTACTTCAATAAGAAACAGCCTGTTATGGGACTCAGCAGTGTCTCTGATTTTGTCAGCGGCCTCTACAGCTGTATTAACTGCGGTGTCAAAACCTATGGTGAAATCTGTTCCATACAAGTCATTGTCAATGGTACAGGGTACACCAATAACCGGAATTCCATGTTCCTTTGACAGGAGATCAGCCCCGGTGAATGTTCCATTCCCACCCAGTGCTATAAGACCATCTATACCAGCTTTTTCAAGCTGCTGAAATGCTTTCAACCGACCTTCCGGAGTCATGAATTCCATGCTGCGAGCCGTTTTCAGTATGGTTCCGCCTTTCTGAATGATGTTACCCACATCCCGTACCGACATTTTATTTATATGGCCATGAATCATGCCTTCATAGCCTCCTTTGATTCCATATACAATCAGATCCTTATGCGCTGCTGAGCGAACCACTGCCCTCAATGCAGCATTCATTCCCGGGGCATCGCCCCCTGATGTGTAAACTGCTATTTTTTTAATCTTCTTACTCATTGCTGAAATACAACTTAAGATGCCACTGCATCCATTTCTTCGTGATACTTGAGAAGGTTGTCAATGGGCTTTTTGATGAATATTCCTGGTTTTAGGTTTTTATCTTGTAAGGCTTCCACTAGAATATCCTGAAAGTGATAAGCTACAGAACCAACAAAATGAACCGGAACGGGTTCAGCTGTTTTGTATTTGCATATATGTCTGGTCAGAAACTCCAGGAAGCAGGATTTAATAATCTCTCTTACGAATGGGTGGTCTCTATGTCCTGAGAACAACCTCACAAAAGACGCTAAGTAGACAGCAGGTACTCCACCCCCATATATTTTATCCAAAATGGTTTTCCGTCCTTCTGGACACGCTTGTTCCATGATTGGATGCAACTCCTCTGGCATTTCACGATAGAAAAAAGCCTGAACCAATCTCTTTCCGATTTGTGCTCCACTTCCTTCATCGCCAAGGAGAAATCCCAGATTGGTCACATTATCAATTTCCTTGAAGCCATCATACAGAACAGAGTTAGAGCCTGTACCAATTATACATGCAATCCCGGGTTCCTTTCCACAAGTGGCTCTGGCTGCGGCCAGTAAGTCATGGCTGACCTTGACTTCGGCATTTACAAAAACCTTTTGAAGGGCGTCCTGTACAATCTTGTTTCTGCGGCTATCCCAGCACCCTGTTCCGTAGTAATAGATTTTACCCTCCAACTTGGGCCAGTTCGGGTGTGCCATTTCCCGATTTACCAACTCAAAGATTTGCTCACCGGAACTGTAATTAGGATTGAAGCCAGTTGTTGTTGTGTTTATTATAGAGCCATCTTCCAGCCTGACTTTCCAGTCGGCCTTCGTAGCTCCTCCATCGCAGACTGCCAGCATAGTAGTGAAATTTTGTAGGTGCAAATGTACTTCAACAGTACCCAACTTTGAAGAAAGCTGAATTTTTCTTCTTATCGGAGCACTGATGTTTTGCAGGAAATAACAGTTCGAACTCTTGGAAATGCTGAAGTTTTAAAACAATAGTCTTATTCGAATAGATTATAGAATTTCTTGTCACCACTTTTTGCATTATTTTCCCATGAGCGATATTTCATTGTTTCTTCGAAAACCTTAAGTAACAAAAGGCGCTCTTCGGTACCGAAAAAACTTTTCTTTGATTTCATCATCTTTTCAATTGTCGCAAATACCTTATCAGGCATGTATGTGGCAAACTTGGTTCCTCCTCCCCAGGAAAATGAGGGTATGAATTTTGGTGGCATCTCACTGCCGAAAATGTTGCAACACAAACCCACCACAGTCCCGGTATTAAACATGGTATTAATACCCGTCATGGAATAGTCCCCAAGAAACAACCCGGCTTTTATCTGTTCGGAATCTTTGAAATCTGAAGCTACGTAATTCCATATCTTAATATTACTCCAGTTGTTTTTCAGATTGGAACAGTTTGTATCTGCGCCAAGATTGCACCACTCTCCGATAACGGAATTGCCGAGGTACCCTTCATGCGACTTATTTGAGTTGGCAAGTAAAACTACGTTCTTAATTTCCCCGCCCACTGTACATCCTGGTCCAATGGTGGTCCCACCATATATTTTGGCGCCCATTTTTACGACTGATTTCTCTCCCAAAGAAAATGGTCCCCTGATGAGGCTACCTTCCATTACTTGGGAATTTTTCCCAAGATAAACTGGCCCTTCTGTTGTGTTGAAAATCGCGCACTCAGCCTGCACACCTTTCTCTACAAATACCGGATACTCTCCGATGACCTGGTTAGTTTTACTTAACTTTTCTGAATTCTGTTTTTGGGAAAGCACCTGGAAATCTGAAATTATCGCTTCTCCATTCAGTTGGAAAATATCCCACAGATTATTAAGCTTTTGAACCTCAATGTCCTCAATTTCGAAACTGGACAACTCTTCAATGTTGTCCGTCATCAATCTTTCAAATTGATCCTTGTTTAGAACTGCTGCCAACAATTCGCCTCCCAACAACATCGCCTCTCCATCTTCCATGCTGAGAACCTGTTTGCAAACCTGATCATTTGGAAGAAGAGAGCCGTTAATGAGATAGTTTCTTTCAGAAATGGTGATGTCGTATTTCTCCGACAGATAGTCAACAGTGATAAAAGAACAATTTCCCTGGAGCCAATGCTCCCATTTCTCGCGAATAGTCAATATCCCAACCCTCAATTCGCAAGCAGGTCTGATAAAAGTGAAAGGCAGAAGGTGATCCCTGGTATCGTTGTCAAATAGTATAATGTTCCTCATTTGGGATTGCTATCAATTTAGAGGCAAAGCGCTAATAAACAAAATGCCTTTGGGGTATTGGGGAATTCAGTTATCAAAGATAAATAATATGAGTGCAAGGTTACAAAAAAAGCCTCAACCATAAAGGGCAGAGGCTTTTTGAATCAAAATTTACCGAAACTTCGATTCTGTACAAATCAGTGAATTTTTTATTCCTCTGATTTTGTGCTTTTGAATTTAGCAAACTTCTTATTGAACTTATCAATACGTCCTGCGGTATCGACAAATTTCATCTTGCCCGTAAAGAATGGGTGTGATGCTGAAGAAATTTCAAGCTTAACCAAAGGATATTCCTTGCCGTCTTCCCAAACGATAGTCTCCTTCGTATGAGCACAGGAGCGCGTCAAAAAAGCCTCATCGCAGGAAAAATCCTTAAAGACAACCATTCTATAATTCTTTGGATGGGTATCACTTTTCATGACTCTTATTTTTCTATTTATTAAAAGGCGGGCAAAGATAGTCCTTTTTCTTTTTTTGCAAAATCAATTGGCAGAAGATTGAACATTTTGTTTAAGGTTTTTTAGAAATCCGCGTTCAGTCGAAACAAGGGCATTGGGAGAAGGGGAGGAGACCGCAATTTGAAAGAAAAATCTTTTGTGAGGACATCCAGTTTTTCAAAAAAAACTAATTTTGGGCGCTTCTAATCAATTTGAAATCACAATACTAAAGGTATGTCCTATCCAGCAGAATTAAAGTACACTAAAGAACACGAATGGATCCGTATCAATGGAGACGGTACTGCAACCATCGGTATAACTGAATTTGCGCAAGGCGAATTGGGTGAAATCGTTTATGTGGAAGTGGATACAGTTGGCGAGATTTTGTCCAAAGATGAAGTTTTTGGAACCATTGAGGCTGTCAAAACCACATCTGACCTTTTTATGCCAGTTACTGGAGAAATAATCGAATTCAACGAAGCGATCTCAGAAAAAGGCGGGGATAACCCAACTTTAATCAACAATGACCCTTACGGAGAAGGTTGGCTGATAAAAGTTAAAGTCAGCGATGTTTCCGAGATCGATGAGCTCTTAGATGCCGAGTCGTATCAGGCTACGCTCGCATAGTTTGGAGCAGTAAACACCAAAAAAAGATCTATCAGCATCTTGAATCCAGAAATAAGAACGAATGGGTCGTTGCAATTGATTTTAGTTTTCAAACCTATTCAAAGGAAGGGTTTCATTTGAAAAGAAAATTGCATTCCGGCTTTTTTCTATGCTGATATTAGGAGTATTGGCTTATCCTCCGTAATATTAGGCGCGATTTCACAAGTTTGTCCGCATATTATTTTATCATTTCTAAAACCTAAGCACATGGATTTTGAAGTAAGCGGCTCCGTAGTCATTCTTGCAACACTTGCAGTCACTGTCTTTACTCTTTTCATGGTATTTGTTATCAGAAGAGTATTCAGTAAGCGTGCTTTGAGCAACCTGACTGAAAAGCATGCCAACACAAAATTTGACTCACCCATTGAAGGAAGGACAAAATACCCAGAGGTTGATACCTTCTCTTTGAGTGGAACTTTAATGAATTATGGTCTGCTTATGACCATTGTGTTGATGATACTGGCATTCAGCTGGACACAATACGAAAAGGTAGTTGATGTCTCTGGACTTCTCAGTACATTGGAAGAAGAAATTGAGGTAGAAACACCTCGTACAGCTGAACCACCACCGCCACCTCCC
>CAYRDX010000018.1:20813-69529 GCA_964423205.1 uncultured Saprospiraceae bacterium | reverse complement strand
ATCAATATCCCCAACCTTACTGAGAAACCCCGTGGTGCCATGCAAATTAACTTCAGGCAGACCTCCGGCATCAGATGAAATGACCGGGACTTCACACGCCATAGCTTCCAGGGCTGCCAGTCCAAAACTTTCATGTGAGGAAGGTATGAGGAACAAATCGGAAATTGCCAGCAATTCCTCGATGGCATCCTGTTTCCCCAGAAACCTGATTTCATCACAAAGTCCCAACTGACGACAAAGGTCTTCAGAATGTCTTCTTTCCGGACCATCACCAATGAGTAATAACTTGGAAGGAACTATTTCATTTACTTTCCTGAAAACTTGAATGACATCATTGACCCGCTTTGCCTTGCGGAAATTAGATGTATGAGTCATGATGCGCTCGCCGTTAGGAGCTATCGCTTTCTTGAAATGGTCCTTATTGATTTTTTTGAAGCGGTCAAAATCGATGAAATTGTAAATGACTCTGATGTCCTTAGTCAGGTTAAAATTGGCATAAGTTTCCTCTTTCAGGTGGTTTGAAACAGCCGTCACGCCATCGGATTTCGTAATGGAAAACTCAACGACGGGCTTAAATGCCGGGCTGGTTCCCACCAGGGTGATATCGGTGCCGTGCAGGGTAGTAATAACGGGAATGTACCGCCCCTCTTTCAACAAAATCTTTTTAGCCATGTAGGCCACAGCGGCATGGGGTATGGCATAGTGAACATGCAGTAAATCGAGGTTTTCAAACTTCACTACTTCAACCATTTTACTGGCCAGGGCAGTGTCATAAGGAGGATACTCAAACAGGGGATAATCTTCTCCTGTGACCTCGTGATAATAAATGTTGTGGTGATAACTGGTCAATCGGACGGGTTGCCTGTAGGTGATAAAGTGAACTTCATGACCTTTCTGTGCCAGTCCCATCCCCAACTCTGTAGCAACTACTCCACTGCCGCCAAAAGTTGGATAACATACGATTCCAATTTTCATTGAATAAATTATTTGGATTTAAAGCCCATTGAACCGAAACATTAAAGAATACAACTGAGTCTGGTTAAGGTTCATAAAAAAAGAAGCTGTCTGACATGGAGACAACTTCTTTTTTTTCATTCCAATTTTCTATCGAATAATCATCAGCTTCGATTGATGTGAAAAGCCATTCTGAATAACCTGTACAAAGTATAAACCGGGTGGATGAGGACTAAGGTCTAGTTTCAATTCAGAAAATGACTGACTGCGATAATCAGTTGTCTGCAGTATTTGTCCCTGAGTATTCAGCAACCTGAAGCTGAAATCCTCAGGTTTTGGGAACTGAACCCTTAAAGTTGCATAATTGGATGCAGGATTTGGGAAAACCAATATATCAGGCTGAGTTAATGCGACTTCTTCATCAGTGACCAGTACGCCGATATTAAAGGTCCTGGAGTCTGAGCATCCATTGGCGTCGGTTACTGAGACTGTGTATCTGCCCGGAGGCAGGTTGAATATTACCCTGCTGGTATCGCCATTGCTCCATTTGTAAGAAATGGGTTGGTCGCCAAAGAACGGCTTCATGGCAATTAACCCGGTTGGTAATCCCCAATAAGAAGGTTCAACGTCAGCGAAAAGGTATAAACTGGCAGGGCAGCCAGGGATGTTGATGTTATCCAGGTCCAGCCAATAATCGCCTTTCCCCCATGTGCCAATGAACCGCACATTAAGCGCTTTGCCAGCATACTGGCCCAGTTGGATAACCTTTCGGGTCATATCAACACTGGGTTTATGATTGAGGCTGTCGATAGTCAGCACTGTGGTAAAACTCACCCCGCAGTCAGTTGACACTTGCACTTCCAATTTATCTTTTGCTCCCGGCACAAAAGCAGTTTTTCCATCGGGGAAAGAGACCCACCGGTATTCAAAAATCAGTGAATCTTTCAGCGCCATAGTACCCACACGGTGGGTGGTCAGGGTGAATTTGTTATTGACGGCTGTAAGGTTTTTGGAAATTACATTTGAGACATTGTTGTGAGTGGCTTTCTTAAAAATAAGCCCATTATGGCTCCATATTTCCGGTACGGCTTCATCCTCGAAATCCTCTTTCAGAGGTTTAGGACTGGCAGTCAGGATGGTGAGGCGGAAGGTGTCATTCACAATGTTGCTGTCGTTCTTCATTTCCGTCCATGCGTCGATAAAGTACAGACCGGGAACTGAAAAATCCCATGGTGTCTCAAACTCAATGGTGTAGGTGCTGTCATTGCCAACTACGCCTGTGTACAATCCATCCTGTGGTATGGTCACATTAGCCGGTTTCCCATTGACAGCAAAAAGAAACTTGAACAGGGTCTGTGGTGCCTGCCCGTAATTGGTAATCGAAATGGTCAGTTTTTCATCACTTTTGAAATTACAGCCCGTCTGAAAATTAGGGGCTGCAAGGCCAGAAACGCCAATGTCGTTCATCCAGATGGTCTTGAAAGTAATGGGGCCAACTGTTTTGCTGAATTCTGTTCCGCAGCTGAATTTCAGATAGACATCGTACCAGGTGTTTTCTTTAAGGCCGGGTATGGTGCCTTTTGTAACCGTTCCGGCAAAAGTGGTTGTTTTGCCTTTACCCAGTGTAAAACCAACCGGACCGACTTCGACCAGGAAGTTGCCGGTCAGTGAAGCCGGAGGTTCCCATGCAATGATGGCATTATTGGCATTTACATCTGCCATCCAGATTTTCTGCGGACCGGGACAGGTTGGGCAGGCTATGGTTGTGAACACCTTGCCCTGTTTTGGAAAAGGACCATCGGAAAAAATGACCTTGCCCGAAGCATCTTTTATTTTGTAACTATTTTCACTTTCAGCAGCTCCGGGCAGGTAGGAAAATTCAATCGGAAAATTACCGGTAGCCACAAACTGATGGGTAACAGACGAACCTATCGCCATGGTAAAGTCCGAATTCACACCTTTGTGCCTTGCCCTCAACAAAGCACCATTCCAGCCATTGTTACCGGCATCGGCTAATTCGATGGTGTAAGTGCAGGAACTTCCTGCTTTTGTTGGGTAATAGGTAGTCCTGAAACTAACAGGGCCTATGAAAATACTGGAACTGTCCACACCACATTTTGCCAACAAATAGACGTCGTATTCTACATCAGGATTAAGTCCGGTAAGTTTGGCATTCGTGGAAACAGAGTCGATAGACAAACCCTTGTCAATTGGGAAGCCTTTGGGGCCGTAACGCAGGATATAACGCTTTCCGCCTGTCACCGCACTCCACTGCACCGTAGCAGTGGTGTCAGTAATTTGTGAAAAGGTAATACTGCTGGCTTTGGGTGCCGGGCAATTGGGGCAATATGCCGGTCTGAAATAATGCTCACCAGCTTTTGGCGCAGGTGCACCAACCGGACCGCTTGAATACAACAGCAAGCCGTCAGGGTTATACAGATTGAAGGCAACTTCAGTGGCAAATGCTCCGGAAGTAAAGAAGAGTTTCACCACGGTAGCGGCCTTCACCTGAAAAGTAGATGTGCCTTTGAATCCGGCAGTAAGCGTATGCGTGGTGGTATCCTTGTTTGAAATGACAGTCAATTTATTGTCCTTCCAACCGTCGCCAGCCTCGTCCAGCATTTCAATGGTGAAAGTGCAGGTCTGAGCAAATAGCGGTGAATTGGCGGCAAACCAGACCAAAACAATCGCAATCAACAGGAAGATGGAAGGCGTTGATCTCTTATATTTCATAGGGCGAATTTTCATGAATTTGAATTTAAATTGTCTGTCAGAGTTGAAACAGAAGTGGGCCATGGTTAACATTTTGGGTAAAGACAAGCTAAGTTATGTAAAATTACAAACTAAGCTTTAGCAGGTTCCCAGACTGTTTCCTTTCGTCCGGTACTTTGCATTTTACTAAACTGGAATTCTCTGGTTATGTTTCGGGACCGAAAGGTTGGTTGGCGAAGAAGTATAATCGAAAATCTGTCATTTAAGAATGAGGTAAAAAATAAAGCTGCCAAATTGTTTTCTTAACCATTTGAAAATCAGTTGGAATACTTTTGCCTTTTGCCTTTTTACTTTTGCCTTTTTCTTAGTTTCCACCTCTCATCTCAGCCTCAATATTTGGATTTATTTCCCGGGCTCTCGATAGGTAATAAGCACCTTGATTTGTATCACCTGCATTGTAGTAGGCATTGCCCAGGTTGAACATAGTACTGGCATCGTTTGGATTTTGCTCCAGCGCTTTTGTGAAAAACTCAATTGCGGATGAAGTCTTACCGGCAATTCCGTTAACGACTCCCAGCAATCGCAGTGTTTCAAAATCGTTAGGTCTCATCTTGTAAGCCTCCATCAAGTATTGCTCGGCCTTTGCAAGGTCACCCATTTTTTCACCGAAATACCTTGCGCCATCCCTGTAAGTCAGGAACAAATTGTTTTTAGCATCCGGATAATCATCTTCGGCAGTCAGGGCAAAGCGGTAATAATAGATGGCTTGGTCGAATTGATTGAGGTAAAAGTATGCGTTACCCATCAGCAATCCGGCATTGGCATATCCGGGATGGATTTTCAAGGCCTCCTGCAGATGTTGAATGCCTTCCTGAATCATTTGTTCTTTTTTGTCGGCATTCTCTGGTTTCAGGGCCAGTTGAATCGTTTCACCTCCCAGCGCATTGCGCAGTTTGGCACTTTTCCCCGAAACTTTTATATCAGTGGCGAAAAGTGTGTAATTGTCTTTCCAGGCAAAGTTCCGGATAAAAGTCTTTGTGCCCAGCAGCAGCAATACCAATCCTATCGCCATCATTGCAGGTTTTTTGGGCTGCCCCCATGAGCCCGATACCCTGTACAACATAACGGCCACAATCACAAAAAAGCCAATGGAAGGCATATAAGCGAATCGTTCGTTCATGGTAGTGCCAATGGGAAATACCAGGTTCGAAACGATGGACAAGGTGGCCAGATAGTAGAGGATGCCCCAACTGACAGCATCCTTTTTCGGCAACCTGATGAGTGCATAAATACCCAGCAAAATGTGCAAAACCACGCTGAGTATCACCTGCCAGTCCTTAAAGGTCATAATGCCAATTGCCCTTGGGAAATAATCATGTGAAAGAGGATGTGGAAAAATCTGTAGTTGCAGGTATTTCAATAGCGTGAAAAAGATAGTGCCATACTTTTCGTTGGCACTGAAATCGACATACTGGTTTCCCACCACTTTCAGAAAAGGGTTATTCATCAACTCCCTGGACGGGTCGCCTGTAATGCCCCAACCCAGAATCATTCCCCGCAGCACCACAAATGTAATGGCCACCAGCAGAAATGGAAATGTTTGCTGAACAATTTTTCCAAACTTTGCTTTTGTGAAAAAATAAAAGCTCAGCGGTATTACAGCCAGAAAAGTGATGGCATTTTCCTTGGAGAGCAGTGCCAAAAAGAATATCAAAGCAGCCCACCACTGAAGTGATTTTTTGCCTTCCAGATACGACCTAAACGACAGGTACAGTGCCAGCAGACTTCCCAACAAACTCACTATTTCATCGCGGCCTTTAACGTTAGCAACCGCCTCTGAGTGAATGGGGTGCACCACGAAAAACAGGGACGCAACGAGGGCTACGAAAAAGGCATAACCATAGGGTTTGGGTTCACTCTTTTCCGGATTGAAGAGGGTAAGTAAAAGCCAAAAAAGCACTACCCCGGTAAAAGCGAACAGCAGCACATTCACCAGGTGTCCGACGAATTTCACGGCATTCAGTTTTCCCCCTTCATTGGGGTCGAAGACTTTATTGCCATTGGAATCCGTTACAGGCAATCCGTTGCTGTCTTTTTTTACCGGAGCAAATAACTGAACCTCAGCAGCGTACATGAGTGGAGTGAGCGGCCGGTATCGACCTCCAACCACCAGCTTGTCTTTTCCTTCCACTTTGAAAAAGCCCCTGAATGTGTCGTATTTCAGCAGGCCCGCAAACCCCGCAAATCCTTTTGTGGTAAACTCATTGTCGTAAATGACGATGGCATCGTCGAGCACGTAATTATGGAAGAGGGTATTGGCATAAAGAGCGAAGCCGAGTACGAAAATAATCGCTGACCAGTACCTGACCGGGCCCTTGCTCATGAAGGCTGTGCTATGGGTTGTCGGTTGTTTGTCTGAAACTTTCCTTTTGGCCATGTCCGAAAGATTAAAGTTCAAATATGAGGAAAATTTGATTACTACTGACAGCAATGCGGCTCCACGGAGTTTTTCCCGCGGATTTTCGCGGATGGGTTCGCAGATTTCGCTGAACCGAGTCTGCGAAAATCAGCGGTAATATCTGCGCAATCTGCGGGATAATAATTAACCTATTTGTAACCGGTGCTTCCGCATTTATGATTCAACACCAATGTCATTTTAAACCGGAAACACTGCACTTATGATTTGAATTCAACACCAATTGGTCAAAATGAATCAGAACTCATAAAGCAAACCGATACTCCTGCAATTAACATCATCTCATATCCTTAACCAAGAAGAAAAAGATGCACCGTAAAACATCACCATGAACCAGAAACAAAATTCATGGTTTGCGGCAAAAGAAAAAGTAATTTGCAAGCCAAACGGAACGCAACGAAAAAATATCACGATATGAAGAGCAAGGGCTAAACTATCTCACTATCACCACCGTAGGTTGAGTGGACTTTTTCACTAAGCAATGTTACCTTGGCTTGATTATCGATAGCCTGAATTATTGCCAGGAACACAGGGGCCTAATATTGTACTGTTATGTCATTATAGCAACCATGTCCATATGATTGTCATACCGAAGGGTTTGATTTATCGGATGTCTTTCGTTATTTCAAGAAATTCACTTCCAAACAAATTATCAAGATGGTAAAGGAGGAAAGTGAATCGAGACGGGAATGGGAAGATTTTTGGGAGAGAGGGTTTATAGAAATTCGTCGAAGTGCCTGCCTGTTGCAAACCGACAAGAGCGGAGCAGAAAAAGAATTGCGGACACCATTTATCTATTTTGAAAGATTTTTATTTAATCAATTAAATCAAATAAACCAATGACAAGAGAATTCAAACCTTTATTGTGCCTTTTATTGATATTTTACCCTTTCTTCAATATCCTACAGGCACAGCATGAATACAAACCAGGTTTAATTGTTACGCAAAACAATGATACGATTAGTGGGCAAATAGAGTATGCCAACCCTATCACAACCGCATATTATTGCTATTTCCGGGAAGATTCATTAAGCAAACCCGTAAGATACACTGCTGAAGAGTTTAAGAGTATAAATGTTTATAATCATAGGTATTTTGTAAGTAAGCCAGTTGAAATTAATGGTTCAACAGAACAATTATTCCTGGATTACCTGTTGGATGGTATTGTTGATTTATATTTCCTCAAAGATAAGATGGATAAAAGTTATTATTTTATTGAAAAAGATGGCATTATGTATGAATTATCCAATAACATAATCGAATATGATGAAAAACATAAAACTTATCGCCGAGAATCAAAAAAATACATTGGTGCCTTAATGTATTTAACCCAGGAATCCCCAGAATTGGTCCAAATGATAAACAATGCAAAATTTACACACAATTCTCTGATTAAAATAACTAAGAAATATCATGACAATTTGTGTGATACGGTTGAATGTGTCATTTATATGAAAAATCAGGATCAATTGAACGATGTACTTTGGAATCGAAAATTTGGAATTAAACTGAGTTTAGGTCAATCAAACATTAAGATTTTCAATCAACTAGTTTATATTGGCCCTTATACGGAATCCGTACTATTACCCAGACCTGGAATTAAGGGTAATATCAGCGACAAAATGTATGGGAATAATGATGTATCGATTAAGCGTCAAACAATTGTTCCTGGAATTTATTTTAATATAAGCCCCAATTATCGAGCATCGTTTCAGGCAGAGCTCTGGTATTATAATTATACAATTCAAGCACATCAAAATAAATTGGCTATTAGAAGCATTAGTATACCACTTCTTTTTAAACGTGAGTTTTTGTTTTATAACCGGTTAAGTCCTTTTTTAATTGCTGGCTTAGGGTTCAATAGTGCTTTAAGCGCAAGGCTTGACGATATGACTTTTGACTATTCTTATCATTTGTATGAAAACTATAAGTGGTACATTGCTTATAAATCAGTTCACTATGAGAATTATCATTTATTGAAAAAACCTTCATTTAGGATGGGCATTATTTATGGCCTTGGGATAAACTATGATATTACAACAAAATGGGGATTGGAAATTGAATACAGAATACGCAAGAGCCAATTGTATGTAGTTGATAGGGCCATAATCAGTGAAGATGTAAGCTACGATTCTGAATTTGGATTTAAGGATAATAAAATAAGTGCGGGTGTCAATTATAAATTCTAAATCACCAGAATTTCTTGATTTGATAATTAACTTCTCCGTTCGTGCACGACAGATGATGTGGCCGGACAATTGGCTCTTCAGCTGTGTATGAAACTACACTAAAGGCAAAAGGCTTTTGGAAGTGTTGATGTTTTAACCGGTTGAGCCGGTGGTGCCAATGCGGGGCTGAGATGCGGGTTTTTCGTAAAGTGCGTTGTAGTTCCGGTTGCAAATCCTGTCCCGAATCCTCGTGGACGGAAGGAGCAGGCCAGAGGAGTTGGGCGATTTTGGAGTTGGAATACTTGAGCGCATGGGTGCGTTTTGTCCACAAACATTTTATCCAACCGGCAGTTGTCTGACCCTGATATTATGTTCGGTTATGGTCACCATAGCTCCAGTTACCAAGGGCTCCCGGAGCTTGTCGATGTGCTGAACAAAGGCATTCTTAAAAAATGAAGCCGTCATTGCGTCGGTTCGGAAAGTAATGATGGAAGGAAGTTGATGTTTGCCCGTTGCCACCAGCCGGGAGAAATCGAGATCGAAAGTGATGATGATTTGACCATGAGAGCTGGCATATTCAAGGATAGTGGAATCATCCGTTTTATCCAGCCCGACTTCATAGACATGTGCTGACTCATACTTCATTTCCCGGATTATCTCAGCAAAAGAAAGCGGTAGGTTTTCATCAATCAGGAAATTCATCCGGCAGCCAGTTCAGTAGGGAAATATTGGTCTTGTAATTGGCTCGACGCAAATGCGAGGGCTTGTAGAATATCCTCCTCTTTCAGCCGGGGAAACTCTTTAAGCAAGGTCGGGATGTCCATGCCACCCGCCATATTAGCAAGAATGGCCGAAACCGTGATGCGGGTACCTGCAACATGCGGCTTGCCGATGCAAACCTTTGGGTCCACAGCAATGCGTGGATATTGAGGGAACACAGGTTGATTTCTTTTTTTCACGTTGAACAGGTTTTTTACAAAGGTAAATTCAAATGTCTTTGATTACAACAAATCCTTTCCCCAATCCTTTTAGGCGACAGAAGCAAGGTGTCGTTTATGACGAGAGAAGACCTGGAGCGAGCAGGGCTCATGCAATTTCAAGGTTTAAAGAGTATTCCAGCGTATTGCTGTCATCAGGGATGGCTTCCCCTCTTTCCTGCAACTCTTCAATATACAGTTCAATAGCTTCTTTTGCCATCGCAATAGCTTCGTCCACATCCTCACCATAAGTTATACAGCCAGGCAAGGCAGGGACAGAAACCGTATAACCGCCTTCCGATTCTTTGTGTAAATGAATTTTGTAGGTGTACATATTATTGAGCAATTAAAGTTTGTAAATTTTCCTACATCCAATGATTGGCTATCGCTAAGAGCTTGTTTAGGTATTTGATACAACATAAATATCCCAAACATGCTCATAACCAAGATCATTTTCCTATTCTTTCCCCATAGAAACCATTTCCAGTTGGCTGTTCTGCTGTTTGGCTCTTTTGACAATTTCTTCAAGTTCCTGAGTAACTGTATTGTCAATCCAGTCCTCGCCACATTGAGTACAAATGTGAGCGGGTACGTTGCGCACTACCACTACACCTGATTTGAGGTCAACTGAAAAGGTAGTGGTGCTGGGTTCTACTTTTCCACCACACAGCGGACAGAGGGAAGGAACATGCTTCATTTTTTTCTCGTTTTAAAATCATCTTCAAAAACAGCCTGGTCAGGTTCATAAGCAGTAATAACAAAAACCATGCGGTTCGTTTCATCAAAAGCTGAGACCACATGCATGGGACGGTTTTCAATAATGCTCAACAACAGTACATGGGAAAAGGTCTGTCGTAATCGTAAATTTGGATGATTTCACCTTTTTCAAGTACTTCCAAAACTTCTTCGCGGGAAATTTCCCTGACCATCATCTTTATCAGCATGTGTTTCCGCCAGATGATATTTCCTTCGGAAACGGCTTTCCTGAATAAATCAAGGTCAAAGGGAGAATTCATTTCATGCCGGTTTCGTTACAAATATTTTGAAATTGCAAGATACCAGAATAATTAAACGTGAATCCAAGTGCCAGACACTTTTGGTCTTCCACAAAAACAATTCCTGGATGAGTCCGCTGGCCCGGGGTCTTCCAATCTAAGAAACGGCCTGCAGTTGCATATTATAATTGGGCTGATATCACCACCCCCCATTAAAATACCGGTCGGGAGTTTTGTCCTTTTCCTTTTTCTTTTTTCGCGCTTCTTTTCGGGCCAACTTATGGAGGCGCTTCATTTCTTTTTTATCTAATTCCAAAGACCGGGAAAGCCGTGGTGGGTAAGTCCTTGATTTCACCAGAGCACTTTTCTGGGACAAAAAACCAATGGTTCCGGGCGCCTGAAAGCGGTTGCTGATACTCAGGCTTGCATGGCAAAAAACCTTATTGAGCACATCGGCCAAAGGTGTTTCGGCGATAACGCCCGATCCAGGGTTGGTTTCTATATGGTCGCCGGTGATGTCCCACACCATGGCGCCGGCAAGTCCGTTTTCCTGAATATAATGGGCCTTGAGTGCGATGGAGTTTTCGTCGTCAAAAGTGACAAAGGTGTTCAACAGGTTTTTACCTTTCAGGAAAGGCACCTGTGCGGAGGGGTCCCAGTAATAGTCAAAAAGGTCCTGTCGTGCCACTATGCTGTAAAACATGGGATTGCCTTTGTCTTCAGGGAAAGTTTCCCTGTCGGGAATCTGCATGGAAGCGGTATGCAGGTTGGGTGCACCTTTCGTTTTTTGCGTCCGGCCGTAAAAAGCAATGCCTATGTTGATTTTATGCCTTGGAACTGCATAGTTGCCGGTCAGGTGGTTTACGACACTGTGCAGGTCGAAGCCATTGAGTCCCTGCTCCGGCGGGAAAAGGGGAGCATGGTGATTGGTGCGGGAATGATTGCTGCCGTAAAAATCGTAGGTCATGAGGTTGATGAAATCCAGCAGTGGCACTACTTTTTCCCATTCAATAAAGGCCATACGGGAGGGAGCCACTCCGAAAGCAGCGGTTATCAGCAAGGATTTGTTGATACTTTTTTCGAGAACATTAAAGGAGTCGCGGATTTCCTTTACCAGGATGGTAAAATTCTCCTTGTCTGCGGCTGACCCATTCTGAGGACCATAACCCGGGTATTCCCAGTCGATGTCCACTCCGTCCACCTGATAGGTCCGTACTAATTGGGCACAACTGGCCGCAAATCGCCCTCTTTTCACACTGTCGGCGGCTATGGAGGAAAAATGATTGGAAAGCGTCCAGCCACCCAATGAAATCAGCACTTTGGTTCCGGCTTGTTGCGCTTTGCTTACTAAAGAAGTCTCGGCAATGTGCCATTCCCGGTGTCCAAAGTCGATACTCCTGCTGTATCCCGGAGGGGCTTCCGGTTTTATGGTGCCCAATAAAAGTGTTTTGTCGGCGTATGGGTCAAAGGGGCGGATGCTGCCGTCGGCGTTGGGCTGAAAAAACGCATAGTTGATGATGGAATACTTGGTATAATCGATGGTAGCTGGATTCACCAGAAACTTGCGATGGTACCATTTCCAGCTCGGAAAATAACCGATTACCTCTTGGCAAGGTTGTGCCAGCAAGGTTATGGAGCTTAACAGAAAAAGACTTGTCAGAAATCTGGCAGCCATAAATCGAAGAAATCCTTTCTAAAAAGTTGCAATAATATTAAAACCATTTAAGGGTGAGGTCAATTACTTTTTCTTTCCATCGCTTATAGGGTGGCGTCAGCAAGCTGGCAATGCCGGGAAAATCCTGCCTGTAAACGGACCTTTCATGTGAAAAATCCCGGAAGCCATACCAGCCGTGAGATTTCCCGATTCCACTGTTGTTGATGCCACCAAATGGCAGATTGTGGTTCATAAAATGCATGGAGGAATTGTTGATGCAGGTACCACCAACCCGGGTATTCTGGAGTATAAAATCGATGTTTTTTCTGTTGCGGCTATATATGTTTAGTGCCAGAGGACGTTCGCCGGAATTGATAAAATCAATCACTTCCTGTAGTTTTTCATAAGAACGGAAGGGTAGCAATGGCCCAAAAATCTCCTCGGTCATTACCTGCATATCCATATTGACGTCTGTCAGGAAAGTGGGTTCGAAATATTTGGATTCT
This sequence comes from uncultured Saprospiraceae bacterium, assembly GCA_964423205.1. Lineage (GTDB taxonomy): Bacteria > Bacteroidota > Bacteroidia > Chitinophagales > Saprospiraceae > UBA6168. The sequence goes on along the minus strand of CAYRDX010000018.1, from coordinate 57,087 downwards.
GCATGGTGATTTCCACCAAAAAGAATTCTGGCTCCTTTGCTCAGGGCATCTTCCAGGTTTGATTTCAGTTTCCTGAAATGATTTCTGTTGACGATTCTGGGATACGATTCAGAGTTGCTGACTTCCTTTCCATAAAATTCAGCGATGCTCTTTTTCATCGCATTGATGAGTTTTTCCTCGACGGATTTATGCACCAAAATGTAATCCGGAGCTATACAAATCTGTCCACAGTTGGTGTATTTGGCAAAGGATATACTCGCAGCGGCGGATTTTATATCTACAGTCTCATCAACTATGGTGGGTGATTTTCCCCCTAACTCAAGTGTAACAGAAGTTAGATTTTCTGCTGCAGCCTTCATCACTATTTTGCCAACCTGAGGTGAGCCTGTGAAAAATATGTGATGGAAAGGCAATTTCAGCAGTGCCTGACTTTCCTCAATGGCCCCTTCAATTACAGCTACTTCGTTTTCATCAAAAACCTCCTGTACGATTTTTTTAATCAAAGCCGAAGAATGCGGTGTATGCTCCGAAGGTTTAATGATGGCACAATTGCCGGCTGCTATTGCCGATACCAGTGGCACGAAACTCAGATTGAAAGGGAAGTTCCAGGGCGATATGATGAGGCAAACGCCTTTCGATTCGTATTGAATCCATGAGGTGGAACCCAGTAATGGCAAGGTGCCTGCTACTCTATGAGGTGCCATCCACTTGCGGAGGTTGCGTTTTACGTGTCTCAGCCCACTCATAAGGGGTAGAATCTCCGTCGCATCCACTTCAAAAACCGGCTTTTTAAAATCCTGATAAACGGCTTTCTGAATTTCCGGCTGGTACCGCATGATGGCATCGCCAAAGCGCTTCAGTTTGTTGATTCTTTCTCTTGCTGAGCTTTTTCCAACGTTCAAGTGGTTGGATAGCTGCAACTTGAATATCCGTTGTATTTCCTTTGTGGATTTGTTTTCGACAAGTATGGTATCTGGCATAAGGCTATTGATGATTTTGACGCAAGGATACTTTATGGGATGGGAGTCAGCGTATATCCTGCTTTTCGCAATAAAGTTATGACGCCATTTATTCCACCCAAATGTCCGGCACCGACTGCAAAAAAAGTTGATTGTACTTTCATGTGTCCGGACATTACAGGTATCCAATTTTTATTTCTTGAGTTCAAAAGTAATTCTTCGTACTTAATAAAATCATCATCCGATTTCATACTGCTGACCATGCCGTTGATGTCCTGATTTTTGTACAACTCCACCATTTTACGGAACTCATCCTCACCGGCATTGGCAGTGCGGATGCTCTCTACCAGCATCTTTGCCTGGTCGAGATAAGGAATGCTGTCAAAAACGCTCATCTGAAACTCTACTGTCTCCAGGCCGCCGGTTTTCTTTTTGCCCTTATCAGCCAATTCCATGATTTTCATTTCATAAGAGACCATATCCCCTGCGGCCATGGCCTGTGGTGAGAAATCCATACCGGCAAAAACCGTCAGGAACATTGGCTTCATACGCTCAAAAAGAAACAGTGGCAATCCCATCTTCCGAAAATGTGCGTCCACAACTTTGTATTCCTCCTCGGTCAACAAGTCTTTCAGGGAAGTCCCGTCTTTCATCATGGCCTTGGTAAGCAGGGAAATCTGAGTCACTATGTTGTTCATCTCTTTCATGTCGATCTCAAAAACCACCTTATCGGCTCTGCGTATGAAAGCCATCGTGCTGTCGCTCAGAAAGAAGTCCTCTTTTCCGATGAGGTGAATGGTGCCGTACAAATAGGATGGTTCGGTCAGCTCTTTTCCACTTATTTTCCACAATAGGGCGTTTTCAACTTTAACTTCCGCAACCGGTGCGGCGGTTTGCGCATGGACGAGGATAAAGGCGAAAAATGAAAAAATGAAAACAGCGATTTTTCTATTCATTTGGAATTTGAGTTGTTGTGATTTTGCAGTTGTTGGAGAAAGAATCAGTGAAATTTCAACAATAAACAGCCATCTGGACATAAAGTTATGGTGATTCGAGACTCAGACTTTTTCCAAAACAACGGCAAAACCTTGTCCGACACCCACGCACATGGTAACAAGTGCGTACTTCTTTTGTTGCTTATGCAGTTCCAATGCGGCAGTTTGAAGAATCCTTGTTCCCGACATTCCAAGAGGATGCCCAATGGCAATCGCGCCACCATTTGGATTGAGCCTTTCATCGTCATCATCAATACCCCATGTTCGGGTGCACGCTAAAACCTGTGCTGCAAAAGCTTCATTTAACTCGATGATGTCCATGTCGGAAAGGTTAAGACCGGCCCGCCGAAGTGCTTTTTCTGAGGCGGGTACCGGACCAATTCCCATGATTCTTGGCTCAACTCCTGCTACTCCGGAAGACACTATTCTGGCCAAAGGTTTTAGATTGTATTTGTGAAGTGTGGTCTCAGAGGCGACCAGCATGGCAGCAGCGCCATCATTGAGTCCGGAGGCATTGCCAGCAGTAATAGTTCCTCCTAATTCCATTTTTTTAAAGGCGGGCCGAAGCTTGCCAAGTGCCTCGATACTCGTTCCTGGTTTTATGAATTCATCTTGTGAAAACATTACCGGTTCGCCTTTTCTTTGGGGTATTGGGACGGATACGATTTCTTTTGTCAGACGGCCACTCTCCATTGCAGCAGTTGCTTTTTGCTGCGACCAACAGGCAAACCTGTCCTGGTCTTCCCTGCTGATTTTATATTTTTCAGCTAAGTTTTCTGCCGTTTGCCCCATGCCTTCTGTGCCATACAGTTCCTCCATTTTGGGGTTGATAAAACGCCAGCCAAAACTGCTGTCGTGCATTTCTGCATCCCTGCCGTATGCCTGCGACACTTTGGAGATGACCCAGGGCCCTCTCGTCATGTGCTCCACCCCTCCGGCTATAAACAGGTCTCCATGACCGGTTTGAATGGCTCTTCCTGCATGAATGACCGCTGCCATACCGCTTGCGCAAAGCCGGTTCACCGTTTCACCGGGAACACTCCACGGCAAGCCTGCCAGCAAAAGTGCCATCCTGGCTACATTGCGGTTGTCCTCACCTGCCTGATTGGCGCAGCCGAAATAAACGTCCTCATAGGCGTCGGGCGGAATTTCGGGATGCCGTGCGATTAAGGCCCGGATTGAATGGGCAGCGAGGTCGTCGCATCTTACAGTAGAAAGGGTTCCCTGGAAATTTCCAACCGGAGTTCTGACGGCGTCAACGATGAAAGCTTCTTTCATGATAATTTGGTATTAAAAGAAAAGGTGGATGCAGTATGCAGCGGAAAGGTAAAAAAATAGTTGCCCTTTTGGATTGCAATAATATACAACCGACATCCTTCCTGAGGGCAGTTAGAGGCGTCACCTTGCGAAAAGGAGTGGCCTCTGAAATGACTAAAATGGATTGCTTAAGCTCGGATTTTTTAGGAAAGACGAATCGGTAAGTGTATGCAGGAAAGCAATCAGGTCGCTTTTTTCTCTGGCGGTCAATCTCACGCCCCCTTTGTGCACATTTTTCATTAGCGGGTCAACTGTTGCTGACATTTTTAATCCTGAGCTGTAGAATTCCACCACTTCCTCCAAGGTTTTATACCTTCCATCATGCATGTAGGGCCCCGTGATGGCAATGTTTCTGAGGGTAGGTGTTTTCCATTTTCCATCATCTGTGGCCAATCCGGAAGTTTCTTTCAGGCCGGCTTCCGGTATGGCATCCAGTCCGTTGTTGTGAAACTGGTTATCTGTGAACAGGATGCCTCCGTGGCAATGGAAACAGTCGCCTTTTTCAGTGTTGAAGATTTCGTAGCCGTTGAGTTCTGCATCCGTCAGAAATACGCCGGATGTTTTATCCAGCACTTTGTCGTATTTGGAATTGGTGGAAATCAATGTCCTTTCAAACTGTACCAGAGCTTTGGCCGCCAATTCATGAGTAATCTTATCTGTACCAAATGCTTCATAAAATAACCTTGGATAGTCCTTATGGCGCTGCAATCGCTGAAGATCGGTTTTGAAAAATTCTTTGACCTCGAAAAGCATAATGTCTTCGATGCTGCCCTGAATTTTCCCATTCCACAAAAACGCGGTGTTCCACGCCAGATTGATGTGTGGTAAAACTGTGGGGTCAGATGAAAAGGCTAATCCCTGCTTATGGCAGGAGGCACATGATTCCGTGCTGTCCTTGTGCAATATGGGGTCGTAGAATAACATCCTGCCCAGTTTTACACCCTGAACAGTAGTGGGGTTTTCCGGGGAAATGTCCAGAAGTGGAAAATTGGCTGGTATTCTTAGGTTGTATGGTGTTGGATTGTACTCATACTTTGGGCCCGGTTCTTCCTTATTGCAGCTACCTGCCAGCATGACCAGCCCTACTATTACTGCTATGATTGGAAATGTCCTTTTCATCTTGAGTAAGTATAAAGGCAAAAGTAAAAAGGCAAAAGTTTGGCAACTTTATTTTTGACTCATTACCGTGTAAAGATTAAAAATGTGTTTCATGGTTAAGGTTTCAGAAATCTTGAAGCCAATTCAGTTCCTGTCAACGGATCTCACACTAAAAACAGTTGCACCATTGTTTTTCAAAATTAATTGAGCTTGTTGATTGTCCATGATTTGGGAACCAAAAGTCTCAAAATCATAGACTGTCGGGTTTTGTAACCATTCATTCAGGTCCAACAATAAATTTATCGACCAACCCTCCCCAGTCATTTTGAAAGGTTGATTCAATGGCAGGGTAATTTTGATATAGTTTTGGTTGTTGCCGGTGGCGCCGGTGTGGAGGTTGTAACTTTTTATTTTGCCACTTCCCAGCACATCGTATTTACCCTCGAATTTCATGTAGTGGTAACCCTGGTCGCCCGGAATTGGCCATTCCATATTGATATTGGTCGTGGTGTTGGGCAGGCCGCCGTTTACATTCCGCACTTCGTCGAGGCCAAATATGAGAGAGAGTTTATTGTATTCACCATTGGGTACTTCTGGTAAGTTGATTGTCTTTGTTCCAGATTTTTCGATGTCGCAATAGTGGACCATGTCTGTTTTGAAAACACTGCCATCAGTTTTATGCAGTGCAAAATTAGAGAGGTAATACTTCAGCCGGATGACATTGAATTTATGTCCGGCTGCGCAGCTGTACCACTTTTCGTTCAACTCCAGTTTGTTGCCTGCGACATTATGGTCGAGGGTGATTTTGATAAAATTTTCCTGCGGATCTTTCTTACATCCGGAAAAGAATATGAAAATGACAACGAAGGTTAGGGCAGGGATCAGGGAAGTATATTTTTTCATAATGGTTAGGGAACTTTATGATGAAAACCTGGTCCTTCGTTTCCACCAAATATAAGCCTTTAGGTACTTTATTGCTTCGTGACTATTATCAGTTAAGGTGGTTTTAAAGGGTAAATTCCTTCCGAATGTACTGGACAAGACAATGGTCAATTGTTAGGTTGGCTGGACATGAAATAAACCACCCCTTTGAATAAGGCCACTTTCTCTATCTTCTGGTTCAGGATTTCTACTTTGTAAATTCCGATTTTTCTCGACCTGCTCTCCTCCGTTGCAGTTGCTGTGAGAATATCCCCAGCAAAAACGGGTTTCACATGCGAAATGGAAGTCTCCACCGACACTGCCTGTTGGCCTGTTGAATTGGAAGCAAAAGCCAGCGCACTGTCAGCCAAAGAATAGGTAATGCCACCATGTGCGATTTGAAATCCATTCAACATTTCATCCCGGACTGCCATTTTCAACACAGAAGAGCCAATCCCAATATCCAGGATTTCAATACCCAGCCAGCGGCTGAATGAATCTGCTTCCATCATTGAATCTACTATTCTTTTTGCTTGTTCGTTGGTGTTCATAAAAACCTTTTTCATTCAATAAAATGTCTTGCCTTCTTTTGCCATTTTCCGGAGCAGTACACTGCATCTGTATCTGTCTTCAAGATAATTGTGGTGCAATTCATCCATCATTGCAACAGCCTTTTCTATACCCAATTCATCAGCCCATCTCAACAGGCCTTTCGGATAATTAACACCTGTGGTCATGGCAATATCCAGGTCTTCTTTGCTGGCGACTCCAAAATACAATGCATCAGCAGCTTCATTTATCAACATCAGCAATATGCGGTTGAATATTTCATTTCCAAGGTCCAAGTCCTTTTTCGGCAGTGGCTGATCTGATTTTTCACGATAATCATAGAACCCCTTTCCAGTCTTACGTCCAAGCCATCCTGCTTCCACTAATCTTTTCTGAGTGAAAGAAGGCTGGTAACGCGGCTCGAAATAAAAAGAGTTGAAAACTGATTCGGTCACCGCATAGTTGATGTCGTTTCCAATAAGGTCCATTAGGGTGAAAGGCCCCATTTTGAAGCCTCCGATTTCCGCCACAGCCCAGTCGATGGTCGCAATATCCGCAATGCCTTCATCCAGAATCCTGATAGCTTCACTGTAAAATGGCCTGGCTACCCTGTTTACAATGAACCCGGGAGTGTCTTTGGCTATAACGGGAATTTTGTCCCAACTTTTCACAAAGCTCTTGACCGTGTTTGTAGTGGATTCACTGGTTTGAAGTGCCGGTACTATTTCAATCAATTTCATCAGTGGAGCCGGATTGAAAAAATGAATCCCGACGACTCTTTCAGGATTTTTACATGCAGAGGCGATTGAGGTTACGGAAAGCGATGAAGTATTTGTTGACAAGAGTGAATCCTGAGGAATTATTTTTTCCAAATCGGCAAACAGGTTCTTTTTAATGTCAAGGTTTTCAATGATTGCTTCGATGACCAGTTCGACATTGCTGAAAGCATCCAAATCGTCTATGAAGTATATCCTTCCAAAAATCGCTTTGGCCTCAAGGTCATCAATTTGGCCTTTTTCGGCTAAGCGGTTCAAACGGGTCAATAGGGTGTCCCTGGCTTGATTGAGAACCTGCTCATTGGAGTCGAACAGGAGAACTTCATTCCCGGCACTGGCAACAACCTGTGCAATCCCCGTTCCCATGGTACCCGAACCAATTATTCCTACCTGAGCCATTGTAATAAAAATTTAAAATGCCAAAAGTAAACAGAAATGCCTGTCCCGGATTCAGAACAGGCATTTCTATGAATTTTGTATTAGCTATGCTTAAAGTTGATAAGTAAAACCGAGCAACCATATGTCTGTAATGGATTAACTGAACCCGCGAGGACTTCAATCTTGAAGTTGGCTGGTGACAGTTTGTCTTTGGCCAATTTATAATTGTAACCCTCTTGTTTGTTGTTTCTCAATCCGAATTCAAATCCGACACCTATGCCTTTCATACTGAGAAACTGAGACCATTTACCCAAGTCCAATTGGAGAAATTTGACAGGTCTTTGCAGCTGACAAAGGCTGAAAGATTGGATTTCCATGCCACACCCATTGGCAATTTTTGTGTGTAATCTGCTACGAGTTTCATTCCCAAAGATGATTTATAGTTCAGTAAAAAGGCAAAAGTAAAAAGTAAAAAGGCAAAAGTTTTCCAACTGATTTTCAAGTGGTTAAGGAAACAATTTGGCAACTTTATTTTTGACTCATTACTAAGCAATACTTCCCAAACGAAAATTTGAATTTCTGATAACAACTTGATAAGCAAATGTTTATAGCGAATTCAACATCTCAGGAATGTCACGAATGTAGTAAAAATTGAAAAGTGAAGGACTGCTTGTCGGATTTAAGACGGGGAAAACAATTTTTAAGGTCACTTTTGCAGTGTTAAAATTGAGTTCTATCTCTGTGGAGCAAAAAAAAGAGGCAGCGCAAAAAGCACTACCTCAGCCCTAACCAAATAAAACCAAATTATTTATCTGAAAGTACCCTGATAAAAAAGGGTCGTATGAATTAACTTGTTTGTGTACAAAGTACCATTACAACGACTGGACAAAGATAAAATCATTTCAATAAAAGATGCAACTCCAATTGAGAAAAAAATTTCAAAATAAAATTTTAGAATTGCTGGTGCGGTTTCTCATTTAAGTTTAATGTTAGGGATTGACACCTGTCATAGGGTAATCTCTTGTCTTTGAAAGTAACTTAGAAATATTATTTTGCGAAATCAATAAAAATCAAACAGTACAGAGTCTATTATTTTTAATATCCATAGCAAATCAAACAAAAAACATGAAGACGATACAATCCACGCAAATTCTTCTGGTTACTCTTGTTTCGATTGTTCTTAGTGTAAACCTTACTGTTAGTGTATATAGTCAGGACAATGAAATGGTAAATCAAGATGCGCTTTACATTAAGAAGATACATGATTTTGCATTGACCAATGGCCAATGCTATCAATGGCTTCATCACCTTACTAAGAACATAGGCCATCGACTCAGTGGTAGTCCGGGCGCAGCAGCTGCAATTGAATATACCAGGCAAATGCTGGACACATTAGGTCTCGATTCCGTTTGGCTTCAACCCTGTGTCGTGCCACATTGGAGCAGGGGTGAAACAGAAATTGTTCGGATTGCCAGTTCAGTAATGGGTTCGAAGGATTTAAATGCCTTGGCCCTGGGTGGTTCAATTGGAACTGGTCCTCAAGGCCTTTCAGCCGAAGTAGTGGAGGTCAAGTCATTTGATGAATTAAAAAAACTGGGTGTCGAGAAGGTTAAGGGTAAAATAGTTTTTTTCAACAGGGCCTTTGATCCTACCAAACTCAATACCTTCCAGGCTTATGGGGGCGCTGTTGAACAACGAGGTCAGGGGCCATCTGAGGCAGCAAAATATGGAGCCGTGGCAGCAGTAGTCAGGTCCATGGCCTCCGGTCTTACTGATATCCCACATACCGGTGGTATGCGTTATCAAGAAGGAGTTCCACAAATTCCCGCCGTCGCTATAAGTACCAACGATGCGGAATTGTTAAGCAGCCTGTTAAAATCAGGTAAAGTAGCGGTTTATATAAGGACAACCAGTTCGATGCTGTCCGATAAGATTTCCTACAATGTCATTGGTGAGATAAAAGGCAGTGAAAAACCGGAAGAAATCATTTTGGTAGGAGGGCATTTGGACTCCTGGGATGTAGGCGAAGGAGCCCATGATGATGGCACAGGCTGCGCCCAATCCATGGATGTCCTTCAAATCATAAAGCGCCTCAACTATAAACCCAAAAGAACCATTCGTTGCGTGCTTTTCATGAATGAAGAAAACGGACTCGCCGGAGGCAGAGTATATGCCGATGAAGCAAAAAAGAAAGGTGAATATCACCTTGCGGCTATTGAATCGGACAGAGGGGGATTTGTCCCAAGAGGATTTACAATGGAGGGAGACCCTGAAATCTTCACTCAAAGATTTACAGCGGTATCCGCTTGGCAGGATTTATTCAGTCCTTATGGCATACAGCTCAAAAGGGGAGGCGGAGGTGCAGATATTTCACCTTTAAAGCCACAAAAGACCCTTCTTATTGGGTATGAGCCCGACTCTCAAAGGTATTTTGACTTTCATCACAACCCCAATGACACATTTGAAGCTGTTAATAAACGCGAATTGGAGCTTGGAGTAGCTGCAATGACAAGCCTGATTTACCTGATTGATAAATACGGGTTGGATTAGCGCAACTTCTTTTGCCTACCGATTTTTTAGAATTACCTTTGCGCGCGCAAAAACAGAAAGACTTCCCTGGTCTAATTGGCTATGGAAGTCTTTTTACAAAATCAGGTCTAATTTCACCCATCCATGCCCAAAGATTCTTCCATTAAATCTGTTCTTATCATTGGCTCTGGACCGATTATCATTGGCCAGGCATGCGAATTTGATTATTCAGGCAGTCAGGCTTCCCGCTCATTGCGCGAGGAAGGAATTGAAGTAAGTTTGATCAATTCCAACCCTGCAACCATTATGACTGATCCCATTACTGCGGATAACATCTATCTGCTTCCTTTGACACCAGAGAGTATTGAGCAAATTCTGGAAGAGAGGAAAATCGACGCTGTGCTGCCAACCATGGGGGGACAGACGGCATTGAACCTTTGCATCGAAGTGGATAAACTCGGAATTTGGCAAAAGTATGGTGTGAAAATGATAGGTGTCGATATCGATGCCATTGAGCTTACCGAGAACAGAGAAGCTTTTCGTTTGCATATGATTAAAGAAGGACTCAAAGTAGCTCCTTCAAAAATCGCCAATTCCTTCCTCGAAGGAAAAGATGCAGCTCAAAAGATAGGTTACCCGTTGGTTATTCGACCATCTTACACTCTGGGTGGGACGGGTGCATCCTTTGTGCATAAAGAAGAAGACTTTGATGAAGCGCTGCGCAGGGGATTGAGCATGTCCCCAACGCATGAAGTTTTGGTGGAAAAAGCGGTACTCGGCTGGAAAGAATACGAACTTGAATTGTTGAGAGATTCAAATGACAACGTCGTAATCATTTGTGTCGTTGAAAATCTTGACCCTATGGGTATCCACACCGGCGACAGCATAACTGTTGCACCGGCAATGACCCTTTCGGATACTGCCTACCAAAAAATGAGGAACCAGGCTATTCATGCCATGCGCTCCCTGGGTAACTTTTCAGGTGGTTGCAACATACAATTCGCTGTTGACCCTGAAACGGAGGACATGATTGTCATCGAAATCAACCCCAGGGTTAGCCGTTCGTCTGCCCTTGCCAGTAAAGCGACAGGTTATCCAATTGCCAAAGTAGCTGCAAAACTGGCCATAGGTTACCACCTGGATGAACTGAAAAACCAAATTACTAAAACAACCAGTGCCTATTTTGAACCGACTCTGGACTACGTTATTGTAAAAATGCCTCGTTGGAATTTTCAAAAATTCCCTGGTGCTAACACGGTTCTGGGCTTGCAGATGAAATCGGTTGGTGAGGTAATGGCCATAGGCCGCAACTTTCTGGAGGCACTTCAAAAGGCTTGTCAGAGTTTGGAAAACGGCAGACAGGGTTTAGGGGCCGATATGAAAGAGTGGGTGCGGACTGAGGACATATTGCACAGACTGGAAGATGCAACGGAAGACCGGATTTTCAGACTCAAAGATGCACTCCGGTTAGGTGTACCTGAAAAGACCATTCATAAGCTCACCAGGATAGATCCATGGTATATAAAACAAATCAAGAGACTGGTGGACATGGAGCATGAACTGATGCGCTACAATGTGCCGGAAGATATCCCGTCTGATTTCTTCAGAGATTTGAAAGAAGTGGGCTACTCCGATGCACAAATAGCCTGGGTTATGAGAGTGAAGGAAGAAGAAGTGCGAAAGGTGAGAAAGGCATTAGGAATTAGAAGGACATATAAAATGGTGGATACCTGTGCAGCAGAGTTTGAAGCACAAACTCCCTATTTTTATTCAACATTCGACAAGGAAAATGAGTCTGTTTCATCCGACAGGAAGAAAGTAATAGTATTGGGCTCAGGTCCGAATCGGATTGGGCAGGGGATAGAATTCGACTATTGCTGTGTGCATGGTGTCCTGGCCATCAGGGAAGTCGGAATGGAGGCCATCATGGTGAACTGCAACCCCGAAACAGTTTCCACCGACTTTGATGTAGCTGACAAGCTCTATTTCGAACCTGTCTTTTGGGAGCATTTGGAGGAAATCATTGAACTGGAGCAACCAGATGGCGTCATTGTACAGTTGGGAGGTCAGACAGCCCTGAAGCTTGCTGAAACATTTTATAAGAAAGGCATAAAAATAATTGGAACTGCCTTCCCGGATATGGACGTAGCTGAAGACAGAGGTGCTTTTTCGGATTTGCTCAAACACCTTGGCATTCCTTATCCACTCTACGGCGTGGCTTATGATGCCACGGAAGCTTTGCGCATAGCCAATGAAATCAATTATCCGGTTCTGGTCAGGCCCAGTTATGTTCTGGGAGGACAGGATATGCGGATTGTCATCAACGATAAAGAACTTGAACAGCATGTCTTGTCAATTTTCAAACACATGCCAAACAATAAAGTGTTGGTGGACCATTTCCTTGACAGAGCCAAAGAAGCTGAAATTGATGCCATCTGTGATGGCGAGCAGGTACACATTATGGGTATCATGGAGCATATAGAACCTGCGGGCATACACAGTGGCGACAGCAGTGCCGTACTTCCAACCTACAGCCTTTCCGTAAATGCCATCAATACGATGGTAGATTACACACACAAGCTGGCTGAGGCACTGAATATCAGAGGGCTGATAAACGTGCAGTTTGCCATCAAAGACGAAGTGGTCTATGTTATCGAAGCGAATCCACGTGCAAGCCGCACTACACCATTTATAGCCAAGGCTTATGATGTGCCTTATCTGAAAATTGCCACCAAAATCATGCTGGGTACCCACAAACTGAAGGATTTCCACATCAAACCGCAACCAAAAGGATTTGCTATCAAAGTTCCGGTTTTCAGTTTCAATAAATTTCCGGGCGTAGATAAGAACCTCGGTCCGGAAATGAAATCGACAGGTGAAGCCATTCAATTCATCAAAGATCTGAGTGATCCGTTTTTCAGAGAGTTGGATAGTAAGCGGTATATGTATCTGACGAGGTAGAGTTTCTTAGCTTAAGGCTATAAGGGTTGATTTGAAATTTTGATAAATTCATAACAACTTTTCATCCATCCGATACCTGTTTTCATACTGAATCATACCCATACCCCAGCCCGGTATCTTATCAAGGTGAATCTTGACAAATGAGGAGGTATAACAGGTCCTCGGCTATTCCCTGGAACTGCTGCTTTCGCCAATTGCTCCAACAAGGACATTTCTTATTTATAGAAAACCACCTCACTTCCAGAATTAGCTCAATATATTTCAGGTTCAGGTTTTCAAATTTTTCGGGGTTCCTCCACGAATTGATGAATTATTTTTCTTCGAAATAGAGCAGGTGTTGCGCGATAGTCTGCTGATAATTTTTGGATTCCGCCGTGGTTCCTTCGGCTTAGGAACAAATTACTCAGCACTTCCACAAGATTCCGTCAGGTCATGGAAAGAGAAGGTTAGTGAATGATCTATCGAAATGATTAGATGTGTTCCCCAGCGAGGGCTGTATTCTTAAAGTTCCCAATTGGGAATCATCTTAGCGCATTAAGTGTGAAGAAGTTGAATTGATGCTAATGAAGTTAAAGCGGCCACAAAAAATTATGGCAATTACGGAGGTAAAGATTATTTTTCGCATTGAATGTGTTTGAAATCGAGCAGGCGTTTACCCCAAAACAAACAAACATAAATTCATTAAGCAGAAGTACACCGTAAAACGAAAAACTATGTCTCTGAAGAAGTTCCTTCCCATTTTTAATTTATTGGCTTTTCTAAGTGTTTTGGTTGTAAACTATTTGGCTAATGCTTTGCCGCTTGCCGGCAGGGGTACTGGAGAAATCTCTGATTTATACCCTAACCTTTTTACGCCATCGAGATTAACGTTTAGTATTTGGGGAATAATCTATCTCTTACTGGGTGTCTTCATTGTTAATCAACTGCGCTTCATAAAAGGAGAAACGCCTGTTTTTCTGGAAAAAATAGGTTGGTTGTTTTTCCTTTCCTGTCTGGCTAACATGGGCTGGTTGTTTGCCTGGCATCATCTTCAAATTGGTGTTGCTATGCTGGTCATGCTCATTTTATTAGGTTCTGTATTAACAATCTACATGAAACTCGACATTGGGAACCAAATAGCCAGTAAATCAGAACGCTGGATGGTACACTTACCTTTTAGTGTTTATCTGGGTTGGTTAACGGTGGCTACCATTGCGAATTTTACCATTCTTCTCGTTTCGTGGGGCTGGCAGGGTGAACCTTTGAATCCACAATTTTGGACCATGGTGACTCTCGTCGCGGTAGTAAGCATTGGTATTTGGGCTCTGCTCGACAGACGGGATTATGCCTTTATGCTGGTAATTGGCTGGGCAATAATTGGTATTTATTTGAAACGAAAAGCCGATACCGTTACTCCTGACCATATGGTCGAATGGAGTGCCATTGTTGCCTTGGTTATTTCTGCCATTGCAATTCAATTTGCAAAGTGGAAGAAGAGAAAACTGACTAATGAAGATTAAGCGGCGGTACGGTTCAGCTTGATTCTTTTACCAGATTATTTATCATTCCGTTGAAAATCAGAAAATGAAAGGGCCACATAATAAACCAATAAACTCTCCCAAAGATTCCACGTGGCCGGAAGGTTGCTGTTTGCCGAAGGACAGGAAGGCCATTGTTTTGCTCAATTTGGAATTCCAGCCAAGCCTCGCCAGGTATCTTCATTTCCGCAAACAATAGCAGCCGTCTATTGGGCCTATCCGCAACCAGGACCCTCCAAAAATCAATAGTATCGCCGGGTTTGAGTTCCATATTGCCCGACCTCCCGCGACTAAGCCCGATTCCTCCAACCAGTTTATCGAGAAATCCTCTTAATCTACAGAGAAAGTTTCCGTAATTCCAACCTGTATTCCCCCCAATAGACCATATCCGCTGCATCAGTTTGTCATTATCCATTCTTACGGTTCGGGTCTTATTATCCTGATAGCATCCGAATTTTGGTACTTTCACGAGCTTCATGAGCTCCGGATTTGATTCAAAAGCCTGGAATGCATCTGTCCAGCAGCCAACCACCATGTTCTCATCTATGTACCTGAACAACTTATCAACTGCTTCCTTGTAATTGTGCAACTTGATGTCCAGATCCTCGGCAAGTGTGTTTTTATTGCAGATCATATTCACCTTCATACTGTCCACCAGATTAATTGCCAAGCGGTAAGTTGTAGATGTAATAAAATATAGCCAGTAGGATGAAATGCGAGGTGATATGACCGGGAAGATATAGATGCGTCGTTTTAGTTTGCGGACTTCTGCATATTGAAGCAACATTTCCTTATAAGACAAAACATCCGGCCCTCCGATATCGAACTCCTTATTGAAAGTCTTTTCTTTCAACATGACCCCGGACAGAAACTCAACCACATTTTGTATGGAGATAGGCTGGCAAAGGGTGTTTAGCCATTTGGGCGCAACCAGGATAGGCAACTTTTCCATCAGGTCGCGGATGATTTCGAAGGAGGCACTTCCAGCACCCACTATAATTCCAGCTCTTAAAACTGTTACAGGAATACTGCCGGACTTCAAAATCTTTTCCACTGTGAAACGGCTACTGAGGTGGTCGGAAAGTATTTCCTCGTTGACAATGCCACTCAGATAAATAATCTGTTTGCACTTTGTTTTTTCAATGAGTCCAACAAAATTTTGGGCGATTTGGGCTTCCATTTTGGAAAAGTCGCCCTTAGCTCTCATGGCGTGGACGAGGAAAAAAGCAACATCTAAATCATACGGGAACTCCGAGGCGGGAGTTAAATAGAGAAAGTCAATTTCGATGACTCTGATATTGTCGAATGGGTGGCTCTTCTCGAATTTTCGGCGATCCCTCACACAACAATATATCGTGTGCCCTTGATCCAATAACACCGGAATAATCCTGTGTCCGATGTACCCTGTAGCACCAGTGAGAAGAATATTCATGAAAAAGTAGTCTTTGTTTCCTTAATAGTTATGACCACCTATTTGCACTGAGCGAAAATAACATTAACAGACGACGTATGCCACCCCAGGGCTTCAATTTGCGATAGGTGCAACTCGAAGTTTTGCCCTTTAAGCTTTCAAATACAAATTAACCTATCTTTGCCACCCCAATAATCGGGATAACTCAATGACCTTCTGGCGCCGACAGTAGAATTATGGCAACTCCTAAAACAGTATCTTTTTACACACTAGGTTGCAAGTTGAATTATTCGGAAACCTCCACTATTGGGAGGCTTTTCGAAGAGGCAGGCTTTTCAGAAGTACCCTTTGACTCGGGCGCAGACATTTGCGTTATTAATACCTGCTCCGTAACTGACTTTGCAGACCGAAAATGCAGGCAGATAGTACGTCGGGCACTGCGAAAATCTCCCAATGCATTGATTGCCGTGGTTGGTTGTTATGCGCAGCTAAAACCAAAAGAAATAGCTGAAATCCCCGGTGTTGATATTGTTTTGGGTGCTTCTGAGAAATTTCAGATACTCGACTACATCGATAATCTGTCGAAAGCACAAGGAAAGGGCATGGTACATGCTGGTGATATCAGGCAGGCAAATACTTTCAGCGATGCCTTTAGTTTTGGCGACCGTACGCGTTCTTTTCTGAAGATACAGGATGGTTGCGACTACAAGTGCTCCTTTTGTACCATTCCTTTGGCACGGGGTCAAAGCCGGAGTGATACGGTTGAAAATGTGGTACTGAACGCTCAGAAAATTGCACAATTGGGTGTAAAGGAAATTGTACTTACCGGGGTCAATATTGGCGATTTTGGCAACGGCACAGAAGTTATTGAAGGCATTCGCCCGAAAAAGGAAGCGATGTTCATCGACCTGATAAAAGAACTCGATAAGGTAGAAGGCATTGAACGGTTTAGGATTTCATCAATAGAACCCAATCTTTGTACTGATGAGGTCATAGAGTTTGTTGCACAATCACTGCGATTCATGCCTCATTTTCACATGCCATTGCAGAGTGGAAACAACAAACAGCTCCAGACGATGAGGCGGCGCTACAAGCGCGAACTATATGCAGAAAGGGTGGCTCATATTAAGGAACTGATGCCACATGCTTGCATTGGCGTTGATGTCATTGTTGGATTTCCGGGCGAAACGGAGGAGGATTTCTTGGAAACTTACAGGTTTATCAACGACCTTGAAGTGTCCTATCTTCATGTTTTTACTTATTCAGAACGCCCCAATACGCCGGCCATGGATATGGCTGGCGCAGTGCCGGTTTCAGAGAGAAGGAAGAGGAATGAAATGCTGACCATTCTGTCGGATAAAAAGCGTCGTCACTTTTACAACCAGTTTCTCGGGCTAAGCAGGAAGGTGCTCTTTGAAAACAGCACTGAAGAGGGAAGGATGTCGGGCTTTACTGATAATTATATCCGCATTGATGCCCCTTTCGATGAGCGTTTGATCAACCGGATACATGAAGTGGCACTGAGCAAAATAAATACCGAAGGCCATGCCGGAGTTGACCTCGTTCTCACAGAACCCACTTTGCAATCGCTTACCTGAAAAACAAGCAGATATAATAGGTACCTACTTTTTCTTCTTTTCCACTTTCACTGGAGCGTGACCGGTATTGGTCTTTTTGTTGCGACTTTTGCCGTAAGACCCTCTCCAAAGTTTACCTCTTTTTGTCTTTTTGTCTCCCTTTCCCATAAAGGCTATTTTAGTTTATTAATGTTTGGCTATTGAAGCAATGTAAAAATAGAGAATTCGAATCTAAAACCTTACCCTTTCCGGACAAGTGTAAATATTGAAACTCTTGTTTCTCAGGAATCCAATCAGCGTCATACCAGTCTCTTCAGCGAGTTGTATGGCCAGGCTGGTAGGAGCGCCAACTGCCATCATGACTGGAACACCGGCGACGGCGAGTTTTTGCACCAATTCGAAACCAGCTCTTCCACTAACCAGACCTGCACAGGTGCCCAATGGAATATTGCCTTTTTTCCAGGCTTCACCAATTAGTTTGTCCAATGCATTGTGCCTGCCAACATCCTCCTTCACATCTATTATGTTACCCTGCATATCAACCAAAGCGGCAGCATGAAGTCCACCAGTCGATTCAAAAATGGATTGTTTATCAAGCAAGAATTGCGGAAGTTTCATCATCACTGAGGAATCAAAAACAGGAATCCCCTCTGTCAGCTCAAATCTTGCCTGAACTCTCACTGCTTCAATGGAAGACTTTCCACAAATTCCACAGGAAGAAGTAGTGTAAAAGTGTCTTTCCAGTTTTTTAAAATTGATTTCCTGGCCTTCTGCCAATTTAACAACAACGACATTCCCCCTGGCTTCTTTTATCCTAACGGTCGTACTAGTCACTTCGACAATCTGGTCAGTAGAATGCAGTATCCCCTCAGTAAACAAAAATCCTAGAGCAAGTGACTCATCGTGTCCCGGGGTCCTCATCGTTACAGAGATGCTTTTCTGGTGCCAGCTGCCTCCCAACTCAAAAGCAAGCCGGATTTCAAGAGGTTCCTCTACAGCAAGAAAGTCCTGCAATTTTTCGCCCTTTTCACCATTTACTCTCAAAATTTCCCGTTGCGTGATGTAATCCATTACTGTTGATATGTTAACGAATGGTTATTTCTATGAATTTCCTCTTAATGGCCAGAACAAACTCAGGCACTGCTCAGTTAGTGCTATGTAGTTTATTTTCATGGGATTATAACGTGAATGAGCAGTTTCGTTTTAGCGAAGCTGCTCTTTTTTTGTTCCTGGCAGAACAAAACTACACGGTGTACGCTTAATTAACTGCAATTATTTTCCTTTGCTGCTTTTTGATTCTTCGAAATTTACCGGAATGTTAATCCTCATTTCTGTTTTTCTGTCAGCATTATTTTTCTCATACCCGGGAAACGCGGGTCTATTGAATAGCTTAGTATCATCGGTATCGGAACAAACCCAACAGCAGCTTCCTTACCGTTTAAACTCTCCGGATGCAGTTTTTTCTTTGGACGAAAGACTCAACGAAATATCTGGCCTATCACTGTCTTCAGATGGAAAATTTCTCGCAGCCATAAACGATGAAGAAGGTGTGATTTTTCATTTGGAAAAAGAAAGCGGAGTTATTGCTGAGGATTATAGGTTTTGGGATAGTGGAGATTATGAGGGTATCGAGATTGTGGGTAAGGATGCTTGGGTCATCAAAAGCAACGGAATTCTATATCGGGTCGAAAATTACACTTCCGAAAACAGGCAGGCCAATAAGTTCAATACCTCACTTTCAAAAAGTGACAATGTGGAGGGTCTTGGTTTTGATACTGGAAGTAAGAGATTACTCATTGCCTGTAAAGCTGATGCCCCGTCAGGTAAATCAATCTCGCCGAGGCGAAAGATTTACGCCTTCGACATGATTAATAAGAGGATGCTTTCCGTTCCTTTGATTTTAATCAATGCCGAAGTAGCCTCCCGATTTATCACCAGGTTACACGATAAGAAGGAAAAAACGGAACTGCTAAAGGCCTTTAAACCGGAAATGAATTTTAATCCTTCCGGCATTGCAATCCACCCTTTTACAGGACATATTTATGTCATCTCTGCAACGGCGAAAATGCTGATCGTACTAAACCCTGAAGGACAGATTTCGTTAATGGCATCTTTGGATAAACACAAACATATTCAACCAGAAGGAATTTGCTTTGATCAAGACGGCACACTGTATATCAGTAACGAGGGGCAAAATGGTTTGGCCAAGATTTACAAATATGTTTACCGGAATTGAGTTTATCTTTGTGACCTGTTAATTTGGATTAAATCCTTTAAACTGTATCCGGCATCACAACTCTGAAAAAAAATCAAGATGAGTATAGTTGAAATGAAAGTCCCTGTTGTGGGCGAGTCCATCACTGAAATAACCTTATCCAAGTGGTTGAAAGCAGATGGTGATTATGTGAACATGGACGAACCGATTTGCGAATTTGAATCTGACAAAGCAACACTTGAATTTCCTGCTGAAGCCTCAGGAAAATTGATTCATGTTGCTAAAGAGGATGAAGACTTGGAAATAGGTGCACTGGTAGCTCGTATTGATACCAGTGTGGCACAATATGAAGGCCCCAAACCAGATTCAGCAAAAGAGCTGAAGAAAGAAACTCCGGTACCGCAGGCAAAATCCGAACAGGCAGAAAGTGGAACCAGCTATGCCGAAGGTCACCCCTCACCGGCAGCTGCGAAAATCCTGAAAGAGGCAAACGTCAAACCTGAAACGGTAAAGGGAACAGGAAAGGATGGCAGAATAACTAAAGAAGATGCTCAAAAGGCTGCTCAAACCCAACCCTCTCAACCTTCTCAACCCTCTCAACCAATAAAAGAAACTGCCGTTTCAACCGCATTCAGCCGGCATACGGACAGGAAAAAAATGAGCCGGATGCGGCGCACTATTGCAAAAAGACTGGTTAGTGCCAAAAATTCAACTGCCATGCTCACCACTTTCAACGAAGTGGATTTGACACAGGTCATGGCGTTGCGGAAAAAGTATCAGGATCAATTTGTGGAGAAGTTCGGCATCAAGCTTGGCTTTATGTCCATTTTCGCAAAAGCCTGCGCAAAGGCTCTTCTGGATATGCCGGAAGTCAATGCCATGTTGGATGGTGAAGATCTTGTTTATCACGACTATGTAGATATTTCCATAGCTATCAGTACGCCAAATGGCTTAGTGGTACCACCCATTCAGAATGTAGAATCACTCAACTTTGCCGAAATAGAATACAAAATAAAAGACCTGGCAGATAAGGCTCGAAACGGCACACTTTCACTGGAAGAAATGACAGGAGGTACATTTACCATTACAAATGGTGGCGTGTTTGGCTCTTTGGTCAGTACTCCTATTCTGAATGAGCCCCAAAGTGCTATTCTTGGTATGCACGCCATTCAGGAGCGGCCTGTTGGCGTCGATGGGAAAGTGGAGATTCGTCCTATGATGTATTTGGCATTGTCTTACGACCACCGTGTCATTGACGGAAGTTCTTCTGTTACATTCCTGGTCAAAGTGAAAAAGTATCTGGAAGATCCGATGAGCCTGTTGCTGGATATTTAGGTTGGCAGTTGGCATTACCTTCGGGGTTGGCTGTTAGCTAATGACAGTGTGGCTATACCTGAAATAATGTAGCCTCAATCTGCGAATTCCAAATTTCCAATTTCCAATTTCCAATTTCCATTATCACCTCATCTTTGGCCTCTTGCGCTTTCCTCCCGGTTTCATTGGGATACCGCCTTTTGGCATCATGCCCAGTCTTTGTGCGGCTTTCAACTGCCCCTGATTTTTCATAGCATCTTCAAACTGGCGAATCTGGTCCTTCATCATTTGCTCAGTGACGTTCAGGCTTTTCAGGTTTTTAAGATGCAGTTTAACCACATTCCACCTTTGACGTTGCGCAGCAATACCGGCTAACTGAAGTTGAACGGCAGCTTTTTCATTGTCGGTGGGTAACTTAAGTGTCTGTGCTTTTTGCAACCACTGTTCAGCTTCATCGGTACGATTAAGTCCCTGAGCGATGGTTCCTTTCAACAGATAATAATAGGCCCGATTGGAAACGTATAGCCATTTGGGATTCAGGGTGAGATTCAACCTTTTTTCAGCACCCAGAAAATCAGTGTTATTGCTCATAATCAAGGCGGCAGATTGCACCGTTCCCAAAATTACATATCCTGCAAAAAGCACAATGCCGATCAGTATAAAGGGGAATCCGTACCAAAACCCAAGGAAAACGGACATGATAATACCACCTACAGTGAGTAATACAATCAGAGCAAATCGCAGATAAATATTTATAGTGAACATCTTATCGTGTTTTTATTTTCTAATGGTCGGTAAAGGTACAAAGATCAATGTATTGACCACGCTACTCTAAGGCTTCGGATGCAATAAATTCAATTTAACTCACTGACTTTTTCTTTGGCTTTTACATCGAATGTATTTGTAAAATTTTCAAACAGAAATGATTACAGACTGAACATTTTAGGATGGTACCACCTTATTCGTGTGAAACCGCCAAAAGGCCTTACAATTTTCATTTTAACGAAGTTGATTAAAACACTTATAACATGAGTACTTCGAATTTTTCAAACAAAGGTGATAGCTATACCCAAGGCTCCGGCAAGAAGAATTCCATGTTGCCAGTTCTGCTGACAGTTGGGTTTTTGATGTTGTTGGGTGTGGCCTGGTTAACCTACAATAGCATGAGCACCACACGCAGCCTGGAACAAAAAGTTGCGGAACTGGAAGAATCTGAAAAGCTGAAAGCAGAGCTCGAAAATCAATACAATCAGGCAATAGCAGAACTCGATCAGTTGAAAGGTGACAACGACCAAATAAATGCCATGATTGAATCCCAAAAAGCTGAATTAGCTGCCCAAAAAAGCAGAATTTCGGTTTTGTTGCGCGATAAAGGCCAATTGGATGCTGCCCGCAATGAAATCAAAAATCTCAAAGCCAGGCTGGCTCAGTATTTCGCTGACATTGAACAACTGAAAGCTGAGAAACAGCAGCTCACTGACACCAATGTTCAGTTGAAAGAAGAAACATCAGCTCTGAGTCAAGACCTCCAGGTAAAAACTGAAGAAAAGCAGCAGTTGGAAACCGCCAAAGCAGAGTTGACCTCCGATAACCAATCACTTTCAAAGTCAGTTCTTATAGGTTCTGTAATTAAGGTGAAAGACATTACCGTGGTAGGACAAAAGGTCAGAAAGAGTGGTAGAACAGCAGAAAGGGAGCGGGCCAAGAGAGTTGACCAACTGAAAGTTTGCTTTACGGCTCTTGCTAATGAACTCACTTCGGCCGGAACAGAAAAGTTCTTCATTCGCATCATCAATCCGAAAGGTGAAACACTGGCCATTGAAGATTTGGGTCAAGGTTCAACTACCGACCGCAAAACTGGTGAAGCACTGACCGTTACTCAGGTACAGGAACTCGCTTATGCCAAAGAGGAAGCCCAACTGTGTTTTCTTTGGAAACCAGCCACTTCTTTCCTGAGCGGTAAATACGATGTAGAGATTTATAATAAAGGTTATCTCGCTGGTGCGGGAAGTTTCGAATTGAAATAAATCACGTTAAGAAATAACCCTTTTATGTCGAAATGCCGGGTGCCCTGTGGTGCCCGGTTTTTTATTTTCCGCAATTTGGAAAACTCATTTACAGGCTGGTAGAAATACCTGTTTCGTAGTTAATGATTCAACAATAGAGGCACCGATTTACTGTAGATTGTTTTGCCATTATCATAAAGACATCTGATGGCAATGAATCTATTTGCACCATGGCTTATAGTTTCAAATTCAATTTGACTTTTTCCTGCAACAACTTTTTCCTCTGACAAAAGTTCTCGGCGACCAAGTAAGTCAACAACTTCGATTGACATAATTCCTGCCTCCGCTACATCCCACTGAATTATTGCCTTCTGGTTGGCAGGATTTGGGTAAACACGGAGGTTGAGCCCCGATCGATTTTCACGATTCTCCTTGGTGCCGGTCAGACAGGTTTTGCCAAACTCTTTGCAATAGATCCGTTCTGCAAGGCTGCAATCGAGCACAAACGGATTTGGTTTGTTTTCCTGATATTTGGCTATTTTCCAGGTCCTGTCCCATTCCTTTTGGTCAACCGGGTCGAGTATGTGCCACTCACATAGATTTTTGCGCTGTTTTTCGAAAAAAGTCGGATTAACCTGGTCCGCCTGAGGTTTGTACATCATGTAGAAATACATCATGGAGCGGGCAATGTTGCCTTTGGCATCTTCCCTGGGCTCAAAAAGATCACCTTTTTTTTCACTGTACCAATCGATGTGTTGAGTTGGTTTTGAATTGGACTTTAAGTTCAGATAATACCAGGTCTCGGTTTCGTGGTTAGGGATTTCTGCAAAGGGAGAGTTACCCCGTGCATTATTTACATCTGCCCTGCTGGGGTATAAGTGATGCAGATCGCCTTCGGCAATCCCGGTAGCTCCCAGGCTTTGTGGGTAGGTGTGTTCCGTGTTGATAGCATTGGGGCCATTATTCTGGAAAGCTGCCTGAGTGGGGTCCTGTGTGGGGTTGAGCCAGATGGTGTAACCTGTATAAATGCAGGTAAGGCTGTCGTTAGTGTTGTCAATTTTCCCAAACAGTGTATCCCGTCCCATAGCCTGAGGCATTAGAACCAGAGGTTTGTAGGTGTCAATTACCTTATCCATTAAGGCCTCTCCCTGAACTCCGGGGAATACTGGTTGATGTAATTGGGCCGTGATAATTTGACTGGTTCCAACCCAAAGCAACATCATCAGGCAGGATTTTACTCATTCTCATTTTTTCGAAATACAGATTTTTACGGTTAGTTACACAGAACTTCACTGAGAAGACACAGTTAGATGAAAGAACGTACACCGAGCTGTGTCAAATTGATGTAAAACAAAATAAGGAGTTTGCAACCTTCAAACCCCTCAAGCGACCTTCAAACAACCTTCAAACAACCTTCAAACGACCATCAAACAACATCAAACAACATCAAGTCGCCCAAGACCTGCCAACCAATGCGAAATCAATACAGCCCTGGTAATTTTCCGGTACGGGGTCGAAATACAGAACTTCGGTTGCGCCAATTTCAGTTGTGAAAAATCCAAGTATGGTGAGTTCTTTGGCCAGTCTGAAAAAATCAGGTTCCGCATCCGGATTCTTATAACTGTTGGTATCGTATTCCATTAATAGTTCGTCTTTTTGCGAAGCTTCCAATTCAATGAAAGGCTTATCAAAAGCTGCCTTGGCGTCGGCATCCAGTTTCACCAGACCATCCTTGAATATTTTTTTCTCCTTTTCCGGAAAATATTCCGACAGCATCTTATCGAGAAATGCGGGCACACCTGCCTCCACTGCTCCCGGTGTTTTGGTAGCCGGGATAATTCGATCCACCAAAGCCTCGATAATTCTCGCTTCTTTGATTTTCAGGAAAACAGGTTCAAAACCAATTTTAGGATCTGCTTTACAACCATTCATAATGCCCAATACTGAGCCGGAGGCCAATGCTCCTCCCATAATTAAAGCGGTATTTTTGATAGCTTTTCTTCTGTCCATAACCAATGATTAATAAGTGAAGCGGGATTAGTAACTGGATTACGCTCCTTAAAGATTCATTTTCTTAAGTTCATCTACGGCAAATTTTGCTGCCCTGGCGGTCAAGGCCATATAAGTTAGTGAGGGGTTTTGACAGGCGGAGGATGTCATGCAGGCCCCATCAGTGACGAACACGTTGGGAACGGCATGAACCTGGTTCCAGGCATTTAACACCGAAGTTTTTGGGTCTCTTCCCATTCGGGCAGTACCCATTTCGTGGATGCCAAGCCCTGGAGCATAATCGTTGTCAGTTTGCACCACTTCTTTCAGTCCGGCTGCCTCCAGCATTTCCTGTGCTGCTTCTTTCATATCAACGCGCATGGCCAATTCATTTTCCCGTAGCTGCACATCAATGGATAGTGTTGGCATACCCCATTTATCCTTAACTTCTTTGTTCAGGTAAATCCGGTTATCAGGATGGGGCAACATTTCACCAAATGCTCCAATACCCATCCTCCAGCGTCCCGGATACGTGAGTGTGTCTTTCAGCGATTCACCAATTCCCAATTCTGCCACATTTCGCTGCCAATTTTGTCTGCTGGCACTGCCCTGATAACCATATCCTCTGATGAAGTCGGACCTTTTGCTTTGGGGGTCAATATTTCTGAAGCGTGGAATATAGATTCCATTAGGTCTGCGTCCAGCGTAATACCGGTCTGTGAAGTCATCCGAAAATCCCTCCGCTCCCACTCTGAAATGGTGGTCCATGACATTTCGCCCCATCTGGTCGCTGTCATTTCCCATTCCGTTGGGAAAGCGTTCGCTGGTGGAATTCATCAGAATGAGGGTAGAGTTGAAAGCAGAAGCATTGAGGAAAATGACTTTGGCGTAAAATTCCATTTCCTCGTTTGTTTCAGCGTCCAAAACCTTAACTCCTGTCGCTTTACCTTTTTCGGAATCGTAAAGAAGTGAATGAACGATTGAATTGGGACGGAGGGTCATGTTGCCGCTTTTTTCAGCAGCTACTAAGGTGCTGCTATTGCTGGAAAAATAACCTCCATAGGGGCACCCGCGCATACAAAGATTCCGGTACTGACATCTGCTCCGACCAAGTTGTTCCTGTTGTTCAGAAACCTTGGTCAGATGCGCTGCGCGGCCAAGAGTCATTTTTCTTCCGCGAAACTTTGCCTCTATTTTCGATTTGACATCAACTTCCAGGCAGTTCATCTGCATTGGGGGTTGAAATTTTCCATCGGGCAATTGCTTTAAACCCTCTGTTTGACCACTTACCCCAATGAAGGTTTCGACATAGTCGTACCAGGGTGCCAGGTCTTTATAGCGGATAGGCCAATCAATGGCAATACCTTCCTGTACATTAGCTTCGAAATCCATTTCACTCCAACGGTAACTCTGGCGTCCCCAGGTTAACGACCTTCCACCAACGTGATAGCCACGCATCCAATCGAAACGCTTTACTTCCGTGTAGGGATGTTCATCATCTTTGACAAACCAGTGTTTTTGGCTTTGTTTGATGGTGTAACCTGTCCGGTTTTGTACAGCGTAATGCTTTTCAATTTCTTCAGGTGGTACCCTGTCGGCAAATTTCAACTCCCAGGGATTGAGCAACATGGTAGGGTAGTTAACGACGTGTTTGACCATTCTGCCTCTTTCGAGTACCAGTGTTTTTAGTCCCTTTTCGGAAAGTTCCTTTGCTGCCCAGCCCCCGCTTATTCCACTGCCTACAACTATTGCGTCAAAAGTATTCTCCTGCTGCCATTTGCCATTGATGTTGCTCATTGTACTAATCAGTAAGGGTATTAATAAAAGGGTAGTGCTTTGTCGCTTGCCAAGGTAGAACGAAGCACGTGCATTAGGAAAAAAAAGCAGGAAATGTTTGTCCAATCAAAGACGATGATCGAACTGAAGGTATAAACTCAATAGCCGGAACGGATTACCGAAATTTTATGAATTTCGGTAATCCTGGCTTTACCTATCTTATGCTTTTTCAAGTGCGTTATCCAAATCTTTAATCAGGTCTTCGATATCTTCCACTCCAATGCTCAGGCGGATTAAAGAGTCGGTCAGACCAACTCTAAGCCTGTCTTCTTTTGGGATAGATGCATGAGTCATGGATGCCGGATGACCGATGAGTGATTCTACCCCACCCAGTGATTCGGCAAGTGTAAAAATGGAAGTATTACTCAACACCTTTTCAGCGGCGTCAAAG
The DNA here is from genome assembly GCA_964423205.1 of uncultured Saprospiraceae bacterium. GTDB lineage: Bacteria > Bacteroidota > Bacteroidia > Chitinophagales > Saprospiraceae > UBA6168. The sequence continues at coordinate 30,348 of CAYRDX010000018.1, read as the reverse complement.
CTGTCGTTTTTCAAATCAAAAGAAACCATTGCCCCAAAACCTCTCATTTGTCTCTTGGCCACTTCATGTCCCGGATGATTTTCGAATCCCGGCCAGAACACTTTGCTTACTTTGGGATGGTCTTTAAGGTGCCGTGCAATTTTTTCTGCGTTTTGGCAAGCCCTTTCCACGCGGAGGTGAAGAGTTTTAATTCCGCGTAATACCAGGAAACAATCCATTGGACCGGGAACCGCACCGGAAGCATTTTGTATGAAATGCAGGCGATGACCTACTTCCGCTTCCTTTACAACCACAGCTCCCAGGACAGTATCAGAATGGCCGCCGAGATATTTTGTTGCCGAATGCACAACCATATCTGCTCCAAGGTCAAGTGGATTTTGCAGGTAGGGCGAAGCAAAGGTATTGTCAACACAAGTCAGGATGCCATGCTTACGAGCTATCTTGCAAATAGCCTCAATATCCACGATGTTCAGCATGGGATTAGTCGGCGTTTCAATCCATAACAATTTAGTCTTTGGGGAAATGAATCTTTCTACATCACCTGCATTGTACATGGGAATGAATTGACCCATTAACCCGAAGCGCTCATATATTTTGGTAATGATGCGGTATGAACCACCATAGAGGTCGTTGGTTGCTAATACTTCATCGCCGGCATTTAGCAATTTAAGTATGGCATCCATTGCAGCCATTCCACTGCCAAAGCAAATTCCTTCAGCGCCATTTTCCAATGCTGCCAGATTATTCTCCAGAGCTATTCTGGTAGGGTTTTGTGTTCTGGCGTATTCATAACCTTTATGAACACCCGGCGCCTCCTGTGCATAGGTGGAAGTCTGATATATAGGAGTCATAACTGCCCCCGTACTCGGATCGGGTTCCACTCCCGCATGTATTGTTTTCGTATTGAATTTCATAAAAAAGATGTTTCAAAGTATCGTTGAAAAATAAAGGCCCCAAAAGTAGCGCTTTCCGGTTGAATAAAAATGACAGGGGCAACCTGATAAATTCAGATTGCCCCCGACAGAGTTTAAATCTTTGGTTTCTGTTTAGTTCACAGAATCGGTAAGCTCCTTACCTGCTTTAAACTTCACAGAGCTCTTAGCAGCTATCTTGATGGCTTTACCTGTTTGTGGGTTGCGGCCAGTACGGGCTTCTCTTCTGGCAACTGAGAAAGTTCCGAAACCGATAAGAGTTACTTTATCACCTTTGGTAAGGCTACCAGAAACAGCATCCAATACAGCATTAACAGCAGAGGTTGACTGAGTTTTGGTGAGGCCAGTGCTTTCTGCAACTTTGTTAATAAGATCTCCTTTGTTCATTTTTGCAGTTTTTAATGAATAAAAATTAGAATGTAAGAGGCACAAATTTATATAAGCTTATTTGTATTCAAGAGTTTTTATCATAAAAATCCCTTATTTTATGCGGATTTCAGCGATTTTGGCGTTTATAGGATGCATTAAAACTAATTTTACTATGCAGATTGAAAGGAAAGGCATGAAAACGGCGCTCATATCGAAAAAAATCAACCAGTTTCTGAAGCTGGTATTCCTGCTTTTCATGGTTTCGATTTTGAGCTTTTCGTGCAATCGCGGGACTGGCTGTCCCATCAATGAAGGAGTTCACGTCAAGCCCAACAAAAAAGGCCAATATCCCACATCTAAAACTCGCTCCGGGCTTTTTCCAAAGGACATGAAGAAGAAGACGAAAGTGAACTAGTTTGGCTCCGATAGCTATCGGAGGAAGTTTGGCCCGATAGCTATCGGAGGAAGAGAGCTATTTTTTTTCTTCTAAACCTTCACCGATCATATTAAAGACAGTAACCGCAATAAAGATAGCTGCTCCCGGAAAAATGGCCAGCCACCAGGCGCTGGGGTAACGCCGGGCTTCTGAAAGTAGTTTTCCCCACGTAACTGTTTCATCTGCAACGCCAATTCCAAGAAATGATAAGGTGCTTTCCAGCAGTATAGCGGATGCCATGCCAAAGGCAATGGTGATAAGCACCGGGCCAAGGGCATTCGGCAAGGCGTGCCGAAACAGAATTCTGGATGGGCTGAATCCCATGGCTCGAGCTGATTCTATGTATTCGAGGTTGCGTATTCTGAGCATTTCCGCCCGCATGAACCTCGCTATTCCGGTCCACCGGATGAGGCCAATGATGAGCATAACATAAAAAACAGAGCTTTTTTCCAGCACAGCCACAAAAGCCAGCAATAACAAAAGGCCGGGGATGGAATTGAAGATTTCAATGGTTCGCATGACGAGGAGGTCGAGCGGAAAGGTCAATTTTTTGAGAAGAAAGTTGGGTTTGAAGCGAGACGCGATTTTTATAATTACGATTGCCAATAAATACGCTGTAATTATTACTGAAATAAAGATCACAGCACTTTTAGAATGTTCCATGCCGGAATTAGCTTCCGATAATTCATAACTCCTCGCACTAATCGCAAAGAACCATGCAAAGGGCAACGATAACAGAAGTATCCATAATTTAAGATGGCTTATGCGAAATCCACTGTCTCCAAAATAGCCACCCAATGAACCGAGGAAAATTCCAATCACAGAAGCTACCGCCATTGCTATCAGTCCAACCAGTAGTGCAACCCGGGTCCCTGAAATTAATCCTGCCAACACATCATGGCCCAACCTGTCAGTGCCCAACCAATGCCGCCAACGCCATGACTCCACTTTTTGCGCGGCAAAAGGACTTTTATAATTGCCGTTAGGCAGGTCAATAGTGGTGGCAGAATAAGGAATGGGAGGGTAGATGACTGATTGATAATTGTGGTCTTTCCATTCCATCTGCACAAAGCGGGCTTCCCAAGTGCTCATACCCAGGTCCACTGCATATTGCTTCAATACAGGAAACATGGATTTTCCATCAATCCTGCAATACAGTGGTTTTTCATTGGCAATGAAATCGCCGAAGATGGCCACAAATACCAACACATACAGAATCTGAAAGGACCAGAAAGCCGCCCGGTTTTTGCGAAACCTTTGGTTCCATACTTTTTCCGGTTTTCCCTTTGTTTGGGTAAACTTCTCAGCAAGGTTGCTATGTCCGGATTCTGTATTCAATGATAAATTGTTCAATTATTTTCTTCCATACTTTACCCGTGGGTCTGCGACAGCATAGAGAATATCAGCTACCAACATTCCTATAATCGTAAGCAAGGCACCCAGCATCAACACAGTAAACACGATTGGCCAATCTTTCTGAAAAATGGCCTGCAGAGTGAGCCAGCCCATTCCAGGAATGTTGAAGATGTATTCAATCGCAACGGAGCCGGCAATGGCCGCCGGAAAAACAGAGCCTATCAGTGTGATGATGGGGAACAAGGCATTGCGAAAAGCATGTTTCCAGATAACATCCTTCTCTGATAGGCCTTTTGCTTTGGCTGTTCTGACATATTCCTTCGCCAATTCTTTGGTCATACTACCCCGCATTTGCCGGGATATAAAGGCCAAGGCTGGGTAAGTAATGCAAAGAACCGGCAGTATGAGGTGTGGGGCCGCCAGCCAGATTTTAGAATACCATGCTGCCTCGGAAGGAATATTGCCTAATCCGATTCCGGCAAATATTTTCATACCATACTCCCGGGTGGTGAAAAAAATCAACAACATGGTTCCGACCCAAAATGAAGGCAAGGAGTAAAGCGAAAACAGACCGAAAGTTGAAATCTTGTCGAATCGCTTGCCGCGATTAGTTGCTGCCTTTACCCCAATGGGGATAGCTATTGCAAATGCCAAAAAAATGGCGCTCAGGTTGATGACGAGGGTCCAGAACAAAGCAGGCTTTATCTTTCTGGCAACCGGAAGTCGCTCGTAAACAGACACCCCAAAATCACCCCTGGCGAAAGAACCGATCCATTGATGGTATTGGTTATTTAATCCATGCCATCGAAATGAGGGAACGGTCATCAGTTGGGGAGAAGCGTTACTCAGTAGGTTATTATAACTGTCTCTTAAACCGGTGAAGTTTGTGCCAAGTCCCTTTTTCAGAGTGGAATCCCTGTTCAGGTCTGTTTCCATTTCGGAAAGGCGGGCAAGAATGGCTTGCTCGCGATGACTGATGTACAGGTCGCGAATGGATTGCTTGAATGCCGGAGTTGCCCGTCTTATAGTAGAAGGCAACTCCAGGTATTTCACTTCGAGGTCCCTGATTTTCCGGTAATAAAGTTCTACAGCGCTCCAATTGCCATATTGTGCAGTGAGCTTTTTAAGGGTTTCGCGACGTGGTTTTATGGCTATTTTGTGCAGGGTGTCAGGAAACGCCTTTGGAATCAAACTGAAATAAAATGCCGGTTTGTCGAGGTTCAGTGTGCTGGAAGCCTGCTGATAAGCTCTTTCGGCAGACAGTAAATCGGAGGGAGTAGAAATGGTGCCTAAGGGGTCAACAACCAAGTATTGCATTACCGGATCGCCAGGTGCCAGTTTGCTCAGCCCGAAGGCCAGCAAACTGACAACCAGCAGGGTTGGAATAAAAAGCAGTATGCGTTTGATGATGTATTGCAACATGACCCTTTGTCATCTCATTTAGGCTGAAGGCAGTTTACTTCAACTTCAACATCTGTAAGGAAACACCCGGGGTTTTCCGCGTGATGGTCGCTTCAAAACGTTTGTGCACGGCCAGTTTGTCCAGCGGTGCAAACTGGAAAATGAGCGGCTGCTCGTCATACACGATTTCCTGGAATTTCAGATATAACTCATTGCGGGTCTTTTCATCTTTGGCATCCCGGATGCCGTCAATGAGAGCATCAGACTCTGTATTACCAAAGCGGGCATAGTTGGTGCCGCCGGGATTGTCGCTGTCGGTATGGAAAAGCTGTTTTGGATCATCGAGCCACGGTCCTGAGCCAGCTCCCCTGTTGGCCACTTCATAATCGCGGTTTCGGAGGCGCTCACCGAGTACATTGGCTTCCACCTGAACTTTTTCAAGTTCTATACCTGTTTTGGCTGCATTGACCTTAAATACCTCAGTGAAGTTGTCCTGAAAAGCTGAACCGGGCGTTTGGAGGTATTGCAGTTTCATTTCCACTAATTGTCCGTCAATCAATTTGTCAACCGTACCATTTCCATTGCTGTCGGTCCAACCGGCGGCGGCAAGTAATGCCCTTGAAGAATCGAGGTTCATTTGAATCAGCTTCAACCCTTTGTGGTAATAGGGTTTGTCGGGGAGGAACGGACCAACTACCCGTTCTCCAAAACCATCATAGAGGTCGCGGATAATGGCGTCCATGTCCAGTAAATGAGCCAAAGCCCTGCGTACGCGTTTATCAGAAAGCTTGGGGTTTTTATTGTTCATGGCTACGTAAAAGAATACGTAACGAGGGGGAGTGCTGAGGTTGTAAATTTCATTGACGAACTGGTTGCTTTGCAACTCCTTAAACTGGGCAGGATCGAGTTCCAGACCCACATCAATGCTTTCATCCTTTAGGGCCGTTATGGCGGCTGTCTGGTCAGGAATGGGCAAGATGGTAATGGTGTCGGGATAAGCCGCCAGCATCGGAAATTTTTTAGCCAGTTTCTCGCCCCACCAATTTTTCTTTTTTGACAATACAATCCTCTGTCCGTCCACCCATTCGCTTAGCTGGTAAGGGCCAGAGCCTGAAACCACATCGCGGCTGAATTCAGGGGACATAAACAAATCAGCGTATTGCTGGAGGTAAGGCTCATTAACCAATTCGCCGACCTTTGTTGGATTAGTGAGGTCTTTCAGTGCGAAAGTCTTCATCAGCCCGTCGGCATCATAAATATGCTCCGGGATTACCGTTATGTTACTTACCGCAGTCTCTGCCAGAAAATATTTCCGGTTGGTGAAAACGGTGAATTTCTTCGGATTATTTGGTTCGATAACTACATCGCGGATAAAATCGAGGTAAGCGGCAAGCCGCTGAGTTGGCAGTTTCGGATTGAAAAGTACTTTTAGCGAAAACAGTACATCAAACGCATCCACAGCTTCGCCATCATCCCACACGGCTTCATCATGAATTTCAAAAGTAAAAGTCTGACCACCTGCATACTCACCTTCTGTTATGTCGGCAACCACCGGGGCAGCAGTGACCAATTGAGGCGACAACTGGAGTGTTGCCGGGTCAAAATCCATCAAATACTGAAACACGAGGTTCAAAGAAGTGGCTTCATAAGCGGTCCGATACAGGAATGGATTAAGTGATTTTACATCGGAGGGTAGCCGGACCCTGACTGTATTGTCTTTATTTTTCCAGGTTGGTTCCGGCTTACAGCCGGTATAAAACAAAACAGAACAAAGTGTTACGAAAAGGAGTACTAGGATTTTGCGCATGGTTGAAACAATATTAGCTGGTTAAAAAAAAGCAGAGCCCGAATTTAAAAGTTTGAAGTAAATGTAAGGCCTGAACACGGAATTGCTTTAGCTTATTTTTTAATCTGTATAAACCTTTCGGCTTATAAATTATTATCCATCTGAGTTAACTTCACAAATTCAATAATCTAATACTCATTATCAGATGCCAACAGTTTTGATCGCCGGCGGAACTGGACTTATAGGAACACGTCTCAGCCACATTTTGCAGGAAAAAGGCTACAAAGTGGCTCATCTCAGCCGGAATCCCGACCCCAACTCTCCTTTTCAGGTCTATTCATGGAACTCTGAAAAAGGTACCCTTGACATGCAGGCTTTTCAGGATTGTAACTACATCATCAATCTGGCCGGCGCCCGAATTGCCGACAAAAACTGGTCGAGGTCGAGGAAAAAAAGAATCATTTCGAGCAGGGTGAACAGTGCACTGCTAATTTCAAAGTACATAGCCGACAATTCGATTCCACACCTGAAGGCGTATATCTCTGCATCGGCCATAGGCTTTTACGGGAACAGAGGCGAGGAGTTACTTGATGAGGATTCCCAATCAGGTCAGCACGGCTTTCTACCTGAATCTGTGGTAGCCTGGGAAAACGCTATCGATGAGGTAGCGGCTAATGGAGTCCGGACTGTTGCTTTCAGGATTGGAATAGTGCTGAGTAGCAGGGGTGGAGCTTTGAACAAATTAATGCTGCCTTTAAAACTTTTAGCATCTCCTTATTTCGGCAATGGCCAACAGTGGTTTTCATGGATTCATATCGATGACCTGTGCCGTTTATTTGTCATGGCTATTGAGGAGGAAAAAATCAATGGCGCTTATAACGCGGTTTCTCCAAATCCGGTAAGAAATAAGGAATTCGTTGAAACCTTAAAAAATGCAATGCATGCTCTGGCTTATGTATTTCCAATCCCAACATTTGCACTTAGGGCAGCCATGGGGGAAATGGCAGATGTTGTACTCGACAGTACCAAGGTGGCCAGTAAAAAAATCGAGAAATCTGGATTTGTGTTTCATTTCCCGGAATTGTTACCTGCCTTGCACGACATCTTGAGGAGAAAGATTTGATGTACTTTTGCCCGGCAAAAGAGTAAAAAACGGATTGCTATGTTCCGCTTTGAACATCCTGAATATTTATGGGCTTTATGGAGTCTTCCACTGCTGACCCTGCTTTTCTTTTATTACTGGCGATGGAGGAAGGAGTCTATCCGGCGTTTTGGTAATCTGAAGCTGATGCCCAAACTAATGCCGGAAGCTTCCCGCTGGAAACATCCGCTGAAGTTTTCATTTATTCTTCTGGCTATGTTGTTCCTCATTTTGGGATGGGCCAATCCGCAATGGGGCATCAAAAGGGAGAAGGCTCAACGAAAGAGTGCAGACGTTTTCATAGCGCTCGATATCTCTACCAGCATGCTGGCAACAGATGTGGCGCCAAACCGCCTGGAGCGAGCAAAAAGGCTGGCGGAAGATCTTTCTGAAAAATTAAAGGGAGAGCGGCTTGGGCTGATAATTTTTGCAGGTAACGCCTACCTGCAAATGCCTCTTACTACTGATTATGCCGCTGCAAAAATGTTCGTTCGCAGTTCCAATACCGACCTTGCCTCTACGCAGGGCACTGCATTGGCTGAGGCTATTTCAGTTGCCCGAAGAGCCTTTGAGGGTGACGAAAGAAATCACAAAGCCCTCATCATGCTGACCGATGGCGAAGACCACGAAGGTGCCGCTGCAGAACAAGCCACCAAAGGAAAAGAGGAAGGGTTGATATTATTCACTGTCGGAGTTGGTACTGAAGAGGGGAGCTTTATTCCGGTTTCCAATGGAGGCCGGGAAGAATACAAAAGAGATGCAAAGGGAGAACTGGTTCGCTCCAAGCTGAACCCAGCCATGTTAAAGGACTTAGCCGCAAAAGGTGGGGGTGAATACTACCATATTTCTCAAAGCAGTCAGATTCCTGTATTTCTTCGAAATAAAATTGATGAGTTGGATAAGGTGGAACTGGAAACGAGGTCCTTTTCCGACTATGAAAGTTATTTCAAATACTTTTTGATTATTGCCCTTCTGCTGCTCGTTGCCGAGTTTCTGATTTCCTTCAAAAGAGAAAAATGGATGGACGGCAAGGATTTATTTGGGTAAACTTTTCATTAATTAAAATTGATCTCAGTTTCTTCAGCAAGTCCTGACAACTAACTTGTTGCTTTAGAAAATAATTTCCCCCATCCCCATTTGACTACCAAAAGTAAAGCAGCAAATATCAGTATCGCTTGCCAGAAGGGAAGAAATGAAATGACCCATACACGGGTGCGATCCACCAGCCACATAAGTACGAGGGTCGCTGTTATGATGGTGATGAGACCTGAAATTTTATCAAACCCGGGAATCAAGTCCAGGTTGACATTTTTTCTGATGACCATTAGTGTGATGACCATAGACAATACCGGAAGAATTTGGGTATAAATATCTGTCAATAAAATGCTGCGCCGCTCAAAAACAAATAGGTAAATGCTCAGCGTAACGGCAAAAATACCAGGCACGCAAATCAGATAAATCAGCGTGGAATACAGTTGTTTCCAGGGCGTGAGATGTCCTTCACCTTTGCCCATCCAACCTGCCAGAATTGCCGTTAGTGGAATCAGAATAAAGAAGGCAAGAATGTAAACCGGATTCTCAGCCAGTAAATCGAAGAATTCCTGAAAGGTCATATTGTTAGTTTTTGGCTATTGGCTCTTAGTAGTTGGTTTAGAAAGCTTGCAAAGATTTCTAAGACAGAACAGTCTCAACCATCATGGCAGCTTAAAGTGAAAAAGCAGGCCAATAACAATTTGTAGTTCAATTAATTATAGTCAACTCCAAACTCCCCCGAGCCCCGAGGCTTCGGGCAGAGTCGATTGGTTCTGGTTTTTGACTGTTTTTTGATTGACGATATCAGATTTTTGATTTTCCGTGTGTGAAGCGGCCTTGTGCGTCCCTGAAAATCAAATCCCGATAGCTATCGGGATACGTCTGATATCTTAAATCTGAAATTAAAAAACCCTTATAACATAGAACCAATCGACCCTGAGGCTTCGGGGGGGCAGCCAAACTTCAAACTCCAAACTCCAAACTTCGAACTTCGAACTTCCTCCGATAGCTATCGGAGTCAAACTTCAAACTCCAAACTTCCTCCGATAGCTATCGGAGTCAAACTTCAAACTCCAAACTTC
>CAYRDX010000018.1:0-20713 GCA_964423205.1 uncultured Saprospiraceae bacterium | reverse complement strand
AACTTCGAACTTCCTCCGATAGCTATCGGAGTCAAACTCCAAACTTCGAACTTCGAACTTCCTCCGATAGCTATCGGAGTCAAACTCCAAACTTCGAACTTCGAACTTCCTCCGATAGCTATCGGAGTCAAACTCCAAACACTCATTCCTCTCTCCATACAATGTCCCCCCATCGGTCGATATAGGCCCATTTGCCCTGGTCACTTACCCACGCAAGGCCGTCTTTAAAAGGAAGCACCGTCTCGAACCGAGGCTGAATAACAATTCTTCCTTCTGTGTCAATGAATCCCCATTCGTCATATTGTTTTACCTGAGCCAATCCATCGGAAAAAACACCGGCATCGTCGAAACGGGGAACGATAGCCATGTTGCCTTCTTTGTCAATATATCCAAAAAGGCCGTCAACTTCCACCAATGCCAGTCCTTCACCAAAGTCGCCGGCGAATGCAAATTGCGGTGGTATAATCAATTCACCCTTGCGGTTAATGAATCCAAACTTGTCGTCTTTTACTGCTATGGCCATCCCGTCGAAGAATTCTCCGTGAGTGGTATCCTCGTAATAGTCGAATTGCGGAGTCTGCAGTGTTTTTCCGCTGGCGTCAATGAGTCCCCATTTGCCGTTTTTCACAACTACTGCAACATCAGTTTGAAAGCCCAAACAGGCATCGTATTGCACATCGATACATAGCTCACCTTCGCGGTTGATATAACCCGATTGGTCACCTATAGTTACCGGTGCCAAGCCATTGTCAAATTCACCTGCCCAGTCGAAGTGTGGCTCAATGGCTAAATGGCCGAAAGAATCGATGAAGCCAAATTTACCCTGGAAACTTACAGGAGCGACGCCTTCACAAAAATCACCGGCATCGGAGAAACGGAGTGGTATGCTCAGGCGGCCTCTTTCATCAATAAAGCCCCATTTGTGGACGAGCTGAACTTTGGCGAGATGTTCTTCGAAAAGGCCTACATAGTTAAAGAAATGACGCATCAGTAGCCTGCCGTGTATGTCCATCGGCACGATCTTGTCATTCAGCTTTATGCGGGAAAATCCGTTGTAGAAATCTTCAGCTGCATAATATTGAGGCTCGATGACTACCCTTCCGGTAGCATCCATAAAGCCGTATTTTCCGTTCTCCCGGATTTTAAAAAGTGGATTCCTCATGCAGCCTCAATGGTAGGCGGCTAAGATAGGAATTTTGCTATTCTGCAAAACGGGGAGAGCAATCAAAACTTGTGATTCGGTATTAATGTGTTCATCTGCCTTACTCGATTCTGGCAACGAACTCATCACCATAAATCAATTGAAAATCTCCCAATTCTACATCCGCACTGCGTGGAGCTTTGTTGCCTCCCAGGTTCTTATTCAGGAAAGACTCCGTAATGGCCCAAAACGATACCCATGAGTCTTCATCCTTAAAGTCCTGACCTTCTTCAGGATACACAAAGTAGATGAGCTCTTTGCCGCGATTGGACAATGCTTTGGCCAACAGGTCGCTTTGCTCTCTTGGTACCCTTTTATCCAGCCCACCTGCGGTTATCAATAATGGCGATTTATACAATCCGGCCTGTTGAGTAGGTGAAATGCCTGTCAGATAATTGGATGCCTTTTCACTTGTGATATCACCGACCAGTTTTGAAAAAGTTGAATCCTGGGCGATTAAATGTGTGCTAAAAGTTTTTACATCCCCGATGCCGTTGATTGACACAGCGAGTGAAAACATATCCGGAGATTTGAGCAGAGTGTGATTGGCTGCATAAGCTCCATAGCCGAAACCCATCAGGCCAATTTTCCTGCGTAGCGCTGTGCCGGACTTTATTCCCCAGTTAGCTATTTCGGTAACATCGGATGCTATTTTGTCATTCCAGATGCTCTCCCCTTTTTCATTTCTCCTGCGTGCTACTTCACCAATGTTTACAGCCAGAGCCAGATACCCTCTGTCGGCGAGCAATTCCAGATGCCTGATCTGCTCCCAGGAAATTCGGGAAACATCGTCCCAGGGATTTCCATATAGGAAGATGACCGTTGGCATGGGCAGTTTAGCCGTTCCGTTTTCATTAACCAGGTCCTTTCGGGCATACATCAAGACGGGTATGTCCAAGCCATCAGCACTTTTAACGGAATGTGATTTCTTAAATGCCAGATTTTCTTTGTCGAGATAACTGTAGTCGCTGAACAAATAAGAAAGTCTTTCTTTCTCTTTGTCGAAATAATAGAATTTGATAAGGCCTGCGTCGAGTGATTGAATGAGCAACTCCTTGTTCTCATTTTTTGCATCGACGATCGTGTATGGGAAAGTCAGTTCTTTATCAAGTTTTTCGAACAGCTCTTTGAAGGAAGCATCTATCATGATTCTCTTCAACGACTTATCGGCGAAATTGACAGCAATAGGTTTGCCTTCTGAGCTGATGGAAAAGTTCTCTTCAGATATATCGCCGGGAAGGTCGGATACCAATTCTTTTTGAACTCCCGTTTTGAGTGAAACACTTGAAAGGGTCACCATGCCATTCGGGTTTGTCTCTAAAAAATAAAGGGCATCCAGGCTTTGACTTAACAATACAGCATCCGGTTTTGACACAGGTGCTGCCACGGAATCAGTTATTGCGGCTTCTTTCTCCCAGCCATTAACAGAATGTCTCAGGATAATTTTTCTCCCGGATTTATCTTTTACGTATTGGGCTACTTTAAAGAAATTCTCATCGAATAGATCGCTGTACTCCCCTGCTATACCACCGAGAAACTTCATATTGCCGTTGAACAGGTCCATAATGAAATACCCACTGTCGCTTGGTTTCACACCATCAATATATATCATTACCTTGTTCGGCACCATTTTATTTTGGCCAAGAAACTCTATGGTTTTAAATGGTTTCAAATTGATTTTGTTCAGCGATTGAGAAAGTGGTGAAGTGTAATAGACTGCCTTGTCGTTTCCTTCCTTGAGGATTAGAAGCAAGCCTTCGCTGTAAATTGGCATCCATTTGAGGATCTGACCTTTGAATTTCCGGTGGAATTCGCCGGTAGTGGAAGCCTTGTTCACGAAATACAGACTGCTGTCTGTCCCGTCAGATTTCTTTTGATAGTAAATGAAATTCCCATCCACTGAAAGGGTGACATTAAATCTGTTCTTTTCTTTGAAATACAGGTTGCGGGCAACGAGGTTCTGCCTGCTCTGCGCGTAAACAGAAATCGCAAAAAGGCTGAATAGCAGAAGAAGTACAGTTTTTCTCATCGTGTATGGATTATATCATGATTGAGCCGAAAATTGGGCTGCAAAAATATTTTGTTCTTTTTATCGAATAGCCCCTAAGTAAAAAGGCAAAAGTAAAAAGGCAAAAGTAAAAAGGCAAAAGTAAAAAGGCAAAAGGCAAAAGTTTTCCAACTGATTTTCAAGTGGTTAAGAAAACACAGGCAACTTTTTTTTGACTCATTACTTAAAGGGATTCAGCATTCTTTTTAATCAGTTTTTAAAACGGGTTTATCAGCGTGCTATTGTTTTCAGTTTATTCAGGTGACACTTGTGTCATCGGGTAATGGAGTACCGCAGTTGTCATTTTTCATACGGGTGTCTATTCAAAACTTCACTTTACCAGGGTTACTGTTCCATCAAAAACCTCCTGCCGCCCATCAATGAAGTCCACTACCGCAAACCAGTTAAAAACACCGGGCGGCAGTTTCTGGCCTTTCCACTTCCCGTCCCAACCGTTCTGGGTGTCGTTAGGGAGAATATTTTCTTTGTGAAATACCATTTCGCCCCAGCGATCGAAAATGGCAAACCTTTGAATCAATTGAACCTGTGGTCCTCCAAACAGCGTGAATCTGTCGTTGATGCCATTTCCATTGGGTGAAAATGCCGTTGGTGCATACAGCAAATAGTTTTTATCAACGTAAACAGTTACCACATCATCATCCCGGCAATCGCCACTTTGGGCTGTAATTTTAAAGTTGGTAGTTTCTTTGGGATACACAAAAGTGGACAAACAACTATCGCATGATGTCAGTGAAGCTGGCTCCCACCGGATGCGGTTTAGTAATTCCTGCGGGATATTCACCAACAATTCGAGAAGCAAGCTGTCTCCCAGTTTTATTTCATGCCGCTTTCCAAAAGGAGTTAAAATTTCCACCCGGAGTTGTTTCCCCTCCTCCAAAATGATAGTCGAACTACTTTTGCAGCCTGCAAAGTCCATGACTTCTATTGTGTATTTTCCTGGTCCCAATCCGTCGAATTTGGGCGAAGTGGAAAACGGACTGTCATTAATTGAAAATAAGTAAGGACTAATTCCTCCCTTAACAGCATCCACATTGATGAGACCATTGGACATCCCAATGCAGCTTATTTCTTTCATCGAAATAGATGCTTGCGGTTTTTCCTGTGTAGCTGAAATGTCAACACTGCTATTGGCAGTACAGCCTGTAAGCGTATCCGTTATGGTGAGCGTATATAATCCGGGCAGATAAACTTTTGGGTTCAAAACAGTTGAATCACCCGGGAAAGTGCCTCCGGCTTTTTGCCACAGGTATTTGTATTGAAAACCAGTAGAACTGTTTCCTCCCAATACTGCAAATTTTTCATCCTCCCAGCAGCTTAGCACTGCCGGTTTGCCTGCATCTGCAACAGGCGGCAAGGCAACTTGTACAGCGAGGTTTTTCCTGACCGAGCAATTTCCATCCGTATAAGTATAAACGATATTGTGTTTTCCCGGTCCGGAGAATGCAGTTTCAAAAATGCCTTTTAGACTATCGGTAATGCCCGGCCCTGACCATGCTCCTTTGCCCGAACCAGAGTTTCCAATGACTTCGGATTTCAATGTAGTTTTTCCTGAAATGCTGTTCAGACACAAAACCCCGGGTTCATTCAGATTCACAACCAAACCGGAACAATCCAAAGAGGAGCAAGTGGATTGTACTATCACAGGCGGGCACATGCCTTTCCCGGTGGCTGTCATTTCTATTACAACTGGTGTAGATGGCAATAAGCCACTCACCACATATTTATTTGGGCCAGTCAGTATTCCGGAAGGTCCCGAAATCACCACGACTTTATAAGATACCGAATCTGTTGGCAACCATGTAAACTCCACAGCATCCTGCTTTTGGGTGCACTGAATGGTGGGAACCGGTACCGATGGCTGTACTGCTATTTGGTATGAAACTTTCTGCGATAAACAGCCCTTTTCTGAAACCTCCAGGCTGACAGTCTTTGTGCCGGGCGTGCCGCTCCACAAAACCTTATAGGGTCCTTTGCCGGAAGAGGGCTGTGCTGATCCCCCATCAAAATTCCAATTGTAAGCTGCTGTTATCCCGGCATTTCCAGTATAAATTACCGATGCTGTCGAGTCCTGGCAAGTGGCTGATTGGACCGAAAAGTCGGCGGAAGGCGGCTGGTTTACCTTGACTATAAAGCTTTTTTCATCACTGCAAAGAGTCCCTGTTGCCAAAACATAATAGATTGTCGTCTTGTCAGGGGCAATCCTGGCGCCAGTGATTTCATTGGCAGAAGTTGCAGGCGTGCCAGAGTGGATTGAAAAAACAGGTGAAGTTTTATTCAGGTCCTCGATTCCCAAAGTTCCAAAGCTAAGACTATCGCCAAAACAGATTTCGGGATTGGAATTTGAAATGAAAATATTTGGCCTTGAAACATCACCGCTTATATCGACAAATGCCGATGAACTGCAAGTGAGTCCGGCGGAAGCATCTTTCACAAGAAGGTTGTACCTCCCTGGTGTTGTGGCAGATATCTTTTGGGTTGTTTGGAGAAAACCTCCAGGGCCGGACCATAAATAGCTGACGTTTGCCGGAGTTGAACCCGAAGCATTGAGTTCGACTGAAGTGTTGATACAACTCAAAGCGGGTGGCGAAACCGGCGAAATCGCTGCCAGTACTTTCCGTTCTGTCAATTCCAGGGTAATGATGCTGTCGCAACCATTGGAAGTCTTTAAAATAATGGTATGAGGACCAGGAAGACAGTACGACTTTCCGGCAATAACGACACAACTATCTGTGCATACGGCCATCGATACTTTTCGGAGAATGGATGGTGTTTTGGAAATATTCACCATGACAATACTGTCGCAGCCACTGGAGGAGGTCAGTGTCAGTTTGCCGGAATCACAAAAGTTAACACCTCCAACCATTACACATGTTCCTTCACAAACGGTGGTGTCAATGAAAGTTATTTGAGAGGCTGCTGAAATATTTACCGGAGCAAAATTTTTGCTGAAACTTCCACAAAACAGGGCTACTGTCGACTGCAAATTCATTCTCGCTGAGTCTAATTTCCAGCCTTTTAGTGAAGACAATTGGCTGGCCGCAGCTTTTGCATGCGAAAAGCCGTAAACGCGATAGGTTCCAGGAGAAAGTGTTGTCAAGTCTGCTTTTGGAAGAATGCTGACTATGGTATCGGCTTTAACGATGACGTAGGAATAGTCGTATTCCGCCGGATTAGGTGCTGGTTTACCCGATGGATATTGCGGGGGTAAACTGAGGTTCAATTTTGAGTCTCCCTGACAGGCGGAAACCGATGTAACTGGTATAGAGCCCCCATCAGATTTACAAACTGAACAAATGACAGTGCCGCAACCAAAATACAATGAAAAGTTATTGAGGCTTCCGAAATCTTCAACACACATGTCATTGACAGTGAGCGTCCAAATTCCGTTGGCTGGTGCTCCGGGTTGATTAAAGTCGTTCAGGTCACAATTGGGAGCTTGTTTTGCAAATGCCACTGAATCAGTAACTCCACCGCAAGGCACTGTCCAATCGCCAGTGATGCAGCAAGTACCCGATTCACAAGGGGCAGAATTACATCCGTACTCCTGATTGTTCATGAGTGGGCGGTGTTTACCCAAAACGATACACACTTCCACATTATCGGAGTTATTGCCGCAACCTCCAAAGTTATTATTGGCATCAGCCATGATAAGATAGTTGGTGCCGTTGGGTGAAGTTAGCGATACGCTTAAGTCACCAATCCATGTATGGCTTATGGAAAAACATACTTTGGTCAGTGGGCACAAGCCGAGGTCGTTGGGTCCGTTTACGGTTACGTTCAAAGTACCTCTGTACGTGCCGTAATCCTGTATCATTACCGGGCAATTACCCGTTGTCTTGCAGTCACAGTTTTGCGCCAGCAAAGGTGAAAACCCGTGCCACACCAGCAGGAAACCCAACAATTTTATCAATCTCCAGGTCATTAAATCTCTTTTCTTTCCCTGGCGGGAGTATAATTTGTAGTTCGGAACAGGAGTGCTTGGGCAATAACACAGATTAGAAGACGAATTCTATTACGCCTTCTGATTACAGGTTCAGATTGAAATGGAGCAGGTGGTATTCGGATGGAAATAGGAAAGAAAACCACGACCTATTCTTGTTAAAAACAATGCCAAAATGGTGTGGATGGACTTTTGAAAGGTGTTAAATAATGGAAGTAGTTAATTTGAAAAGAAGCAGGGTATTAATAGTAGCGCGGGAAAAGTAAATTTAATTGGATGCAGGAGAAGACTCCAATATGGGTTTCTTTCTCAGCAGGAAGCCTGTTCCGTTGAACATTTTTTCTGTTTCGTAAAGTGGCTGTAGTTGTTCCAGGAATTCACCTGGCACATAATAATAATCGAAAAATCCATCGGTTCGTATCTCTTTGGAGTAAACCAAGGGTTCTGCAAAATTCTGGTGGCGGGTGTTAATGTAAAAATCAATGGTGGGATAAAACACCCAATGAACTCCAAATTTCACCGTTTGTCCCTCCGGGACAATGGAGTCCAGGTAGGACACGACTTCTTTGGTATTGTGGTCGTAAAACCACTCAGAAGTATATTTCAACTGGACGGCGCGAATAGAATGTACTGTGCAAAACAATGCGATAATTCCCGTAACAATTGCTTTCGGTAAACTCAACTTGCGATCTGTCCACAACACAATAAACAAGAATACGGCTACTGCGACTATAGGAATGAATAACAGGGCGGTACGGTTAATCAGGTATTCAGAGCCCAACAGGTAGTGTTGGGATACTGAGGCAATTGTGACAAACAATGGCAACAGACTGCCAGCAAGCAGAAACTGACTTTTGGTGCTCTTCATATTTTGAATAAATCCAGAAACGGATAGAGCCAACCCTGCCATCAGCATCAATACCAAAATTCCTCCTAAAACTTCGACATGATACATGCTGAAGTATTTCAAGCCGTAGAGGCTTGTTTTCACCAATGACTCAAAAGTGCCTATAAATTCAGGCGTGCCGTATTCAAATTCTCCCTTGGTCATGAGTGTGCTAATGGGAACAGATAACAGTATTATTGTTGAACCGGTAAACGCTATTGCAGGCAGAAAGAAAGTTTTAAGCGATTGCTTATGCTGGTAAAATTTGAGCAAGGCAACGCAAAACATTACTGCAAGCAGGCTTGCATAAAACAACAAGGTGGTGAAATTGGAAAGCACGGCAAGAAAGGCTGCACCGATAGCCCCAAAAGCATGAATACCAGTTCCTTTTTTAACATATTGTCCCAAACAGAAAATGCTTACCATTATAAAAGTCATGGCAATTCCGTAACCTCTGGCAAGTGAGAAAAAATCGAGCAGGAATGGGTTTAGGTTGAGCATCATGAAACTGGCCAGTGCCAACCACTCATTTTTTGCCCACATTTTGGACAGGCGAAAAGAAAACAGCAGATAGACTAAATGTCCCAATAAACTGGGAAATCGGATGGCCCATTCAGAATCGCCGAAAAGATTAACTGCCGGTTTCATGAGGAAAACATAGAGCCAGTGCAGATTGGCAGTACCCCAGCAGTCTGGCGAGAAAAAACATTTCCAGACGGACACATTCATCCAGAACGTAAAGGAGCTGCTTTCGTCATGGGTCATGGAGAGTTTTATGGCACGTAAACTCGTGTATAAAAGCAGGGCTGCCCCCAACAATACTGTCAAGGCGACTGGAGTATTTTTCTTTATTAACTTTTGATTAAAAAAAGTAATTCTCATTCCGGAAAATTCTGATCGCTGTGAGAAAGGGCAAAGGTAACATGCCTTAGTTTGTCATTTCTGACCTAAAAGTATAAAAGGGATTTTACCAATAATGGGTAGAAAATGAGTTTACAATTCTGCCAGTACGGTCTTGTTGCCTTTCACTTTTTGTCCAAGGCGTACTTTAATTTTTGCACCTAAGGGAAGAAATAAATCTACACGTGAACCAAATTTGATGAATCCAAAATCTGAACCCTGGCGCACGTATTGGCCTTCTTCAGCATAGTTGACAATCCGCTTTGCCAGTGCGCCGGCAATCTGCCTGAGTAGAACTTCCTCTTCGCCATTGTCAATAACGAGTGTTGTACGCTCGTTTTCAGCAGAAGATTTTGGATGCCAGGCTACCATGTATTTGCCAGGGTGATACTTGAAATAATTCACTGTGCCGCTAACGGGGCTGCGATTCACATGTACATTGGTAGGTGACATGAAAATGGACACCTGTAAACGGCGGTCATCAAAATATTCGTGTTCATGAGTTTCTTCAATGACCACAATTTTTCCATCAGCCGGGGCATAGATGAGGTTATCATCCGGAACCAGAATTTCCCGATTGGGGTTTCTGAAAAATTGCAGAACCAATCCAAAAAGCAATAAGGATATGATGGTAACTATGGCAAGAGCCCCGGGGAAAACCCACAAGACTAAGAGATTGAACCCTGCAAGCAGTAATCCCAAATAGACTAAAATCCTGTAACCTTCTCTGTGTATCTTCATCGAATGACTTGTAAAACAGGCTGCAAAAATAAAAAAATCAGGTTTTATACAACTCTTTTACAAATTTTGGTCGTTTACCAGGTTGACTCATTCGGCTTTTGGAAATCGAATATACAACGGTAAATGGATTTACATAGTCCCCAGGCCAAAAAAATGTATGTCCTGATTAAAACCTGAAAATTTTGACAACATTGCCTTCCAGGATGTAAATCCGGTCTTTTTCAATACGCACTTTCTGTACCGAATTTTTAAGTTCCGGCAAGTTTACTCTTGTTTGTGTCAAACTCCGAAGCTCGAAAATCTGCCAAATACCATCTTCGATAAAATGTATCATTTCGTTCGTGACCTGAAGATACTTTATACTCCGGATTGGAATTGTTTTCAGGTATTTGCCAAATGTATCAAAAACAATTATTCCTAGATCCGGCACATTTAGAAAGATAGCCTGGTTGGATTCCATCAAATAATTTGGTTGAATGGTTTTACCCAATTGTAAATTAAGTTCTCCACTTTCCAGTAAGGTTTGACCTGAAGATGAAACCTTTCTAAGCCTGGATCGCTCTTCGTCGTAGATCCAAATTCTGGCATCGGATGACATCGCGACCACAGAAACTCTGAAATAACCCCATTCCTGAAAACTCATTTGGACCATCTGACTCATCGTTCTGTCCAAAATAACTGCTTTCTGGAAATCAGGGTAAAATACGAGTATATGAAATGGGTCTGTTGCGTCGATGTAACCAACTGTACCGTGAGTTTTATTGCTGTAGCGGAACTGCAAGACGCCAGAGGAATTGTATTTCAGAATATCCTGTTTTTCAGTCAGAACATATACATTCTGGAGTTTGTCAGTGGTAAAATCGACTGCATTTGCTTCAATGGCACTGTGAAAAGTTGCAGCGGGATAACTGTTAACAGATTTTTGACCGGCTGTGTTAATAGGTGAAAAAAGATGAACAAGAAAAACCAGTGTCATCGCAGTTCGGCTTAGTAACCGAAAAAATGAATTGATTTCAGGATCCAAATATTTTACCGGAATCATTCTCATAAAACCTGATTTCGAGGTTATGTCCATCAAATACTGCATAAGAATTGTAAACAAGCCAATCACCTAAATTGATATAACGGCTGTATCCATTGTTAAGTGTGAAGTCAATGGGTAAATGCCTGTGTCCAAATATGAAGAAGTCCACGTGATGGCTTTGCAGATGTTCGTTGCAAAACTGAATCAGCCATTCCTGGTCTTTACCATAGAAATCAGTTGCTAAAAAATTTGACCTTCTGCTGGTGCCCGAAAAATATCTCATGACAGGTATCCCAATATCGGGGTGTACCCAGGAATACAACCATTGGCAAACAGAGTTTGAAAATATACTCTTGATTACCTTGTAACCGTGATCACCCGGGCCTAAACCATCGCCATGCCCAATGAAAAATTCACTGCCATCAATATTTCTGCTGATGGGTTCCCGGTAAATGGGGATGCCGAATTCTTCCACCATATACCGGAACATCCACATGTCGTGGTTTCCGGTGAAATAGTAAATTGGGAGTCCGGCATCCCGGAGTTCAGCCAGCTTCCCAAACAGGCGTGAATAACCTTTGGGTACTACTTTCCCATATTCAAACCAATAATCGAAAACATCACCAACGAGATACAGTTCCCTGGCGTCAGTTGATATTTGGTCGA
This sequence comes from uncultured Saprospiraceae bacterium, assembly GCA_964423205.1. Lineage (GTDB taxonomy): Bacteria > Bacteroidota > Bacteroidia > Chitinophagales > Saprospiraceae > UBA6168. The sequence goes on along the minus strand of CAYRDX010000018.1, from coordinate 9,287 downwards.
GCCATTTTACAATTTGAATTTCACGTTCCTTGCTCGATTTATTACCCACAGTGCCGAGGTGGAAATCGGAGGCGAAATAGGTTTTTGACATACATCGGTAATTTGCCGGCTTTCAGATTGACCTCACAAATCTGAAAATAGTGTAAAATCATGCGCGCCGGTCGGGCTAAGTTAGGCCAACTTGCTCTATTTTAGCCAAAATTTTATTTCCCGAGAAACCGACCAAAGCACTGGACCAGTTTGGAATGGCCAGGAGTTTTGGTCTTTCCTGGCTAATAAAGAATAGAATTATGGAACTTGATCTGACTGGAAAAAACGCATTGGTTGGAGGCAGCAGCAAAGGAATTGGAGCAGCGGTGGCTTTTGAATTGGCACTGCTGGGGGCAAATGTTACTCTTGTTTCACGAAGCGCAGAAGCGCTGTCAGCCATGGTTCACCAACTTGATACGAGCAAGGGACAACAGCATGATTTTTTAGTAGCCGATTACGCCGACAGCGATGATGTTCACCGAAAAATTAACCTGCTGGTTCAAAATAAAACCTACCACATTCTAATCAACAATACGGGTGGTCCTCCCGGCGGCCCAATAAGTTCTGCAAAAACAGAAGAATTTGTCCAGGCTTTACACAATCACCTTGTATGCAATCACATCCTTACGATGGCAGTTGTGCCTGGAATGAAAGAGGCGGGATATGGAAGAATCATCAACATCATTTCCACTTCGGTCAAACAACCCATTGATGGTTTGGGTGTTTCGAATACGACGCGCGGAGCAGTAGCGAGCTGGGCGAAAACTATGGCTAATGAACTGGGACCCCACGGGATTACAGTGAACAATGTATTGCCCGGTACAGCCATGACGGGTCGCTTACAGGAAATTGCTGAAGCCAACGCTGAAAAATTGGGAGTTTCTGCCGATCAGGTTTTTGAAAACTGGAAAAAGGAAATTCCACTGCGACGTATCGCCAATCCATCGGAGGTGGCGGCTGCAGCGGCATTTCTGGCTTCGCCGGCAGCCTCTTATATCAGTGGAATCAATCTGCCGGTCGATGGTGGCCGGACAAAAAGCCTCTGATGCAAAACCCCACACAGTTCAATCAGTTTTACAACCAGACCTTGCAGCCTGAGTTGCAAAGGCTCGACCGGCAAAGGATTAGACTCATCCGCATACTTCTGTTTTCACTACTTGGAGTCGCCGGCCTTATTGTTGTCAATACGCTGATCGGAATTTTTGTTTTGACATTACTGTTATCCATTCCGGTTGTTTTGTATTTCATTTATCTGGCGAAAAAAATCCGGGCATGGGTAGTGGACTTCAAACCCAAAGTGGTGCGGCTTCTCATTGATTTTATTGATGATGGATTATTGTTTGGTGACTTTCGATATGAAGCCAAACAAGGGATACCTGTTGAAAAATTTCTCGAAAGCGGGATTTTTATGACCCGGCCTGCGGAATACAAAGCTGAAGACTACATTGATGGGCGGATCGGCGATATCGAATTTGAAATGTGCGAATTGTACGTGAGGGAATTCAGCAGGGTGCGGGCCAGGCTCGATGAGGTTTTTCGCGGACTTTTCCTAAGAGCAAAATTTGTTCACCCTCCTAAAGGGACCTTGCTCGTCATACCAAAGAAACAAATACCGCAATTGTCGGAGACCCTGAAGAATTTTGTTGCACTTGGTGGGTCGAGCGTGGACAATGCAATTCATCATCCTCGTTTTACTGAATCTTATGCCGTCTATGCTTCCAGCGATACCAGGATTTTTGAATTGCTGACTGAGCAGATGATGGATTTTTTGTTGAAATACCAAAGAGAAGCTGGTGCTGTCAGCTTGTCGTTTCATGGCAAGCACATTTATGCTGCGATTCCCAATAATAAGGGTATTCTCGAACCCCGGTTTTTTCAGTCAAATGTTAGTTATAGCCTGGTGAAAGAATTTTACGACGACATATACATAGCTTTGAACCTCATTATCGAATTCGACAAAGCACATTGAAAGCTGTTGAGATGAAAGGGCTGTTTTGTTATTTTCAAAAAACATTCGAAACTAACCTGTTGCATAAATCCTTAAGGCATGGAAAAGTATTCTACCACTAAAAGAAACAAGGTCAAACGGCTCCCCAAAAGAGGGCATTACGATAAAGAGACTATTTTCGGGATTCTGGATTCCACTTTCATTTGTCACATAGGTTTTGCTGTTAAGGGTCAACCTTATGTCATACCAACCGCTTATGGGAGAGAAGGGGAAGCCATTTACATACATGGCGCCACCAAGAGCCGTATGCTTTTGGAAATGGGAAAAGGCGCCCCTGTTTGTTTGACCGTTACGAAAGTCGATGGATTGGTCTTGGCGCGTTCTGCATTTCATCATTCCATCAATTATCGATCAGCTGTGGTATTCGGCCGTGCCATTGAAGTGACTGGGGAAGAAAAGGAAAGAGGCTTGTTTGTGATTTCGGAAAACATTCTGAAAGGCAGATGGGATGAGGTTCGCAGGCCAAATGAAATTGAGATGAAAGTAACGACGGTTTTAAGAATTGACATTGATGAGGCTTCCGCTAAAGTGCGTACTGGCCCTCCAGGCGACGAGGAGGAAGATTACGCATTGCCTATTTGGGCAGGAGTGGTTCCATTTTATTCCAAAGTTGGCCCTCCTGAATCTGACCCCCTGCTTTCAGGAGGAATCGAAATCTCCGGCAGTGTCAGAAATCTTTATGAAATCTGAAGGTATAAATCTGTTTAACCATGAAAAGAAAATCCGGTAGAAGACCTACCACAAAAGAATATGGCTCCTATTACAAGCCATACCTGAATCTCGTTGATGGCACTGACATTCATGCTATTCTCAAAAAGGGAAAAAGTGTTGCGGTCAATTTTATGCAAAAAATACCAAAGGCAACATGGGACTACAGCTATGGAAAAGACAAATGGACTGTGAAAGAAGTGATTATCCACCTGATGGATACAGAAAGGATTTTCGCCTATAGGGCATTACGAATTGCCCGTGGCGACAAAACCAGCCTTCCAGGTTTCGAGCAGAACGATTTTGTAGAAAGGTCAAATGCTAAAGACCGAAGTCCGGCATCCATTATCTCGGAGTATAAAGCTGTCAGGGAGGCCACCATTCATCTGTTCAGGAATCTAGATTCACAGGCACTGGACAGGATAGGCAAGGCCAGTAAAAATCCACTTTCGCCACTGGCTGCAGCTTTCTTAATCGCCGGTCATGAAATTCATCACTTTACCATTTTACGCGACAAATATCTTTAGGGTCAACTACGATATCGATGAAGAAATTGTTGAGACTAAGTCGAGGGGTAATGCTTTGACAAACAAGCATAATCTGCTTCCTTTGCAGCATTATTTGATATTATATAAAAATGACATTGACATGTTTGGAGATCTAATGGGCAACCTGAAAAAACAACAGGAGGAGTTGAAAGGGAAATTGGCCCAAATTCATGTAGAAGCGGAATCTGGAGGTGGTGCGGTAAAGGTCACTGCTTCCGCAGAACGCAAAATCCTCCATATTCAAATTGACAAAAGTAAGCTGGATTGGGAGGACGTTGTGCAAGTTCAAGACCTGGTATTAGTGGCTGTGAACAAAGCCATTGAATTGGCTGCCGAGAAAGAACAGGCTGAAGCCAAGAAATTGGTTCAGGACATGCTTCCTCCCGGTTTGGGAGGTTTGGCAGGTATGTTCCGCTAATTGACTTTCGATCTTTATCGAAAATAAGCGAGCTGGATTGGCGTTTGAAGTCTGTCATTAAAGTTTATCAAACATTTCTTCTTACTCGTCTGGGCAACAAAAACCATATTTCTTAAATGAGATTTCTGAGTTTATTTTTTCTGGTTCTTCCTTTTATCAGTATCACCCAAGTCAGCACCGGACTCGTTGCCTGGGTATCATTCGACAAACCCGGATGTAAAATTATTGATGAAAGCAATGACCCGACAGTTCAGGTATTTGCCAACGGCAACCCAACCTGTGATTGCGGAGTCAGGGATAAGGCCCTGCGTTTCGATGGTGTGGATGACTGGTTTTACCTGTTTGGCCCTAAAGTGGAGCAGGCATTTACCACCATAGATTTTTCCATTAGTTTTTATTTCAAACCTGCCACTTTCGTTTCACGGAACATTGCGCTGTTTTCCAAAAAGAAGGATTGCGGAGCGACCAATGCTTTTGCCATTCGATACAACCCTTTTTCCAGGGCCATGCAGATTGACCTGATTGAAGATAGTGGTAAGAGTGGCACACTGTCTAAAACCTTGCCACTGTCCTGTTGGTACCATATCGTTATGGTGAGGAAGGGTGGAACGACCACGCTGTACGTGAACGGGAAGGAAGAGGCAAGCGTCAATTCACCCGCTTCTCAAAGAGTAAACATCAGCAACAAAGAACCGCTGATAGTTGGTGGTAGTGACTGTTCACTCGAAGACGGATTCAATGGATGGATGGATGAAATTCTCCTTTACAACAGGGCACTGACCAGGGATGAAGCTAAGTCGCTGTATTTTGCTCCCGACCAAATAAGTAGTGGCAGCAATTTCGCAGGAACAAAGGACACAGCCATTTTTTTGGGCAATTCTGTTCAGGCTTCAGTCACGCGAACCTGCGCTACCAATTTTCTGTGGACACCTGCCACTGGAGTTTCCAACACCAAAATTGCCAACCCAATACTAACTCCTGCTCAAACCACTACCTACATTTTATCTTTTGACGATAATTCCTGTGTTTCAAAAGACTCTATCCGCATTGTAGTGGTTGACCCACAATCCGTGGATTGCAAGGATATTCTGCTTCCCTCTGCTTTTACCCCTAATGACGACGGACTAAATGACCTGTTCGGCATCAGCAATCCCTTTGTTGCAGGTGACATTGTTGGTTTTGAAATCTACGACAGGTGGGGCAACATCGTCTTTTTCACCGATGACTCCTTAAAAAAATGGGATGGTAATTACAGGGGAAAACCCGTCAATCCCGGTGTTTTTCTTTACCGAATCGTGTTTGAATGCAAAGGTAAAAGGGACACAAAATCAGGATCGGTAACTGTGATCAGATAATTATCTTGCAGGCTGATTTTTAGAAGAACGCTATGAAATAAGATAAAGAGGTGGATGTTGAACCAAATGTTGAGAAAGTTGAGATGGTTGAGAAAAGTGCGGGTGAGTACCTAAACTCAGTTTTCTCAACCCTCTAAACATCCTCAACTTCCCATAAGCCAATCAAATTCTCAAAACGAGAGTCCGCATTAAAAGGTAATGCTAACCAAAACGAATAAAACCATTTCTACCAACTATTAGGCCTTCTGCTGATGTTGCAGAGGGTTTTGTTATTTCTGTTCTCCAACCAGATATAAAGGCATAATGGTGTAGAAAATAACATCTCAACTTTAGTCAAATGAGTGAAACAAAAACTAAAACCGGCCTTTTTCAACGAATGCTGAATTGGACGGAAAGAGCCGGAAATGCTCTTCCTCACCCTGCCACGCTTTTTGCCCTCATGGCCATCGGTGTACTGATATTTTCGTGGTTGGGTCATGTCCTGGAATGGGAAGCTATACATCCCGGCACCAAAGAACTGGTGCGACCTATCAACCTGCTTTCCAAGGATGGAGTACACCAGATTATCATCGACATGGTAACCAACTTTACCAGCTTTGCCCCTCTGGGCATTGTGCTGGTGGCTATGTTGGGTATCGGTGTTGCCGAACAAAGCGGTTTGATTCATGCCTTGATTCGCTTGCTGGTATTGAAATCTCCCCGAAACCTGCTCACTTTCGTTATTGTATTTGCCGGTATTATGTCAAATGCAGCTTCAGATGTAGGTTATGTGTTGCTCATTCCGTTGGCTGGTGTCATTTTCCTTGCCGTAGGCCGGCACCCGGTTGTGGGTATGGCGGCAGCCTTTGCAGGTGTCTCAGGGGGTTTTAGCGCGAATCTGATACTTGGCACAATTGACCCGCTTCTTGCTGGACTTTCGCAAGAAGCTGCCAATATCCTCGACCCCGGTTATGTGGTAAATGCTACCGCTAACTACTATTTCATGTTTGCCTCCACATTTGTCATAGCCATTGCAGGTACCTTCATTACTGAAAAAATAGTGCAACCCAGGTTTGGACCTTATACAGGTGAAGAGGGCGCTGAAGATAAATCCTTAGATCCTCTCTCTCCGAAAGAGAAAAAGGGAATATGGATGGCTTTCCTGACCATGGTCATTGTAATAGGATTGACGCTGATAGGCATTATTCCTGACGATGGTTTTTTCAGAGGAACTGATGGAGGTGTACTTTCTTCACCATTGATTAAAGGTGTGGTTTCCATGCTTTTCATCACAGCGTTTATTGCAGGTGTGGTTTATGGCGCGGTGATTGGAAAATTCAAAAATGATGATGACGTCATGAAAGGCATGGCTACTTCAATGAAAAGCCTCGCCACATATTTGGTATTGACATTTTTTGCTGCGCAATTTGTAGCTTATTTCAAATGGAGCAACCTCGGCATTATCCTGGCAGTGAAAGGCGCGGAATTGCTCACTTCTGCCAATCTTGGGTTGATACCCATCATGATATTATTCATTATCCTGTCGGCATCCATAAATATGCTTATGGGTAGTGCTTCAGCAAAATGGGCCATCTTGGCTCCGATTTTTATTCCTATGTTTATGATTATGGGGTACTCACCAGAACTTTCCCAAGTAGTATTCCGGATTGGCGATAGCGTAACCAACATCATTTCACCCATGATGAGTTTCTTTGCCTTGATCATTGCCTTTATACAGAAATACGATCCAAAGGCTGGTATAGGAACCGTCATTGCGACCATGGTTCCGTACACCATAATCTTCTTTATTGTTTGGACCCTGCTCTTAATTGTGTGGGTCCTACTCGGCCTGCCATTAGGCCCGGGTGCGGATATTTATTACACGCTACCTCAGTAATTGCTCTACTGTGATTAATAAAAAAGCCGGTTCCTAAAGTAAAGGAGCCGGCTTTTCCAATTCTATGAGTAGTCATAATAAAACGATCAACCACCAACTTTCAACCAACAACGTTTTAGCTCACACCTTCCATGAATTTTTGTGCAATCGGCTTATAATACCCTTGATCCAATTTCTTCCTGACTTCAGTGAAGGCAACTATTGTTTCATCAATATCCTCTTTGGTATGAACTGAAGTTGGGATAAGGCGCAGAATAATCATGCCTTTTGGAATTACCGGATAAACGACGATGGAACAAAATACCCCATAGTTTTCACGCATTTCATGAACCAAAGCCATGGCGTCCCCTTCGTCCCCTTGAAGGTAAATCGGGGTTACGCAGCTATTGGTGTCGCCAATATCGAATCCGGCATCTTTCAGTCCATTTTGAAGGGCATGTACATTTTTCCACAACTTCTCCCTCAGTTCGGGCATGGTGCGTATCATGTCCAGTCTTTTCAATGCTCCGATGACGATGGGCATTGGTACGCTCTTGGCAAACATTTGTGAACGCATGTTGTACTTCAGGTGGTTCATGATGTCCTTTTCACCAGCGAAAAATGCGCCGATGCTGGCCATTGACTTGGCGAAGGTGGAAAAATAAACATCCACTTCATCCATTACACCCTGCTCTTCACAAGCACCTGCTCCTGTTGGGCCCAACATACCAAAACCATGTGCATCGTCTACCAGCAACCTGAAGTTGTACTTTTCTTTTAGCGCAACTATTTCTCTAAGTTTACCCTGGTCACCTCTCATCCCGAAAACTCCTTCAGAAATGACAAGGATGCCACCTTTTGTTTTTTCAATAATTTTTGTTGCTCTTTCTAAGTTTCGGTCGAGGCTCTCGATATCATTGTGCTTGAAGGCAAAACGCTGCCCTGCGTGCAAACGGACGCCGTCCACGATACAGGCATGTGACTCGGCATCGTAAACGATGACATCGTGCCTTCCCACAAGACAATCAATTGCGGAGAATATGCCCTGATAACCGTAGTTGACCAAAAGAGCAGACTCTTTGCCAACAAAATCGGCCAGTTCCTTTTCGAGTTGATCGTGGAATTTGGTTGCACCGCTCATCATACGGGCTCCCATGGGATAGGCCAATCCCCAGTCTTTTGATGCTTGTGCATCCACGTCCCTGACTTCAGGGTGATTGGCTAATCCGAAATAATTATTGATGCTCCAGCAAATAACTTCCTTGCCATTAAATTGCATACGGTTGCCGAGTTCGCCTTCAAGGCGTGGAAAAATAAAATAACCTTCAGCCACATCTGCATACTTGCGCAATGGTCCGCGGTCTCTGAATTTTGCAAATAAATCCATGTGTTAGATGATTTGTCAATGAATGTAAAAGAGGCTGTATCACATTATGGAGGGCAATTGTTAATCGGGAATTGGTTGCTTGTCGAAAACAAATTCCTGTAACAAGCCCGTTATTGTGATACAGCCTCTTAGCAAATTTTGAATGTGGCGCAAAGTTAGGAATTTTCGCCATTAACATAACTATTCCTATAGTCGCCACTCACCGGGAAAATCTGAATATTCCTTTGATTATGGTGTAAGGGGTAAAGAGTCAGGGGTTTTAGTTTTTTCGAAGTGAGTCCAGCCGGGATTTGATTTCACCTACCACTTCCTTTTGTAACTCAATTATTTGCTCTGCTTCAGTTTGCTGCCCTTCATTTTTTATAATGTTTTCTTTGGCCTGAGCAATCTTGCGCTCGGCATCTTCAATGTCTTTATGATAGCCATTGTTTTGGCGCCTGAGCTTATCCAGGTCGTTTTCCAGTGCACGCAATTTTTTCTCCGCATCGCTGAGTTCATTGTCAGTAGCAGCGACTTTTACTCCTTGAGCAAAGTCGGCAAGAAACTTTTCAGCTGACAGAAATTTGCCCTTCATGGAGGAAGTCAAATATTCTGACCCCAAATCAAACCAAACGACGAGCTGAACATTTGAACCAGAACCACCTGAAGTTTTGGCAAAAACCTGCATGTCTTCCACGCCATTCACACCAACTATTGAAGCATCGGTCGTCACCGTCTCGCTGCCTCCTCTTATTTTTTTGACTTTACCACCAAACTTCTTCATGTAGTCTTTCCACACTCTGTCAACAAAGCGTGCGTCATTAACATCCACTTTTATGATGAGGGCATTGTGAGTGCCAGCATCCATATACTCATCACTTTCTCTCACATGTGCAATAGAATAAGTGGAGAACAAAAATCCAAATAGGGCAATTACTATTATCTCAGCAATTCTCACTATGGATTTTTTCTAAATTGATTTGGGACGGATTTTCACAG
>CAYRDX010000017.1:0-70816 GCA_964423205.1 uncultured Saprospiraceae bacterium | reverse complement strand
AAAATAAAAAAAAAAAAACACAAATATTCCAAATGTAAGCAGGAAATTTCCCAAGCTTTGCTATTAGCAAAATATGAATATCTCCAACTTTTCACGGCTACTTTTTTTTACAGCCATTTCGCTGGTGGGCTTTGCACTCATTCCGCGACTGCAGTTCCAATGGCTGCCCTCATCACAGTTGCCTGCACTCCATGTTAGCTACTACTGGGCGGATGCCTCGCCGGCTATTTTGGAGCAAGCTGTCACATCACCTTTAGAGGGAGCCTTCAGCCTGCTGCCCGGCATCAAAAAGATTAATTCCGAATCGGGGCGAAGCAGTGGCCGCATCACCCTGGAACTCAACAGAGATACCGATTTATCGTATTTCCGTTTCGAAGTTGCCAATACCATCCGCCGCTTATGGCCTCAGTTGCCACAAGGTGTTTCTTATCCTGACATATCTCTTTCCAGGCCCGATGAGGCCATGCAGGAGCGCCCCTTACTGACTTATGCCCTGAGTGCCCCTGCTACCCCAACGGAATTGTTCTCGTTTGCTCAAGACCAACTTGCACCCCAAATGGCAGCAACACCTGGCATAGGAAGCATTGCTGTCACAGGCGGTAACCGCATGGAGTGGGTAATCCGTTACGAAGAAAGCCTCCTGGCTTCTTTGTCGATTAAACGGAATGAACTACTGCTCGCAATCAAGGAGCAGTTTCAGAATCAGTCAATCGGTTTGGCCCGGCAGGGAATCATAGTAAACCCTGTTAGGGTCGCCATAGCATTACCCGGAAATTTGGATAACAACCCGGGGGTTGAAACGCAAAGTTCAAACATCGAGTGGCCTGTGGAAAAAGAAAGGCTGGAGTCCATTGTTGTTGCCAGCAGGTCGAACCGGTTAATACGTGTGGATGATGTTGCAGCCGTGCATTTTGAGGAGCAAAAGCCACGAAATTATTACCGGATCAACGGTCAAAACAGTTTGCGCCTGCTTCTGTATCCTGAACGGGGGGCGAACCAACTGAAAACGGCACAACTTGCAAAAAAACTGATTGACGAAATTGCACTGGCTTTTCCAAAGGGCTATTCACTTGCACTGGAACATGACGGGAGCAAAACATTGCAGAATGAATTGGACAAAATATTACAACGCACGCTGCTTTCACTCATTATACTCTTACTATTTGCGGCCTTTGTTTATCGCAGTTGGAAATATGTCTTTCTCATTATTTCCGCGTTGGTTATCAACCTCGGTATAGCTTTCATATTTTATGACTTGTTCAATGTGCAGTTGCACATATATGCTCTGGCAGGAATTACACTTTCTTTTGGTATGGTCATAGATAACAGCATCATCATGGCCCACCATCTTTCAACGAATTTACGAAAGGGAGCAGAGCGCCTGGTATGGCCTGCATTGGCTGCATGTACGCTGACCACACTTGCTTCCTTGGTGGTACTGTTTTTCCTGGATGAGGCCTGGAGACTGCAACTCAGCGACTTTGCTGCTGTGATCATCATCAACCTGTCGGTATCTCTGGCCGTAGCCTTTTGGTTTATTCCGGCTTTGATGGATAAAATGAACATGACATCCCCTGCCGGGCAAAGGCAAAGAAGGCACTTTTACAGGAACATCACGTGGTATCGCTACTACGGAATGATGGTGAATCTATTGTTGCATTGGCGAAAAACGTCAATTGCAGCTATGGTACTGTTGTTCGGATTGCCCATTTTTATGCTGCCTTCGAAAATAGAAAGCTGGGATTGGTACAATAAGACGCTCGGCTCTGTTTTTTACCGCGAAAGCATAAAGCCTCATCTGGACAAAATTACGGGTGGCACTTTGCGCTTATTCACAAATTACGTTTGGGAGGGCTCGGGATGGCGCGAACCGGAAGAAACCCTTCTTTTCGTACAGGGCGCTTTGCCATTTGGCGGCACAACTGCTCAATTGAACAATGTTTTCAGAAAGGTGGAAGCTTATGTATTACAGCAACACCAAAGCGACATTCGTCAGATGACAACTGAAGTGAACAGCGGACAATTTGGAATGACCACGATACGCTTTCCCAAAGGCAGCGACCCCGCTTTGCCTTATATTTTGCGAAGCCGCCTCATACAATTCAGCTTGAATTTCGGAGGGGTAAAATGGAATATTTATGGGGTTGGTAAAGGCTTTAGCAACGATGCCGCAAATATGCCGCCCAGCTATCATGTCGTATTTCGCGGATATAACAAAGAGGAATTGCAAGACCTCACCGAACGCCTCGCCGGAAAACTGGAAGCACACCCGCGGGTGCAGAAGATCAACACCAATGCAAATATAAACTGGTGGGAAAAAGACCTGTACGAACTGGTAATGCAACCGGATGCAAAACACCTGGCGGAACGAAAGCTGACTTCAGTCCAATTGGTCAACGCACTCCGGGAATACAATCAAGCGCCTTCGCCCGACTTTTACACACCCGGCAACATCCCACTCCGGTTGGAAAACAGCAAGCTGTCGCACCACGACCTCTGGTTGTTACAAAATAAGACCCAGCGCATTGACTCTTTAATGGCCTTTTTCCCAGACTTGACAAGGATTGAAAAAATGAAGGTCACGACCTCCGTACAAAAAGAGGATCAACAGTATTTGCGTTTGTTGGCATTTGAATATACGGGTAGCACACGGTTCGGACAGCAGTTTCTGGATCGTTGTCTGGCGGAACTGCGGCAGGAAATTCCCCTGGGTTATTCGGCAAAACAGACCAGACATACCTGGGGTTCCGGCAAGCGCAAACCATACGCGGTGCTGGTATTGGTTATGGCTATGATCTTCTTTATCTGTGCCATACAATTCAATTCCCTGCGACAAGGCCTCGCCAACCTGCTGCTTATTCCCGCCTCCTTCATCGGTATTTTTCTGACCTTCTATTGGGGTGATTTTTATTTCGACCAAGGAGGTTATGCCGCTTTTCTGCTTGTCAGCGGACAGGCCGTATCGGGCCTTATTCTGATTATCAGTGATTACAACCGCTTTAAAAAGATTCAAAAAAGACGGAATGAGGTGACCTTGTTTCTGAAGGCTTTCCGGCAGAAAATCACACCCGTGGTGCTCACTGTATTTTCCACTGTGTTAGGACTTATTCCCTTCCTGGCATTAGGTGAGCAGGAGATATTCTGGTTTTCTCTTGCGGTGGGGGCGTCGGGCGGGCTGTTGTTTTCCCTGCTGGTAATCGTTTTTTTCATGCCGGTGTTGCTGCTCAAAGCCACCGGGGGAACCCCTAAACCCAACCTGTCCAATTGATATGTTCTGAGCTGTCCGATCTTGTCCGATCTTGTCCCGTTTTGTCCGGTCTTGTCCGATCCAGGTTTCAGAAAATGGGCGATATTTGTGTAGTTCATTCCGGGAATTTGCCAAAGCTGCGGGTGGGCTGACTAAAAGGCTGGCTTTCGAGCAGACAGGGGGATTCTGAGATGAGCAATGTTCACATAGTTTCAGCATTAAATTTTCAAGAAATGAAAAAGGCCAAGGTTTTACTTCTTTTGGTTGGACTTATCATCGCAGGCACCAATATGGCGTATGATGATTGTATAAAGGGTTCGCGAAATATTGGCAAATGTACACCATTACAAGGAGGAGGAGGATACAAATGTGTCTTTCCTCACGAAATCCAAACATGTTACGGGGTGGTAATTTATGGAGATGAGGAAGGATAAAAGCTCGGCATCGGCGCATGTTTGGATTTGCGCATTAAAATAGCAGTGTTGTCGGCTTTTGGCTTCTTACCGATAGCGTCATAGAATTGTGGTTTTAAAGTTGTCGCTTCAGTAAAATCTATCCTATCATCGGACTTTGGTTCGGCAGTACGACACATTCAGGGACAATTTGAAATGCACTCTTCCTGAAATTTGGAAAGCCTCTTTAGCTAATTTACTAAATCATCAAAAGAGCCTAAAACCATTATATGCAAATTCAAATATGCTTTTTTTGAAATCAGAAATACCATGAGAATATGTTATTCACTTCCCCTTATACTGTGTATTGGGATAATATTACCATTTGGGTGCTCAAAGTCAGAGAAAAAAGAAAACATTGGACAAAGCGGGAAAAAGACGGCAAAATACCGGCTTGCGGAAGTTAAAGAAATCAGCTTCCCATTAGATACTCTTACCGGTTTTTCGCAACATTCCTTGCAATTCTTTACAAATGGGAACCAACGGTATCTCAGCTTTTTTAACACGGTAGCTAACGCTATATACACCTATGACTATGACACAAGGCAATTGAAAAAAAGAATCCTTTTTAGAAAGGAAGGACCTGACGGTGTCGGACCAAATTATCAGATGGGGCATCTCGTGGTCAACTTTGATACAATCTACCTCCTAAATTATATGACAAAAGTTCTTCTTCTGACCGATACAACCGGCAAAATACGCCGAAAATATAATCTCACCGCTGAAGATGAAAAAAATATGCCTCATGCTCAATTAGAAACGAATTTCCCTGCCTTTAAAATTGAAAACAAGCTTTATCTGATCGGTTTCAATTTTTACACACAAAACGATCATACCAAGCTTAATAATACAATTTGTTTAGATTTGGCTACAGGTGACGTGTCTTATCTGTTCGCTCGCCCCAAATTTTACAATAAGGGACATTGGGGATACTTCAAGTACATTACTTATCATTGCTATAATCCGCATACTGAAAAGTTCCTGATAAGCTTCGGTGGAAGTCCGGACCTTTATGAAGCAGACCCGAGAACTTTTGAGATGAAGCCCCTTAAAGCTGCCAGCCCAGATTTTGAAGAATTCAAACCACTTGACCCAAATCACATAAAACTGATAACCGACGAAGAAAAAATGAACCAATATGACTTCACCACACCAAGCTATGGTCCAGTACTCTATGACATAAAGAAAAGGGTTTATTATCGTATTGCATTTCATCCCGTAAGTGTGGATGAGTTTAAATTGAATCCAAGGTCTGTGCGAATGAAAACTGGTATAGTTATACTGAGCGAGTCATTTGAATTTTTGGGTGAAACAATTATGCCTGTTAATGAATATCAAACAATGATGTATTTTCTTACTGATGATGGGCTTCACATCGCAAAACGGAATAGATATAAAGAGAACGAGAATGAACTTACTTTCGGTATTTTTAACCTTTTTGCCAATGAATAAGTGGATACTGATGTTAGGAATCCTCTTCATGTTAGCTTCATGCGTACAAAAGGAGAGCCAGGATTTTTCAGAAGAACTGGGGAAAATAGTTGCAAAGAGCGATTTGGAAAAGTATCAATTTTGCATAGTCATTCCAAATTCGGGCTGCCCGCGCTGCGTAGGTGCAGCAACCGGATTCGTTGCCAAAAACATTGAACGACTTGGCAATACACTGGTAATATTTACTGACGTGAATGATGACAAGTTGCTTAAGTTGCAACTGGAAAAAAAATCAATAGCTCGAAAGAATCTCATTATTGACAGCCAGAACCTGTTAAAAGGAGAAATTGGTGATGGGGATTATCCGCAACTGCTTTCCCTTAAAAAAGGACGTGTTGAAAAGGTGGAACTTTTCGATTCGGATTTATTTAACATTAAACAGTAAAAACTTTGCCACAAACCCGATACAACTCTTAGGGCTTACTAAATCCAACGTTGTAAATCCACTGCCGAGAATCATGAAATCGAGTAGTACATCCCTCCATCCAACATATTTATTACGGCATGCGTTCTTCCTCATATTGCCTTGGCAAATTGCCGCCCAGTCAATTAACATAGTGCCAAATCCCGGCTTCGAACAATGCTCCAGAATGCCTGCTTTCTGGATGGCAAACAATGTAGCTTTTGAAAAAACCATTCATTTTTGGACTTCTCCCAATGAAGGGTCTCCTGATGTACTCGTTAATGATAAACTGCCATATATGCGCCCACCCAGGCCAAACATTAACATGAGCGGTTACCATGCACGTTCAGGTCAAGTTATGATTGGATTGAAAACCTTTGGCTGCCTCTCCGGCATACGGCATTGTAAGGAATACATACAGGTAAAGTTGTTGGAACCTTTAGTACAGGGAGAAAAATACTTGGCAGAGTGCTGGCTTTCAACACAGCACAACGGGATAAAAACCAGCCACTTCGGAATTGCTTTCACAACACAGAGAATGAAAACGAACTCGGTCGAGTGGTTATCCAGTGTGCACCCTTTTGTTTTTGCAGATAGCATTTTGGCACCGTCAAAAGGAGAATGGGTCAAACTTGGCGGAACATTCATTGCCGATAGCTCCTATCAGTATTTGTTACTGGGCAATTTTTTCCCTGATTCATTGGTACTTGCCGATACTAATAAGGCAACCCTGAACTATGCGTTTTACTTTGTGGATGACGTGCTTGTGAGAAAGGAATCCGCTACTATTCTTTCTGTTTTTGAGGGCCAGCCAGTTGTAGTTGGCATCCCATTCGCGTTGGAAAATATATACTTTGAGGTGGATAAAGCGACATTGATGCCTGCTTCTTTACCTCAGCTGGATCGATTGGCAACATGGATGAAAGTAAATCAGAAGGTGAAAATTCAAATCCAAGGCCATACCGACAGTACTGCAGATTATGATTACAACCTGAAACTTTCCGAAAACAGAGCTGAATCAGTTGTCACTTGGCTTAAAACCAATGGAATAGCATCTGAGCGATTATCGCACAAGGGTTTGGGGGAAATAAGCCCTGTTGCCGGGAACAATTCTGAAAAAGGAAGACAGCTCAACCGAAGGGTTGAGTTCATTGTGATTGACAATCCCTGAGTATGCAGTGCTTGCTTCTAACGTTCCAACCCTTTACGGCAGTGCTGATTGGTTCTGGTTTTTGACTGGTTTTTGATTGACGATATATGATTGACGATATGTCCTGTCCTAAAATAGGTTGACCTGAGTGAATAAATCATCAACCGAAATTGAATTCGAGTTGAAGTGGATTGACACTATTTTGGTTATTTACGGTGTAGATTTCAAGTTCAGTTCTTTCTCTGTCTTTTAGTTCTTTGATATACGCTTCAAAAGCAATTGGAGTCATTTTTTGGGGTAGGCTCTGATGGGGTCTGATATCTTAAATCTGAAATCAAAAAACCCTTATAAAATAGAACCAATCAGCCCTGCCTTTCCCCCTCCTTTTTGCCGCTCAGATGCAAGTAAAACATAGCGGTCATTGAATTTTGGATTTGGGCCAAAAATCGGATACCTGATGTCATTGCCTTCATCAAAACTAACCGCAAAACGTTCTGTTTTTGGGCTGAATATGAAGGCACTTGGGGTTCTTTTTGGAATGATAACTTCTTCAATCCACCGGCCATTTTCTACCCTTATTTTACCGGAATTGATTTCAGAAGCCACACCTGATAATTCGCGGCGCAAGAAGATATCGTTTGAAATGTAGAATTGAATCTTCTTCCAGTCATTATCAGTCCAATTATACTCAGCATACAAATCCTGTGTAAAATAGGAAAGTCGAGTGCTGCATGAAGAAAGGACAAAAATTAAAGTCACAGTCAGGGCAAAAAATCTTGGTTTCATATTGTGTTATTTTCTGGAAGTTTTGAAAGTATTGATGCTCTACAGTTATTCCCGCCTGAAAGACAATCTGCCTGTTGATGAAAAGGTAGCCATTCAAGAACAACCATTATTGTATTGGTCGCTTAATGATTTTTAACCCTGGATTAACGCTATTTAACGTCACGGTTTTTCCTTTTTGGGATTTTCACTTAGGGCAAATCAAGACGATTTTTGTGCCTGTTGATGATTTAAGCATCTTCACTGGTCTCATATAAATGTGCAACGTTTTATTGATGGAATTTTGGTCTTATCTTGAAGGGTTTTGACCTGTGGTAAACCCGCCAGTTTTTAAGAATCTAACCAGCTATAACGTTGCCGGAAAAAAAGAGAAAGCGGAGCCTATTGAAGCTCCGCTTTATTTTTGGACTCAAAGACATCGCCAACAATAATGTTATAGGCTCCCGGCAATAACAACAGCTTTCTTGAATTCATGGGTTGTGCCATCCGGGTGAAATAGCCTTGCCAATAGTATGTAAATGCCTATCCTCGCTTTAGTGCCGGAGTCTGTATCGCCATCCCATCGAAAAAATCCTTCAGATGGCAATAACTCATTATTGAGCAGGGATTTTACTGGTCGTCCATCAGCGTCGAAAATTTTAATGGTGGCCAGATAACCCGGCTTGTCTGGCCAAAAGTTTATGATCAAGTAATCCTGAAATCCATCTCCATTAGGAGAAAGTTTGGGTACCTGAATGTCAAATAAGTTCTCGCTCCTTTCAATGGATTCAAAAGACTGGGAGTTTCTGAAGCCAGGAGTAGCGAACCCGGCAGATGCAGCGGCAGAGTGCCAGTTACTGGGGCTTTGAGTGGGAGCGTCCGGGTTGAGTCTTTCAAGCGAAACACCGTTTTCATCGTCCAAAAGTGGATGATGCATTTTCCTGTCGTAATTGAAAGAATCTATGATAGTCGGCCCTAAGGACCCACTGGTGTACAAAGTGACATTTCCTTTGTCATCCGGGAAAGATGGCAAATTCAGTCCAATCAGTAATTGTGCATGCACAGGAGGGTATCTCGATATGATATCAGCAAGCGAGGGCGTAAATACAATATACTCACCGGGATAAAAAAGCCGGGAGGTAGTTACAGGTACCGGGTTTCCCGATCCAGCACTCAGATTGGCGATTATGATTTGACTTAAGTCCATCACCTTTTTGCTCCGGTTATATAATTCGAGAAAATCAGAACCTCCGCTGACAGGATTGAACAAGATTTCATTTATCACAATATCCTTTGGTTCGATCGGCACGGGAAGCGCAAAAGTTAACTTGTCATTTGTTCCAAAAATATTTGCACTGCAATCTTTCACCTGTTTTCCGACAATCAGGTTGTACACGATATTTGGCTGCAAAGAGTTGTTTAATATCAGCCGAACAGTACTTCGTGTCAGCGGCAGCAGACTGGCGGAAAAAACGCCAATGCCTTTGTCTATACTATAATTAGATGGATTCTCCGCACTTATTCTATCTAGCCCTTCACTGAAGTAGAGGAGAAGCTCATAAGGCTTTTCCTGTGAGACCGAAACCCGTATCAGTTCTGGTGACTTGGTATCGGGTTGGGAATTCAGCACAGAATTTGGTTGCCCAGGTGTGCCCCCAATCAAATTCTTGGAGGCTGTCCAGTTTTCAGATTCTCCGCAAGGTCGCATAGGATTAATCATTTCTAGTGTCCAGCCTCCATCGGCCTTCTTGGAGTCACCATACCAGGATAAAAAATAATTGACGAAATGGATGACTTTGCCGCCGGGACCATTAAGCGCAAGGTCGTCGCCATCGTTGGCCAATGTTGGAAAAGATGTAAGAGGCACTACTGCTCCGAATTTCTTCATCGCCTCTTCATTTGCAATTGCGCAAACCAATACATATTTATTAGGCAACAACAAATAACCAGGCAACAATTGTGGGGTTCCGCCATTGGAAAAGCCGAAACCAGCCAGGTCAATTACTTTGTTGCTACGGTTGAACAACTCGATAAATTCAAAATTGGGCAACCCAACCTGTGGCGTTGGATCAGCCATAATTTCATTGATTAATATGTCAAACTCTTCGGCAGTTTCCTTTTTTATGTATTGAAATCCGGTGTTCTGTGAATTACTTGAATTTCCAGAAAGATCCTTAATACCTGATGTGGTCAGCATATAGTTTGTCAGACTGGCAAAGGGCTTTGAGAAAACCAAATGAACAAGCGATTTATTAGTATTGTCTAAAAACGATCCGGATGGTGAACCATGATTGTTGATTTGATAGTTGGATGGATCCGTTGCTGTGAGTTCATCAAGTGGCTCGTTGAAATAGACATCCAGTTCAATTTCTGAAATCGGAATTGCCGACACCAATACAGGAGGGTTTTTGTCGGGCAGCAGTGGCGCTATTAAAATGTCATCAAAAAAGAATTTATCTCGCCTCGTACTCGAATAGGTGCATTGCAATCCGAAGAATTGGTTTCCACCAAAATAAGTGTCATCTTTTATCGTGAATTCTTTTTTGAGGGTGTTACCCCCAGTGTAATCTACTGAGAGAGTCCAAATACCTCCGGTTTCTCTGGTAATGCGCAATCTGGGCTTTGGAGAAAAAGCTACGGCCCCAATAGATCCGGTAGCCAAAAGAACAGAGGTTGCTCCATCCTGGCGAAAGAATTCCAGGGCATCAGTGTTTCCGTCTTTGCCAATTTGAAGAAAATATCCCTTACCTGTGTTGAAGTTTTCTGAGTTGCACTGCAAGTAAACGCGCAATCTGTTGGAGTTGGAGGGGTCAAAATCCATTCGCAGGTACATTTCCCATACATTGGAATCTGCAATGGATACGGGGAGATACAAGGTCGAAACTCCTGCAGCGGGAGCATTCAGTTGCAATTCAAGGGCAGCATTGACGATAAAATGGGATTGATCTCCCAACCAAACGGGGCTTCCTGTATGGTTTCCGTCAGAAAAATCATCCTTGATCTGGGCATTTAAAGGGTGAATTTGCCATAAAACGAGATAAATGAGGCATACTGCACAAATCCTGTAACCTGTTTTCATAGATTGCGTTGATTTTGGGCGTGTATTAATCAGGGCTTTTAGCGACTGATGAATTCATTTTAATCCGTGAATATAACAGCTTTCGCAAAAAGAGCTTTTACACATTCTGTTAGTTACTTTTGTATGGCAAATATTGAACATCACTTATTTTTGCCCTAACCAACTAAATATAAGCATTCATGAAATTCAGCGTTTCTTCCACAGAATTACTCAAACAACTCCAGGTAGCCAGCGGCGCAATTTCCTCCACTCCAGTTCTCCCGATTCTCGATGACTTTCTTTTTACTGTAAAGAAAAATGAGCTCATTATTGCTGCGACAGACCTTGAAACATCCATCGTTAACAAGGTACTAGTAATGAGTGACGGAGATGGAATGGTTGCGGTGCCTGCAAAAATATTACTTGACACCCTGAAGGCACTACCTGAGCAACCCATTACCATTGCTGTGGAAGAAGAAACGTTTGGTATCACCATTACCTCAGCGTATGGTAAATACAGATTAGCCGGTGAGAATGGACAAGATTATCCCAGAGTCCCCGAGTCTGATAAAGTGGACACCATTCAATTGCCAGTGGACGCCCTTTCTCAGGCCATTAATAAAACACTCTTTGCAACAAGTAATGACGACTTGCGGCCAGCGATGACGGGAGTATATGTACTAGTTGACTTTAAAAAGATAACATTCGTTTCCACTGACGCTCATAAACTGGTGAGGTATGCATTTCACAACTTGGACACCGAGGTTGCTACCTCTTTCATCATTCCCAAGAAGGCGCTCAATTTATTGAAAAACGCACTGCCCTCCGAGGGAACGGTGGAAATGTCTTTTAACAAAGCCAATGCATTTTTCACTTTCGACAATACTCATTTAGCCTGCAGACTGATTGATGCAAGGTACCCTGATTACAATGCCGTCATTCCCGTTGACAACCCGAATATCCTAAGCCTGAAGCGTGTGGATTTACAAAGTTCACTCAGGCGCATTGCCATTTACGCCAATAAAACGACGAATCAGGTCATACTGGATATTGCGCAAAACAGCCTCACCGTTTCAGCACAGGACCTCGATTTTTCCAATGAAGCGGCAGAACAGCTCGTTTGCACATATAATGGCGAACCGCTGACTATTGGATTCAATGCCAAGTTCCTGATTGAAATGTTGGGAGTTCTGACGTCAGAGGATGTCAAGATGGAATTATCATCCCCATCGAGAGCTGGAATTTTACTTCCTCTCGAACAGAAGGAAGGAGAGGATATTCTCATGCTGGTGATGCCGGTTATGCTCAGCCAATAAAAGCAGCACCTAATTAATCTTAAAGTCAATATTTAAATCAGCCAACTTCGACGCCAGGTCGTTGTCAACATTTACCTTTCTCGATTTCGAAAGGAGGTTCAAACTAGTTTTATTGTTATAATCGATAAGGATAAATCGCAGGTGATGTTTGCCTTTGTGTGTTTTGACAATTTTATCAAGAGAACCAATAAGCTCCTCATTAATGGTTTCAATAGGAAGCCTTACCTCAATTTCTGAAGCATGAAACTTACCGGCGTTTTCAAGTAATGTTACTTCTTTGACTCTGAGCTGGAATTCGTCCACGCTGTTGAATCGCGCCTCATAAGTTCCGGTTATAAACACACAATTCCCCGGTTCAAAAAAGCCCTTAAACTTTACATAGTCGTCACTGAACAGTGGGAACTCGAACGAGCTGTTGTAATCCTGGATGGTAAAATATCCATACCCAGTTCCTTTCTGACTAATGCGGTGTGAGACTTTGGTGACGATGCCTGCAATTTTCACGGTCTTCCCTTTGTGTTCTTCCAACTGTTCCAGAGAACAGGAGGTCAGGGCCTCCACCTCCATGCGGTAATCATCGAGGGGATGGCCGGAAATGTAAATGCCGGTTACTTCTTTTTCTCTTTCCAGAAGGTCAACCAATGGCCAGGGCTGGGCTTCCGGCGGTTCCGGTTCCTGGATGTCAAAGGCGCTGATGTCTCCAAATAAAGACATAGCAGCACTTTCCTGTCTTTGCTGGTATTCCGAACCAAAACGAAGAATGTGCTCAATGAAGCTATCGTACTTGCCGCTTTTTTCGAAATACTGAGCGCGGTGTATGTTGTCAAAAGCTTCTAATGCTCCCCCTAAAACGAGGCTTTCCATAACTTTTTTGTTGGCGGCTTTGGTGTTCAGACGGCAAACAAAGTCATATACCGATGAATAAGGCCCGTTGCTTTCCCTTTCGTTCAATATATCTTCTACCGGGCCTTCGCCAACTCCCTTCAGTGCTGAAAGACCAAAGCGGATATGCCCCTCCTTGTTCACGGTGAAATCGGATGCCGACTCATTGATGTCGGGTCCGAGTACAGTGATGCCCATGCGCTTGCACTCCCGCAGGAATTTGTTGAGGTCTGTGGTGTTGTCCTTGTTGTGCGAAAGTACGGAAGCCATGAAGGCTGCCGGGTAGTGTGCTTTAAGGTATGCGGTCTGGAATGCCACATAAGCATAACAGGTGGAATGTGACTTGTTGAAGGCGTAGCTCGCAAAGGATTCCCAATCTTTCCAGACTTTTTTACAAACTTCAATTGGGTGATTGTTCTTTTCGCAACCGGCGATGAATTTGTCGAACATCTTGTCCAGGGTGTCCTTTTGCTTCTTACCCATGGCTTTCCGCAGGATGTCGGCTTCACCTTTGGTGAAATTGGCCAGTTTTTGCGACAGCAACATGATCTGCTCCTGGTACACTGAAATCCCGTAGGTGTCGGCCAAATACTCCTCCATTTCCGGCAGGTCATAAGTGATGGCTTCCCTGCCATGCTTGCGTGCGATGAAGTTGGGGATGTACTGCAATGGCCCCGGACGGTACAGGGCATTCATGGCGATGAGGTCGTCGAAGGTGGTTGGTTTGAGGTCTTTCATGTGCTTCTGCATACCGGCACTTTCGTACTGGAATATGCCGATGGTCTCGCCTCGCTGGAATAATTCGAAGGTTTTTTCGTCTTCGAGCGGTATTTCATCCGGGTCAATCTTTTCTCCCCAAACTTCTTCGATAATTCTTACCGCATCCTTAATGATGGTCAGGGTCTTCAGTCCGAGGAAGTCCATTTTTAAAAGTCCGGCGGCTTCTGCCACGCTGTTGTCAAACTGACTGACGAGCAGGTCGTTGTCTTTGGCAACCGTTACAGGTACATATTTAGTGATGTCGTCAGGCGTAATAACTACCCCGCAGGCATGTATGCCGGTGTTGCGGATGGAACCTTCCAATTGCCGGGCGCTCTGAATCATTTGTCCAATCTTGTCCCCGCTTTCGGCAAGCTTGCGGAAATTCACAGCCCTTTCCAAATCTTCACCATTCAACTTCTCCTTCAGCGTTGCTTCGTCAGATTCCAGCACATCCTGAAGGGTCGTATTCAATTGATGAGGGAAAGATTTGGCCACTTTATCCACTTCTGAAAGCGGAATGTCCATCACACGGCCCACATCCCGCAAGCTCGACCGTGCGGCCATGGTGCCATAAGTAACTATTTGGGCAACCTGATTCCGGCCGTATTTATCCAAAACATAGTTGATGACCTGATCGCGCCCCCGGTCGTCGAAGTCGATGTCAATATCGGGCATGCTAATGCGCTCCGGATTGAGGAAGCGCTCAAACAGCAGGTCGTATTTGATGGGGTCCACATTGGTGATTCCGGTGCAGTAGGCTACCGCAGAACCTGCAGCAGAGCCCCGACCCGGACCAACCGTCACTCCCATTTTTCTCGCCGCTGATGTGAAATCCTGTACAATAAGGAAGTACCCCGGGTATCCAGACTGACGGATGACGTCGAGTTCAAAATTCAGCCTTGACTCCAGTTCGGAGTTGACGGTCCCGTATCGGCGCACTGCCCCTTCAAAAGCAAGGTGGCGCAGGTAGTCATCCTGAGTGGGGAATCCTTCCGGAAGCGGGAAGGCTGGTAGAATGACATCCCGCACGAGGTTAAGCGGTTCCACCTTGTCGAGGATTTCCTGAGTGAAATCAACGCTTTGCGGAATATCGTGAAACAGGGTGTTCATTTCCTCCTGCGTTTTGAAATAAAAATCCCTGGAAGGAAAGCGGAAGCGTTCAGTTTCAGTTATTAAGCTGTTGGTATTTACACAAAGCAAGATGTCGTGTGGGGATGCGTCTTCCTCCTCGATGTAATGGGAGTCGTTGGTGCATATAACTTTGATGTCGTACTTTTTGGCAAAGCGCAGCAAAACCTGGTTGACATCCTCCTGGCTGATGCCGGTCCCATCAATATCCTCCATTCCGCTGTGCCGCTGCAATTCGATGTAATAATCTTCGCCAAAAATATTCAGCCACCATTTCAACAGATCTTCCGCCTGTTCTTCTCCTTTATGTATGATGGTCTGTGGAATTTCTGCACCGATGCAGCAGGAAGTGGCGATGAGCCCTTCGTGATACTGTTCAATGAGTTCTTTGTCAATTCTTGGGTATTTGCCATACAGCCCTTCGATATAACCGAGGGAGCAGAGTTTGGAAAGGTTCTCATACCCCTTCCTGTTTTTTGCCAGTATCAATTGGTGGTAACGGATGTCTTCTTCACCCCGGGAACGCTGGAATTGTTTTTTGTGCCTGTCGTTTACGATGTAGAATTCGCAACCCACGATTGGTTTCAAACCCTGTTTATTGGCCTCATTGACAAATTGAAATGCCCCGAACATGTTGCCGTGGTCGGTAAGTGCAACGCCAAGTTGCCCGTCCTTCTTGGCTTTGGCCATCATCTTTTTGATGTCGGCGGCACCGTCAAGCAGGCTGTACTGTGTGTGGCAATGTAAGTGGCAAAAAGAGGGCATCGGCTTGGATTTATGTTCACTGAGAGATGGGCGAAATTAATAACAAATAATGGGGGCGGGAAGCGGGCTTGAATCTTAAGTTTTCCACATTGTAAAGGTTTGGGCTTTCATGAAATCATGTAAAGCATTCCGGTTGTGGTCACCCTTCTCCTTACCTTTGGCAAAAATCTAAATAAAAGAACAAATGCAAACCTTCCGCATCCCCAGCCGCATCATAGTCACTTGCCACAAATGGATGGCCCCCTACCTGGAACAGGAAATCCGGGCGTTGGGATTTCGCACCCTGCGCACATTCCAGACGGGGGTCGAACTGCGCGGCACCCTGGAAGATTGCATCCGGCTCAATCTGAATTTGCGCTGCGCGAGTCAGGTGATGTATTCCATAAAAGATTTTAACTGCAACAGCCCAGATCAGTTATATCAATCAACACTGCCAATACCCTGGGAAAACATCCTCTATCCGGAGACTTATTTTTCTGTAACCAGCAACGTATTTCATCCAAGTATCAAAACCAATCTGTTCGCAAACCTCAAGGTAAAAGACGCCATTGTGGACAGGATTCGGGAAAAGACCGGGAAGAGACCAGAGTCTGGTCCTTCGTTAGATTCAGCGGTGGTGTATCTTTTCTGGAAAAACAAACAGGCTGAAATTTTCATCGACACATCCGGCGAAACACTGGCCAAACATGGTTACCGCAAATTGCCGGGGAGGGCTCCCATGCTCGAGGCTCTGGCTTCGTCAGTCATTTTTGCTACGCGCTGGGACCGTCGTTCGCCTTTTGTAAACCCAATGTGCGGGTCGGGAACACTGGCTATTGAAGCAGCAATGATTGCCACAGGCCGGAAGCCAGGATTGTTGCGGGAAAATTATGCATTCATGCATGTCCAGGGATACAGGGAGGGTATCTACCTTAGAGAAAGCAAGGTGCTTGAGCAGCAAATTAAGGAGTTGAATGATTTGAGAATCATAGCCTCCGATATCAGCGAGGAAGCGGTTAAGGTCGCCCGAATAAACGCTAAAGCAGCCGGTGTGGACCAATACATCAATTTCGAAGTTTGTGATTTTGAAAACACCATGGTTCCGGAGTTCCATCGTGGAGCGGTTGTTTTAAACCCGGAATACGGTGAGCGGCTTGGCGATAAAAAGGAACTGGAAGCCACCTATGCCCGAATCGGAAATTTTTTGAAACAAAAATGCGGCGGCTACATGGGTTACATTTTTACCGGAAACCTCGAACTGGCTAAGAAAATCGGCTTGCGGACAAAACGCCGCATTGAGTTTTACACTGCCAAAATTGACTGTCGCCTGCTCGAGTACGAACTCTACGAAGGCAGCAGAAGAGAAGAAAATTGAAGTCTTTTTAAATGACTATCCAATAAGAAAATTGACGACCAATACCCATAAAATAATAATCAAAGGACCTGCCAGACCAATCATAACGCCAGCATGACGGAAATCCGCTTGTTTCAATTTTCCTGTACTGAAAACAATGGCGCTTGGTGGTGTACTTACCGGCAACAGGAATGCACAGGAAGCACAAAAGCCGATAATTAATGGAAGAATCACAGGGTTATCCCTTGCAAGGATAGCAGCTACCGGTGTGAGGATTGTTGCAGCAGCCGTGTTGCTCATCACATTGGACAAAGCCACCGTCACCAATGCAAAGGCAAGAAGCAGCAGATAAAAGTTAAGGTCCAGGTATTGGAGTTTGGTGATGAAATATGCAGCGAGACCCGTTTCCTTGATGGCCAACCCGAGAGAAAGACCTCCCGCCACAAGCATCAGGGTTTCCCATGGCAATTGCCTAACATCATCACCGTTGATGATGCCCAGCATGGTAAGGAGAATTATGGGAATGCCAGAAACAGCGGCTACGGGAATTCCATGCCAGTTATTGGTGAGCCAAAGTGCTGCGGTAATACCTAATATAGCCAGCATGATGCGACGCCTGATTTTTCGGGCTTCGACGTCTATTTCGTCTTCGTCTTCGTGAATGTCGCTCATGGGGATGAGACTCAGATCGACTTCTTTGATTTCAGCTGGATATTTTCTAATCAAAAGTTTCCAGGTAAAATACATCAGAGTGAGTGCAATAGGCACACCAAACACCATCCATTCTGTAAAGCTTATTTTAATACCCAGCGTTTCCAATGAACCAACAGCAATGGCATTGGGCGGAGAACCGATAATGGTGCCCATTCCCCCTAAGGTAGCAGCCGCTGCTATGCCTAACAGTAAGGCTTTGGAGAAGTTGGCCTCTTTGTCGAGACCCAAAAGCAGGGGTGAAATCATGGCAAGCATCATGGCGCATGTTGCCGTATTGGACATGACCATGGAAATTACACAGGTGGTCAGCATGATGCCGAGCAATAACTTTTCAGGTTTAGTGCCAAAGCGGGTAATGGTAAACCGGAACAGCGATACATCCAGCCCGGCCTTTTTCATGCCTTCCGCCAGAAAGAAGCCGCCAAGCAATAGCCAGATAACAGAATCCGACCAGGTGTTGACGTACTTTTTGACGCTTTCGGGTTGGGTATTGAAATAATCGCTGCCGAGGAAAAACACGAGAAAGCCAACAATCATTATACCTACAGCAAAAGGCGGAACAGCTTCCGTAACCCACAAGCCCACAGAAAAAAACAGAAGAAACATTACATAATTCTGTGTTTCGCTGAATGAGGGATCGCCGAGTTGATGTGTAAGGAAAAGCGCAACCAGAATGGAGCTCAGGAAAAAAATAATCCTGGTCTGGTATTCAACTACCCGTCTCATGCGAAGCAGCCGGGTTGAAGCGCGTCTGGAATCGTTCATAATTTACTGCCTGTATGATTTTGGGCAAATGTAGTGCAATTCACTAAAGAAGGCATGGTGTAATAGCCATTGATTCTGCGAACAAATCTTACCTTTCCCAAAAGTAAAAATCATGCGCATTATAATTTTTATTGCCTTTTGCCTGATGGGTTTTTCCCCGGCACATAGTGCGGACACCCTGAAACTGATGACCTATAATATCCGCCTCGATACCCCTGCCGACGGACCAAACCAATGGGGGCTGCGCAGCCATAAAGTGGTTGACTTGCTAAGGAAATATAACCCTGACGTCATTGGCACCCAGGAAGCCCTTCCGAATCAGGTCACTGACATTGCCACGTCCCTTGCTGAATACGCACATGTCGGGGTTGGTCGGGATGACGGGAAATCAAAGGGCGAGTTCTGCGCCATCTACTATCGAAAAAATATGTTTGAAGGAGTCGAAAGCGGAACCTTTTGGCTATCCAAAACACCCGAAATCCCCGGAAGCAAAGATTGGGACGCTGCCATTACGCGGGTATGCACCTGGGTGAAATTGAAGTCACGCAATACCGGTAAAGTATTTCTTGTGTTCAACACCCATTTCGACCATAAAGGGAAAGAGGCACGGCGAAACAGCGTATTACTGCTTCGCAAAAAGATACCTGAGATAAGTGGAAGATTACCTTTTGTCTTGATGGGTGATTTCAATTTTAAACCCGACGAAGCTCCTTATGGTGAAATTGTCAATAACCGAGATTGGAAGGTATATGATACATTTTCCGGTCAGGCTGAAACGGCGTGCACCTTTACAGGCTTTTCAGTAAAAAGTGATGTCTGCAACAGAATTGATTACATCTTTCTTTCCAAAAAAATAAAACCATTGTCTTTTGACATTATCAGGGATAATGACGGTACGTATTATCCCAGCGACCATCTGCCCGTAATGACTAAAGTAAAATTTTAAGAAAAAAGAAGGAGACAACAAAGGTCCCCTTCTTAACCTTAATTTAGAAAGGCTTCAACTGAACAAACCAGCTTATGGGATAATGCCCGTAACGAGTACGGATGCAGAAATTGTACTGTTTGCTTTTACATTCAGGTTGTTCAGGTTCAAGCCGACACCCCCGACTATATTCAGCACTAACTCACCTTTAATTTCAAGCTTTCCATCCTTGTCCTTGTCTTCGTAACCAAAGAAGTGGAGCTCATAATCGCCCTCTTCCATAAACGCCAGCGTATAGTTGCCTTGTCCGTTGACGGTTGCGCTGGTGACGGCATTTTTAAAAGTTATGTTGCTTGCTCCCTGGCCTTTTACTTCAGTACTCTTGTTGAACTGCCCTTTTTTATAAGCATAGACTATAATCTTACTACCAGCAATGCCGGCATTGTCCTGTACATTTCCGGAAATTTTACCAGCCTTTGCCTTGGCAATCAATCTCAACGAAGCATTCATTTCGCCTTCAGTCACGAAATCATATTGATCGTTGGTAGTAGGTTTTTCCTGGTAGCGAATACATTTGCGCAGGTCAAAATCCAGTACGACATTGGTCGTGCTGTTTTCCTGCACTTCAAAATTCCCGGAATTAATTTTAACAACCCCTGTGTTTTGGGAAGTGGCATTCAGAGCGTGTTTCGCGTTATCGGTAGTCAGCACATAACATCCCGGGGAGTTTCCGTTGGCGTCTTTTTGATAGTCCAAAACCAGTTCTACATTACTATATGTACCTGATTTCAGTTCTGCAAGACCCAAGGCTTTAGTCTCTCCATTTTGGTAGGCCATTAAATCAATGGTTTGCTTTCCTGAGAAATTGCTGATGGCCTTGCCATCAACCCGAACTTCAGTAACGGTTACAAATGCTCCTTTTACATTAGGATCGTCAGTTGGCCCGTCCGTGATTTCAAAATTTACTGTGCCTTTAGAGGTAACGTCGTCTTCTTTGGTGCAATTAGTGAGCAATAAAATTGCTGGTAAAACAATCAGAGTTGTTTTCAGAAAATGCTTCATGGTAAACATAACAGAGGATTTTGGTTAACAAAATGTCAGTTTACAGTTAAGGCAAAAGAGAGTTTTGAACCCGAATGGGAAGTAATGCTATTTCAATAAATTCAGGAACAACACCCGCTCAAGCCAAATCTGCAACCAACTGGTTATTCGAATGTGAGTAGCATTAATACAATAGCAACTGTCTTTTAGAGTGAATGAGGAAAGTTGTAAAAGGTGTATCTCAGATTCACTCCTGTTGATAAAAAGTGTGGATTAATAATCAGGCATTAATCCATGTTCACGTTGTAAATCTTGTCTTATTTGGTAGGCTTGCAAGCTTCAATTGTGTCATGTTAACCGATTTTGCCTTTACCGTTAGTGATTGGAAACGGATTCTTTAATTCCGCTGAAAGCTGATGACAATTGTCAAAGTCACATATTCACTAACAAAACAAAATAACGGCTTGTTGAGCCCTTTATTGTCTTTGTGTAGAATTTTTCTAAATAGCCGATAAAAATTGGAACCTTGAATACAGCGATCAAAACAGGAAATGTTTTAAAAAAAATGAACCATTAGCTTTGAGAACATGAAGCTGGAGATACTGAAGGCATCCTGCTTAAAGAATAGATGGGCCGTGTATTTAACCGTCAATAGTTACCTGTAGCGTTCTAATGCAACATTTCAATAATCTGGCTTCCTATAACCTCTATACATGAGCAAAGAATAGTACCTTTTGTTCATTGGAAAGTTCTGTGGTGGATGGGTAAGAAAAGGGAATTAATTTTCTAATGCCATGATAATTGAATCGAGATTGTAGTGGCTTACTACTCTTGTGTCCTCACTTAGCAAATAGTCAGATTCCACGGGGCAAACCACATAGTTCATTAAAGTGCCCAAATCTTCTTTGGCTATATGAAATCCTCTTGTGAGTGTTGGGGTGGATGTGAATTTTAATTCAACCAAAATTTTTGGCATTCCCCCCGGCGCAAGTATAAGGTCAGCTTCAGTTCCATCTTGTGTCCGGTAGAAGTACATCTCAGTACGAGCAGGGAGGCGCGTAGAAATTTCCTGAATGATATAGGATTCCCATGAGCTGCCAAGTACTGGATGACCAAACAATTGCTGCATGTCGGCCACATTTAACAGGGCATGCAAGATACCGGTATCCCTTACGTAAATCTTTGGGGATTTTACGAGCCGCTTTTTAATATTGAAATGATAGGGTTGAATTCTTCGGATGAGATATGCCGATTCAAGGAAATCGAGGTACTTTTTCACTGTTGGACTTGTAATGCCAAGCGAACCTGCCAGTTTCTCCATGTTTAGTAAGCTGCCATTCAGGTGAGCTACCATAGTCCATAACCGGCGAATTAGCATGGCATCGGCATTTAAGCCAAGCAATGGCAAATCAAGTTCGAGATAGGATTGAATAAAATTAAGACGCCATTCAATACTCAAATCATTGGATGTGGCAAGCAGAGACTCCGGAAACCCTCCCCGCAGCCAGTGATTTTGGTAATCAACTACCGTCTTTACTTCCGTCCAGTTAAGTGGCGGTAATTCCAGATAGGCTACCCGTCCGGAAAGTGATTCAGATGTGTCCCGAATCAATTCCGGAGAGGCGGCGCCGAGCAAAATGAATCGCCCCGATACCCTGTGCCTGTCCACCAATGCCCGGAGAATCGGGAAAAGAGAAGGGAGTCTTTGTACCTCATCAATAACAACCGTTTTGTCTTTCAAAGACTCCAGAAAAATTGTTGGGTTATTGAACTTATTGAAATCTTCCGGAAGTTCGAGGTCCAGGTATTCAGAAGGTTTCTGGAATTTCTTCTGAAGTTGTTTCACCAAAGATGTCTTGCCAACCTGACGAGGCCCTGTGATAACCACGACCGGATAATGCGACGCCAACCGGATTACATCTTGCTCTAAATTTCGAGTTAGATAAATAGCCATAACCCTGCAAATTTAAAAGATAAATTTAAAATTGCAGGGTTCTTCCTCTGGTTTTCTAAGCTTAAAAAGATTAGAAAACCCAATACTACCTCTTATCAATCTCAATCACCGTAGCCACCACATTTTTTCCCTGTAGCTGACAAATGAACTCCACAGCATCGGGCGAAGAAAAGCTGACATTGGAAACCTCCTCAGGGCCAATAGCATCCCTGACTCTGTTGATGTAACTGCTTTGACGGCTTGTGTTGATGCGCGTGTTCACCACATTCCAGTCAAGAGGCGACTTTGAAACTAACACAGCAATATAGTCACGGCTGCCAATGGCATCAGGCGTCATGGAATAATCTTTCGGGAACAGGCGGGTGCCAGTAATGCCGCAATATGGCGAGTGTTTTTCAGTGTAGGGGAAGAGCACATAACTGGAGCCGTCACTTTCCTGCCCAAACACGTAAACGTAACACTCGATGGAATTGGTGATGGCTACCTTGAATTTGCTGCCTACCCTGATGGGACTGCGGGTTCTGAATACCCGGTCGCCGGACTGCTGAAGCGGGATGAGGGTTTGCGATTCATTGTCCACGAGGCCGAACTTGACGGCCAGTTTATTCGGATCAAATTTCTCTGCACTGCCCATGGGATAGAGTCCATAAGCCTCTTTGGTGAAATGCACAAAATCACGATAACTGACCCATGCCACCCCGTTATTGCCCCATTCCGGTCCCCATGAGTTCATGATCTGCACAGCCTGTTTATTGTCGTCATAACCGATAACACACATTGCATGACCGCTGAAGCCATAACCGCTATAGTCTCGTTGGGTGGGTTGCCAGACTGACCGGCCCACCATCTGATGCATGAACGTACCGCCTACCATCATGCCGATGACAACCGGAGCGCCCTGTGCGATGTGTTGTTTTACCCCTTCTAAGTCAAGGCCATAATTTGAAGCACCCTGCGAAAGGCGGTTGTAACCTTTGATGCGGAATTGTGCAGCTTCATTGGCCTGAGCCTGCGTAGGTGTTCTGCTGCAACTGCGCTCATCGTATCCAAACTGTGAAAACGGTAAATCGCCATACCTGCGCAATGTTTCCATGGCGTCGTTCATATAGGCTCCCTGGCAGCCTTCCAGCGCTATTTGATTATATAAGAAGGAAGGGCTGAAGGCCACATTATCCGGACTTTGACCTGTTGCCCGGGCGTGCAGAATGGTTCTTGCCGCATAAGAACTCGCCCAGCCGACACAGGAGCCCTGCTGTCCCTGATGCATTCTCTTTGGGGCGTATTTCAATAAAGAAACCGACGGCGGCAGCTGATTGACATTAGAACCGTAAGTTGTGGAGAGCGGCTCAAAGACCTCAGCCTTATCGTATTCCTCCTCACTCAGTGTTGCACCGAAAGAAAACATATCCGGTCCTGATGTTTGATCTTCTACTCCACCTGAAAACATTTCACTCCCACCAAAAAAGAAGTACCAAACAGCTCCAACAATTAAAAGGGGAATGAGTAGTTTGGGTTTTTTGAAAATGAAAAGAAGAAGAAAGGGTAATATTTTGCCTAAGCCTCCTCCACCCCCTCCGGTTGTTCTTCTTTCCTGCTGATTATCGCGACGGGGTTCCCGGGGCTGGTCTTTTTCCATTCTTATTGGCATAACTGATTGATTTTATTTTAGTCAAAAATAAAAAGTTAAAAGGCAATTATTGAATGATTGACCGAGCAACTATTCATCTCCAGCATCCACCAACAAGGTGGAATATGAAAATAGAATGATTTTGACAAATTACCTGACGAATATAAAATGCAGGAGTCACAAGATTGAAAGGCACTATTTCAAACAAAGGAATTTTGGCTCTGCGTGCCTTTCTTTGTGTCAGTATTGGAACTTAATAAATGCTGGTTAAGCCACAAAAGTCACATTCTCTCGTTAAACTGGCAGCTTATTATAACGGTCTATAACCGAAAACATCAATTATGAAATTGAAAAAAAATATAGCCATCAGCGAAAGCGGATTTGTTTTCAATTCCACTAATGGAGACAGCTTCTCCGCCAATGATACAGGTGCGGAAGTGCTGCGTAAATTGCAGGAAGGCTTGTCAGTAAAGCGGGTAGCAGAAACGATCATGGAAAAATACGATGTTGATGCCGACACCTGTGAAAAGGATGTTTACGACTTCGTGAAGATTTTGGAGCAGTTCAAACTGGCAGAAGAATAAAACACTCATTGGATGAAAAGTATCACAGTTGCTGTTACAGGCCTAAATGCCATTGACAGCCCCGGCCCTGGGGTTTCCGTCATCAGGGCACTTAAAGAGAGCAATCATTTCCTGGTACGGATTGTTGGGTTGATTTATGAAAACCTTGAACCGGGCATTTACATGAAACAGCTGGTAGACAAGTCCTATCAAATTCCCTATCCGACTACCGGGCATGAGAATTTGCTGAAAAGGCTTCAATACATCCACAGCAAGGAGAGTATCGATGTTGTCATCCCTAATTTTGATGCAGAACTTTACAGTTTTATAAAGCTGGCACCTGTACTGAGGGAAATGGGCATCAAAACATTACTTCCAACGCTGGAGCAATTCAATGCCCGTCAAAAAGGAAACCTCGTCGAGTTTGGTAAAAAATACGGCATCAACGTTCCAAAAGGGGCGGAAGTCAACAGCGCCGGTGAACTCGGAAAGGCACTGAAAGAATTTG
Organism: uncultured Saprospiraceae bacterium; assembly: GCA_964423205.1. GTDB lineage: Bacteria > Bacteroidota > Bacteroidia > Chitinophagales > Saprospiraceae > UBA6168. The sequence goes on along the minus strand of CAYRDX010000017.1, from coordinate 45,970 downwards.
ATTTCCCGGTTGTTGTGAAGGGTAAGTTCTATGAGGCTTACCTCGCGTACAATTCCGAACAGGTACAATCCTACTTTTTTAAGATCAGTGCAAAATGGGGCACTCCGGTCATTTTACAGGAGCACATCAAAGGTCAGGACCTCAATGTCACTGCTTTAGGTGACGGCAAAGGAAACCTGATTGGCGCTGTACCTATGCGTAAAACCTTCCTAACAGATGCTGGAAAGGCGTGGGCGGGTATTTCCATAGACGATGAGGACTTGCTGACTATGACCCGCTCAGTCGTCACAAAAACCAAGTGGGCTGGAGGAATGGAACTCGAAATGATTAAGGATGAAAAGACCGGGACAGTCTACCTGATTGAAATCAATCCCCGCTTTCCGGCATGGGTGTATCTCGCAGTAGGTTGTGGGCAAAATCACCCGGAGTCCCTGGTGAGCATTGCATTAGGGGAAGACGTAACGCCCTTTGAAAATTATGAAGTGGGAAAGATGTTCATCCGCTACTCATGGGACATGATTTGCGACCTGAAGGACTTTGAGAAAATAGCCACTTTTGGAGAATTATAAGATAATCGCTGGTTTATAGAGTTTAGAAGGTCTATGAAGTTGAGTGAAGTATAAAATGCTGATTTATGAAATTGAAATACGAAAGGCCGATCATCCGGCAGTTGAACACGGGAATGCCCAATAAATTCGGAACGCAAACCGGCTTTACGGTCGTTTCCGAAATTGAAGGAGTCAAAGTGAAAGACCTGCTTGCAGAGCATGGATCACCTCTGTTTGTTCTTTCCGAAAAATCCATGAGACAGGCTTACAGTCAGGCCTATTCAGCCTTTTCCACCCGTTACCCGAATGTGCAGTTTGCATGGTCCTACAAAACCAACTACCTCAGTGCAGTTTGTAACGTATTTCACCAGGAAGGATCCTGGGCCGAGGTGGTATCGGGTTTTGAGTACCAGAAAGCCCAGCGCAATGGAGTGCCGGGGGAAAAGATCATTTTCAACGGCCCGGATAAAAGCGAAGCAGACCTGGAGCTTGCCATCCAGAACAACTCGCCAATTCACATCGACCACTTCGACGAACTGTACACTTTGATTGGTTTAAGTGAAAAAATGGGAAAACGGCCACGGGTGGCCATTCGCGTCAACATGGACACCGGTATTCAGCCTATTTGGGACCGTTTCGGGTTCAATTATGAGAGCGGACAGGCTTGGGATGCCATCAATAAAATCCTGTTTACCGATAAGATGGATCTCGTTGGTCTGCATTGCCATATCGGGACATTTTTGCAGAGTGCTGACGCCTACAAAATTGCGGCAGCAAAAATGGCCGACCTCGCCATAGGCATCAAAAAACGATACAACAAAGACATACATTATATCGATTTGGGTGGTGGTTTCGCCTCGCGAAATACTTTGAAAGGAAGTTATCTGAGTTATGCTGAAACGACTCCCAACTTCAGCGATTATGCCGAAAGCATATCTGCTGCTTTGCTGAATTCTGGGTTCAGACGCGACGAATTACCGATGCTCATTCTGGAAACCGGCCGTGCCTTGATAGATGATGCAGGCTACCTTCTGGGCACAGTGCTCGCCAACAAACGCCTTGCTGATGGTCGCCGGGCGACCATACTCGATTTTGGAGTAAACCTGCTTTTTACTTCATTCTGGTACGATCACACGGTTTTTCCGGCACAGGAATGCAGCCACTTTTCTGAGGACAGCGTACTTTACGGACCACTTTGCATGAACATAGATGTGGTTCGGGAAAGCATAAAGCTGCCGGCCCTGAACAAAGACGACCATGTGGTTGTGCACAGAGTGGGAGCTTACAACATGACCCAATGGATGCAGTTCATTACGATGCGGCCCAGGGTGGTTATGATTGATACTAAAGGCGAAGTTCATCTGATCAGGGAAAGGGAAAACATCGACAACTTGATGGAAATGGAAAGAATACCGGACTTTCTGAAAAACTTCGAATTGTGATAGCCAGAGTTAAAAATAATATTGAACCCGCTCTTGAGAGCATTCTCAATTCCTATGCTCAGATTTTTTTCACTAAAAATTTGTCGGCTGCCCTTCTCATTGTCCTGGCTTCTTTTGTCAATTGGCGGCTTGGTCTTTGGGGATTAATAGCAGTAATGTTCACCAACGGATTGGCGGCCCTGATGGGGTATGACCGGAAGATGATCCGGGAGGGCTTGTTTGGCCTGAACAGCCTGTTGGTGATTTTTGGACTCGCATTGAGCTACCAGGCGAATGCTCAGTTTGTGCTGATGGTTTTTGCGGCAAGTGTGCTCACACTTTTTCTTTCCGTGGGTTCACTGTACATGTTGTCGAGGTTGGGCCTGCCCATGCTCAGCCTTCCATTCCTGTTGAGTTTTTGGGTTATTTTACTCGCTTCCCGTCAATACACAGGACTCGAACACAGTGAAGCCGGCATATTCTTTCTGAATGAAATGTATTCTGTTGGCGGCACAGAAATGATTGGCTGGTATGAAAAGATAAATGCCATTCCCATGCCTTCTGTCCTGGCAAACTACTTCCGGTCACTGGCGGCAATTATTTTCCAGGAAAACCTGCTGGCAGGGTTCTTATTGTCCGTTGCCATTTTACTGAGTTCCAGAATTGCATGGGTGCTTTCCCTTTTTGGATTCCTGATGGGGCATTTGTTTTATCAAATCATGGGTGCCGATCTGACACAGTTGCACTTTTCCTATATTGGGTTCAATTTTGTTCTGACGGCGATTGCCCTTGGCGGATTTTTCTTCGTTCCAGGTTGGCGAACCTTCATGTTGGTAGCAGTAACTGCACCGCTTATTGCTATACTCATTGCGGCAACCAGTACTTTACTCACGCCATTTGGCCTGCCCGTATATTCTCTGCCCTTTGTGCTTATGGTGGTGCTGGTGGTTTTTACCGCCTATTTCAATACAGATAAACCACCCTTCCAAAAAGTATTTGTTCAGCACTATTCGCCTGAAAAAAACCTGTACTCATTTTCCAATTACAAGCAGCGATTTGCCAGAACGACTTTCATTCAGATAGCACTTCCTTTTTTCGGCGAATGGCGGGTTTCTCAGGGACATAACAGTCAGCCAACTCATACGGGCGAATGGCAACATGCCTGGGATTTTGACATCACTGGTAAGGATGGTAAAACTTTTAACGGCGATGGTTATGCTCTTCAGGATTATCGCTGTTACAACCTGCCGGTGGTTGCTCCGGCCGATGGATACGTTGTTGAAATCGTGGACGAAGTTCCCGACAATGAAATTGGTAGCGTAAACGTCCACCAAAACTGGGGAAATACAATTATTTTGAAACACGAAGAATACCTGTATTCCAAACTGAGCCACCTGAAAGCTGGCAGTTTCCAGGTTCGAAAGGGAGATTATGTCAGAAAGGGAGAGGTTATAGCTTCCCTGGGTAATTCCGGTCGTTCACCGGAGCCGCACCTGCATTTCCAGATTCAGGCCAATCGGGATGTCGGATCAAAAACCATGAAATACCCGGTTTCCTATTTTATGGAGAATAATGCCGAAGGAACTGTGTTTCATAGTTATGAAATCCCTCAGGAGGGAACAGTGGTCTATAACGTCAAAACAAATTCTTTGCTTGAGAAGGCTTATGACTGGCAGCCAGGTAAAGTATTGTGCTGGCGTGTGACGGATGACAAGACAGGGAATATAGCTCAGGATGTCAGATGGGAAGTTTTTACCACAGCAGATAACCAGACCTATATTTATTGCCATCAAAGCAAGAGTATAGCCTATTTCGCGAATGATGGCACACTGTTCTATTTTACTGGATATGACGGCTCACACGACAGTCTGTTATATTATTTCTACCTGGGTGCGTACAAGGTAATTCTTGGGTATTACAAGGGATTAAAAATTACAGACCAGGTCCCCTTGCATCAGGTAAGTTCCGGACCGGGTAAATGGCTTCAGGATTTTGTAGCCCCATTTTTCCAGTACAAAAAAGCACTGTACAATATGCACTTCCAAGATCCCGCTGATAGCCTCAGGCCTTCCGAAATCAAGCTGAAATCAACTATCGCACTGGAAACATTCGGGCGGAAGTCGAAAGAAATGCAGTTTACCTTAAGCATTCAAAAGCAGGAAATTGCCTCTTTTGAAGTTCGTTTCGGGAACCGACATCTTGTGGCAAATCAAATAGAATCGGATTATGAGCAAAATAACTAAGAGCAGCAATTTATACCGGGCGATGATGCCGATAGTGGGGCTTGTATTGTTGGCTGCAGTTTCCATTCCTGCACAAAGCATTTATGATTATCCGGTTGTCGAGTCCCGCAGTGTTGATTTATTTTTAAAAAAGCAGTGGGCGGAGCTTGAAAAATTCGGCAATCAGGCCCTTGAAGCCGGAGTGGATTATTACGCCCTGCGTTACCGGATTGGCGTGGCCCAGTATGAGCAAAAGAAGTATTGGAATAGTGCCCGCAATTTTGAGGCTGCATTGAATTATAATGCTGCGGATCCATGGTCTTTGGAATACCTGTATTACAGCTACCTATTTACCGGCAGAGACGGAGCGGCACAGGCACTCGCTGAAAAAATGCCGCCGGATTTGTCAGAGAAGATTGGACTCAAGCCTGTAAGTCCCATTGACTTTGTGTATGCAGAAGCAGGGCTTAAAAACAGTAGCCTTCCCGATTCGGTGTATGGCTTGAAATATGCCTCCCTTGGAATCGGTCAACAACTGGGTTATCGTTTAAGACTCTTTCATGGATTTTCCGGAATTGGACTAAGTGAGTCTGGCCCCGATTTCCGGCAAATTGAATATTATCTGAAAGGCGACTGGTATCTAGGTAAAGGCTTTACCCTTATTCCGGCCGTGCATTTGATTTCTTTTGATGGCGTTTCGCTGGGGGCACTGGTAAGAAGGCCAACCACAGGCGAAATCAATGTGACTCAAAAAGCCTGGGCCGCGCATATTGGAATCCGGAAGTCCCTTGGCAGGTTGGTCGTTTTGCCTTCTTTTACGCAGGTGAGGCTGATTACGGATGCGGGTACTTCGGTCACCAACCAGAATTGGGCGCTTGGTCTTGGGGTAGAATATCATTTACCTTTTCTGCAAGACCGGGTGACAATTGGCGGCACGGGTTCCTGGCAGGAAACAGGTACTTCTGAAAACCTGATTTGGAAGGCTTCTTTGAACATCAGATTGGCGCCTCGTCTTTTTCTATCCGCTGAATATTTTGAACCAAACACAACGAATTTTACAGAGTCTTTTGCCTCGGTGTTTAATAATGCAACTTCAATACTGACTGACCGAACTACAATCATGCTGACCTGGCTTCCTGCGAACAAGGTGGCTGTGTTTCTTATTTTCCAAAATGAAAACAAGCAGGAGACCAATTTTTCGTTTAGTTACCGTACTTTTTTGGCTGGAATGAAATATCAGTTTTGAATTTTCGAATCTGAGATCGAACCAAAAAAAAGTGACACCTTTTATTTTCATGAAACGTTGATAGTTAATTAAAAACATTTAGCAGGAAAAGGTCACTTTTCTGCTATACAATTTATTTCGATGAAGAACATACTAATTTTGTTGATTGGGTTGACGATGCTGAATATTGCTTTAACCGGGCAAAACGTCGCGTTGTTGAACGCCTTCAAGTCAAGCTATGCACAGGAAGAAAAAGGCGATTATGCACAAGCCGTCAACACACTGAAAAAAGTGTACGATGAAAATTCCTATGAGACAAACCTTCGCCTGGGCTGGCTATTGTACAGTGCCGGCCAGCATACAGAGGCAGTAACCTATTATCAGCGGGCCATTAAAAACAAGCCCATGTCAATAGAAGCAAGATTGGGATATGCCCTTCCGGCTTCCGTGCTTGGTCATTGGAATCAAATATTGTCTGCTTACCAGGAAATCCTCAAAATCGACCCCAATCATTCTCTGACCAATTACAGGGTGGGTTCTATCTATTATGCCCGTAAAGATTACAAAACGGCAGAGCGATATTTTGAGAAAGTCATCAATATGTACCCCTTCGATTACGATACCTTGCTCATGTTGGGTTGGACAAAATACTTCCTGGGTAAATCGGGTGAAGCCAAAGTGATTTTTAATAAAGTACTGTTGTACGAACCTTCTGATAAATCTGCCGCAGAAGGCCTCAGTTTGATAAAGTAAAGGTAATAATTACCCATTTCCTGCCACCTTTTGCTCAATAGGGCGTAGATTCACTTTAAAACTACGCCCTATGTCCATAAAGCATTTTTCTTTTCTTCTGTTTACCGTTCTTGTCATTGGTTGCCGTTCCGGCAAGGAGCAGAACGATGTTTCCCTTTCCGAACAATTCATGCCACTCGATAAAATGCCCAAACCCGAGGGGACTTTTTCGGAATTGGGTTTGGCAGGATATGCCAAAGTGCTTTGCTCGGCCGTTTTTGTTTCGGCCCGCGATCCGGAAGAAGCTTTTCAAAACAGCGGTTTCTTTTTTATGCCTGAGGAAGACCTCAGCCAGATTGCCTATAGCATAGATTATGATGATAAAAGCGTAACCATGACCCTGTGCGACACCTTGCACCGCAGGGCAAAATACTATGGCAGTCAGGGTTGCATCATCGACAATGGTCAGGGGATTTTTTTCAGTCCGGTTGAGGCGATGAGCACCCTGATGTATCCATCCCTGGAAAAATGGCCAATGGGGGATGTTTTACCCAAAACAGGATTGCCACCCGAAGTTGACGAAAAACTGCTTTCAGGGGCCGTGGACGCTGCATTTTACCCCGACTCTGCACTGACCGCCGCTTTTCTTGTTTTATACAAAGGTCAAATCATCGCCGAACGATATCGCGAGGGCATCGACATGTTTACGCAATTAGAGAGTTGGTCGATGGGCAAAAGCCTGACCGCTACTCTGATAGGCAGGCTGATACAAATGGGCGACCTGCAACTGGACCAACCTGCCCCCGTTAAAGAATGGCAACAAAAAGGTGACCCCAGGGGAAAAATCAGAATCAGAGACCTGATGCAAATGAGCAGCGGCTTGCGTTTTACGGCCCATCGCGATCCGGAAGCACCAGATAGGAAGGACTATCTCGACCACTTTTACATCTATTCCGGTGCAGTGGATGCTTTCAGTTATTCTGTGAACAGGCCGCTTGAATTTATTACGGGAACGGAAGGTCGCTACCGCAACTGCGACCCGCTGATTTTGGGTTATATAGTAAAACAAACGGTAATAGCCAAAGGAGAGGAGTACCTGAGTTGGCCACAGCTTGAACTCTTTGATAAAATTGGCATCAATAAACAAATCATGGAAACCGACCCCTATGGCAATTTTCTGCTCACGGGTTACGATTATGGCACTGCCAGAAACTGGGCCCGATTGGGATTGCTTTATCTGAAGGACGGCCTGTGGAATTGGGAGCGATTACTGCCTGAAGGGTGGGCCACATTTGTCTCCACGCCCGCCCCAGGATGGAAAGAACCGGTTTATGGCGGGCAGTTTTGGATAAACGGAACCGGCGAAATGCCTATTCCCAAAGACGCTTATTATATGGCTGGTGCCGGCGGACAAAGGACCATCATCATTCCATCGCATAACTTGGTAGTTGTGCGACTCGGCCATCAGAAAGGGGCGGAGGTGGGAATGGAGTCCCTGAATAAGGCGCTGGAAAAATTGATGCTGGCGATTCCAGGGAAAAATTGAGTAGTCCCAGACCAGTATTAGCACAACTTTCTGGTACATGTGAATAGCTAATTGTGCCGAACATCTGAAAACTACCCCTAACTTTGCCGTACAATTGAAATTGAACATAAGTCTATAGAGATGAACGTAAAAGAAAAATCGAAATCACAGGAAAATGGCCATAAGACGAAGCCGCAGGTACCCGAAAGAAATCCGGGAATGCCGCTGGACATGGACATTGTGGACAGTATGCAGGTAAACCGCAGTGCAGCGGAAAGAAGAGCCGCCACTATGGGCACCCGCCGGACGGTAAAAAAACAATGGCAGGCAGCATGGTTGTTGAAAGCCGTAACCATGATGGACCTGACCACCTTGGCAGGCGATGACACACCCGGAAATGTGCTGCGGCTTTGTGCAAAAGCACGCCAACCTATTCGCAAGGATCTGCTGGAAAGTCTGGGTGCAGAGGACCTTAATCTGACCGTCGCTGCAGTCTGTGTTTACCACAACCTGATAGATACTGCCAAACAAGCCCTCAAAGGTTCAGGCATTCCCATTGCTGCTGTTTCCACCGGCTTTCCAGCCGGGCAAATCAGTCTTGAACATAAACTGGCTGAAATCCGTGCTTCTGTTGAGGCAGGCGCAGAGGAAATCGACATCGTCATCAGCAGGGCTCATGTACTCAATGGAAACTGGAAAGCGCTCTATGAAGAAGTAGTCGCCATGCGCGATGCCTGTGGGGAGGCGCACCTGAAAACCATTCTTGCCACCGGCGAATTGGCCACCTTGACCAATGTTGCGAAAGCCAGCCAGGTGTGTATGATGGCCGGTGCGGATTTCATCAAAACCAGTACTGGAAAGGAAAGTGTGAATGCCACACTGCCTTTTGGTATCGTGATGACCCGGGCAATAAGGGAATATTATGAGCTGACCGGTTATAAAATCGGATTTAAACCCGCCGGGGGCATTGGCAAAGCCAAACAGGCATTGGAATGGCTGATTCTGATAAAAGAGGAATTGGGCAATGAATGGCTCAATCCGCATCTTTTCCGCTTCGGAGCAAGCAGCCTTCTGGCGGATATAGAAAGACAACTCGAACACTTCTCAACAGGCAGGTACTCTGCCTTTAACAGACACCCGATGGGTTGATAAAAAGAAGAATCATGAAATTGAAAGAAATATTTGAAACCATGGAATACGGCCCGGCACCCGAAAGCAGCGAAGCTGCAGACAAATGGTTTGATGCACACGGTCGTAAGTTCCAGTTATATATCAACGGACAATGGCAGTTACCCGAATCCGGAAACTGGTATGAGTCCGTTAATCCAAGCAACAAGGAAGTTATGGCCAAAATTGCGGTTGGCGGGCAGTCCGATGTGGATAAAGCCGTTGCTGCAGCACAGGCAGCCCTGACCCAATGGGTGGCCCTGGGTGGTCATGGCCGTGCACGGTTCATTTATGCCATTGCCCGGCAAATTCAAAAACATTCCCGTCTGTTCGCAGTCCTGGAATCCATGGACAATGGCAAGCCCATTAGAGAAACCCGGGATATCGATGTGCCGCTCGTGGCAAGACATTTCTATTACCACGCGGGCTGGGCACAGCTGATGGAAACTGAGCTTCGCGACTACAAAGAAGTGGGTGTAGTTGGGCAGATTATACCCTGGAATTTCCCATTGCTCATGATGGCCTGGAAAATTGCCCCGGCTATTGCCATGGGCAATACAGTGGTGTTGAAACCGGCAAGTTTTACTCCGGTGACTGCCTTGTTGTTTGCTGAAATCTGCCAGCAGGCAGGCCTTCCCGCAGGCGTTGTGAACATCGTCACCGGTAACAGCAAGACCGGGGAGATGATTGTGAAACATCCCGACATCCAGAAGATTGCCTTCACAGGCTCAACCGAAGTTGGTGTTATTTTAAGAAGACAAACGGCCGGTACCGGAAAGAAAATATCATTGGAACTCGGAGGCAAATCTCCCTTCATCGTTTTTGATTCCGCAGACCTCGACGCTGCCGTGGAAGGAGTGGTGGATGCCATCTGGTTCAATCAGGGACAGGTATGTTGTGCCGGTTCCAGGTTGCTGGTGCAGGAAAGCGTGGCCGATGTTATGATTAAAAAAATCAGGGCCCGCATGGAGAAAATGCGTGTCGGCAATCCACTCGATAAGGCGGTGGACATGGGAGCCATCGTGTCAAAAGGTCAAATGGAGGCCATCCATTCTTATGTTGTAAAAGGAATGGAAGAAGGGGGCACGGTTTATCAGCCATCCTGGGCTTGCCCCAAAGACGGATATTATTATCCACCCACTCTGATTACAGACATTGCACCTTCGGCGACAGTGGCTATCGAGGAAATATTCGGGCCGGTGCTCGCCTGCCTTACATTCCGCACACCATCGGAGGCGGTGAAGTTGGCCAACAATACCCGCTACGGACTTGCCGCAAGCATCTGGACGGAAAACATCAACCTCGCCCTCGACATTGCACCAAAACTAAAGGCCGGCAGTGTCTGGGTTAACTGCACCAATGTCTTTGATGCCGCTTCCGGATTTGGTGGATACCGCGAATCCGGCTTTGGCCGGGAAGGTGGCAAGGAAGGGCTTTGGGAGTATGTGAAACCCAAATGCGAATCCGAATTCAAAGAAGAGCAACCGACTAAAGAACCTGCAAAGGTTAAACCCCCGGAAGCATCCGCATTTGTTCTGCCTTCCATCGACCGCACAGCGAAAATGTACATAGGAGGAAAACAGGCCCGTCCCGATGGAGGTTACAGCCTTCCGGTGGGTGATGCAAAAGGAATATTGGTCGGTGAAGTTGGCGATGGCAATCGCAAGGACATCCGCAACGCAGTGGAAGCTGCACATGCCGCTGAATCATGGGCCAATACCACTTCCCACAACCGGGCACAGGTCATTTTTTATATTGCCGAAAACTTTTCCGCAAGGGCCGAGGAATTTGTGCAGCGCATCATGCAACTGACCGGCGTGAAAAAAGCGGAAGCTCAGAAGGAGGTGGATTTAGCCCTCAGCCGGATTTATACTTATGCTGCATGGGCCGACAAACACGACGGATTGGTGCATCACACACCGTACCGCAACGTAACCCTCGCCATGAATGAGCCTATTGGTGTAATGGGTATCGTTTGCCCGAAAGAGCCCTCTTTGCTGGGCTTTATTTCAACGGTAATTCCTGCTATCGCAATGGGTAACCGCGTTATTGCCCTTCCTTCCGACAGGTATCCGCTGTTGGCAACCGATTTCTACCAGATTCTCGACACTTCAGATGTACCGGGTGGTGTCCTCAATATCGTAACCGGTAATCAAGAGGAACTGATGAAAGTGCTGGCCAACCATTACGACGTGGAAGGCATGTGGTATTTCGGCAGCAAGGAAGGCAGCAAATTCGTGGAATACGCTGCAGCCGAAAACATGAAGCGTACCTGGGTAAATTATGGCAAGCAGCGGGAGTGGTTCAACCCAATGCACGGTGAAGGGGAGGTTTTCGTTCGTCATGCTACGCAGGTGAAGAATATCTGGGTGCCGTATGGGGAGTAACAGGAAGAAAAGCAAAATCATTAATTAACTAACTAAATAAGACAATGGAGAATATCGAAAAAGTATTCGAAGCACTGAAGAAAGCAGGCCAGCCATTAAAGGCTGGTGACGTCGCCGACCAAACCGGAATCGACAAAAAGGAGGTTTCCAAACACATCAAGAAATTGATGGAAGAGGGCAAAGTCGTCAGCCCGAAATTCTGTTTTTACAGTCCGAAGTAATACAAAGTGGTTGAGAGGGTTGAGAAAGTTTAGAGTGTTGAGAATCAACGCGCTCAACACTCTAAACCCCCTCAACTCCCTCAACTTCTTCACCAATCAGATGTTCAACCAATAAGTCAACTTAGCTACGATGGCCCGGCTTTTCACTGAGAAGTCCGAAGGCAGGTAGTTGTCGGTATAAACCAGGAAGAAATCCGATACCGGTGCAAAGCGCCACTGGAAGCGGGCGTTGATGTTGAAATTGTCGGCCTGGGTGTTGTACTGGAAGAAAGTGGTGAGGAAAAGGTCTTTTGTAAATGTCAGATCGAAACGGGGGCCAATAAGGTAGATATTGGCTGGCTTAAAAGGCTCATCCAGTCTGATGTGGTTGTAGTTGACATTTAGGGAAATGTTACCTAACTGTTGAAAACGATAGGACAATGATCCGCTCAGGCTCCCCCTGTATCCATTAAAGAACTGGCCGATTGTTGGTTCAAATCTGAAAAACCATTGTTTGCTCCGGTCGGAATTATACTCCATTGACAAGCTGGTGAAATTATATTCCGTATCGGCAGGGAGTTCGTAGTCGTCTTGTCTTGTGGGGTCGAAACTGTCAAAAAGGTAGATGTATTCGTTTTTCAACATCAACTCCATTCTGGACTGATTCAGGAAGTCAAAGTCCCAGCTAAAAGTGATATCGTGATCCGAACGTCCATGTCCGGGCGTGAACAACACATCCGCTCTCAGGGAAGGACCATGTTCAATGATTTTTTTGCCGGAAGGATAGAAAAACAATCTTGCGGAAGGCTCCGTCCTGAAAAAGTCCTTGCGCGGTACAAACCCAACCTGTGCATTGAAGCCCTCACCAACTAATTCGTGTCTCCAGGACAGTTCGAAAGCCTTTACCCTGTATGCCAATTCGGCACCGTGAGAATACTTTTCACTGATGTCTTCTTCCGTAAAGGCACGGTGGTAAAATGCTTTTCCGGTCCAGGTGTTGTCGGGTGTCGCCAGATTGTAATCGAGTCCGATTACCCTGTTGTAGTTATCGAAATCATCATTTTCGGTATCAGTGACCGCCTGTTTGTTTACAAAAATGACCCCTATGTTTGAGCGGGAAAATACCTTCCGCTGAAGCGAGGCAACGGTGTAATTGTAACTTGGTAAGTCAAAATCACCGTCGGAAGCAGTCTGCATACTCAACAACCCAAGGCGCCAGTCGTTATTCAGCTTGCCACTAAGACGTGCTCCCATCAGGATGGGATTTTGCACATTTTCGTTGGTATTGGTGTTTTTGGCGACACCAATTCTTCGTGAAAAGAAAGGATTCATTCTTTCGAAGCCGAAGCGGCCAAAGAGGTCGGAGTTTTCAACAAAAAACTGACGCCTTTCCGGGAAGAAGACTTCAAAACGCGTAAGGTTGGTAACCTGGCGGTCAACTTCAACCTGCGAAAAATCGGGATTAAAAGTGAGGTCGAGATTCATGCCGCTGCTCACGGCGATTTTCGCGTCGGCGCCGGCGCCCCAATTACCGGTAAACTTGCTGTCGGGCTCTTCGTAGTCCCGGCTCAAATCTCCCGACAGATATGGTATTACCGTAAAACTTTTTCCGGCTTTTTTGATGGGTTCGTCCCAAATCAATTCTCCTGTATAAGCCAGGTTCATAATCATCTGATTCCGGGGAATGCGCACCCAGGTTGTACGTTCGTTGCTCTGATAATCGAAACGATAAGCGTTGAAACCCCAACGGGTGCTACCCTCCTTAAATCGAAGAGTCTTGAACGGTATTGCAATTTCCGCAACCCAATATCCCGGATATGTCTTTACCTCTCCATCCCATTTATTGTCCCATGATTCCGTGAAATCGTCTCGGTTTTGTCCGCCATTTGAAATGAGCGCTTCGCGCAACACACCTTTGGGCGTTGCGCCAAATACAAAAGCATTGGTATTGTCCGTATAAGTGTCAAATACAATGGCGATGTTATCGTTGCCGAAGGCACGAAAATCTCTTCGAAGGGATTCGGTTACGTATTTGTCACCAATGGAATAACACTTGGCGGCCACGTAGATGTTGTTATCGTCGTACGTGAAATATATTTCGGTTTGTTGTTTGGCCTGAACCGAGTCCAAGGGAAACCACTGCCAGAATTTATCGGCCGGGTTTCCTGCGAACCAGTCAGCTTCTTCGAGTACTCCGTCAATATTGATTTTGCCTTTGGCTTTAGAAATGGAGGCTGTCGGAATGGCGTATCCGTTCCCGTTTTTCTTCGCAGCAGCGGTTTGACTATGCAGGAAGAATGGGCAGAAAAGTAGAACTATCAGCAAGGATAATTTGTGCATAACAGTCTGAATAAATAACGTAGGTTAATGGTCAATCTTTGTTTGGCCGGCAAAGGTACGACTCCATGTGAAAAACCCGAACACGGCAATAATCGTGTAAACAACCATGACAAAAGCCACAAGCCATGCTTCACGGGTAGCGAACAGGAAAATGGCAATAAAATCCACGACTATCCAATAGAGCCAGTTTTCCAGTACTTTTCGAACGGTCAGGAAGGTCGCTATTATTGAAAATGCAGTAACGAAGGAATCGGGATAAGGCAAAGCGGTAGGCGTGTATCGGTCAAAAATCCACCCTAACAACAGCGTAATTGCAATGCCCCAGACAAAAAAAACGAGGTGTCGTTTGGCGGGCAAGCTGCTGATTTTAAGTGATTTATTGGCTGTGCCACCGTATTTCCAGGAATACAACCCCCATACACCCATGCCGACGTAAAAAATCTGAAGCAGCCCATCCACCCAAAGGTTGTATTTGGTAAAATCGGCATAAGCCCACAGACTGCAGGAAATGATACCCCAAAACCAGCAGGTTATTTTTTCCCTTGCGGCAAGAAAAACATAAATGAGGGCTGTGACTGTAATAGTCCAGTCCAGCAAGGTTTGGGATTGAATCTGCTCAAAAAGCGGTCTGAATAGTGGCTCTGTCAATGATGGGTGTTTGAATCAGCGGCAAAGCTATGGTTTACAGCTTGAAAAAACACTCAAAAGCACCGTGCAAGAAAGTGTTCAGTCGGAATCAGCAGGCAGTTTTTCTCGAGTGGAAGGCCCCGGGCCAGTTGGTTTCAGTCCGAAAGTGCCGCAGCACTTATTCATACCTTCGGGAACACTTGCCGGAACTACCGCATTTTCTTAATTAAAGCCTGCTGAACAGGCTGGTAGAAGTCTTGTGACATAGGATATGTGTCTGGTGGTTTTTAGGCATTTCTTTTCTAAAGCAACCTATAACCCAGTCCAAATCTCCATTTTGCTGGATTGTACCTGTCAGGATTCAGACCATTGTTGGCGATGGCATCATCTCGATATTTCCAGTGAAATGCACACCAACCTGCTTCGGGTGCAGAAGCGATTTGTCCCCCTATATTTCTTGATAAACAAGGTTGTCCATCATGATATTCCATCGAAACGACAGCAATATACCCCGCAAGAAATATAAGCCTTCCACGTTTTCTTTCTTCCAAAATGAAGAGGCATTTTTGAATCTGAGATTGATTACACGCCGGATTCCAGATTCGATAATTCCGCTTCCGCACATCAGGTTATTCTTTTGATAGTCAGCGTATTGCATTTTGTTTTCATTGTTTTGAAAATAGCCTACATACCGAATTATGTCAGGGCCTGGTTTGGAGAACACCGCTTCGCATTTTTCCACAATTGACTCTATATCTCCAACCCAAATCCAGTCTTTGAACTGCTTGGAAAGTGCAGCAGCCTGCGCTAAAAACTTCTTCGGCAGACCTGCCAGTATTTTCGCAACATATTCCGATGCATGATAATAGTCCAGCGTTTCAGTTATTTTATCCGGAGCTACCCCAAGTTTTTCCAACATTACACGCATCCTGTTCCAAATCCACGGAGAACCGTCTGCCACAACCTGCACTTGCGTCGCCTTCTCGATTTGCAGTCTCCGCCAGTTGGCGGATGGCTTGACAGCAGTTCTATTAGCTCATCATCGCCAAACAGACAACCGTAGATGGGCAGGCAGGTTCTGTCCACTTGACCATCCTCGTCCTTGAGAACATCAATGACAAACATCTTTGGTTCCACCCATGGGGTGTCAAAAGTGGCATTGCCCTTCTTGTTCTTTTTACCATTGTATTGACGGGTGCGTGTTCTGCCATCATCTATGCCGAAAACCACCCGCTTGCCCTTGAGGCTTTCCTCAGGGGCCCGGCTTAGAGCCGCTTGTTGCCCCTTGCATTGTTTCGCCAAATGACAGCTAAGTTCCTTTATCCTGTCCAAATTTGATTCAATTCCTTGTATTTCAATAACTTGTCCAGCCACTTCAAAGGATGGACACAGCACCGAATACAGGCTTACTTGACTATAATAGGCTGGCGAGGCGCTTTTCTGTACCTTCCAATGAAGATGCAGCAGATGCCTCGAACCCTTGTATTGCTTAGGGACCTTTTTGGCATATAAGCCGACTACACTTGCATAGTGCCCAGTCCCCAACTGCACTTTCGCTTTGCGCCTGACAAGCTTGCCAAGCCGCTTTCTGCCTGATAAAACCCTCCGTCTGGGTCGCCGATACACTCATGAATGTCTCGCAAAGCTCGTTGTAAAGCAACAGCATGCAATGCCAAAGAGTATTCTCAAAACTGTATAAATCACCCTTATTCAATTGTTCAACAAACTTCGCTTCTTTATTCTCAATAGTCTCTTTAAACAGTTTCGCTATCTTTGCAAGGGGGTGAGTTGTTCCATATTTATCGGTTTTTGTTTTTGCAAAAATGGAATTTTCTCTCCTCCTTTTTTAACTCATTCTTGAGGGGGACAAATCGCTTCTACGCCCGCAACAAAGTATCAATAGCCTCTCTTAGTTTTTCCGGTGAACTAAATATAGGCTGTAAGCCGGTGAATAGAGACATCCTTTCAAAGGCAGAATTTATATCAATTGCATCTTGTTCCTGTACCATAAAAATTCTGTCTTTGTAGAACCTTTGGGCAAGATATTGCTGTTCTGTTTGGCCTGGAGTGGGAATCAATAGAGCTGGTGTGCTAAGTGCTGCCAAGTCCATTATAGATGAATAACCTGATCGTCCTATAAACATGCAGGAATTCAATATAGCTTCATTCAATTCCTGCGAACCCAGGATCTCCTTTATTTCAATATTTTCTGAAACCACTTTACTTCCCAAACCACCCTTTCGGCCCCTGACTATCAGGAATCTTTTGCCCTGTAATGCTGCCGCCTGCTGAATTATTTTATTTTCCAGGAGAGTCCGTTGTGGTTCCGGGCCGGAAAGGACCACTATTGCATTATATAAAATCTCCCTTTTCTTTCGTTTAAATCTCGATAAACTTCCCAGGTAACGTACTGGAATATACCTTGCTAATCTTTCTGAATGGTGGCCTAATGATCCGGACAAGTTATTTTCATTATCAATATCAGGTACCCAACACTCATCAAAGGCTGATATTATTTTGTGATTAATCCGATTTAATAATTTGGAACCTGCAAGTAAGAATGGGTTAAGACCACTCCATTTTAGTTGTGGAGGTTGTATGTTAAGCTGATGAGTAACAAAAATCGATTTTACATTTCTGTGCCGACACCCAAAGCGGCCATCTGATATGATGCCATGAATGCCGTAACGACTAACAATATCCTGGGTTGTTTTGTATTCTTTTATGGCAGCCTGTAGTATTTTTGGTAATTGCAGTGCCATGTTAAATACCATATTGGAACTATGGTAAAGTATGTTGTAGGGCGGAAGAGTAATACTCTTAAGGCCGGGAAATTCTTTTGATAATAATTCTAGAGCCGCTCCATCTGACGCAATACATACATCTGTTTTTTTTCGCAGTAGTTCCTGAATAATGGGAATCGACCGGGTGGCATGTCCAAGTCCCCAGTTAAGTGGTGCTACCAGAATGCGTTTTTTGTGACTCAAGCGAAAATGCTATGTTTGTGCTTCCGCAAAATTAACCACTCATGCCGATTAAATGGATAGTCCGGTTGGCTCAGATGTTAATTATCATACTACTCCTGTGGGGGTGCAGGGCTAGTGATTGTGGTTGCCCCTGAATGAAACTCTAATAGCTTCCTTAAAAACTGGCAACAAACTATTGTGTGAATTTGAATTAGGGTTTGGAACCAAGACTATTCAGGAGCAATAAGGGGTGGCTGAAGGCTGATATCCATTATTGCTCCCAAACTCAATTTAGCCTTATTTCATCATCACTGTCATTGTAAAACTTATACTCGGTAAGTTGGAAACTGCTATCTGCTTTTAACTCAATCCATTTATAAAACTGCATATACCATCTCATTCGCTTGCTTGGAAAACCCTTGGTCAAGAAAGCTTCAATGAATGGGTGCGTTTTTAGTGTAAGTTTTGACTTACCCACTGATTGGATAATAAATCGCAGGTCCCGTTCAATTTCATCCGTCAATAAGATGGAAGGATTGATTTTGCCAGTGCCGCTGCATGACGGACACACCTCTGCCGTATTGATTTTAACTTCCGGGCGTACCCTCTGACGGGTAATTTGCATTAGGCCAAACTTACTGAGTGGAAGTATGGTGTGTTGAGCCCGGTCTTTTCGCATGGCGTCTCTCAGGGCCTTAAATAGCGTTTTCCTGTGCTCGTTATTGCGCATATCAATGAAGTCGATGATGATCAATCCACCGATATCGCGTAGGCGCAATTGCCGTGCTATTTCTTCTGCCGCCTCCATATTCACATTCAAAACAGCTTCTTCCTGATTCTGACTGCTGAGCTTATGGCCGCTGTTCACGTCTACAACGTGCATGGCCTCCGTGCTTTCAATAACTATGTAGGCACCGCTGTCCATCGTAGCAGTTTTGCCAAAGGAAGATTTTATTTGCCGGGTCACACCGTAATTGTCAAAAATGGGTTTGCTCTTAGTGTAATTTGAAACGATGTCAACCTGATCGGGAGAAATGTTTGCCATGAAATGGCGGATATTCAGATAGAGCTGCTTGTCGTTCGTGACAATTTTGTTGAACGACTCATTTAAGATATCCCGAAGAATGCTGGAGGTCTTGTCCAATTCACTTAATAATTTCGCTGGGGGCCGAGAGCCTTTCAACTGTTTGAAAATATCCTCCCATTTTTCCAGCATCAAAGCCAGTTCCTCATGAAGGTCCTGAACCTTTTTTCCTTCAGCCGCAGTGCGCACAATGACGCCAAATCCTTTGGGTTTGATGCTTTCAATCAGGTTTTTGAGTCTTTTCCGTTCATCCGAGTTGGAGATTTTTTTCGAAACGGCAACAACATCGGAGAATGGTGTGAGCACCAAAAACCTTCCAGGAATGGTGATTTCACAACTGAGCCGGGGACCTTTGGTTGAAATGGGTTCTTTCAATACCTGCACCAATATCAGTTGGCGTTTTGCGAGCACCTGGTCGATTTTTCCGGTTTTAATGATTTCCGGCTCCAGCTTGAAGTTATCGAGGTGATGGGTGTTTATTCCTCCGGTAACTGCACTGTTGGTGTATTTAAGTAAAGAGCGCAGTTTGGGTCCAAGGTCAGTGTAGTGCAAAAAAGCCTCTTTCTTATGACCAATGTCAACAAAAGCAGCATTTAGTCCTGGCATTAGTTTAATGACACTGCCGAGGAAGATATCACCGACAGTGAAGTTGTTGTTGGTCTTTTGATGGTGCAACTCCACAAGCTTTCCGTCTTCCAGAAGGGCTAATTCCACTTCGGTTGGAGCGGAGTTGATTATTAGTTCTTTTACCACTTTGAAATGATTTAATAACGCGTGTTATTCCATTGCATTACAACCGGATACATGAGACAGGACCTATACATTAAGGAAGTAAAACAGGCAGATGGCTAGTTCGTTTGCAAAGGCCCATGCAATTTAACGGGATGAAGTGCAAAACAAAAGATAGGACTTTTACCTGAAGGGGTTTATAACACCTATACTATCCCCTCAAAACTATTACGTCACAACGCACTTATCACTGGCTGGTAATTGCACAGGTCATGATAAAATTCTGGGTTACCTGGGGCTGCGGCTAATTTTTTGCCAGAAGCATGTAAGTCTTTTGGGTCCTTAAGGTTTTTACCTGTCGAGTGGCTACTTCCTGTACAATTGGATAATTCAGCCGAAACAATGACCTGTTGTTTTTCCGGTTGAGAATGCATAAGGCTCTGGCCATCCAAAATAAACTGGTTGTCCAGAGCTAAACTCAAACTTAGCGGTTCTTCTTTTTGTGACGATTCTTTCTCAGTCTCTTTTTGCGTTTGTGTGTAGCGATCTTATGGCGCTTACGCTTTTTACCACATGGCATAATGATATTTTCTTTTAAAACTGTTAAGTAATATTATTTCGCGCGCTATGATGCACCTTAAGAAATGCATTATTCAATAAATAAGCATTTGAGGTTACATCATGGCATTTATGTCAAATTATTCTTTTGATGCACAACGAGATTGATACGCCGCAGCTTTTTCATTGTTTCCTAAAGCCGTGTATGCTTCCGCTGCCAGACATACGGCTCTGGCATTGTCAGGTTCTAGAGCTAAGGCGGACTCAAATCTTTCAGCTGCCTTTTCATATTGACCTGTTTTCATGGCCAATCTACCTATCTGCACTATTACCGGAACGTTCTCCGGCAATTGCTTGTTCAAGTCCAGTAGCATTTGAATGCCAGTCATTGGATTACCTTCTGGAGGCACCTCGGCATAAACAACAGCCAGATTAATTCTGTGCTGCAAATTTTCAGGTTCCAAAGAAATGGCCTTTTCAAGTGCTTGCACTGCTCTTTCAGCACAGTAATTTCTTACCTTCTCCTCGCCTTCCTGCTCCACGCAGATTGAAAAAGTGGTGCCTGCTATAGACCAGGCTAATGCACCTCGTTCAATCTCAGCAACTTTTTCGGCATAATACCCGGCAATTGCCGGCTTATTCAAATTGTACCACTGGCCGGAGAGCTTCTTATAAATTTCCACTTTGACTGAATCGTCAGAGGACTTTTGAAGCTCCGAGTCGAGAGCGTGGATTAAACCCATTTCATCAGAGTTCAACTCCTCATGGGCTGCCTTCACCAGAGTGCTGATGTCGGTACTTACTGCTGAAAGTGCTCTTTTCGCTTCAATATTTTTCTGTGAAGATGGCTTGGTATCCAAGACAAAATAGAGGAACAAGACCAAGACCCCAGCAGCCAGCAAGACAGACCATTGCAGTTTAGTCATGATTGCCGGAATATTTAAAAGCGAAAGAATCAGTCATCGTTTTCTTCATCAGGAAGGTTATTTACATTTTCCTTTACCTGTTCAGTGAAGATCTTGGCTGGCTTAAATGCTGGAATAAAATGTTCCGGGATTTCAATGGACACATTTTTCTTGATATGGCGTCCAACTTTCTTTTTTCTTTTTTTGATTATAAAACTCCCAAATCCACGGATGTACACATTTTCACCACCTGAGAGTGATCCTTTTACAGATTTGAAAAATTCTTCGAGCGTTACCAGAACATCAACTTTTGGTACTCCTGTGTTCTCGGAAATTGCTGTTACTAAGTCAGCTTTTCTCATCTTACTTTATTGGTTTAGAATGAGTTGTGGAAAAAATTCTGATTTTGCAATTGAGCTGCAAATTTCGGAATTTTTTCCTTTCACGAAAATTAAATGTCTATTTTAACTCTAATTATCAGGCATTTACATTTCATGGGACCCACTAAAAAACGTTGTCCGCGTGTTTACGCCTGAAAAACGGAGCGCGAAGGTAAATTATTGAATCAAAAATATGGTAATAACCTTTGTTAATTGTCTGATTTTCTTTCAACTCTTCATAAACTTCTCCTCTTCAAAGCGTTTTACTGCCTAAATCTAACACGTACCATTATTTATTAGAACTCTGCCTATATTTGCCCACTGCCTTCCAGTAATTAAAGTGGACAGCGTAAAAAACCTTCAAAACTCTCAGGCATGTTACATTCCATGACTGGCTACGGCCGCTCAACGGGTACTTTTAAGAATAAGACCATATTAGTTGAGTTACGTTCCTTGAACAGCAAATACACTGACTTTCGACTGAAAGTACCTTCAAGCTTTAAAGAAAAGGAACATGTGCTAAGGAGGATTCTTACAGAAAGAGTGGAACGCGGAAAAATTGACCTCATCATCGAAATTAAATCTCTGCAGGGAGATGATGGATTCGGGCTTAATCTTCCCCTCTTCAAAAAATACTACCGGGAGTTGAATGCTGTTTCAACAGAACTTAGCATTCCAAAGGATGGAATCCTTGGTGCCATTTTACGCATACCGAATGTTGTGGTAACACTGGAGGATGAAATTGATGAAGAGGAGTGGCATGCCGTAGAGGGAGTATTAAATGGAGCCTTGGGCTTTTTCGACAAATTCCGGGCGGCGGAAGGCAAAGCAATGGAGGAAGACCTGAAGCTAAGAATCAGCAACATTTTGGCTGGACTTAAAGAACTTGCACCTTTTGAAAAGGAAAGGATAGAACAACTCCAGGCACGTATTCGCCAGAATCTCGAAGAATTTGTCGGTAAGGAAAATGTTGATGAAAACAGATTTGAGCAGGAGGCTTTATACTATATAGAGAAGATTGACATTACTGAAGAAAAGGTAAGACTGGAACAACATTGTAAATACTTTTTGGAGCAGTTGGACAATAAGAGTACCTCCAAAGGTCGCAAGCTTAGCTTCATTAGTCAGGAAATGGGGCGGGAAATCAACACCCTTGGGGCCAAGGCCTATTCTGCAGAAATTCAGCGTTTTGTAGTTCAAATGAAAGATGATCTGGAAAAAATCAAAGAACAGGTTGCCAATTCAGTTTAGTATATGCACAAGCTCATCGTCGTTACAGCACCTTCCGGTGCGGGTAAAACTACCATTGTAAAACACCTGCTCAAAGTGTTTCCCGAGCTTGCATTTTCCATTTCTGCCACAACCCGCGGTCAAAGGGCTAATGAAAAAGACGGAAAAGATTATTATTTCATGGGAAACGAAGAGTTTAAGTCCCTTATTGAAAAAAAATCATTTGTTGAATGGCAGGAAGTCTATGAAAATCAATTTTATGGTACACTTTTGTCAGAGGTAAAGAGGTTATGGGACCTCGGCAAACACGTCATTTTTGATGTTGATGTTCGAGGAGCCTTGAACCTGAAAAAGGCTTTTCCCGGAAACAGCCTTGCGATTTTTGTGAAGCCACCATCCAAGGTAGCATTGCTGGAACGACTGACACTTAGAAAATCAGAAAGTGAGGAGAGTTTAAAAAGGCGGATTGCAAAAGCTGAACTCGAACTAAGTTTTGAAACTGAATTTGATGTGGTACTGGAAAACAAGATTTTGGAAGAGGCATTAAGGAAAGCAGAATACATTGTAAAGCAATGGTTAATGGAAGGTTCTGCAGTCAAAGAGATACAAACATGAAAAAAGCTTTTTACTTTGGCCGGCGTATCATCCCGGATTAACGTTTTGTATTCATGGAAACACTAACGACGCACGGAATTAAAATCAGCGTACAGCCTTTTTATTTACCCAATGAGTCCTTCCCGGCTCAGCACAAGTACGTTCATGCCTATCAAATAGTAATTGAGAACCTCAGCGACCATACGGTTCAATTGCTGCGGCGCCATTGGTATATACAGGAGTCCAATGGGATGAAACGCGAAGTGCAGGGTGAAGGGGTAATTGGCCAACAACCTGTTCTGGGGCCTATGGAAAGGCATGAATACACCTCATGGTGCCCTCTGATGACGGATATTGGTAAAATGTCGGGATACTATGTGATGCTTCGTGTTTCCGATAATTATGAGTTCGAAGTTAAAGTCCCTGAGTTCAGGTTAATTCCACCCTTCAAACTCAACTGATTTATGGTTTTACAAAAAGGGCCGGTTTGAAAATGTATTCAAACCGGCCCTTTTTGTTTGTTGTGCTTTCTTCTACTTCTCTATATCAAAAGTATATTTAACCCGCTCAAAAATAGGAGCGCCATTGGCTGGATCTGTATTCTTCAGGAAAATGTCCACATCAATGAATTCTTTCACGTCTTTGGAAGAGCTGTCAAAAACTACTTTGATTTTTCCGGTAGCTCCCGGAGCAACCGGTGTAGTGGAATAATCAAGACTGGTGCAATCGCAGCTCGAAGCAATGTCAATTTCAAGAGGAACATCACCCATGTTTCTGAAAATATAAATGTGTTCCCGGGTTTCCCCTTTTCTCACTTTTCCAAAATCGACAATCCTTTGCTCAAACTGCATAATGGGTAACCCTTTAAGGTCCTTTTTACCAAACAGCGATGACAATTTGTCAATGACTAAGCTGTCCTGTTTGGGAATAATGCTGATTCGAATGGGGTCTTTCAGGCTGTCACCTCCGGGAGTATTGCCACCTCTCCGGCGTGTGTCTGGTTTTCTTTCTTCGTTTTTCTGCTCCTGTTTTGGAGGTTCTGCACCATCGACCTTTCTGTTACCAATTTGGATGAGCTTTTCCTCTTCAATGGTAATACTGGTTGGGCCCGACAAAATCTTGAATTCAGTCCTTCTGTTCACACGGTGGGCTGCCTCAAACTTTACCGTATCAGGAAGAAGTTTGAAAATGATGGAATCGGTTAAGACATCACCAACTTTCAGGAAAGGATTCTTTTCTGCAATTCGTGCATCCACTGTTTTTGCGGCGGTCTTTCCGTAACCTTTTGCTTCAATGCGCCTACGTTCAACACCACGGGATACTAACCAACGCCTGGCCGATTCGGCTCTTCTTTGAGATAGGTCATTATTATAGATATCGGTTCCCCTGGAGTCAGTGTGAGAAGAAAGTTCAATAACCATATCGGGATACTCGACCATCAGGCCTCTGATGAATTCGAGGTCCACTTCTGCTTCCTTCAGGATTTTATCATCGTCGAAATCGTAAAAGATGTTTTCAAGAACAAATGGCTGCTCCCTGCTGATTCGAATGAAACGTTTGCCCGGCTTGAGCATGAGCTGCAATTGATAGGTTTTGGAATCGAACAGACCCAGCGTACTGAATTCCAATGTGTCATTGTCGTAGTTATCAGCTGAACCTATAATCCAGTAAGTCATATCCAGTTCCAATGGGAAATCAAAACTGTTGCCGGTTGGGTTGGTTTTGGTGCCAATGAGTTTGGGAACATCGTCGCGCAATTCAAAAAGTTCCACAGTGGTACCATTCAGCGGAAGTTTGGTGTCGCTATCATAGGAGGTTGCCAGTAAATCGGCCACGATTTTTTTGAGATTGACATTATAGATGTCGTTACAGCAGGTCCTGCCTTTCAATGAACGGGCGCCTTCTGCGGCTCTGTTGGATACGAGCAATCCCTGGTAGCCTTCCTTGTCGAGCATGAAGTATAGGTCGTCCACACTGGAATTGTAACCTTTACCGAGGTTGGCGGGTTTGCTCCAGAGTGTACCGTTCCATGTGCTCATAAAAATGTCGTATCCGCCAATCCCGGGATGGCCGGTTGAGCTGAAATAGAGCACACCATCCCTGTAAAATGGAGTCTCCTCATCGCCCGCTGTATTGATTTTGGGACCCAAATTGACGGGGCCGCCATATTGACCCCCACCTTTGTATGTGGCGTAATAAATATCATACCCGCCAAAACCTCCTTCCATATTGGAGACAAAGAAGAGGACTTCTCTCCCGAAAAGTTCACCAGCTGCGGGAGATTTGGCAAGGTATTCCCCATTTACACCATTGACCAATTGGGCTGGGCCCCATGTGCTGACCTGATTTTCGCTTACATAAATTTTGCTTTCGGTGACAACATTACCAACGAGCAATTCCCGGTTGAAAAACATTCTGCGACCATCAGGAGTGAGGGAAAGGTTTACATTGAAAAATCCCGGCCGGTTGATGTTCTCATCCAATACTTCCGGCTTTGACCACCCCCTTTCACCACGGGTTGACTTGAAAATTTTGGAATGATAGTCATTGTTCTTTTCGTCAATTTCCACAACCTCATTGGCAAAGAGGCTGGAAAAATACATTTCCATTTTATCAGCACTCAGGTAAGCTGAGTATTCTGAATTTCGGGTGTTGACATCGCGCCCGGCATTGGTGATGGTTAGTCCATCCTGGGTTTTCGCAACTTTGGCGAACTCGCAACCAATTTTTTCCAGCTCTGCCAATTCCCTTCGTGTCTCATCTTTGGTTTTGCCCATAAATAAGTCGAACTGCTCAATGGCCTCATCATACTTTTCTGTCATTTTCAATGAACGTGCGTACTCAAAGCGCTTCTCTTCAATCTTTTCGATGTTGTTCCGGTTACTGCGTGTTGGCCGAAATGCCCTTCCATACCATCTTTCTGCCTGAGTATAGTCCCGAAGCATGTAGTTCAGGTCGGCGATGAGGACAGTAAGTTCTGCATCACGCGACTCTTCATAAGCCTTATCATACCACTCAAGAGCGCGGTAATAATCCATTTTCGCCATTTGTTCTTCGGCGGTTTTTATCATAGTGGCGTAGGTGGGCCTGTTCAGGGGTTGAGCCCAATTGAATGAAACCAGGATAAACAGAAATGCTGCAAGCAGGCTATATCTTTTCATGATGCGTAATTGTCAGTTCAAAACTTCTTGCTGTTGGTTTAGGTCTTGCTTTGCCTTAAGTGATTAAACTGCTTAAGGTTTAAAAAGCTTACAGATGAGGACAAAGAATAACGGGTTTCACTACTGGTTTCTTGTAAATCTTACCGATGTAATAAACAGCTATTTCGAATCCGCCGAAGTAGTTATTGGCTTTATTGAGCTGGGATAATGTGATGTCGTAAGCAAACTGGGCTTTTACGTCGCCATAATCGAGGCCAATAAGTGCCTGACCGGCATCTCCACTGCGGTACCCAAGTCCGGCGCTCACCTTTACGTTTTTCTCCGGTTTTACCATGTAACCAACCCAGCCATGCACCTGCATTTGATTTGCTTTGTCCATAGTGGTGTAGTATAACTCCGGAGTAAGTGACCAGTTGCCTTTCAGGGGCGTATTGAATTGAGCATGGGCGGTGATTCTCATGGGTAAATCCTCATTAGAAGCGGCAAAATTGTGATTGGGTGTGGTAATGTGTCTTACCGATACTCCAATGTTGAAATCCCGGTTGTCCGCCAGTTTCGATTTCAACATAATTCCGGCGTTGATATCAGAGTAGCTTTTTTCAGGCTCCAGTTTTCCCGATCCCGTGGAATTCAGTACTTCATCATCAGTCAGGGGGTTTGAGAAACCCTTCAGAATTTTTTCGAGTTCATCACCTGCCCTGTAGCCTCTTACATTTTTTATGGTTCTCGACACTTGTCCCCACTGAACACCTAAAGTCAGGACATTATTGGACTTTTTGTCCAGTGCGGCATGCAATGCCCCTGACAATTGAAAAGAAGCGGTTCGCAGTTTTCCATCACCGGCTACATCCTGAAACATGAGTCCGCCAACTCCCAACCAATGTCGTTTGGCAATCATCAATACCGGAGCATCCAAATAAAAGGATGGTGTCGAATAGGCATTGGTAACCACAAATCTGGACTGATCCCGGTACAGGCCACCCGCCCGGTAGGTTCCTTCAAAGGCTCCACTAAATGCCGGATTGATGTGCAGGGGGTTCATGTAGAACAGGGAATTGTGTAAATCCTGTCCCCTGGCAGTGTTGATGAAAACAGTAATTAAAAGGAAAGGATAAAGTGTCTTCAAAATTCGCATAAGCTGTGTATTGGTCCGGTGATTTTGTCTTTGGTTAATAAAATACAACTACATCAATCTCTTTGTTTATCCATTGGGTCTTTCAAAATCGTGGTCTTCAGGTTTCCCGAAGGTAGCAGTTTTTGGCATTACTCGTCGGGAGTCCTTTTTCAAAGTGAGTCAAATGGATTGCTGAGTTGCATATTTGCATAAGGTCAGACATTTCATTTGTGTTGCTTTAAAATGCTTTCCGCTTTATTGATAATAGCTTCAGGCTCCTGTTCATGCATGCATCTGAAATGCCCTTTCGGACAATTCTGAAAACCAATTTTGGAGCATGGTCTGCAGGAAAGTCCCTGTACTTCAAAGAAAGTGTTCCTTTCAACGCCTTTTTTATAATAAGGATACATGCCAAACACCGGAACCGTGTTTCCCCAGATGGATAATATGTCTTTTTGGAAAGCTGCTGCGATGTGCATCATGCCCGTATCATGGGTTATTACCAATGAAGAGTTCATGATTAATTGGGCCGATTCATGAAGGCTCAACAAGCCACAAAGATTAGCAACTTTTTCACCACTTTGCGAAACGATGATCTCACCTTCATCAAATTCATTCTCGCCGCCGAGAAGAACGACGGGAAGTGTAAGGCCTTTACAAATCTGCACAATTTTATCAGTCGGAAGCCTTTTGGTTTGGTGGGCAGCCCCAATGGCGAATGCTACGTAGTTTGAAGTTTGAGGTTTGGCTCCGATAGCTATCGGAGGAAGTTTGGCTCCGATAGCTATCGGAGGAAGTTTGAAGTTTGAAGTTCGAGGTTTGCCTGCCCCGAAGCCTCGGGGCTCGGGGAAGTTTGGATGCAGAAAATAGTCGAGGCCCTGGCCATCGTTTACGACACCGAAAGCTGCAACAGCTTGCATGTAGCGGTCAACTACACTAATGGCTGGCAAGCGGTTCACCTTAAAATTGACCAACAACCATTTTTCAAAATTTAGCTTGTTAAATGAGTAGGTGGTACTGCGCAGTGCCATCCTGACAAAACGGCTTCTCAGGTTTTTATGCAGGTCAATAAAGTAGTCGTACTTCTCATCATTCAGCTTCTGTAAAACAGTTTCGAGGGTGTCGTTTATGGTATAAATCCGGTCGATGTATGGATTGTGCTCCAGCAGCGGCAGGTATTTTTCTTTTGTCAAATAGTGAATTTCGGCCCCAGTCTGTTGTTTCAGGCAGCGAATTACAGGCGTTGTCAACATGATATCGCCTATGGATGAAAAACGGATGATTAATATTTTGCCCGGATTATTCATTGTATGGCCTTATGCTGCTAATGAAGGAAGTTAACAGGTATGATTCTAAGGTCAGGGTATGATTTTTCAAACCTGGGAAAATCCTCTGTGAAACCCAGTAAGAATCCTCCTCCTCCAGCACCGCAAAGTTTTATTTTGAAATAATTACTATTCAGTCCGTCTTCCCATAATTCCTGAAATCCTTCCGGAATGAGTCCGGGCAAATGCCGGAACTGGAAATTGCTTATTTCATAAAAGGCACTTTCAATGTCTTTCCATTTTTTATTAACCATGGAATAGATTGCCCAATCTGTATAAGGAATCAACACATCGTCGATGAGTTTTCTGAAACCAGAGTCCTTGCTTTGATTCATAAAATATTCAATGAACGGAGTTGCCTGCCTTTGTATTTTGGTGTCGATCAGGAACATGGTAAATGCCCCATGCATGTGGAGTTTAACAACCTCAATTTTTTCCTGGGCAAGTAATAGTGCTTTGTTTGTAAAGCAAACCAGGGGATCTGTGCCGCTGCTTTTACCATGAAAGAAGGCTTCCATTTCCGCCAATTGGGTTCGCAATTCGGGTAAGGTAAAATCATCCTTGTGCTTGAGTCCAAACCTGTCCAAGACTGCAGCTACCAAGGCACCTGAGCTGCCAACGCCATATCCTATGGGTATATCAGAAAAGAAAAATAATCCCTCTGACACTTCTTGTTTGAATTCAAGATGGTCTATTATCCTTTCCTCTTTTTTCTTTCCTTTTTGCAGTTGGCTGATATAATCGGCAAAATCCGGAAGTAACTCCTGGAGGTCCGCTAAGTTTTCTTCTTCAGCCCCGTCACCGAAAAGCCATTCACCAGAGAAATAGTTTAAAGGCATTGCCAGAGCCTTGGAGCCAAGGTTCACGGTATGCTCACCGAACAGGAGTAATTTTGCCGGGTATGTCTTCTTTGGATGTACTCTGTAATCTTTCATGCTATCGCGTGATGTCCTTAACGATAAATAAATTCCAGAAGCGGTACGTATCTTGAGTTGAGGAGGTTGAGAGAGTTGAGCTGGATAATATGACCTTCTCTCAACTTTCTAAATTCCCTCAACCCTCTCAACTCATTTTCACCGCAAGTTTCAATAAAAATTCATCACTCAGCCGCTACATCTCCATTCAACCGCGAATGTGGCTTACATTTGCAAAAAAACAAATATGCTGAGAAAAGCTTACCGGCTAAAAGCTGGCAATATTAAAAACCTGAAAATAGTAAACGAAGAGTTGCCTGAACCCGGGCCAAATGAGGTGACAGTCGAAGTGAAGGCCATTGGATTAAACTTTGCTGATGTTTTTGCCATTTGGGGCCTCTACAGTGCTACTCCAAAGGGAGAATTTACCCCGGGATTGGAATATTCCGGCGTCATATTGAAAACAGGAAAAGAAGTAAAAAATGTGAAGGTGGGCGATCGGGTAATGGGTGTCACCCGTTTTGGTGCCTATACTTCACATCTTAATATTGGCTCAGCTTATGTCATTCCATTACCTGATGATTGGAGTTTTGAGGAGGGGGCATCTTATCTGGTGCAGGTGCTCACAGCCTATTATGCTCTTGTCTCACTAGGTGGTTTGCAGGCCGGACACACAGTATTAATTCACAGCGCGGCTGGTGGTGTGGGAATCTTAGCCAACCGTTTGGCCAAAAAAATGGGAGCATTCACAATAGGTACCATCGGCAGTCCTTCAAAATCGGATTTACTTACAAAAGAAGGTGTTGACAGGATAATTGTAAGAGGTGATGATTTTCCGCAAAAGCTGGATGAAGCACTTGGTGGCAGGGAATTGAATCTGGTGATGGAATGTATAGGTGGCAAAGTACTCAAACAAGGTTTTGCCAAACTTGCACCGCAGGGGAGGACCGTTGTTTACGGTGCAGCGCAGTATGCTTCCGAGGGCGACAGGCCGAATATTCTGAAATTGTTATGGAAGTTTATACAGCGTCCCAAAATTGATGCACAACAATTGGCAGAGGACAATAAAGGTATTTTAGGTTTCAACCTCATTTACCTGTACGAGAAAGCAGAAATAATGCATGAGTTGCTGGCTGAAATTGCGGAGCTGAAAATTGGCAAACCCATGGTTGGGCATCATTTCAGCTTCGATGAATTGCCCGATGCCATTCGCCTTTTTAAATCCGGAAAAACTACCGGGAAAGTAACTGTAAGCTGTTAGAATCGTACTACCTCTATCCCGAAAACACAAGCATAACCATATGGTAACCTTTCGTTGCAAACCATTTCACGAACTCACAGTATCACAACTTTATGCCATCATAGCCTTAAGGTTGGAAGTTTTTGCGGTGGAGCAAAACTGTCCATATCAGGATGCCGATGGTGTTGACCCACATTCCTGGCACATGATGGGTTTTGATGACAATGGTAAGATTGTGGCCTACGCCCGCTTGATTCCCAAAGGCATTTCTTATGAGCACCATGCTTCCCTTGGAAGAGTGGTAACTGCTTCAAGTATCAGAAAGACCGGAGTTGGCAAAGGTCTCATGAAAGTTGTCATGGAACAAATGGAACAACTCTTCCCAAATGAGAATATTAAAATTGGAGCCCAGACTTATCTGCGAAAATTTTACGAAGGCTATGGTTTTGTCGTAAGTGGAAAGCAATATCTTGAAGACGGAATACCACATTTTCCAATGGTAAGATGATTAG
This sequence comes from uncultured Saprospiraceae bacterium, assembly GCA_964423205.1. GTDB lineage: Bacteria > Bacteroidota > Bacteroidia > Chitinophagales > Saprospiraceae > UBA6168. The sequence goes on along the minus strand of CAYRDX010000017.1, from coordinate 14,864 downwards.
AAACATGTTGATGAATAATCTGGTTCCTGGCGAAAATTTAGTTATAATGGCTCCGGGAAAAAGAATCTTGAGCTGATGAAACCCCTCTTTTGCCAAGCATTTTGGGCATAGCCAAACTAACAACAAACAACTGACAACAAACAACTGACAACAAACAACAAACAACAAAATGGCCTACGATGAATTCACCGCTGATTGCATTCGGAAAGTTTTACATGAAAAACATGTTACTTTTGAAGAGAAAAAAATGATGGGTGGAATCTGTTTTCTCGTGGATGATAAAATGTGTGTTGGACTCAATCAAGACAATCTCATGGCACGCATCGATCCGGAGATTTACGAAGTGGCTTTGACCCGAAAGGGATGCAAAGAAATGGATTTTACGGGCAGGCCAATGAAGGGATTTGTGTTTGTTGGAGCAGATGGGATTGATACAGATAAGGATTTGGGTGAGTGGGTACAGTTATGTTTGGATTTTAATCCAAAAGCAAAATCGAGCAAAAAGAAAAAGAAATAAATACCATTGAAAGTAATTTCAAAAGCCAAATACTTTAAACAAAATCTTATTACTTATGAAAAAGCAAATCATCGCAACAGTAGTTGCTGCCATCATCATTTTCATTTGGCAGTTCCTATCCTGGTCCGTGCTGCAAGTGCACAAAGCTGAATTTCAGCATACTGAACACCAGGACGCCATTATGGAAGCACTGAGCCAGTTCAATCTCAAGGACGGCTCATATTACATGCCCAATGTTGCACCGGGCGCATCTATGGAAGAAGAACAGGCATTTATGGAGCAGCAAATGGGCAAGCCCTGGGCCATGCTTGAGTACCATAATGCCATGGAGGCCAACATGGGAATGAATATGTTCAGGGGATTCGTTACTGACCTTGTAGCAGCTTTTCTGCTGATTTGGCTTCTAATGAAAATGCAAAATCTGACCTTAAGCACTACTTTTTTGTCATCTTTAGCTGTCGGTGCTATCGCCTATCTCACCATACCCTATTTGAACAGTATTTGGTTTGAAACCAATACCATCGGATACGTTATTGATATGGTTGTGCAATGGGGTCTCGTTGGGTTATGGTTGGGCTGGTTCCTGACCCGAAAGTAATCATTTGACAATCATTGTTTCAGATGAATACTCCTGAATACTATTTGAAGTAGTAGAAAATAAAGAAGGGGAGGCTGCAAAAGCTTCCCCTTCAAACTCTCTGTACATCTTTAAAGAGCGTTCGTTTTCCAATAATCAATGCATTTTAATCAATTGAAGTATCGATTTAGTTCCAATTAAGAACTGGTTCTTACTTTTAGCCCACCAAATAGAGCCTGTCTTGAAAAATTATTAAACTGGTTCAAAGAAAAACCAGTTCATGTCCTTTTATTTCATTGAAGCAAATTTTTCCACAATCTAATTTGTAAAACATGGCTTATAAAAGCGATTTCACTTATGTACAAGGTACAGAGCCGCATCGGATTCGAACCAAAGAAATCCTGGCCGCTCATCCCGAGGTGCGTAATTTAATTGAAAAAAATCCCATGACCTTTCTTTGGACAGCCATCTGTGTATTCTTTCAGATAGGTGCGGCGTATCTCTTAAAAGATCAGAGTTGGTGGATAATCGTGCTGGCAGCATGGTTCATTGGTGCCTTCTCTACACACACTTTGTATGTTTGTATTCACGAGGCAGCTCATAAATTGATATTCAAAAAACCTTCCCACAATACTTTCGCAGGTATTTTTGCAAACCTGCCTTCTATCATTCCTTCGGCAATTTCTTTTCGCAATTACCACCTCAAGCACCATGCATTTCAGGGAGTACATGAACTGGATGCCGATTTACCGGATTATTGGGAGGCAAAACTGATTAACAACTATTCCATCGGGAAAATGATTTGGATGCTGTTTTTTCCGGTATTTCAAACCATCAGAACTTACCGGTGCAAGGAGTTGCTGATAATCGACCGCTGGGTGATGCTGAATTTAGTTGTTCAGTTGGCTTTTGATGTGGCCGTGATTTATTTCTGGGGTTGGAAGGCCTTCGCTTATTTGGCATTAAGCTTTGCCTTTTCTATCGGACTGCATCCACTGGGAGCAAGATGGATTCAGGAACATTATTTAGTGCTCGATCCCAAACAGGAAACTTACAGTTATTACGGGCCTCTCAATGGCGTCAATATGAATGTAGGGTATCACAACGAGCATCACGATATGCCTTCAGTGCCATGGAATAATTTGCCAAAACTGAAAGCCATGGCCCCTGAATTTTATGATCAATTGAAATACCACGATTCATACTTTAAACTGTTTTTCAGATTCCTGTTCAGCCAGGAAATAGGATTGTTCTCCCGTATCGTTAGAAAAGACCGCGGCAAAGTCAAACTGAATAATGATTCCACTCCTGACCTTGCGATGTAAGATTTACCAATTCAGGGCCTGACAGGCAGTTTATTGTCAATAGCTTTAGGAAATTTGAATTCGGGTAATGTATAAATATTGGGCAATTGGAGGACTTACGTTTTATTAACCCGCAACTTTAGTTGTGGGACGTGAAATACTGCGAATTGCCAAACCGATTTATCGGTTTTATTTAAAATTCTCAACCGTGACGGAGCTACGCCCCTCAATGGAACTTTTGACAATTCTCTATAAACGGTATCGGGGCTACGCTCCTAAGGCATAACTTAAAACTGTGAGCAGAGGGCCCGGTTTGAAAGATTGCACCATTAACTTGACGATATTTGACTGGCCATCAGGCCCTGAATCTATTTGCAAAATTATCAGTGATGATTGCCGATACACCTCCTCCTCCCTACTATGCTGTAATTTTTACTTCTCTCAAGAATGCCGATGATGAGGGCTATGCAGAAATGGCAGAGCGCATGTTAGAACTGGCATCGAAACAGCCCGGATTTCTCGGCATGGAATCAGCCAGAAATGATTTGGGGATAACGGTCTCCTACTGGAGGGATTTGGATTCCATCAAAAATTGGAAGATGAATGCAGAGCATCAGGAAGCACAAAACAGAGGCAAAACGGAATGGTATAAAGCATATACGGTGCGCATCAGTAAAGTCGAGCGGGATTATAGTTTGGGAGATGATTGACTAAACGTCAGGGAGGTTTCCAGACCTTGCTGACGTTATGCCGACTTTATTTTTGTTCGAAACAAGCTCGTTTTATCTCGTCCATATGACTACCCACTTTGAGTCATCGTAATTTTGAAGACAGGTTTGCGGTGGCCAAAGCCGACCAAAAATACATACCGTATCGCACTTGCTGTTCAGAATGTACTCCGGCCCGTCCACAAAGCGGGCATCGGTGTTAAACCAATAATGGTATTCCTGTTCCATTTGGATTCTACGGACAGTTTTTGCATCTGAAGTCTTCTTAAAAGCTTCCATCATTACCTGAATGCATTCGGTAGTTACGTTTCCCAAATCCTCTTTGGAACAAGCTGTGAAAATCATTGCAAAAAACAGAACATATAATGGGTACCGTATCATAAACTTTGTTTTGCTAAACCAGACGGTTATAGTTGGACAATGGTTGGGGTTCATGAATAATCAAGGTGGTTTGACTGTATCAAAGGAATTCACAATATAAATTCGTCATGGTTCCCATTTAAAAAATCAATTGATTTATCTTCGCACCAGAACCGGAAATTTACCGTCCGACCGCGTTTTACCAAAAAATCTAAACATCTTTAAAGGGCAAACCCATCAAAATTTCAACTGACAATATGGATTTCAACAAAATCGAAAATGGCGTCAACAGCTATCTTGATGCCGCTTTAACACAGGAAAAAATTGACCGCCAGAGTTATGATATGGCTAAAAAGAATACCCTGGCATATATTAAACAATGGCTCACCGACGAAAACTTCTTGAGCATTTCTCCCAACGTCCGTAAAGGCATCCTTCAGGCAGTAGAGGATGGAAAATGGGAGGAGATTGTGAACACCTTCAGAAAGAAGATGAGTTTTGGCACCGGAGGTATCAGAGGCTTTATGGCCGGTGACCGGGAGAGCATCAAGAGGTTGAAAGAGGAAGGGCTGGATGCACCTATCTTAAAAGGACCCAACACCATAAATAATATAGTATTGCTGCTCACCAGCGCCGGTGTGGCACAATTTGGAAGAGACAAAGGTTTTTCCAAAATTGTCATCGGCTACGATAGCCGCGTGCGGGGTGCCGACTTCGCCAAAGCCATCGCAGAACTGTTTCTGGCTTATGATTTTACCGTTTATTTGTTTGATGAGGCCTGCCCTTTCCCCGAAGTTACATTTGCCATTCCCCATGTGAAAGCGGATATGGGTATTTTGCTCTCGGCAAGCCATAACGATTACCGATACAATGGATACAAACTTTGCTCTGGCAATGGCTCACAATTCGATCCGGAAGAGCGCACAGATATGTACAACAACTACATCGTGAAGGTGACTTCCGAGGCCATTAAACTAATGCCGCTGGAAAAAGCTCCGAAAGGCAGAGTAGTGTTCCTCGGCGGAGATAAAAAGCTGGACGGCGTCAATTATTACGGTCATGACGAGTTGGTGGATATCCACGGAGCACATCGCGAGCACATCAAGAAATTTTTACTCCAGAGCCCGGATTCTGAGAAAAATCTCAACATCGCTTTCTGCCCTTATCATGGGGCCGGCCGTATTGCTGTGCCGCGTTTGTTGAGCGACATCGGATTCAAAAATATCAGCACCACACATGAAAACGGACTGAATGACCTGAATGGACTTTTCCCGAGTTTCAACAATGACCCTGGGATGGAACAACAGCCCGACCCGGGTGACCGCCGCGCTGCCAAGATTGCTGTAGATGCTTTCATTAAAGAATACGGACAAGAGGCCTGGAAAAATGTCGATATCCTCATTGGCACCGACCCCGATGCCGACCGCTGTGGTGTGACCGTTAAGGTGCCGGCAGAACAACGTGAGGTATATGGTGGAGATTACGCCCTCCTTCCTGCTGACGAAGTTTGGGCGCTTTTACTCTGGTACAGGATGAAGCTGGATAAAACCATGGACCGCTCCAAGGCCTTTATCGTTTATTCTCACACTACCACAGATGCCCTTTTGCTGCTGGCGAAAAAGCATGGAATAGGTGTGATAAGAACCTGGGTGGGTTTTGCATCTCTTTCTGCGTCTGTGCGTGATGCATGGAACGGTGTTCTGATAGAAGGCCTGGAAGAAGGTAAAAAAGACCCTGACGATTTATTAACCGATATGGTGGTACTGGACAGTCACGACATGGATAAGAATCGTAACTATAATCTCGGCGCCTGTGAGCAGAGCAATGGCTTTTCATTGCTCGGTTATCCACCAAAAGACAAGGGTTCATTCGGTGAAAAAGGACATGTCAGGGACAAGGACGGTACCTTCGCATCCATCCTGGTTGCAGAAATAGCCCAATGGGCAAAAGACCAGAATTCCGGTATCCTTGAATTGATTGACAAGCACATTTATCTGGATCCGGATATCGGTTTGTTCTATAACCATTATGAGCCAGACCCCATCGATGGTGAATACCCCGGTATTGAGGGCGACCGCATGAAAAAGGCCATACTGCGACGGGCCTTGGGTTATTTCCAGATTGCCAAGGCCGGTGGGCTGGAAATTGGTGGTATGCCAGTTTCCGACAGCATTATGTACCGCACAGGTAAGTACGACCACGTGTACCCACCTACTCCGGACTGGGTATTCCCGGATGAAGGAGTGCGTTTTTATTTCGGTGATAAACTGAACCACCTTACTGTACGACCTTCAGGTACCGGCAATGCTCTTCGCTTGCACATTCAATTGCACTCATTCAATGTCAATGAGAGCAATATAGTGGCCCGGAAGAAAGAACTAAGGGCAAAAGCCAGAAAGATTGCCGATCACATACGGGAATTGCTCGGTGCTCCGCGCAGCAGTGAGTTTTAAACCTGTTTGCCACGAAGACACCAAAGCACTAACTCAATAATATTTAGTGTTTTAGTGTTTTCGTGGCAAAAAACCCTCCAGTTACTTTTTCTTAAGTAAGTCCCTGATTTCTTCCAGCAGAACAACATCGGCAGGCGGTGGAGCTGGTGCAGCAGGTGCTTCCTTTTCTTTCTTTTTAGCGGAATTGATGCCTTTAATCACAAGGAACATGACAAAGGCCACAATCAGGAAGTCGATCAGGGTGTTCACAAAAGCTCCATACCTCACGGCAACTTCAGCAACGGTTTCTGCTCCGTCAGCTCCGATTTGAGCAGGAGTTATGACCCATTTCATACTGGAGAAGTCTACCCCTCCGATGAGCTGTCCTATCAGTGGCGATACGATTCCTTCCGTAAATGCAGATGATACTTTGCCAAAGGCAGCACCCATGACGAAACCTACGGCGATGTCAATCAGGTTTCCTTTCAATGCGAACTCTTTGAATTCTTTGAGCATGATGTACTTGTTTAGTTTGGTGAGTAATTGGTTCTGTTGACGAAACAAGATAGGGAAAGTATCATTTTGGATGTATTGAAATTTTCCGAAGCCAGACACTCAGTATTCAAAATAATAAAGCCGCACATCATGCACGGCTTTACCAAAATATAATCTCATGAAATCGTAAGTCATCCAGTATGTTCAACCCTCCACTAATCTTTTACGCCATTCAGGTTGAAAAGTTCCCCCGTTTTTCAGGGGGAACTCAAGCGGTTCGTGGGATTAAAAACGTGTGATAAAGGCTAAAGCGGTAATCGGGATTCGGTCTAAGGGATACGGTCTCTGGTTCTTTTATTATTGTCAAATGTTCATCGGACTATCAGTTTTCCTGTGCCCAACAATTTGCCGTCGCCTTTAAATTGGTAGGCATATATGCCGGCCGGCAGCGCATTGCGGTACATTCGCAAAGCGTTGCCGCTACCAACTTCACGCCTCACCATCGAACCCTGCAGGTCGTATAAGATCAGTTCAAGCCGGTTGAAAAAGCTGCTTTTCGCTTCAAATTCCACGGCAGCGTCGAACGGATTGGGCCAAACGTTTAATTCCACGCCTGTTACTTCGGGTTCTCTTACATCGGTTATGATTTGTATAAAATCAATCAAGCCCTTGCCTTTGCCTACTATGTGCAGCAGGTTGGCAGTTTTAACAGGTGCCTTTGATTCAAAAAAGATGGCAGCACTATTTGGGATTTCGGTACCCGGCGGGTTGTCCGGCTTTTGAGATACTTTGAATTTGACAAAACCGCTCGAGTTCGTGCTGCCATCCGGTAGAAGTTGTACATTGTTGAAAGCAATCTTTAACACACCTGTGCCATACACTTCATAACTGTAAGGATGAGTGCTTGCACCGGCCGTAATGGTTGCCAGATTAAGGCTGGCGGGCAGGGTGTCTATGATGACCAATCGCCTGATGGTATCGGGGCTGTTATTCCTGAAGTAAATCTGATACTCCAGATCGGTATTGGCAGGGATGAGAAATTTCCCATCCCTGAAATGTCCCTTGGGATAGCCTCTAAGTAAAATGTAATCGGTAGTAGTTCTCTCTTCCTGTGCATCTATGGATATAAAAGGCTCATTTTCGTTTTCCTGAAATGCCGTGACAAAGCCAGTAGAAATAGCCGATCCAGTTGTGCAACCTTCAACAGCGACTGTTGGCAAACTCCTTCCGGGGTGGTTGGGCGATTGATCACTAATCAGCCTGTAAGTGGAACCTGAAGCCCTCAGGTTGACGGCCTGTTCCTGTCCTGACCTCAATTGGAATTGAGTTGGTGCCCGCAGCATGATGTGGTCTTCGATGACAATAAAATTCAGCGGTTGCTGCATATCACCAATGCCACGGTTTTGAATGCGAAAACGCACGGAATCCTTGTCGCAATAACCGTTCACTGCGATACTGGAGCGGTCCCACTGTGCCGATGCAGGCAGGCAAATCGTGTCGGGTAGTATCCTTGCCTGTACGGAATAGGTCTGTCCGGCTGGCCCAAGGCAATCGGCAGTGGCCGTGAAAGTAAACTGTCCGCACTGCTGTGGCTCAAGCGCTGGAATGCTAAAAATGTAAAGACTGTCTTTTCTGGAGCCCCAAGGAATGGAGGCTCCAGTCAATGTTAGTTTTTTGTCTAGGATGATGTGTACACTGGGGGTACCTGCACGGGTCACACCCGTATTGCAGTAGGAAACTACGTAGTTAACTTTTGAGCATGCCTGAACAACTGGAGCCGAAACGTCAATTTCCAGTAATGGGCACTGCACAGCTTTTATTACCGGGAAATGGCGAATCAGTGTGTCGTATTCGTTGTTGAAGTTGACATTGTAGGCAGCGATGCAGGCATTCCAGTAAGCATTCCTGGGCAATAAACTCACTGAGTAGGAGCCTTTATCCAACTCAATGTCGTAGTTGCCACTGGCATCGGTGCTGCCGAAATAAGTTTTTGTTGATGATGTAGCTCTGATAATCCAATTGGTGAGCCCTTCTTCACCAGCTGAGTAAATACAATCGTTGTTGTCGATGAAAACCTTGCCTTTTACACGGTTGGTGAAAACGGTGCCTTGTCCGCCAGTTTTAATCAGCGTAAGGTCATTAATCAGTGTTCCAAATTGTGAGTTGTAACCTACCACAACAAAACCTCCATCGTGCGTGGCGGCGAGGCCTTGTCCCCAGTCCACATGCGAGCCGCGGCCAATATTAGTTGACCAAATTTTGTTGCCGGCGGCATCCACTCTCAAAAGGTATGCATCGGTATTAGTGGGATTTATTTCTGTGATACCGGAAATCACCAGGTCGCCATTGGATGCTTTGACCATATCGAAGCCGGCATCACCCATACTGTTGCCAAAGTTTTTCTGCCAGATGAGTCCCCCAGATGGGTTTACCTTCACCAGATAAACATCGCTGACAGCTCCGGTGAATCCGGCAATGGCGAAGTTGCCATCGTTCATTTGCACCAGGCTGTGTCCTTCATCGATTTGGCTGGTGCCGAAAAACTTGTCCCATACTTTTTTACCGGCAAAATCAGCTTTCAGTAAATACAGGTCAGAGGAATTATTGGCAGCATTGAATGCATGACCGGTTACCAGATATCCATCTGACACTTCGATTACTGCTCTGCCAGCGTCCTTGCCTGCCGTGCCATGAACTTCTGTCCAAACTTCGTTTCCATTGGCATCGAGTTTTATCAAAAGGACATCAGAACTTCCAGCGCCGAAACTGGATGTGCTACCAACAATCAGGTATCCACCACTTCGTACGGTCGGGATGATGCGGAATCCGCTGTCGTCATTGGAACCTCCGAATTGCTTGCTCCAGATTTTGTTGCCGAAGGCATCGAGCTTTATCAAGAGAACATTAGAATTCGACTGTTCGGTTAGTCGGGTATCGCCTACCAAAAGAAAACCGTTGTCGGGGGTTTGAATAACACCGTAACCAAGATCAGTAAGGCCATCGTTGAAAAACCGGCTCCATAGCTCAGTGCCGTCCACATCGGTTTTTACCACATAAACATCAAAGTTCTTATCAGAAACCAACCTGTTGCTGAAACCGACCGCAAGAAATCCCAGGTCTTTGGTCTGGATTACCGCATGCCCAAGGTCGTCTCCGGTCGTGCCGTAATGCTTTTCCCATCCTTGCCCCACAAGGGCAGAAGAACAGGTAAGCAAGGCTGCAGTCAGCAACACAATGCTGAGCAGATTGGGGAATCTGCTGAATGAAGAGGCATGTGAAGTTTTCCGACGCATGAACTGATGTTTCAAAAAAGTATTTGAGTACCTTACAAAAGTGAAAACTTCTTTCCTTGAAATCAAAGACAAAAAAGTGCGTTTGTTGAAAATAAATTGAAAAAAAGTGCTGGAATATTCTTGCATGAGTGTTCTGTAAGTATTTAAAATAAAGGATATTTCGATTAAAATTGCATTTGGTTATTTGTTGAGAAAATTTTTATCATTCATGTTCATTTTTTATGGAAAAAAGTAACCTTATTCAGTTGCTTAAAACTTTAGACAAAAAAGAAGTGCGGGAATTCCGCAAATGGCTGCAATCTCCAGCCCATAATTTACGCCAGGATGTCAACGATTTATTCGAATATCTTCAAACGGGTCATCATTTGGAATCGACAAAATCACTACAAAAATCCAAAGTCTTCCGTAGCGTTTACCACGATCGTCAGTTTAACGATGCTGAGCTAAGACAAGCCATGCACTTTCTTCTAAAAGCGCTTGAGGATTTTCTTTTGTACAATGAACTACTTAAAGACGAAGTGAGGACCTACACTATTTTATCGAAAGTGTACCGTCAGCGGCAATTGCCTAAACTTTTTCAAAAAACAATCGGTACCGGGAAGAAAATCCAACAGGAACAACCTTACCGGAATCATCTTTATTTTGAAAATGAATACTTCCTGCAATTTGAGCTGTACACTTACCTGAGTGGCCTTGGGCGAAGTGTCCCATTAAACCTCCAGGAAGTTACCAATGCCAACGATGTGGCATATCTGGCCAATAAACTCCAGCTTTCCTGTATCATGTTGTCACACCAGGCAGTTTTCAAAACGGAATACAAAATGAATTTGCTGGAGGAGATTCTGAAACTTATTGAGACCAATCCAGATTATCTGAAAACTCCAGCCATCGCCATTTATTATTACAGTTACAGGGCGATGACCGAAAAAGAAAATGAAAAACACTTTTTTGCTCTTAAGGAACAGTTGTTCCGGAATGGCAAATTATTTCCTCCACAGGAACTCAGGGTCATTTACCTGCTCACCATAAACTATTGTATCGGGAGGATAAATGCTGGTGAGAATTCATTTGTGCGGGAATCCTACGAATTGTACAAGAGTGGATTGGAGTGTAATATCTTTCTTGAAAACGGGGTATTGTCTCGTTTCACCTTTAGTAATGCCATCAGTACTGCTCTGAATCTCAAAGAATACAAATGGATTGAGAAGTTCATCAGGGATTACAGTCCATACCTCGATGAGGCGCACAGGGAGAATTTTGTCCATTTCAACAGGGCCAGGCTGCACTATGAAATGAGGGAATACGACAAAGCCATGCGTTTATTTGCCCAGTCAGACTATGATGATATCCTGATGAGTCTTAATGCTAAAGTCATGTTGCTGAAAATGTATTACGAGCTCGATGAAATCAATGCACTGGAAAGCCTTCTGGGAAGTATGCGCACTTATTTGCAGCGCAAAAAAGTGATGGGATATCACAAGTCGAATTATCAAAACATTATTTATTTCACAAAGAAACTGTTGAAAATGGCGCCCTATGCCAGCGAACAGCATGAAAAGTTGAGAAAGGAGTTGGCGGATTCCTCTCCATTAACAGAAAAAAAATGGATAATGGATCAGTTGAACAGGTTGTAAATATTTTCTGATTTTTGCCGCCTTTTTGAATGTGAAATCAATATGAGCCGCCGTAATAAACTTCAAAAGTTTGCCGAAGTACTTTCCTTCCCCAATGTGTATGAAAATATTGACGCCAGAAATCCCGGGCTTTTTGGTGAGAATGGAGTGCTTGTTGACATGAAGGGGAAATGGAATGAAAGACATTTTAAAAACGACAAGCCTATTACACTGGAACTTGCCTGTGGTAAGGGAGATTACACACTCGGTCTGGCAAAGATGTATTCAGGTCGCAACTTTATCGGTGTGGACATCAAGGGTTCCAGAATATGGCGAGGAGCTAAAACTGCTTTGGAGGCAGGGCTTTCCAATGTAGCCTTCCTGAGAACGCGGATTGAGCAGATATCTCTGTTTTTCGAGGAAAATGAAGTGGATGAAATCTGGATAACTTTCCCTGACCCCTTTTTGAGGAAGGGAAAATTAAACCGGCGGTTGACCTCACAAGTATTTTTGATGCAGTATTTCAGAATTCTGAAAAGTGGAGGTATCGTTCATTTGAAAACTGACGAACCTCTGTTGTATGATTTTACTTTGGAAGTTCTAGACACACAGAGCGGCTTTGCAATCCTTTACAGTAACGATGATATTTATTCGGGGGAACTTGAATTTCCTGAGTTGAAGTTGAAAACGTTTTATGAGCAGCAACACCTGTTGGCTGGTAAGACAATTAAATATGTAAGGTTCCAACTCATTAAGTAGCATGCAGGTCAAAATCCCTCATCTTTACTTAGTTCACTAACTGTTTTCTCTTAATTTTTTGAACAGCTTTCACTTTTGTTTGGAGACTTACCGTGAAAGCTTAATTTTGCGCCACTAAACAAATTGTAATCTCTGAATTGTCTCAGAAACCGTATCGGTCCCATAGCTCAGTTGGTTAGAGCGTCTGACTCATAATCAGAGTCCCGATAGCTATCGGGACAGGTTCAAGTCCTGATGGAGTCTTTGTTGAGATTTATTTCGTGGACTTTGAGAGAATTTAAGAGTTAGTTGAAAAAATTAGTAGGTCCCATAGCTCAGTTGGTTAGAGCGTCTGACTCATAATCAGAGGGTCTCAGGTTCAAGTCCTGATGGGACCACTTCAAAATACCCTTGAAGATTTTTATCTTCGGGGGTATTTGTGTTTTAAGGGTTTGATGATCATTATAAATGTTCTGGGTTTACATTTTACATAGTAAGAAATTGAACCGCTATTATAAGGGTAGCACTGGTGAAGAGCCTCAAGTAAGGCTCGACAGGCATAATCATGGCTATTATGAAGACAAATTTACCTTAAGGGGTATTCCCTGGACTTTGTTTTTGACCATTTCATGTAAATCCAGAAAACAAGCTGAATCAATTGAGAGGCATATTAAAAAAATGAAGAGCAAGACTTTTATAACTAACTTGAAAAGATATTCCGAATTGGTTCAAAAGCTCTTAAGCCAATACCCTGACTCATAATCAGAGTTCCGACAGCTATCGGAACAGGTTCAAGTCCTGGTGGGACCACCAATAAGCCCATGCAAAATACTTTTCTGCAAGGGCTTAATTTTACTGGATGTACATCAGATTCCTCCAAAACACAAGTACTTTATTTCCACATACTCTTCGATACCGTATTTGGAGCCTTCCCGACCAAGCCCGCTTTGCTTAATCCCACCAAATGGAGCTACTGTTGTTGAAATCATTCCCGTATTGATGCCAACCATGCCATATTCCAAAGCCTCTGCGACTCTCCATACCCTTGAAATATCCCTTCCATAAAAATATGAAGCCAGACCCTGAGGAGTATTATTCGCCATTTGAATGACTTCCTCATCTGTCGAAAACCTAAACACAGGAGCTACCGGCCCAAAAATTTCTTCCTGTGCTACTTTCATACTCTCTTCTACATTTGCGAGTACTGTAGGTTGGTAAAATGTGCCTCCCAACTCGTGTTTATTGCCTCCTGTGACAATTCTGGCACCTTTTGATACCGCATCTTCAACCAGCAATTCTACCTTGATCAAGGCATCATTATTAATTAAAGGCCCTATCAGAACACCCTCCTCCATACCCGAACCCACTTTTTGTGACTGGCTGGCCGCAGCCAGTTTGCTGACAAATTCATCGTAAATGGAATCCTGTGCAAAGAGCCTGTTTGCACAAACACAGGTTTGGCCGGCATTTCTGTATTTTGATGCAATGGCTCCTTCAACTGCTGCATCGATGTCGGCATCTTCAAAAACAATAAAAGGGGCGTTTCCACCTAATTCAAGGGAAATCCTCTTCACAGTATTGGCACATTGTTGCATCAGGAGTTTTCCAACCTCTCTTGAACCGGTAAAAGAAAGTTTTCTTACCAGCGGATTGGATGTAAGTTCTTCTCCTATCGGCACAGGGTTTTTTGCAGTAACTACATTGAGTACACCTTTAGGGAATCCTGCTCTTGCAGCCAATTCAGCCAGAGCAAGTACAGACAAAGGAGTATCTTCAGCGGGCTTCACCATCACCGTACAACCCGCCGCTAATGCTGGTGCTACTTTTCGTGTAATCATCGCATTAGGGAAATTCCATGGGGTGATGGCGGCCACAACTCCGATGGGTTGCTTAATCACTACTATCCTCTTGTCTTTGCCATGTCCGGGTATGACGTCACCGTAAATACGTCTCGCTTCTTCGGCAAACCATTCAATAAATGAGGCGCCATATCTGATTTCACCTAAAGCTTCTGCAAGTGGTTTACCTTGTTCCAGAGTCAGAATCGCAGCAAGGTCCTTTTCGTTTTCCAATATTAAGTCGTGCCAATGCCTGAGTAAGTTGGAGCGTTCGGCAGCTGTCTGGTTTTTCCAATCGGGAAAGGCCGCATGAGCAGCTTTAATTGCCATCTTGGCCTCTTCGCCGCTCATGTCCGGTACATCTGTTATAACCGATCTATCGAATGGATTAAGTATGGGGTAGGATTTGCCGCTAATCGCATTCATCCAATTGCCGTCGACAAAGGCCTGCTGTCGCAATAATTTTTCATCATTCAGATGCATAAGGTGGGTTTATTTTGAAATGGAAAGATACCTATTCAAGTTAAATCAGCTAGGAATGACTTTTGTCGAAATGCTCAATATTGTTAAACTCGTACGCATTACAGATTTACATTCAACTTTTGCAAATCAAGTGTGTTTTCAAGTCAATCAGCCAAACAATTGGACAACAAAAGTTGGTTTTGCATAGTAACCTATCTGCTGATTGGAAAATCAAACTACTGATACTTTTTGGAACAGGGGTAATACTTTCAGGCCCGGAATTTTATTTTTTATTTTTTTAGAAAAAAATTTGCTGGGGAAAAACACGCGTGTATCTTTGCCCCCGCTTTGAAAAACCGGTACAAGTCCGGTAGTATTTTGAAACGTTATTTTGTAAAAAATAAAGACATCATTATCAGTGTTTTGTGGATTTTGAAAACGTGGATAATGCACTGTCAAAGAGTTCATTGACACTTAGGTAGGAAAGAGGTAAGGAAAAGGAATCTT
>CAYRDX010000016.1:0-71729 GCA_964423205.1 uncultured Saprospiraceae bacterium | reverse complement strand
AAGCTCTGTTTAGGGGTTTTTTTATTCAATTAACCCATTCAATTTAGCTTTTTTTTCAAAGTGAGAATTACTACGTTTTGAGCATTTTGGACTTAAATGAATGTGACAGATGAATTTTTTCGGCAAGCCTGGCTTTCTCGATTTCTAACATAGGTTACACGTGCTTCATAATGTTCAATGGAATGTAGAAGAAAGGTTCCAAATCACCACTCTGGAGTCAAAACCCAACAGATTGGAGGCTCAAGTTGTACAGTAGTGTTGCTGAATGTTTAATTCAATAGATTTGAACAGAGACATTACCGCTTGCCTCAAGTCTTCCCACTCCAAATTTCCCAACCACCTCTGCTACTGCCGGTTTGTAGCCGGCATACGAGACATTACCCTTGGCTGGTCGCAGATTCGGTATTTGTTCAAGGCGGTTCCTTTGAACAGCCAGTTAAACTTTCTGAGGTTCTGTTTCACTGATTTTTTCAGACGAAGTTTGCGGCAGGTGGCAGGTTGTAACTTTTGATTTACAGTGAAAGAATGGGTGTGATAATAAGGAGCCGTAGAGACAGTTGCAAACCGGTATCAACAGGCTGTTTTTCCTGGCTGGAAGACTATGGGTCAGCAGGGTATAGCCTTGATTATCATTTCCAGAAGTTCCGGTTGCAAACCGGAAGAAGCAGGTGTGTTTTTTTGATTGGAAGAAGCCGGGCGATAGGACGCCCGCCCCTTCCTGTTGAAATACGTATTTTTTTTTCATATAGAAGACCGTGGGCAACGGGTTTGGCTTGTTGTCTAATCCTTTTTCTTTTTTCTCTTATCCAATTTTTCCAGTTGTTCAGCATCAGCCAGATCTTGCAACCTCCCCGTTTTTTTCTTTGCCGTGACTAAATCCTGAAGCGATAAGAAATTTATTTTTGTCCCGTCCAGTTCTGCCTCCTTCCTTCTTTCGTAGCATTCCTCAAAATCCGCACCTTCGACATCTACCAATAAATCAATGCGGTAGGGTTCATATCCAAGTTGAACGATATTTTCAGGAGTCATAAAGTCTTCAGTGTCTATGTTCAGGCTTCCAAATCCAAAATCCTTTATCGCCATGATCAGCTTTTCAATGTTTGATTCCCTCATCCAGAGCCAAAGGTCAATGTCTTTGGTGTACCTCGGATAGCCATGAAAATTCACTGCATAACCACCTATAACAAGGTATTTGACCTCATGCCCGTTTAACAATTCGATAAACTCTCTGAAGTCCTTTTCGAGTTCCATATTTTTTTTGATTGATTAGCTGTCGCAATTTTTCCAATTCAGCCATTCTTTCTTTATAAGATAGCGATAGCCAATATAGCAGATTCCCTTCGTCATGCCCTTTTTTTACTATCCTTATTTGCTTCTTCATTTAATCTTTTTTCTTGTTGATACAGAACGTTTGGATCTACACTGTACCGCAGAATAAGCGAATGGGCGTAAATCCTGTGTGTGGTTCCGGATCCGGTGCGTTAAAGATAACTTCTTTTGCTGTTGGATGAAATTCGCCGGTCGGGTGTTTTTCAATTAAACCACACCATTCTTGCCTTTTACATCCGGCAAAATCGAGAGGGTATTATAAACGGCAGGCCCCGGACCATGAGTATAGCCTTGATTATCATTCCCAGAAGTTCCGGTTGCAAAGCGGCAGTAGCAGTTGTGTTTCTTTGATTGGAAGAGTTCGGGCGAGCTGGGTGAAAACACAACAGATTGGAGGCTCAGGTTGTACAGTAGAGTTGCTGAATGTTTAATTCAATAGATTTGGACAGAGACATTATACCTGACGGATTAAGACAAAGATGCCTAAAGAGCTATTAGGAAAATTGAAAGAAGGTGAAGAAGGTCAGATGTCTAATAGGGTGTAAGTAACATCCAGTGAAAAAGAAGCGATTGGAAGATTTGCAGCTTCATTTGATTCTTTGGTAGTAATGGAAAAAGTGAGCGTGTGTCCATTATCGGGGGAATTTCCAGTGTAACAACTACCAATGTTGTTTATTATATCATAGGTATTACCAGGGCTATGTAATTGAACTTTTCCGAGAGTTTTCCCTTTCGTGCCAGCACCAGCTGCATTGCATTCACTCGATTCCAGAAATAAATTTAAACCTTCAGGTATTTGGCCTTCATAGGATACTGCTATTGTCCTGGTTCCCTCCAATCCATTCCCAATTATTGAAGTATAGAACAACTGGTGTGATGGAGAATGGTTTTCTTCAAAAAAGATGTTGCCGCCAGCAACATTATTACTGTTCTTGATTAGCTGAATAACTGAATTACCTGCGTTGATTGATAAAAGTGCTGCCTCAGGAATGCCAACTTTTAAATTATGGCTTGCGCTGTTTTGTGCATCAGAACTAACTGAAAGTGCCCAGAAGATTATTGATAGAATTATGTAATTGACTGCTTTCATCTCACTCAATTATTTCAGAACAGCAGGATTAAAATCCATTAATCTGAACCCTGACAGATGAGAGCTATTGCGTCAATTATACAAATAAATGATTGGAGGAGTAGCGAAAAGAGGAATTTTACATCGTGAATCAAATATATGGCAATCAATTCCACCTTCACAAGACTTGTTTGTGGTGATTTGTGACTATCTATTATGTGAATAAGTAAAAGTGAATTCCATTAAGCTGATAGAAACCTCTTCTCTCATCGAGCTATTTTCCTTTTTAAAGAAACAATGAGGTGTGACATCCTAAAAACTCCTCCATTGCCAAACCATGGGAATTTTTTTTTTCAACAGTTTCTTGTTTTGAAAAGCATTATACCGGCTTGACACATTCTGAGTCCCAACAAATCCAAAATCCATCAAAAGATTAAATCAAAATTCAATCTGATTTCTGCTTTCGAACCCTGACAATGTCAAAATTACATCAGAGTGATAAAAATCATAGCGCATTATTGAGAAAAGGCACCCTTGAAAATCATTCAATGTTTAGACACATGAATTGTTGAATACCAAACAGTTATGAAGTTATGGATTGACCAAACATCAATTAAAAATTCCCACCTTAACCGTAAAGCGGGCTTCATCCTGGAATTTGGCTTTTTTCGCAAATAAAACTATTTAGATTTGTACTGACGGGCAATATTATATGGTCTATGTGAGTATCTACAGTCCGTCGGTAATTAACCTATTTGCATTTAGATACACCTTCCATTGGAGAGCAATAGTGAAAATTAGTTTCATCACTAAACTGCATTCCAATGCCTGCACAACTCAGACAAATTATTCTGGTATTCCTGGGTGTCACTGCGCTCTTCCTGATACTCCGTAGTTTTCTTGTTGATGACTCTTTTGGCCAATATGGCCACTACAGGGGCGATTCACTTGGTGAAGTAAAGGCCCAAACTGTAAAATACCTGAAAGATGAATCCTGCGCTGATTGTCACCAGGATATAACAGATTTGGCGATTGAAGGTCTTCATGACAAGGTAGGATGTCAAATCTGCCATGGACCAGGTTACCTGCACCAGGATACTACTAACTATGTCAAAATGGATGTTGTGAATACGCGCAACTCTTGTGGGTCCTGCCACAGTTTTAATCCCACAAGAGCTGCTGATGCCATTGTGATGGTAGACTTAAAAGACCATAACGTTGATGATAATAAATGTACTAACTGTCATAATCCACACCAACCATGGCTGAACTTAGAATAAAAGACCGCGAATCGAGGAGAAAATTCCTTGTAAATGCCGGTAAAGCGGCAGGAGCAGTTCTCCTAACATCAATGTCAGGCACCGTTACAGGACTGCTGTTTGCTACCAAAGAACCCAAAGGTGAAGGGCCCTGGTATGGAATCGGAATTGATATAGACAAATGCATTGGTTGTGGCAACTGTGTCAAAGCCTGCAAAATCGAAAATGATGTTCCGAAAGAACCATTTTTCTTCATGACCTGGGTAGAACAGTATACCATCAAAAACGACGGAACGATTGTCGTAGAATCTCCAAACGGTGGGCACGACGGTTTTACCCAGTCTGTGGCGGAGGATGATATTTTTAAATCGTTCTATGTGCCTAAAATGTGCAATCACTGCTACAACTCACCTTGTGAAAGAGTTTGCCCTGTCGGTGCAACTTACATGAGTCCGGAAGGAGTGGTATTGGTTGATGAAACTTACTGTATCGGTTGCAGGTACTGCATTCAGGCTTGCCCCTATGGTTGCCGTTTCTTGCATCCGACAAAGAAAATAGCCGATAAGTGTACCCTTTGCTACCACAGGATAACAAAAGGCCTCTTGCCAGCTTGTGTGCAAAATTGCCCAACAGGTGCCAGGTTGTTTGGTGACCTAAGAGATGAAGAAAGTGAACTCGTGCAATTCATCAAAGAAAACCATGTGCATGTTCTGAAACCACATTTAAACACAGGTTCCAAACTATTTTACAATGGCTTGAACAAAGAAGTAAGGTAAATTATGAATGAGCATTATCAACATCTTTACGACGCATTGAACAAGGTTCAAGGATTCATTTATCCTAATGAGGTCGAACTGTATTGGTCAGTTTTAATAGTCCTGTATCCCTATCTAACTGGATTGGTTGCAGGAGCATTTATATTGGCTTCTCTCGAGCGGGTCTTCAATGTGAAAGCCTTAAAACCCATCTATCTATTGGCACTTTTGGTAGCGTTGGCATATCTGCTCGTCGCACCTATGCCATTAGTGAGCCATTTGGATCAACCACAGCGTGCCTATCTAATCATGATTACACCACATCTGAAGTCTGCTATGGCAGTTTTTGGTTTTGTGTATTTATGGTATCTCATGGTAGTACTCTTGCTTGAAATTTGGTTTGAATACCGGCGCGACATTGTCATTTGGTCTCAGGAGAAAACCGGTGTCATGAAGTGGGTGTATAAAATTCTGACCTTGGGAGTTACGGATATTTCTCCGAAGGTGTTAAAAATGGATGAAAAGATAGGGTATGCCATTACAATTATTGGTATCCCTTCGGCCTTCCTGTTGCATGGTTACGTGGGATTTATATTTGGCTCCCTGTCTGCCAATCCGTGGTGGTCATCCGTTTTGATGCCCATTATCTTTCTGATGTCCGCAATTGTTTCAGGGATTGCCATAGTTATCTTTTTCTACATTGTTATTCAGTTTTTCAGAAGGAAAGTTTCGGATATCAAATGCCTGGATATGGCAGCCAGTTACCTTTTTTATATGCTAATCCTGAATTTCACCTTGGAGTCGTTGGATACGGTGCATAGAATTTATCAGGCAGAAGAGTCTTTTGAAATAATCTCTTTGTTGATGTCTGGCCAGTTGTACCTAACGTTGACTACCTTACAAATTGGCATTGGAACCATTATACCATTAGTAGTTTTGGCGATTTTCCAGTTTACAAAACCAGTAGAAGGAACCCGCCGGGTGGTTTATCTTTTGATTAGTGTCTTAGTACTAATTGGTATATTTTTCATGAGATGGAATGTTGTCATTGGGGGACAGTTGTTTTCGAAAAGCTTCCTTGGTTTTACAAGCTTCAAACTTGGATTGATTGGAGGTGAAGGTTTATTAATGACCCTCTTCTGGATCATTGTTCCATTCTTTGTATTGGCTTTCCTATTGTGGCTGTTGCCACCCTGGAAAAAAATGGATATGGTTGAATCAGACTAGAACTGGTTCTTTCATTCAATGGTATTTGAAAACTGCTCCGGCTGATTACCAGACCGGGGCTTTTTCATTTTAACAGAAATGTGGCCAGAATTTCGAAGAATGTTGTTGACCGAAGTAGCAGGGTATAAAACAAAAAAGCCGTGGACTCCATTAAAGTCCACGGCTTTGAATAAGATTTGAAGATAGCTTACTTAGCAAATGTCCTCATGTAATGAACAACTTGCCACATATCTTCCGCATCGGGGATTTTCTTCTTGTAAGCAGGCATGTCATCACGACCCTCTGCTGTTTTGTAATACAGCGCTCCATCAGTTTGCTTCTGGAAAGCTTTGGTTGAAAAATCGCCTGAAGGAGTGTCAAGTGTTGCAGCCTTTGGGCCATCTCCTAAACCTTTTGTACCATGACATGACTTGCAGTGCTTGTTCCAAAGAGCAGCACCAGCAGCTTTATCAGCTTTAGTCGGATTAGTCATTTTGTTGTCTTTGTCGGGTACAGACCAGGGTTTTGCTTGGTCAGGAGCTATAAAAGCCATTCCGATCATCCCCAAGAAAATTACCACCATGGCAATGGAAAAAATGTTTTTCATAATCTAATTATGTTTAGTGGTGAAAACTTATTGCGTTAAAGAGCTGCTAAGTAACAGAATTACATACTTATGTAGTAACATTTTTCTGTCTTTTTTCGACATTAACAGAACCTCATAAAATTCACAACACTGTATCATAAAGTATCAGTAATTTCTAAAGAAATCCTTCTATTGTTATCGATTGATAATGAATAGGTTATTTGAAATTTTGTTTAGAAAAGTCACAAAATTATGATTGTATTTCCCGTGGTATACAGCTGCAAAAAAGTCCTAAGTCGTGCAGTAGATTTCAGAAGTTGGAAAGGATTTAAATTTACAGACAGTGAGAATGACTTTTGTCAAAAAAAAGATGACATTTAGTGCGCGGGATACTTTTAAAAAAAAAGTGCATTGGAAGAGTCATCTGTCATAATTTGATAGACAATTGCCCTACCAGCGCACAGGAAATTTGATGGCCGCTGCAATTTAGAATCAGTTTCTCAGAGCCATTGAATAATATCCTAAGAATTTCTTAATGCTGCAGTTAGTGCAATGTTCAATATTCATGTGACACACTTTATTTCGATTCATGATAACCGGTTATCATGCTCATAAAGTTGCTTGTAAAGGAAGCACCGATAGTACAAAAGTAAATGTGAATGAACATGAAAAAAGACACGAAATAGCCAATGATAACATGTATGAATGCATTTACCATAAGCCCACTGCCACCCATAATCCTGGTTAAGATAACTTCAGGATAAAGAAAAGCCCAACCACTGACAATGACAATAGGAACTAAAATAAACATTGTAATTACATAAGAGAACTGTTGAAGTGGATTAAACTTCAATTTGGTGGTGATCGGGAATGGGGGCCTTTCATTTTTGAAAATCCCGAAACTGTAGTAATTGAACTGCTTTTTGAGCCTTCCGACAAGGCCCTTATAATTCACCCTGTAGTGGCTGCCATTTGGTGTTTTGAAAGCACCAACAACGAACCATAGATGAGCTACTGTAAGCATTATCCCGCAAATGTTATGTATGGACACGGCTAAATCAAATCTTATAAATGGATTCTGCATATCTGAATACTGCATACTGACTCCGGTAACTATAAGGAGTATGATAAGAATGGCATTAATCCCATGCCATAGTCTTACCCATAAAGGATAGAGATATAATTTACCTGCCATTATTTTTTATGTTTAATGATTCTCAATGTTCCGTGAATTGCTATTCCGGCTAATACAAATGCAAACATGACTACACTAAGTAAGCTCAGGTAGTAGTTTCTGTTTGCACCGATAAGATAACCTTCATTCATGATGACACTATTGAAAAAACCGGCAGCACTTCTTTCCTCTTTTACTTTATGCTTATACAATGTAGTCATGAGAATAGTGTTAGTAGAATGGCATTCAACACAGCGTTTTACAGCTTTCTCTTTGGGTTGTATATTATGAGCGACCAGGATTTCATCACTGGTCCTGGCATGACACTCAATACAGCGAACTGCTTTGAAATGTAATCCCTGATTGGGTAACCAGTCGTGTTTTGCAAGAATATTCGGGATCACCTGGTCGGTGAGAATCTGGTATTTAGTTACATCAGAATGGCAGTTCAGACAAATCGCATTATCGTAGGCGACAATTTCTTTAATCTTGTCTTGGGTTCGCATGCTGATCTTGTAAGAGTGCGGATTGTGGCACATCCAGCAATTGAAAACTTCACTATGCTTAGTTGCGTGTACGCTTTCATGAAACTCAGACTCTATAACTTCAAAATTGAACTTTTCGTCGGCCTCGGACATACCATGGCAATCGGTGCATGTATAAC
Source organism: uncultured Saprospiraceae bacterium (assembly GCA_964423205.1). Classification (GTDB taxonomy): domain Bacteria; phylum Bacteroidota; class Bacteroidia; order Chitinophagales; family Saprospiraceae; genus UBA6168. Next base: position 63,687 of record CAYRDX010000016.1, on the reverse strand, counting down.
GTTGTTCCATTCTCAATCTTCCCGGATGAGGGAAAGTATCGTAATCCGCAGAATGGCAATCTATGCATTTGAAAGTTCTGTGATTGGAGATATAGTAATCTTTTCGATTGATAATACACTCCGTGTACATCCGTTTTGTTACTTCGGCACCTGATTCCGGATTTGTGTATTTGTATTTGGATTGCCCATGGCATTTAAGGCAGTTTTCATTCAGCTGTTTTACCTCTTCTTTAACCTCAGTTTGTGCATGAAGGCCGAAGTTTAAAAGAATCAGAGCTGATACTGCTATAACCATCCGACATAAAAAGGGCAATCCCTCTCTGGAAAATATTGTAATCATCTTGATACAGTATAAGTGTGGGGAAAGGGATGAATAGAAATATCACAGTAGAAAGAGGGTGCTCAATGAGAATTGAACACCCCTTTGATTTTTTACTGTTATTTCTTCATTTTACGAATGAAGCCTACAATTGCCCATCTGTCAGCTTCATCGGGAATTTTCTTTTCGTAATTGGGCATTTCATCACGGCCGATAAACGACATGTAATAAATCTCCCCGTCAGAATATGCCTGGAATTTGGCAGATGAGAAATCACCACAGTGAGTCTTAAGGCTGGCAGCTTTTGGGCCGTCTCCAAGACCTGCGGCACCATGGCAAGATTTACAATGCTTGGTGTAAAGTGATTTTCCAACGGAGTTTATTGAGGCATCACCAGCCTTGACAGTGCTTTTCATCGCCTTATAGTTAGCGGGCACATTCCACGGACCTCCTTTCTTTTGAGCTGATGCAACGTTCACTGCAAAAAATGAAATCATTAAAAGGACAGAAACTGTTTTAAATACGTTTTTCATTAGAGAAAATTTATGGTTAGCTCATCCTTTAATGAAAAGAGGTGTCAGTCTAACAGAGTCATTCTAAATTAAAAATTCCATATCCGCGTCATGTTGAATCCAATCAGGAAATTCCCTTCTCCAGGGTCGTTCCTGTTGAATAATAGATTGCGCTGCGGGATTATGCCATAATAGTTTCCAGCGAAAATCTGGAATTGGTGGGCACTGGAAGTTAATTCCACGCCAAACGCAATGTTTGGTTTTGGGTCCAAAGTAAGGTGTTTGGTCAGAGTCCTGTCGTAATTGAAAATCAGATTTACCCATTCTCCCACTTTGTACTTTGCTATTAACGAAAGGCCAAAGTTGTCGTGCTCGTATTCGTTAAATACCTCGTTGTTTTCTTTAAAAGCGGGCACTACGTTCATGTGTGCAAAGCTACCGGAAAGCTGGATCGATAATTTGTCATTAAACTTTCTTCCCAGCATCAATTGATGGAAATAGGATAATCTGTCGGTGCTTTTTACAAAATTCTTGGCTGCTCTTGAGTCAATGCCCATGCTGGCAAAATAGGTAAGACTGACCGGCATCCCACCTGATCTTGCCTGCCTGAGGATGGCATATTTGGCATTCAGGTCCCAAGTGAGATTGGTTTTTGTCAAACCAAAGCCTACCATAAGGTTGTTTACTGGTACATAGTAGAAGCCCAGTCTGATGTTCGAAGGGGCATAAAAACCAAAAAGATCATCAAAGCCTTTATTTACAGTACCAAAGCGGTGCAGGATATCCCATTCGAAGGTACCTTTAATGGGTACGTCGACTGTTTGGTTGTCAATCAGTATGATGCTTTCAAATGTATTGCGAACAGGACGCAGGTCTTTAACCTTGCCACCTTCTTCTTCGTCCTGTGCAAAAATATTGGAGCTGAAACCTACAATCAGAAGCAGGCCAGTAGTAATCTTCAGTATAGTGGAAAAATGATTTTTCATCTTTTTTCAATTTTATTTCATTCTGAAAAATTGTCAAGAAACCCTTGCAGGGGTCATCAATTGTTTTTCGCACCTTGGGTAATCCATCCAAGTACCTTGACATTGTACTCGGAATTAGGACCGGAAAGTGGCATGGGCAATCTTCTGGTACCTTTCATCCATTGATACAATTCACTTGCATCGGGCTTGTCAAGGTTAATGTAATTACCCTTAAATAAGGCGTTATACGCATTTGCTGGGGAAAGATCGGGCGGTGGACCGCCTGGAATATGGCAACCCGGTGTATTGCAAGCCGCGTTGAAAATAGGCATTATGTCATTTTGGAAACTGTACACAACCCCAGGATCTGGCTCTGCAGGAAGAATTTGATCATACACACAGCCGGCTAAGACAACTGCTGAAAAAACGGCAATTGTACTGTAAAGAAAGATTTTTGATTTCAACATAACTGACTGATTTGACTTAGATAATCTTGTAAATCTGTTTACGTTAGAACCAAATTTTTGCCCTGTAGTTTCTACCCGCCTTTGTTGTATTTTCTTGTTGAAAAATACTACCAGAGCAGCATTTGTTACCACAACAAAACATTTAGTAACTAAAATCCCAAAACGTAAAATCAGGGCAAAAATGGATAATGGCTCCCAGTTGAAAGATGATAAAAGTCATGGAAAGATAATGAAGTGAATCATTCTTCCACTAAAGACAGAAATAGCTTTTTGTGGGTATGCTAAAAATCGTAACGAATGGAAATACCAGCTAAAGAATCATCTATACATGCAGATTCGTGGTATTGACCTTAGAATATCTTTTCCTTTGTTTATCAAATAGTTATAAGTTATTCTCAACGGAACCCTCTTTCAAAAAGAACATCTGTTTGCTATTGATGCCTGAAGTCAAAGGTGTGCAGTAATCCTTTTTAATTTCAGCATCGAGTTAATTTCATAAGCCAAGTCCAAAAGTCTGACCTTAAAACATCCCCTTTTGTCAGAAAAATAGCTCTCCTGGAGCCCACCCCGGGATGGTTATTTTTCTTTTGAGAGAAATGATACCATTAGTTCATTGGTTCGAAGAATGGTGCAGGATGGCACCTACGATACCGAACGATTCGGTTACCAGGGGGGCTTCGGTGCATTTTACGATATCAATGCGTACAACAGCATCAACTCAAATATCTCTTTCAGGGGATTCCAATTGACACGTGACGGTGGAGGAAATTCCTATTTCAGTGACCCTTTCAACATGTTTAATATGGAGATGAAAAGGGAATCAGATGCTGAAAACCTGAACTCCGGATTTGATTGGAATACAGACAATCGACGCACTTTTCCAAAGTCAGAAAAAGAGTTCAGCCTTGGATTTCAGGCCAGCAGCAACGTAGAAGATTCTGAAAATCTGATTAGTCAGACTGGAAACTATGATTTTCTGCTACGGGATGAGAAAAGTCAGAACGACGGTAACAATCTGGAATACACCCTGCAATTGGATTATATCTTACCGCTATCTAAGAAAGCTAAACTGGAGACAGGGATAAAGGGAATCGCTCGTGCTATTAACAGCGATTTTACCTACGATACTTTAAATAGAGTGCGGAATGTGTATGTACTCGACCGCAGGCGATCTGACGAATTTAATTATGGTCAAAACGTTTATTCTGGTTATGTTTCAATTCACTGGAAGATTAATGACCTGTACAGTCTGATTTCTGGCTTGAGGTACGAGAGGACGGGTATCTCCGGTGAATATCTTTTTGATGACACTGAATTCAGCAACGACTACGATAACTTCTTACCGAGTGTGATTTTATCCCGACAAGAGGTACACCGCTAAAGTGTCCTCAAAAAGATAACTTCTTACCGAGTGTGATTTTATCTCGTAAGTTAAACATGTTTACCAATCTGAGATTGAGCTACAACAAACGGATACAGCACCCAAGTCTCACATTCATCAATCCTTACTCGAATCAGGAAGATCGTCAGAACATTTCCTTTGGCAACCCGGAGTTAAGCCCTGAGATTTCAAATAATTTCGAATTGGGTTACTCATCTTATATAAAAGGTGTAGTAATCAGTTCAAATGCATTCTTCCGACAGACCAATGACATCATCCAAAATGTGGTGACCGTGGATGCAGCTGGTGTTTCAAGGACAACTTATGACAACGTGGGAACCGACAAGTCTTTTGGTGCCAATATCTTCCTGTCCGGTACAGTGAAAAAGATTTTCCAGATGAGGGGATACATTGAACTCCGGCAAGTCAATGTCGATGGATTTATTTCCGGCAAAGAAGCCAGTAACAGCGGACTAACTTATTTGGCACATGTTGGATCAACTATTACACTGCCCTGGGATTTAAGGGCAGAAGTATTTACGATGCTGCGAAGCCCTCAAATCACTTTACAGGGAACTCAATCAGATTTCTGGATGTATAACCTTGGACTACAGAAAAATGTATTTGGCAAACGAGGAAGCATTGGCGTCAGAATAGCCAATCTCTTTCATAAATCAATAGAATTTGGCTCCGACTATTCCGGTGAGGGATTCAGCCAAAGCTGGAAATTTGATTACCCATTCCGGTCCTATTCGGCGAGTTTCAGTTACAAATTTGGCAAACTCGATTTTAAACAGAAAGAAAGAAAAAATAAGGTCAACAACACAGACCAAAAAGTTCTTGAAGAAAATAACTTCTAATCCAAACAGACAAGAGGTGGCATTAGAATGAGTGATGCCACCTCTTTTGCCTTCCTGATTTTCATCCAAATTCCCAGCCCATACTGAGTTTAAATTTGTGACAAATTTTTGTCACAAGATTGTCAGGAAAATACTAAACCTTATTTCAAGTCGGGTGTTAAACAGCCCATCGAATTTTTGATTCGGTTGAAATTACTGGTGAAAAGAGGATTTATTTCATTTCCCCAGTTTACACAATAATCTATTAGATACACCTAATTTTTCGATAACTAATTTAGTAACAATGAAAAAACCCTTGATGATTGCAGCTTTGATAGCTGCTGCCAATCTGCTTTTTGCCCAGCAAATGACCCCCGGAGGATGGTCGGCTGCTGCTTCTTCCTCCATCACCGGAAGGATAGTTGGAGAAATTACAGACGGACAATCCGGCACCCCAATTGACTATGCCTCCGTGGTTTTGATAAAAGTATCAGATGGAAAAGAAGCCGATGGAACTGTAAGTGATGAGAAAGGAAGCTTTAAGTTCCCCTCCGTCAAGCTTGGCAAGTATAATGTACACGTATCTTTTGTTGGCTATCAGCCAATGGTAATTTCTAACGTGGAACTGACTCCAACCAAACCGGATGTTAGCCTTGACCGTATTAACCTAAGTCCATTAGATGTTGTCCTGGAAACTGTAACAGTTAAGGGTGAAGCAGCACTATATGAAAACAAGGTTGACCGGATAGTTTATAATGCAGAAAAGGACGTAACACTTGGTTCAGGTGATGCTACTGATGTTTTGCGCAAAGTCCCCCTGCTGTCAGTTGACCTCGATGGAAATGTTTCCCTGAGGGGTTCTACCAACATCAAAATTCTGATCAACGGCAAACCGAGCGGCATGTTTTCAAATAACCTGGCCGATGCCTTGAAGATGTTTCCTGCTGACCAAATCAAAAGCGTTGAAGTATTAACTGTTCCTTCGGCAAAATACGAAGGAGAAGGTAGCGCCGGTATCATCAACATCATCACCAAAAAGAAACAGGTTGACGGTTACACGGCAAATATTAATATAGCTCCGGGTGACCGGCAAAGCACCATGTCTGCCAATCTGAATGCCGCAAAAGGTAGGTTTGGAGTAAATGGTGGTGGCTTTGGTGTTTGGTCACCTAATAGAGATGGAAATTTTACTTTTGAAAGGACTGATACTATTGGCTCCTCTGTTAGGTCCCTTATTCAAAATGGTGTAGCTGCTACGCAACGTGTCGGATTCCATGGCTCATTTGGTGCCTATTACGACATCAATGCCTACAACAGCATCAACTCTAACATTTCATTCAGAGGTTTTGGATTTGACAGAGAGGGAATCACTACAGCCAGGTTTTCTGATCCTTCCAAAAATTGGTTACAGGAGTCATCCAGGAATTCTTTATCAGAGACTTTAAATTCCGGTTTTGACTGGAATACGGATTATCGGCGCACATTTCCCAATTCCGAGAAGGAATTCAGTATGGGTGTACAGCTAAGCGGCAACCAGGACGATGCCATGAGTATCTTAAATCAGTCAGGTAATTTCGATTACCTGCTTATAAATGAAAAAGGGCAAAACGATGGAAACAACCTGGAAACAACTCTACAGGTAGATTACATCTATCCATTTTCCAAAAAACTGAAATTAGAAACTGGTCTAAAAGGAGTTTTCAGGTCAATTGACAGCGATTTCAGGTTTGATACGCTTAATGCTGTCCAGCAGACTTATGCAAGAGATGCGAGCCGTTCAGATGAGTTCAACTATGGTCAGGATGTTTACTCTGCCTACACTTCACTAACATGGAGTTTTGCAGATGTTTATGGGTTGGTTGCTGGAATGCGATATGAAAGAACGAATATTATTGGTAACTACCTGGTGAGTGACACAGAATTCACCAACGATTATGATAATTTACTTCCCAGCATTATTCTGTCAAGGAAAATGAACCAGTTTTCCAACATCAGACTGAGCTATAACAAAAGGATTCAGAGGCCGAGCCTGCGATTCATTAACCCTTATGTAAATCAGGAAGACCGCAACAATATTTCTTTTGGAAATCCTGAAATCAGCCCTGAACTAACAGACAACGTTGAATTGGCTTACAATACATTTGTCAAGGGCGTGGTCATGAATGGCTCGATATATTACAGGCATACGGAAGGAATTATTCAGAACATCCTGTCTGTGGATGCTGCCGGCATATCACGCACTACTTTTGATAATGTTGGCAATGATAATTCTGTTGGACTTAACTTTTTTGTATCAGGTACGCTGAAAAAGATTTTTCAACTTAGAGGAAACGTCGATATAAGAAGAGTTGACGTTAGCGGAATTGTTGCTGGTAAAGATGCATCCAATCAGGGATTCGAATTCAACGGAAATGTCGGCTCCACCCTGACACTGCCTTGGGATATGAAAATGGAGGTTTTTGCGATGCTGCGCAGTCCAAGGGTTACTTTGCAGGGTAGCCAGGCCACGTTCTGGATGTACAATCTCGGTCTTCAAAAAGATATTTTTGGAAAAAGAGGAAGCGTTGGAATCCGCATTGCAAACCTGTTTCACAAAAGCCTGAATTTCAGTTCAGACCTCTCCGGAAATGGTTTCCGACAGTATTCCAACTTTGAGTTTCCATTCCGCTCCTATTCTGCCAGCTTCAGTTATCGCTTTGGCAAGCTCGATTTCAAATCGAAAGAAAGACGCAGTAAAGTGAATAACAACGACCAAAAAGCGGGTGAGGAAAGGAATTTCTGAGAATGGTAACGAATAATCCAGTTCGCAAAAGAAAAAACGCACCCCGGGCTTATTGAAGTACGGGGTGTTGTTTTTGAGATGTGCAGGCGATCATATAGTTGACTAATGATATTATTTGCAAACTGGCGGAATTGATACTTTGGTTATACCTCTTTCAACTACTTTTACTGCCTTGTGTTAAACCCGGTAAACATTCAGACTATGCGCCTTGTAGGGCTGCTGATTATCACACTACTAAGTCTGAGCACTCTTGCTCAAACACATTCCCGCGTCAAAGTCTGGCTTACTTCAGAAAACACCATTTTAAAATTGGCTTCTCTGGGAATAGATGTTACACATGGGATTTACCAGCCAGAAAAATTTCTGATCAGTGAGTTTAGCGAAACGGAGTTGAGACAAATTGAAACGGCCGGATTCTTATCAGAAGTCCTTGTAGCTGATTTACAAGATGAATTAGTCAGAAAGAATGCTGAATTTTCTGTGGATAGCCGAACGCAATCTTCGTGCAGCGGTTCTGAGCTTTACCCTACTTTAAGTACACCAAGACAATACACTTACGGCAGCATGGGAGGGTATCATACCTATCAGGAACTTCTTGATGTGCTCGACACAATGGCTGCCCGCTACCCGAAAATTTTTAGAAAACGGCAGCCCATCGATTCCACACTATTGACTCATGAGGGCCGTTTTGTTTACTGGGTAAAGATTTCGGACAACCCCAAAAAAGACGAAGATGAGCCTGAAGCGCTTTACACCGCATTACATCATGCCCGGGAACCTAACAGTCTTTCACAGTTGTTGTTTTTCATGTGGTATCTGCTCGAAAACTATGAAACTGATCCAGAAGTCCGGTATTTAGTTGATAATACAGAGCTGTACTTTGTGCCCTGCATCAATCCCGACGGATACATTTATAATGAACAAACCAATCCGGCGGGAGGAGGATTTTGGCGAAAAAACCGGCGCAATAACCAGGATGGTTCTTTTGGAGTAGATGTTAACCGCAACTACGATTTTGAATGGGGTTACGATGAACTTGGGTCTTCTTCTTCATCTGAATCACAGACTTACAGAGGGATACTCCCTGAGTCGGAACCCGAAACCCAGTTGATGACAAAATTTTGCAAAGACCATCAATTTCAGATTGCACTCAATCATCATACCTTTGGTAATGCGTTGCTTTTTCCATGGTCTTTTGCCGATTCTGTAACCACTCACCAACAGGTCTTCCGGACCTGGGCGGAGTTGATGTCGCAAGACAATGCGTATAATTTTGGTTTATCCACACGGACTTTGGGTTACACCGCCAATGGCACCTCCGATGACTGGATGTACGGAGATACTACTTTGAAAGCGCGGATATTTGCATTTACTCCTGAAATTGGTTCCGCACAACACGGGTTCTGGCCTGCCAGGAACCAGATTGATGGACTAAACAAAGAAGCTTTCGGCATGAATATGTCTGTTGCCCATTTGCTCCTGAACTACAATGAATTAAGGCATTCCGATAGTCCATTTATCACGAGTAAAGAGAGCAAGGTGGCTGTCCTGCTCCGACGTTTGGGACTCAGGGGCGGGCCAGTTTCTGTTAATCTCATATCCAAAAATGGAAAACTTCTTTCCATCGGCGATGAGTTGAAATTTCAACTGGAACAGTTTGATGAGGCTGGAGGAAGTATTCCCTTTGAATTGCATTCGACAGTCAAAAATGGTGACAGCATTCATCTGGAATTATTGGTTGATAATGGTTTATACACTTTCCGGTTTCCAATTAGCAAGGTTTATTCCGACAAGGCAGTAATAGCATTCTCAGATTCAGTTACTAACCTGAATAATTGGACAGTTTTTGGGCAGTGGGGATTAACAGCGGAACATTTTTATTCAGCATCTTATTCCATTACTGATTCACCGGGCAGCCCCTATAAACCAAATACTTTAAGTGAAATAACACTCAAAGAAGATTTAAAAGTAAAGAGTGCAAAGGCTGTAATATTGTCCTTTTGGGCAAGATGGGATATCGAGGAAGATGAAGACTATGCCATGGTTATGCTTTCTGTAAATGGTGGGCAATTCCAGCCCTTGTGCGGCAAGTACACGGAAAACGGGACTTATTCACAGGTGTACAATCAACCACTGTACGATGGTATTCAGCCATTTTGGGTAAAAGAAGAAATAGACCTGACTGAGTACCTGTCTGGGGACAGTACATCTTTACGCTTTCTGTTCAGAATGAAAGCAGATGAGGCTGTGAATAAGGATGGTTTCTATTTCGATGATTTTCAATTGACTGTTCTTGGAAAAGACGGGAGTACATCCACTCTATCATTGTTCAAAAAGGATTTTGAAGTGGCTGTGACACCTAACCCAGCCAGAGATTGGTTTGAAATAAGCTTCAGTGCTTTGCCTGATAAATCGCATAAAACAGAAGTTCAGGTCTTTAACTCACTTGGAATCCAGGTCCATAGTGAAAATCTCACAAATCGCCAGACCACCAAAATAACTTGTATTGACTGGCCGGATGGCCAGTATTTCTATCGAATCCGTAGTGCTGGTTACATCATAAAAAGTGGCAGGGTGTTCATTTCCCGATGAAATTTATTATCCATTAAATGCTCCAATTCTAAAAACGCTTCATCATAAGAAGCCAGTTTCCTGATATGATGGAGTGGGATGCTTTTATTTTGCTACTGTGAAAAGTTGTTATTACCAAATTCAGGCTTATCTTTGCGCCCGCTTTTTGGGGTGGTGATAAACGTTATCGTTTCTTCAATCAGGCATTAAACAACAAAATTTTTTAATCATGCTCGCAATCGTAACCATAGCCGGTCAGCAATACAAAGTGACGGAAGGTCAGGAGATCTTTGTCCACCGGTTAGAAGCCGAAGAAGGAGCCGAGTTGAAATTTGACCAGGTACTACTGGTTGACAACAACGGTTCTGTCAAAATCGGCACGCCGATAGTGAAAGGTGCCAATGTAGGTGCCACAGTACTGGAGCCTTTGGTGAAAGGCGATAAAGTCATTGTTTTCAAAAAGAAAAGACGCAAAGGCTACAGAGTAAAAAATGGCCACCGTCAGCAGTTTTCCAGGATTCGTATTGAGAAAATCTCGGCTTAATACTTTTTTATTAATCAATTAAAAATTAAAGAACATGGCACATAAGAAAGGTGAAGGTTCAACCAGTAACGGCCGGGATAGTAATAGTAAACGACTCGGTGTGAAATTATTTGGAGGACAAGGTGCATTGGCTGGAGCTATCATTATTCGTCAGCGCGGCACAAAATTTCATGCAGGTGAAAATGTTTACATGGGTAAAGATTACACTTTGCATGCTGCTATAGATGGTACTGTTGCATTTCAAAAAGGTCGCATGGACAGAACATTTGTCAGCATTATTCCTTTTGAAGAAGTTGCGGAGACCATCGTAAAAGAAAAACCCCTTGTTGCGAAAGCTACTCCAGCTCCAAAACCCAAAGTGGAAAAAGCAGCAGAAACAGTAGTTGAAAAACCTGTAAAAGCAAAAAAAGAAAAAGTCGCTGAGGTAAAAGAGGAGAAAAAAGCCGTTGCGAAAACCGCACCTGCTAAAAAAGAGGAAGCAACAGAAAAAGCAGCAGCTCCCAAAAAGGCCGCTAAAGCCGGCAAAGACGACTTGAAGAAAGTAGAAGGCGTTGGACCAAAGATCGCTTCTTTGTTGACTGACGCCGGTATTAACACTTTTGCTGAATTGGCAGCGACGGATGCTGACAAGATTCGTGAAATCCTGGAAGCTGCTGGTTCCAGGTATAAGATGCACGACCCGACTACCTGGCCACAGCAGGCTGCACTGGCCGCTGAAGGAAAATGGGATGAATTAGCTGCTCTGCAGCATAGCATGAAAGGCGGTCGCACAGAGTAAAAATGACATTAAATACAGACCGTTTCAATACAAGCCCTGATCGTTGATGCGGTCAGGGTTTGTCGTTTATCGGGAATCTTTTTTCTTTCTCGATGAACGTTGAGTGATTTGCTTATTCTATTTTGTGCCGGATTTACTCAATGCCGGCTGGTTTTCAATGTTGAACAAAGGCGTTTTGGCAACATACTTGCTATGGTTGGATAACTAATTTTAATAATATCATATAGGCGTGTCAAAGAACCTTGTCATTATTCCTACTTATAAAGAGCGTGAAAATGTAGTTGCCATGATTAAGGCAGTACATGCTCTTCCCGTCCGATTCGATATTCTTGTTGTTGATGATGGCTCACCGGACGGCACTGCCGATTTGGTGAAAGAACAGCAAGAATCATTTTCCAATACCCTTTTTCTGCATGAAAGAAGTGGTAAACTCGGTTTAGGAACGGCATACATTTTTGGTTTCCAGTGGGGACTGGAAAGGGGCTATGATTACATCTTTGAAATGGATTGTGATTTTTCCCATAATCCACTGGATCTACTAAGAATGTTGGAGGAACTCCAGAATGGCAAAACAGATGTTATTGTGGGCTCCAGATACGTAAAGGGAGGGAAATGCGTCAACTGGCCAATGGATAGGTTGGTACTTTCTCTGGGTGCTTCCTACTACGTTAGAATGATTACTTGGATGTGGATAAAGGACCCTACGGCAGGATTTGTTGGGTACAAAAGGGAAGTGCTTGAAACAATAGACCTCGATAAGATTAAGTTTATTGGGTACGCTTTTCAAATAGAAATGAAATTCGCCTCCAAACTTCTGGGTTTTAAAATCCGTGAAATACCCATCACTTTTACCGACAGAATAGAAGGCAGTTCTAAAATGTCCAAAAGCATTGTAAGAGAAGCAATTTGGGGTGTGCTTCAGATGAAATGGATCAGTATCTTCGCCTCTTTTAGAAAACAAGAAAGCCAAGAACTGGACACTAAGTATGAAGAAAATGCTGTGGCTGAAAACACAAATTAATTAGCTTCCCATCCCGGATTTATCCTTTGGTTGCCTGAAAACATTCATTAAGCCGGCAACCGACCCTTTTCAATTTTCAAGTTTATTGTAATTGCCACTTTTTTCCACTGCTTGTGGGGGAAAGTGGGACATTTATTTTCCGTGCAACAATCGCTGATAAAGAATTTGTCGTCAAATAGCGATAGGATATTAATTAATTTGTTGATAAATTAGTATTTTTTCTTATTTAAAAAATAATGTGGAAAACTTTTTTTAATATAATGGTGGGAGGAAGTGGGGATTTGTGGAGAAAATAAATTAAGTTTGGGCCATTATTCATCCAAATTGTGCAATGTATCAGTTTTACGGTACATATTCCTGCAAGGTCGATTCGAAAGGAAGGTTAAGATTGCCTTCCGATTTTCTTGACCAACTTCCCGTTGAGGACAGGGATAATTTTATCGTAAAGCAAGGATTTGAAAGTTGTTTGATTCTTTATCCTAAAAAAGTTTGGGACCAGGAGTCGACAAGTGTAAGCATGCTCAATGATTTTGATACTGAAAGCCGCCTTTTCAAGAGGCAATATTTTCATTTGGTATCTCTGCTCAGGAAAGACAATGCAGACAGGCTTAATTTTCCCAACGGACATCTTCAGTGGGCTAATATCGAGACCGATGTCGTGTTTCATTGTGTTACCGACAAGATTGAGATTTGGGAACCTGCAGCATTTGAAGAGCATATGCGGATGACTCAGGAGAGATACCTCAGCTTGGCGCAAAAACTAATGGGTGGTGCTTCTGTAAGGTCTTTACAAGGAGAGCAGTAAATTCCAGGCCTATGAGTTACCACGAACCAGTATTGGCAAAAGCTTGCATTGAAGCGCTGGCATTAAAGCCAGGTGGAAGGTATGTTGATGCGACTTTTGGCGGGGGCGGACATAGCAGGCTTATTTTGAATGGATTGGATGGTAATGGGAGATTGTATGGATTCGACCAGGACGATGATGCTCTCCGGAATTTGTTGGAAGATGAAAGATTTATTTTTAATCACCACAATTTCAGGTTCATCGAGCGATTTATGAGGTTGCATGGGGTTAAAGAGTTGGATGGGGTGCTGGCTGACCTGGGCGTTTCATCGCATCAGATCGACGAGGCAGAAAGAGGATTTTCCTACAGATTCGACGCCGAGTTGGATATGCGCATGAATCAATCAGAAGAGGTTACTGCAGCCACAATTGTAAATTCATACAGCATTGCCGAATTACAAAAACTATTCAGTGACTTCGGTGAAGTGAGAAACGCCAAAACGCTGGCGCAAAAAATTGTTGAGGAACGGGAAGTAAAAGAAATCAGGACCATTGGCGATTTCCTTAGGGTAATACAGCCAGTGATTCGAGGATTCAAGAGTAGGTACTTGTCACAGGTTTTTCAGGCTTTGAGAATTGAAGTAAACGATGAAATGGGCGCCTTGCGTGATTTCCTCGAAGCTTCCGGAAAGTTGCTGAAGCCAGGAGGAAGATTGGTGGTTATATCTTATCACTCCCTGGAAGACAGGATGGTTAAGAATCTTTTGAAAACAGGAAATGTGGAAGGTGTGGTCAGGAGTGACTTTTACGGAAAAATTGAAAGGCCTTTCACATTATTATATAAAGGTGTAGTTGTGCCCTCGGAGGAGGAAATAAAAATAAACCCGAGAGCAAGAAGTGCTAAAATGAGAGTGGGCATTAAGAACTAAAGGACACACGCAGGAAGGTTGGACAGCAGTTATGAGAAACCGGAGAAAGCAATTGTTTTAATAATCTGGAAAGCAAGTATGGCTTTCAGTTGGCTTGATTTCCGGCAATGGAAAATTGGCAGGCGATGGCTAAGAAAAAAAAATCATTCGGGAACTATTTCGAAATCGGGAACATGAGTGCGTCCGCGGTTTTGAAGAATTTGCCTTTCGTACTGTTCCTGGGATTTCTCGCCGTCATTTATATAGCCAATACACATTTCGCAGAAAAGCAGGTCCGCAACATACAGGTCCTGCAAAGGGATGTAAAAGAACTCAAAAGGCAATACAATTCCATTAAATCAGAACTGATGTTTGAAAGCCGTCTTTCGGAGATTGGTGAGGATGTCGCATCAATGGGGTTGAAAAAATCTGCTGGAAGGGTGAAAATTATTCAAGCGGAAGAGTAAACAAACATACGAATGTGTCGGCCCGGAGAATGTTCTTATGTAAACCGGGCCGGCATTTTTCAAGAAAACAACTGCGATTCATGGCTTTCAACGCTAAAAATGAAGTTCTTGTCCGTGTGTACATCGTGCTGGTGGGTGTGGTGATGGTGGCCATTGCAATTTTTGCGCAAGCCATTAAAATTTCCATCATAGAGGGGGATAAGTGGAGAAGCAAGGGTGAGGAATTGTACATTAGGGAAGTGCCCCTTGAGGCAGAACGCGGTAACATTTTAACCGAAGATGGAAGCCTTCTGGCTACTTCCATGCCTTTCTACAACATAGGATTCGACCCAAACTCATCTGCTATTGATTCTGCAAGCTGGAATGCCAACATCGACAGCCTTGCTTATTGCATTGCCACCTTTATTAACCCGGAATACACTCCCGGCGGAATGAAAGAGTTCTTGCAGGCTCAACGGGATGCCGGAAAAAGGTACATACTGCTGAAAAAAGACGCTACGCTTGAGGAGAAAGAACTCATGAGTACGTTCCCTCTTTTCAACCTTGGACAGTTCCGAGGCGGATTCATCGCCAATCAACATTACAGACGGGAAAGACCGTTCAGGATTTTGGCTAACCGAACCATTGGTTACACAAGCGGCGATACCATCAGTGTAGGTCTGGAAGGATTTTTTGATGAATACCTCAGGGGGGAAGCTGGTACACAATTGATGTACAGGGTTGGCGATGGCATGTGGATACCCATAAATGACCTGACCAAAATAGAGCCAAGGAGCGGGAAGGATGTGGTTACTACCATAGATATCAATCTGCAGGACATCACTGAAAATGCCCTTGCAAAAGCAATGATTCGGCACCAGGCGGAGTACGGAACGGCTATTCTCATAGATGTAAAGTCGGGAGCCATAAAAGCAGTCGCCAATCTGGGTTGGACACGCGAAGGGCAACTTTGGGAAATTTACAATTACGCTATAGGCACAGCAACGGAACCAGGTTCGACATTTAAACTTGCTTCTGTAATGGCCTTGCTGGAGGATGGATACATTAACCCAAATGACAGCGTGGATCTGGAACAGGGGAGAACCCAGTATTTTGAATCAGAATTGCAGGATGCCTATCCCCACACGCTTAATAACGTCACTATTAAGCAGGCTTTTGAAATGTCTTCGAACGTCGGTATTTCAAAATTGGTCTATGAGAATTATGGCACTAAAAACAGGGCGGAAAGGTACATTCAGCGCCTCAACGACTTTTATCTTACCGTTCCCACGGGCATAGAAATGAACGGGGAGCCGACTCCTTTTGTGAAACGCCCCTATTCCTCAGAAGATGGATGGAGTGGTACAACTTTGCCCTGGATGGCAATGGGATACGAACTCACAGTGACTCCCTTGCAATTACTTGCTTTTTATAACGCTGTTGCCAACGATGGTGTGTATGTTAAACCTTTCATGGTCAGGGAAATCCAGAAGTATGGTATTACTACGAAGAAATTCCCGGTAACCGAAATCAAAGGTCGCATTGCTTCCAAGAAAACCATAAAGCACGTGAAATCCATGATGGAAGGAGTGGTTGACAGTGTTTGGGGTACAGCTTATTCGTTGAGGTCTTCCGCTTACAAATTTGCGGGAAAAACGGGAACTGCCCAGTTGGGTTATCAGCGCCTCGAAAACAAAACACAGGTTAAAGGTTATCAGGCATCTTTTGCAGGTTATTTCCCTGCCGATAATCCTGTTTACTCTTGCTTAGTTCTCATCAGCAAACCCAAAGAAGCCGGTTATTATGGGGGCCAGGTTGCTCTTCCGGTATTCAGAGAAATAGCTGATAAAGCTATGGCCACGGAGGTAGAGTTATACCCCGTCGTCAATGCCTCCAAAAAACTTCCCTTGGAGTCAAGGCTCATGCCATCTTACGACGCAGGGTATATGCCTGATTTGCGGCGTATTCTCAAAGAATTGCGGGTTGACTATGTCAATCGCTCAGAAGGTGACTGGGCAGTACTTAAGGCCGTAGCTCCGGATAGCCTGAAAATGATGAGATTGCCGG
Source organism: uncultured Saprospiraceae bacterium (assembly GCA_964423205.1). Lineage (GTDB taxonomy): Bacteria > Bacteroidota > Bacteroidia > Chitinophagales > Saprospiraceae > UBA6168. Next base: position 47,303 of record CAYRDX010000016.1, on the reverse strand, counting down.
TTGGAGATAGAACGGTACCCAATGTTCTCGGCATGGGTTTGAGGGATGCCATTTACTTGATGGAAAACAAAGGGTTGCGTGTGAGGGTCAATGGAAGTTATGGAAAAGTAAGACAACAATCCATTAGGCCCGGTACAAGGGCAGGTGGGCAGACTGTAGTACTAAGAGTTGGCTAAAAAAGAATATGGTGAAAAAACTGAGCGAAATAATCGAAAGCCTTGGTTTCTGTGAGGTAGTTGGGAAAAAGGACTCGACAATTGAAGGCTTGACATTAGACAGCAGAAAAGTAAAAGATAATTATCTGTTTGCTGCCATAAAAGGGACGGTAGCTGATGGTCACAAGTTCATTGAACAGGCAATTCAAAATGGTGCAACTGCCATACTCTGTGAGGAATTGCCCGACAATACTGACATAGGGACAACCTTTGTGAAAGTTGGCGACAGTGCTGAAGCGTTTGGTTTCATGGCTTCCAACTTTTATGACAAACCTTCATCCCAGCTAAAACTTGTCGGAGTAACGGGAACGAACGGCAAAACTACCACTGTAACATTACTCTATGATTTATTTTCCGGATTAGGATATCGCACTGGTCTCATTTCTACTATTGAAAACCGGGTCTCTGAGAAAAGAACTACAGCTACACACACAACACCGGATGCGGAGTCTATCAACTTACTGATCAAGCAGATGGTACAGGAGGGCTGTGAATACGCTTTTATGGAGGTTAGCTCACATGCTGTGGTGCAAAAGCGTATCGCAGGCCTTCAATTTGCCGGCGGCGTTTTTACCAACATCAGCCACGAGCACCTCGACTACCACAAAACATTCAAGGCTTACATAGAAGCCAAAAAAATGTTCTTTGACAATCTTTCCCCTTCTGCCTTTGCATTAGCAAACTTCGACGACAAAAGGGGCAAAGTCATGCTGCAAAACACAGCAGCCAAAAAATTTGGATTTGCTCTTCGTCGGCAGGCTGAATTCAAAGGCCGGTTGATGGAAAACAATCTCACAGGCCTTCAGCTCGACATCGACGGGCTTGAAGTTCATGCCCGCTTGATTGGCGAATTCAACGCTTACAACCTGCTGGCTGCCTATGCAGTGGGAACCCTGCTGGGAAAGGATAAAATGGAGGTTCTCAAAGTACTGAGCAGCCTGAAAGCTGCAGAAGGGAGATTTGACTATGTATTGCAGGAGCAGAAAAAGGTCATCGGAATCGTGGATTATGCGCACACACCTGATGCACTGGAAAAAGTTCTTCAAACCATTGTCAATCTGCAAAGAGGTCGTGGTAAAGTGATAACAGTTTTTGGTTGCGGTGGAGATCGGGATAAAACCAAACGTCCGTTGATGGCCAAGGTGGCCTGCAACAACAGCGACCTGGTTATCATCACTTCCGATAATCCGAGGACAGAAAATCCTTCGGCCATTATTGCAGAAATTGAGAAAGGAGTGCCACCAACTTCGACAAAGAAGACCATGAGTATTGAAAACAGGCACCAGGCTATAAGAACCGCCTGTCAACTGGCTACTCAGGGAGATGTCATCCTGGTAGCAGGAAAAGGACACGAAAAGTATCAGGAAATCAACGGGGTTCGCCACCCATTTGACGATAAATCAATACTGAAGGAAGAACTTGGATAAAAGCATCCAAAGCTTCACAAGAATAACTGTTTCTAACGGGCTCCAAATAAGAGCCTGCATTTCTCAGACTGAACGCAGAATAATGCAGCGGACTGGAAGTCAATTAAGTCCGCTGTTTTTTCTGCATCTGTAATAGTTGAGAATGAAACTAGATATTACTCAACGCAAACAAAGAAACGAATAAACCATGCTCGTCTATTTATTTGATTGGCTACAGACCAACTTCGACATTCCGGGAGCCGGACTGTGGAGTTATCTGTCTTTCAGGGCGGGTATGGGGATGCTGCTTGCATTAATCATTACCACGATATGGGGTAAACGGATAATAGTTTTTCTGCAACAGTTGCAGATAGGTGAAGATGTCAGAGACCTTGGCCTTCATGGCCAGCTTGAAAAAAAGGGCACACCAACTATGGGTGGAGTCATCATAGTAATGGGCATTGTGATACCCATCTTATTGGTGGCCAACCTTGAAAACATCTATGTGCTGGTCATGCTCTTGGTGACCACCTGGATGGCCATTATCGGTTTTGTGGATGACTACATCAAGGTTTTTCGCAAAAACAAAAAAGGACTCAGTGGTAAATTCAAAATTATCGGCCAGATAGGCTGTGGATTGATAGTGGCCACGACGATGTTATCGAGTGATGAAATAACCATCCGCCAGGATATAGAAACTGCCGAAGAATCAGGTTATCCCCTGGTCGGAAAAACCTATCTCGCTGAAGATGCGAGAGGCGATACACTTGAAATGATTCATTCGAAGGCCTTCATCACCAACGTGCCGTTTTTTAAAAACAACCAGTTGGACTATGCACGCATACTGCCGTTCGAAAGAGAAAAGGCTTTAAAATATGTTTGGATTGTTTTTATACCGTTGGTCATCATCGTCATCACGGCGGTGTCCAACGCAGCTAATTTGACAGACGGGCTTGACGGGCTGGCGACGGGAGTGAGCAGTGTCATTGGTGTGGCACTGGCCATATTCGCTTACGTTTCCGGCCACGTCATCCTGGCAGATTACCTCAACGTGTTTTATCTGCCGGGAGCAGGAGAGATGGTCGTATTTGCCGCTGTATTCCTTGGAGCTTGTATCGGATTTCTCTGGTATAATTCTTATCCGGCGGCAGTATTCATGGGTGATACGGGTAGCCTGACATTGGGGGGTATTATCGCTGCTATGGCCATTTTGCTTCGCAAGGAGCTTTTAATTCCACTGCTGTGCGGGATTTTCTTCGCCGAAAATCTGTCCGTCATGATACAGGTGACCTGGTTTAAAATAACCAAGAAGATTTACGGTGAAGGCAGGAGAGTATTCCTGATGTCGCCACTGCATCATCACTATCAGAAAAAGGGATACCCTGAAGCCAAGATAGTGACGAGGTTCTGGATCATAAGTGTACTGCTGGTTGCCCTGACACTATTGACACTGAAAATCCGGTAGAAGTCCGGACAAACAATATTGCCATGAAAAAGATAAGCATTCTTGGAGCGGGTGAAAGTGGGGTAGGGACGGCGTTGCTCGCGAAATACCACCATTGGGAAGTGTTCGTAACGGATGCTGGAAAGATTAAAGAGAACTACAAGAATGAACTGGAACAACATGCCATTCCACACGAGGAAGGCAAACACACTTGGGAGCGCATCTCGGACGCAGATGTCATCATGAAAAGCCCGGGCATTCCGGATAACAACCCGCTGGTTGTCGAATTGCGGAAGCAGGGCAAAAAGGTGATTTCTGAAATCGAGTTTGCCGGCCAATTCACTAAGGCCACCATTATTGGCATAACGGGTAGCAATGGCAAAACGACTACAACCATGCTGACTCATCATCTGCTGAAAACAGCAGGTTATAATGTGGCACTGGGTGGCAATGTAGGATACAGCTTTGCAAGAAATGTAATCGGCGACACTTACAAATACCATGTGCTTGAGCTCAGTAGCTTTCAATTGGATGGTATTGAAACGTTCCGCCCCGACATAGCCATTTTGCTCAATATCACCCCAGATCATCTGGACAGGTATGAGTACAAAATGGAAAACTATGTCCGGTCAAAGTTTCGCATTGCCATGAATCAGGGAAAAGGAGATGTTTTCATTCTGAATGCCGACGATGCTGAAATGAATGCCTACAGAAAACGGCAGCCGATTGAAGGGCCTGAGTTGATTGAAATTCCAAACCACTTTGAAAAAGTTGAAGAATTCTTTATGGGTAACGCCACCTTCGATATGCGAAAATGTTCGCTAAAGGGACCACACAATTTTTTCAATGCTGCCTGTGCCATAACAGCGGCAATGAAAGTTGGGATGGATGCTGCGACCATTCAGAAGGGACTTGAAACTTTTGTAACGGTACCGCATCGCCTGGAATTAGTTGGAACCCTGGATGGTGTGGAATACATCAACGACAGCAAGGCAACCAATGTGGACTCAGTTTACTACGCATTGAAAGCCATGCAAAAGCCGGTCATCTGGATAGCAGGTGGAACCGACAAAGGCAATGATTACAGTCCAGTCCGGGAGCTTGTAAGGGAAAAAGTGAAAGCACTGATTTGCCTGGGGGCGGACAACAGCAAACTGATTAAGGTCTTTTCTGAGGACCTCAGAATTATTGAAGAAGCTAAAAGTGCAGAAGAGGCCGTCAGAAAATCTGCCTTACATGCTGAAGCAGGAGATGTGGTCTTATTGAGTCCAGCCTGTGCGAGCTTCGACCTTTTTAAAAATTATGAAGACAGGGGAAACCAATTCAGAGAAGCGGTTCTAAGCCTGGAAAAGAAATGAGAACTAACAAACTACAACCATCGTCATGAGTTTCGGAGCAAGATTATATGCGGAGTTAAGAGGTGACAGAGTCATCTGGATGATTCTGGCAGTGTTGTCGATATTTTCTGTGCTGGCAGTGTACAGCAGCACCGGAACTATTGCCTACAAACTCAGCGGTGGCAATACTACTTCTTACCTCATCAAACATGTGTTCATCATCGGGTTTGGACTATTTATGGCCTACCTGGCATACCTTACCCCTTACATGCGCTTTATGAAAATGGCGCCATGGTTGTGGGTTCTGGCAGTGCTGTTGCTGATGTTCACATTGGCTTTTGGTGTGGAAATCAATCATGCACGGCGCTGGATTCAGATTCCTTTCCTGGGTTTCACATTCCAGACTTCTGATTTCGCTAAATTGGCACTTATACTGCTTGTTGCAAGAGAAATTACGAGACATAAGGACTACATCAAAGACTTCAGTAAAGCCTTTGTGCCCATTATTTTGCCCATCATTATTATCTGCGGTTTGATAGCACCCTCGGATTTATCAACTGCCTTGGTGCTATTTGCGACAACATTCCTGATGATGTTTATCGGCAGGGTGGACGTCAAGTACCTCGGATTACTGGTGTTGCTGTGGATAGTCATGTTTTCTTTCCTGATTGTCGTATGGCAATTTGCCCCGGAACATGTCAGGGTGGATACCTGGACCACCAGGGTATCGGAATTTCTCGACGACAGGGCTGAGGGAACTTTCCAAAATCAGCAGGCCAAGATTGCCATTGCCAATGGAGAATTTATTGGAAGAGGCCCTGGCAACAGCATACAGCGGAATTATCTTCCAACTCCCTACGCCGATTTTATCTATGCCGTATTCATGGAGGAATATGGCCTGTTTGGAGGCCTCATATTGTTAGCATTGTACGTCCTGCTTTTTTTCAGGGCAACTGCTCTGGTGACTAAAAGTGAGAAATCGTTTGGGGCCATGATAACGATGGGCCTGACTATGAACATCGTCATACAGGCCTTAGCCAATATGGCCATTTCAGTGCACCTTGTTCCGGTTGGCGGTCTGACATTGCCGCTGGTGAGTTGGGGAGGTACTTCGGCTATTTTCTCCTGCATTTTCTTCGGAATCATATTAAGTGTGAGTAGGTATATAGAACAGGCCACAGCACAGCAAAATCCGGTTAGTCCGGCTGAAATGGCAGTGGCTGAAACGCCATTGGCGGGGCAAACATTGAAGAAAAGTGGGGGTAGTTCAAATCCAATGACCTGGGATAATACGCCCTAAAGCTATGAGAATATGAAAGTGATTATTTCAGGCGGTGGTACTGGCGGACATGTGTTTCCCGCCATTGCCATTGCCGATGCTATAAAAAAGCTAAGACCTGATACTTACATTCTTTTTGTGGGGGCAAAAGGAAAGCTGGAAATGGAAAAAGTTCCAAAAGCCGGATATCCCATCGAAGCATTGTGGATAAGCGGCTTCCAGCGAAAATTGACATGGCAGAACCTGCTTTTTCCAGTCAAACTCGCTTCGAGTTGGTGGAAAGCACGAAAAATTGTCCAGGATTTCAAACCCGATGTAGCCGTTGGAGTAGGAGGGTATGCCAGTGGTCCTACACTCAATGTAGCCACGGCACTTGGTATTCCGGCTCTATTGCAGGAACAGAATTCTTTCCCGGGTGTAACCAACCGCATTCTGGCTAAAAAGTCAGCAAGAATATGCGTGGCTTACGATGGCATGGAGCGCTTTTTTCCGGCTGAAAAGATTGTCCTTACAGGTAACCCTGTTCGAGCTGATTTTTTTGAAAAACTGGATACTAAAAGAACAGATGCATACAGCCACTTCGGATTGGACAAAAACAAGAAAACAGTTTTCGTGGTAGGTGGAAGTCTTGGTGCACGCACCCTTAACGAAGCGATGGCAGCAAGCACTGAGTTACTTTCTGAAAATGAAGATGTACAGGTGATTTGGCAGGCTGGCAAGTTTTACATTGGAACATATACTGCCTGTGAAACTGCAAAACTGCCAGGTGTAATAGTCATTGACTTTATCGACAGAATGGACCTGGCTTATGCTGCAGCCGATGTGATTATTGGTCGCGCAGGCGCCCTCACCATTTCGGAATTGTGCCTGGTAGGTAAACCAGCTATTCTGGTGCCTTCACCAAACGTGGCGGAGGACCATCAGACAAAAAATGCCCTGGCACTGGTTGAAAAAGATGCTGCCTTATTGGTAAAAGATGGAGTGGCTGAAGGTGAAATGATGTGGACTGCACTTGAGGTTCTGAGGAATGAAGCACTTTCAGTCCGACTGAGCAATAACATCAGGAAAATGGCAAGACCCAACGCCGCCGAGGACATAGCCAAAGAGGTGATTGGGTTGGTTAAAAACTGAACGCAAACATTTGAAAACATGGAACTCGATGCCGTAAAGAGGGTGTATTTTCTGGGAATTGGCGGGATAGGCATGTCGGCAATTGCCCGGTATTTTCTTCAGCGCGGCATGGAGATATATGGTTACGATAAAACCGAAACAACCCTGACCAGAAAGCTGGTCGAAGAAGGGATGACAATTCACTATGTAGAGGATGTGTCGCTGATTCCAAAGGAAATAGACCTGGTGGTTTGGACACCAGCCATACCAAAATCGCATAAGGCATGGGACTATTTTCAGGAAAGGCAGACGCCATTGAAAAAAAGAGCAGAAGTGCTGGGTATGATCAGCCGCAACCAAAAAACGGTTGCAGTTGCCGGCACACATGGCAAAACGACTACTTCCTCAATGGTCACACACCTGTTGCATTGTGGCGGAATCGCATGCACAGCCTTTTTGGGTGGTATAGCCCAAAACTGGAAGTCAAATTATGTGCAGGGTAGCAGTGATTGGGTGGTTGTGGAAGCTGATGAGTTTGACCGCAGTTTCCTGCACCTTTCGCCTGATGTGGCGGTCTTGCTAAGCATGGATGCCGATCACCTCGACATTTACGGCGATGCCGAAAAAGTGCATGAAACGGGATTCAAGGAGTTTATGAAAAGGTTGAAACCCGGCGGCATAAAACTGATTCAGCATAGCCTGGCAGTGAATTTTGACAAAAATGATTTTGAAACATTCGGTGTAAACAATGGCGGTTACAGAGCTACTAATGTTAGAGTCAGCTCTGATGGTTACTTCGTTTTTGACTTTTTAGCTCCTTCAAAAGGAATTCATTGGGAGTTGCTGAAAACGTCCATGCCGGGTCGGCACAATATCGAAAATGCCTGCGCCGCCATGGCAGTGGGAATTCACCTGGGTGTTACAGAATCTTCGGCAAGAAAGGCGCTGGTCTCCTTCAAAGGAATAAAGAGGCGTTTTGAAATGGTGCTTCGCACAGATGACACAGTCTTCATCGACGATTATGCCCACCACCCCACGGAAATTAAAGCTGCTGTAAGTGCAGCACGCGAATTATTTCCCGGGAAAAAAATCAGTGGCATTTTCCAACCGCACCTGTACAGCCGCACACGGGATTTTATGGATGGCTTTGCCGAGGAGTTGGACAAATTGGATGAAATCATACTGATGGATATTTATGCGGCGAGGGAAGAACCCATATCTGGAATCAGTTCGAAAGTGATTTTTGAAAAAATGAAAAACAGCAGCAGGATATTGACCAGCAAAGAGGGCTTGATAAAGGTGGTTGAAGAGAAAGACTTTGAGGTCTTACTGACGTTGGGAGCAGGTGATATCGATACGTTTGTCGGACAGATAAAAGAGATACTGTTGAAAAGGAAATAAATAATAACATGGAAAGCCAAACAGAAAATACGAACAGGACAGGGATGCAGCGATTTTGGTGGCTGCTGGGCGGGATAATGATTTTCGTTATCGTGGCAGCTGCCGTGGAGCGCAAGAAAGAAATGGTTGTTCATGCCACTGTGGTTAAAGTAGAACCTCTGGAAGGTGGAAATTTCCTGATTGACAGTGCCGACATCATCAAAATTATCAACAGAAGCCTGGGTGGATCGCTCGATGAGCAAGCTGCCGGTGGCGTTGATGTAGATAGAATTGAGAGGATTTTGGAAGAAGACCCCTTTGTGTTGAATGCAGAAGTTGCGCTGACAGCCAACAGCAGAATAAAGATATATGTGGAGCAAAGAGAGCCTATAATGCGGGTCTTTGATGAAGTTGGTGCACAATATTACATCGACAAAGATGGATTTCGGGTGCCATTGTCGAAACATTTCACATCCAGAACGCTGGTTGTCAACGGGAAAGTGCCACCTCATACTCCTGATTTTCTGAAAAAGCGTCGCCATGGAATGAAAGATTTGTATCAGCTAGCCCAGTTCATCGCTGCTGATGATTTGTGGAAGGCTATGTTCGAGCAGATTTATGTGAACAACAGGAGCGAATACGTGCTCATACCGAAAGTTGGAGACCAGGCAGTCATTTTAGGAAACATAGAAGGCTTGGAAGATAAAATGAAAAAATTGAAAATATTTTACCTGGAAGGAATGAGCCGTGAAGGATGGCAAAAATACCGGACGATTGATTTGAGATTTGCAAGCCAGGTAGTTTGTGAGCGATGATTGTAATATTCTATTGAGATAAAGAAAAAACAACCAAACATAATCAGTATAAATTAACCATGTTATGATGAATTCTGACTTAACCAATCAGGAATTTGTAGTTGCCCTGGACATAGGCACGACAAAAGTATGCGCACTTGCGGGATACAAAAACAAACATGGCCGGCTTGAAATTCTCGGAATCGGAAAAGTCGAAAGTGAGGGTGTATCCCGCGGAGTAGTTTCCAATATCGAAAAAACCGTCAAAGCAATAACCGATGCTGTGGACATAGCCCAGCGATTCGCCGGGCAAAAATTTACAATTGCCCACGTCGGCATTGCTGGCCAGCACATTAAAAGCCTGCAGCACCGCGGCATGCTCACCAGAGAATATATACACACCGAAATCTCAATGGCTGACATTGAGAAACTGGTCAATGATATGTTCAAACTGGTACTCCCTCCCGGTGATAAAATTATCCATGTTATTCCTCAGGAATACACGGTGGATGACGAGCAGGGAATCATTGACCCCATCGGAATGAGTGGTGTAAGGCTGGAAGCCAATTTCCACATCATTACCGGTCAGATTTCTGCCACCCAAAATATCGTAAAGTGCGTGCAGAGAGCCGGGCTTCATGTAGCCAACCTGACTTTAGAGCCCATAGCCAGCGCAACCGCCGTTCTGAGTGATGAAGAAAAAGAAGCCGGCGTTGCACTTGTGGATATTGGTGGCGGCACCACCGATATTACGGTATTCAAAGATGGCATCATCCGCCATACCGCTGTCATTCCTTTTGGCGGAAATGTTATTACAAGAGACATCAAAGAGGGCTGCAATGTGATGCAGCAGCAGGCTGAAAAGCTGAAAGTCAGATTTGGTTCTGCTCTTGCTGACGAAGTTTATGACAACCGCATCATAACCATTCCTGGATTAAAGGGCCGCGAACCGAAAGAAATTTCGGAAAAAAACCTGGCTCACATCATTCAGGCCAGGGCGGAAGAAATCCTCGACTACTTTGTTTGGGAACTTCGCCGCAGTGGTTATGAAAACAAACTCATTGGTGGAATAGTATTGACTGGTGGCGGTGCATTACTGAATCATATCGACAAACTGACAGAATACCATACTGGTATCAGCACTCGAATCGGGATACCTGTAGAGCATCTGGCACATGGTTACAGCGATCAGTTAAGCAGCCCTGTGTTTGCGACAGCAGTAGGATTATTGCTTAAAGGAATCCAAGACCTGGAAGATGGAAAAATCAGCTACAAAGCAGAGAAAGATCCTTTGAAAGCTGCGGAGGAATTGGAGGAAGCAAATGCCTCATCCAATAAATGGCTGGACAATATTTTCCAGAAAACAAAGGAATGGTTCCAGACTGAACCCGATTCAAAATTTTAAAATGAATTACTGACACTCAAAACAATACATTATTTAACCAAGTCTTTGTTTGTTTCTTTTTCGAAGTTTTGCCTCCTGTTTCCGTTCCTGTTTTGGCAAATTGGGAAGCATTCAAAGTCCAAATTCAGCAGTTATGATTTTCAAGCTAATAGATGATTCCAATGAAAAGCCTATCATCAAGGTTCTTGGTGTAGGAGGTGGAGGCAGTAATGCTGTTACACACATGTTTAAGCAGGGCATCTTTGGTGTTGACTTTGCGATATGTAATACCGACAAGCAAGCAATGGATCAAAGCCCAGTCCCAGTAAAAATCCAACTCGGCCCTACCTTGACCGAAGGTCGAGGCGCAGGTTCCAAACCCAACATCGGTAAACTTGCCTGTGAGGAAAGTATCGAAGATGTGAAATCTTACCTCGAAGAGGGATGTAAAATGGTGTTCATCACTGCTGGTATGGGTGGTGGAACCGGTACCGGAGCCGCTCCTATCATTGCAAAAGCTGCACAGGAGATGGATATTCTGACTGTTGCCATCGTTACCCTGCCCTTCACTTTTGAGGGCAATAAACGGGTATGTCAAGGCTTTGAAGGACTCGAAGAACTAAAGAAAAACGTAGATACCCTCATTGTGATTTCCAACGATAAGCTACGGGCCATCCATGGAAATCTGCAAATTTCCCAGGCCTTCGGGCAGGCTGACAACATCCTCACCACTGCTGCCAAGGGCATTGCGGAAATCATCACCGTACCTGGTTATGTAAACGTCGACTTTGAAGACGTTAACACCGTCATGCGTGGCAGCGGCGTAGCTATTATGGGTACCGGTGAGGCAGAAGGTGAGAACCGTGCCAAGCGTGCGGTCGATGAAGCACTGAATTCTCCTCTTCTCGAAGACAATAACATCAAAGGAGCACAACACATACTTGTGAATATTACTTCCGGCAGAAAAGAAGTGACCATGGACGAGATTTTTGAAATTACAGAATTTGTCCAGGAAGAAGCCGGCAAGGGCACAAACCTCATCTGGGGAAATTGTTACGAAGAGAAACTCGGTGATAAAATAAGTGTAACTGTTATTGCTACGGGTTTTGAACGAACAACTATTCAAAGGAATGCCCACCAAGAAGACCGCCGGTCCAATGCCCGCCAAATCAGGGTGTCTCTGGAAGACAACGAATTTCAACCCAGTAAACTGAAGGGTCTTGGTTTTGAAGAAGAAGACCAAAACGCCAATGTTTTCGAGTTCGATTCTGTCAGAGGCGGTACCGGCAGATTTAATAAACATGAAGCTGACGATTTTTATGTCAATGATGAAAATGACCTTGATGAGTTGGAGGAGAAAAGGAGAATTTTGGCTGACCGCAAAAGGCGGGAAAGATCAGCGAGCATTAACACTAAACCGAAATTGAGCAACCCCCGCACCGTCAATGAATTAGAAATGCAACCGGCCTATTTGCGCAAGGGTGTTGACCTCGATGATGTTCCGCATTCATCTGAGCAGGCGTATTCCCGCTGGACCATTTCTGATGAAGAGGAGCCAGTATTGAGAACCGGCAATTCCTATCTGCACGATCAGGTGGATTAAACCACGGTTTTGAGTGTCATTACAAACCGTCAGGTTTTCAATTCTAATTAGCATACTTTTTATTTTAGCCATCATAACTTGCTAAACCATTTCGACTTGGGCCAGGTGCCCAAGTCTTTTTTTTGCTGTAAACTGAAGGCTGGCTATTAAAACACAGTTCACAATTAAACTTATCTTGGCTTCTTCCATTATCTGACCGACCATCACTTTGGTATGATAGAAAGAATTGAACATGAATTCCCAAATGCGTTGTATGGCAGAAAGCAAATAAAGAGCCTTACACCAGATTCCATCGATACAATGTTGGAACATGGTTGGTTTCGTCATGGGAATTTTGCTGTCACTTCTACATTTAATGCCATTGAAGCCGAGTGGAGATCAGGAGTGATGCTTCGAATTGCCCTTAATGACTTCCAGTTCAAAAAGCGGCATAGGAAACTACTCAGGAGGAACAGTGAATTGTTCCGTGTAGAGATTGGCCCTTATCAGCCAACTGCCAGCAAGGAGGAATTGTGGCAGTTGTATAAGTCTGAAATTCACCGATGGCCTCAGATTCCAGGTTTTGATTATCTGGTTTTCCGGGGTAGCGAAGCATTTCATTATTGCAGTTTGGAATTGCAGGTTTTTCATGAACAACAACTCGTTGCATTTAGTGTCTTTGATGCCGGCAAATTGAGCATTGCTTCGCTGGAGGCAGCCTGGCACCCGGATTTCAAGGATTACAGTTTGGGTATTTTTACCATGCTTTTGGAAATTGAATTCGCGAAAATGAGCGGTTGTACTTTTTATTACCCGGGTTTTATTGCCAAAGACCTTCCCATGTTTCAATACAAGCTCAGGCCCGGAAACGTGCAATATTACGACCTGCTCCACCAACAATGGAAGCCCTGGCAAGACATTAAAAATGTGAATTGGCTTTTTGATGCAACTTTGTTCAGGCTCAATCTGGTTTTGAAGTTTTTAAAGGAATGCTCTTGTCAGGGAGCATATGCTTTTCATATTTTGCCCTATCACATCAATGAAGGATTATCTCCTCTAGAGTTTAATGCCTGTGTATTAATAAAAGGTTCTCCGGAAAGAGGGGAGGAAAAATTTATCCTGTTAGGTTGGCATCCTTTGCACGCAAAATATTACCTGTTTGATGTTGATGTGTTACTCGCCCAGGAGTTTGTTCATTTCCTTAACCAAAAGAAGTGGCTAATGATTAGACATATCATAAGCAACAAATTCCTCGGCACCTGTATTTGGCCGTCTGAACTATCCATGTTCCTGGAGAAAAGCACTGAGTAATTATTTACGGTAAAATTATACTTTATTCAGCTGAAGAACGCATTACGGATTCTTACAGAGATTTCAGGTTTTTTCAAAATTTAATTTTGCTACTATATTAGCTTTAGGAAGATGAAAAACCAAGTACGAGCAAATTGCAATTACCAGCAATCGCATTCAATTGATTAGCAGGTTATAATTTACTGAAAACCAATAACAAAATAGAGGTATCGATGCTAATGAAGACATGTTGCATATCGCAAAAAAGCACTGCAAAACAGGTTCTGACATTAACGAAACGATAGTTGGAATATCACTTCCAAAACTTCAAACTTCAAAAAAATAAAGGTTATAGCAAACCGAAACTTGATTTTTTTGTTACCTTTAGCGTATGCAGCAGTTAAAATTTTCGTTTTCTTTCGATTTATCTATCAATAATTTCGTTTACTTCCCGCAAAAACCTCCACTCTTGTAGCCCCGCTACAACTCTCCACTACAATTCGAGATTCTGGCTAATTGCAGGTCATTTGCTAACGATAACTTATTATCTAATGGAAAATTGATATATGGACCAGGCCCTGGAATGGGCAAAAAAAGAGGTTTTTCAAATATCAGAGCTAGGCATGAGGAATTTGAAACACCAAAACATTTTGTAAAAGCTGATGACTACGACGATACCTGTACACCCGATATCACTGGATTACGAACAGGTGGAAAGAGTTACATCGAAGTAGCAATTAAGACGAAGGAGGTTCAAAGGAAGATTTCCAAATGGAAACTCGCACTTTAGCTTCCAGAAAAGGAGGAAAGCTCTTCTTATTGGCACCACGAGGCCATAAGACTTTTGCTGAGAGTCTGGTTAAGGATGATAACCTTGTTGCTGAAGTGAGAAGCCTCTGGTGAAGCAGCCTTAAGCCTGAACATTATAAGCATCATACCTTTTAAAAATCATTTAAGTAACCTTATGCGCGCATTAGTAATTACTCACTCCATTACCCGCCGGGATGTAAAATCACTGGAAAAATACATGACGGAAGTATCCCGTTACGACGTTTTGACGCCGGAACAGGAAGTTGACACTTTTCGCAGGATAAAACAGGGGGATGAAGAGGCTTTCCAAACCATTGTCAATTGTAATCTCAAATTTGTCATATCTGTCGCCAAACAGTACCAGCATTGTGGATTGCCACTTGGCGATCTCATAAATGAAGGAAACCTTGGCCTGATTAAAGCTGCCAAACGTTTCGATGAAACCAAAGGATTCAAGTTCATTTCGTATGCTGTTTGGTGGATACGTCAGAGCATCTTGCTGGCTGTTAGAGAAAAAAGCCGAAAGATCAGGGTGCCTTTCAACCATCAGTCTGACCTGATAAAGGTGCTCCGTGCCCGTGATTGGCTTCTGCAACTGCATGAGCGCGAACCGACTTCAAAAGAAATTGCCGATGAGTTGGAAATGACTACTGACGCCGTTGAAAAATGCCTCGCTACCAATAAGCGCTGCACATCACTGGATGCGCCCATGCAGGAAGGTGAAGATGCAACACTCACTTATTTCCTTGAGGATGACCTTATTCCAAAACCTGACGCCAAAGTAGTGCAAAGAGAATCGCTTCAAAAGGAGATTCAAATGTTACTAAGCGGATTGAGCCATAAAGAGTCTGCTGTCCTGTCCATGTATTATGGCATCGGTAAAGAAAGGACGTTTGGACTTGGCGAAATCAGCGACTTCCTTGGCGTGGGTAAAGAAAGAGTCCGTCAGATTAAGTACAAGGGACTTAAGAAACTGAATGCCAAGATTAAGAAACATGGCATCAATTTCAGCCTGGATTAGTTTCAGGACTTAACCCCAGGAAATCGTTTTTAAAGATTATAAAACCATTAAATAAGATTGAATGATTATTGTTGAAGTAAAAAGTGGAGAATCTATTGACCGTGCACTACGTCGCTACAAAAGAAAGCACCAGCAGGTCAAGTTAATGAAAGAGCTCAGAGACAGGAGGGAGTTCACCAAGCCTTCCGTAAAGCGCCGTAGCGAAAAGCTCCACGCCATTTATAAAGAAAGAAGAAAAGTAGAAATGGAATGATTCCATTTTAGACAAGTCAATAAGGACAAAAAGCCACCATGTTTATTCACTCTCAGAATGTGCATGTGTGGCCTTTTTTTATTGATTTTTTTGAAAAATCACTCTGTGCTACGTGTTTTCAAAAGGCTATCTTTGCGGCCGTTTTTAAAATTTTTAAGTGTCAAGTAATGAAGAAAAAAGTTCGTGTTTTCAAATTTGGTGGCGCCTCCGTGCGAGATGCTTCCGGGGTTATTAATGTTTCGGGTATCCTGCAAAAATATAAGGATGAAAAGCTAGTAATCGTGGTTTCTGCTATGGGTAAAACCACAGATGCACTTGAGAAAATAGTGGCTGCTTATGCCAATAATACTGGTGAGGCTTATCAGTTGTTGGAAGATGTAAAGGCAAAACACTACAGCATCATGGACGAACTTTTCGATAAAGGTGATGCTGTT
Source organism: uncultured Saprospiraceae bacterium (assembly GCA_964423205.1). GTDB lineage: Bacteria > Bacteroidota > Bacteroidia > Chitinophagales > Saprospiraceae > UBA6168. The sequence continues at coordinate 31,564 of CAYRDX010000016.1, read as the reverse complement.
TATGCAGATGTGAATGATGCTTTTGTCACCATTGAATGGATGCTCGATGGCCCTCCGCACGAAAACTACGATTTCATTTACGACCAGATAGTGCCCGTTGGTGAACTCGTATCCACTCGGATAGTTGCCGCCTACCTGAACAAATCGGGTTTACCTACCTCATGGGTGGATGCCCGTGACTTTATTCTTACCGACGACATTTACCGTGAAGGATGGGTCCAGTGGGATGAGACTATTGAAAATGCACAAAGGATTATTCCACCCCTTCTCGAGAACAACGGCTTTGTATTGACTCAGGGCTTCATCGGTGTGACTAAAGAAAATTTCACCACCACTTTGGGCCGCGAAGGTTCTGACTATACTGCAGCAATCATATCTTATTGCCTCGATAGCGAGGACATGACCATTTGGAAAGACGTACCGGGAGTTCTGACAGGTGATCCCCGAATCTTCGAAAACGTGACCAAGTTGGACAGGCTTTCCTACCGTGAGGCGATAGAAATGACTTACTACGGTGCCAAGGTAATTCACCCCAAAACAATAAAACCTTTGCAGAATAAGAGTATTCCTCTTTTTGTAAAATCATTCGTCAATCCCAAAGAGCCTGGCACTTTTATCGGTCCTGATGTGGATGATAATTACCCTCCAATGGTTGCCGTGGAAAAGAATCAGGCTTTGATGAACATTGCGACACGCGATTTTTCCTTCGTCGCTGAACACCACATGAGCTATTTGTTCCAAAAAATAGCTGAATTCAGGCTTCAGGTGAATTTGATGCAAAATACCGCTATCAGCTTTGCAGTTTGTGTGAACAACATCGACGATAAGGTTCAGCGTTTTGCCAAAAGCATTGAAAAGGACTTCAAAGTAACCATCGAGAATGAAGGCCTTGAGTTGATGACCGTGCGCCATTATTCACATGAAATTATCGAAATGCTGCATCGTGGTAAGATTATCCTCGTGGAGGAACGCTCAAAGCGGACCGTTCAGATGGTAGCAAAAGAGGTTCCGCTGATGTGCAGAAAGCAGGCTGATGGTCAGACATCATAGATTGCCAGAATTATAAGTAATTGTGTGAAATTATAACAGAAATAGTTAAATGAAAAAGGGCCTCACCATCAAATGAAGCCCTTTTTCCTTATCAATTAATCTATTCAATTTTCACTTTCTGCTTCCGTCTTAGTCATGAGAAAGGCTTTCAGGAAACCATCCAAATCACCATCGAGAACGGCATCAGTCTGAGGAGTTTGGAATCCAGTGCGATGGTCCTTAACCCGTCGGTCGTCCAGGACATAACTTCTTATCTGTGAGCCCCATTCGTTTTTCATTTTAGTGGCTTCCAGTTTGTCCTTTTCAGCTTGCTTTCTTTCGAGCTCTTGTTCATAGAGTCTCGATTTTAGCATGACCAATGCCTTTTCCCGGTTCTGAATTTGTGAGCGCTCCTGCTGACATTCCACAACGATGCCACTTGGTAGGTGGCGCACCCTTACCGCACTTTCCGTTTTATTCACATGCTGTCCACCTGCACCACTGGAACGAAAAGTATCCCAATCGAGGTCGGCTGGATTGATTTCCACTTCTATGCGCTCATCGATGAGAGGATGCACAAAAACGGAGGCAAAAGAAGTCATGCGTTTTCCCTGGGCATTGTATGGGCTTACCCTAACCAGGCGATGAACACCGTTTTCACCTTTCAACATGCCAAAGACATAGTCGCCATCGATTTCAAGTCCGACAGATTTGATACCGGCGGTGTCGCCTGGCGTCAGCCATAGCTGCGATACCTTGTGGCCACTTTTTTCACCCCACATGATATACATGCGCATGAGCATTTGTGCCCAGTCACAGGCTTCGGTTCCACCAGCACCTGCATTGATTTCCAAGATGGCACTTAGTTCATCTTCCTCCTGATTGAGAGTTGAGCGGAATTCCAGATTGTCAACTGCTTCCAAAGCGGATTCGTATTTCGAGTCCACTTCTTCTTCGGTACCTTCTCCTTCTTTCAGGAACTCAAAAAGCACTTCAAGGTCTCCAACCTTGGAATCTACAGCCCTGAAGGTTTCTACCCATTGTTTATTGGATTTTATTGTCTTCAGGATACTTTGAGCACGGGTTGAATCAGCCCAGAAATCGGGGTCTGCGGTTAACTGTTCCTGTTCTTCAATATCTAAAAGTCGTTTATCGACGTCAAAGATACCTCCTTAACAAAGCCAACCTTTCCTTCAACGTCATCAGTTGTTCGTTGGTCATAATATTTTTAGTTAAAAATAAGTGTGTCAAAATTGCTCTTTCATAAATGAGCCAGACTGGTTTCCAGTTTAACAAACAGTCAATTATTTGCTAACTTTCTCCAGTTCGACATAAAAAATCAATTCGGAGTCGGGAGGAATAACATCTCCATTACCAGCTTTTCCGTAACCAAGTTCTGAAGGGATGAATAATACGGCCCTATCTCCTTCTTTCAATTGTACAAGGCCTTGGTCCCAACCCGCGATAACTTCACCAATTCCCAAAGTTAAATTGTATGGACGTCCTCTCTGAAAGGAATTGTCGAACATTTGGCCTGAAGGCAGAATACCGTAATAATGAACCTGTACTTGTTTGTTGTTTTGAGCAGCCGCGCCAGTTCCTGCCTCTACGATATAATATTTCAAACCAGTTTCCAACTCTTTAAGTTCTGGTTTCAATGCACCTGATTTGTACTTTTTCAGGACATCCGCCAGCAGTGTAGCAACTTCCAATTCCCTTGCTTTCAGTCCTTCGATTTGTGCGTCGATGGCTTTTCTTTCTTCCTCCAGAGCAATTTGATATTGCTCTTCATTTTTGATATCCAGTAAAGCAACTGTGTACACCAGTTTTTTTACATTAGCCAATTGTGGAGCCTGGCGCATCATTTCGTCGATCGGAACTTCAACAGTCACACTATCACCGATAGCCATCAAACCAACCACATCAGCAATAGGGTTGGACTTATCTTTTCCCATGTCTTCTTTCGTCATTTTTGAAAAATCGGGAACCATCATGGCCAAGGGCCTGTCCATTTCACGGGTGGAATTCAATATCTGACCATCGCCCAGGATATCGATGTGCACATAAGCATATTCTCCGGGTTTGGCTTTTTCACCTCCGGTGTCAATGTGTCGGGTGAATTTGTAACCATTGGGAGTTGTGTCGTCTTTGCAGGAAGCCAACACCAAGAAGAATGCAGCAAAAAGGTAAATGCTTGATTTCATGAATTGTTGATTTGAAAAAGCCTTAGGAGATTTACTCCGATTCGGGCCGGTCATAACTCGTTGTTTAGTAGTAGATCTTTGTATTCTGGTAAGAGTGATTTCAATTTTTTTACAGTAGGCCGAAGGCCAATATAGGAGTACCCTCCGGAAGCGTTCTTATGTCCTCCACCTTTGAAGTGCTTCCTTGCTATGTCCTGTACAGAAAAGTTTCCTTTTGACCGAAGGGAAATTTTGGTAATTGTGGGCTGTTCGTGGATGAACACGGCCATGGTGACATCTTTGAGCATTAGCAGGTAATTGACAAGTCCCTCTGTATCGCCCCTCTGTATTTCGTATTTTTCGTAATCCTGTTTGGTCAGGGTTAGTATTGCGGTTCGGTATTCGGGCAGGATTTCCATCCGGTTGTTCAACACGTGCCCCAACAGATACAGGTACTTACTGTCGAGGCAGTTGTAAACCAGATTTTGGATTCTGACATCATCCACTCCTTTTTCCAAAAGTTCGCCAACCTGTTTGAATACTTTTGGTGAGGTGCCGTATTTGAAACTACCTGTGTCCGTCAGAATTCCAGTGTAAAGGCACTCTGCAATGTCTATGTTCATCAACTTCTCATGGCCAAGCAATTGAATGAAATCATAAACCAACTCGCAGGTGGAGCTTGCAAGGGGCTCGTGCAGGACAAAATCAGCAAAAGGTTCTGGCACCAGGTGGTGGTCAATCATCACTTTTGTGCAATCCAGTTGATTGATGATTTCCCCCATTTTATCAATTCTGTCGAGAGAATTGAAGTCGAGACAAAAAACTATGTCCGGTTTATTGAGGTAATTGACCACTTCTTCTGTGTGAAGGTCATACACGAAAATCGACTTTGCACCGGGCATCCAGTCCAGAAAGGTCGGAAATTCTGAGGGTACGGCTATGCGCACCGTGTGGCCTAACAGATTGAGATAGTGCATGATGCCAAGACAGGCGCCAATGGCATCACCGTCGGGATTCCTGTGGGAAGTCACGACAATGTCTTTCGGGAATGAGAGTAGTTTTTTTAATTCCTGGTAATTCTCCATCAGTGGGAAAAATTGGCGGGCGAAGTTCCCAAAAAATGTAATTATTCCAAAATATCGGGCTTAGTTTAAAGTAAAAGTTGGGATTGATTACTTTTGCGCCCGTTTTAAAGAACTAATGAACGTATTACAAAACTTAGGTTTCGTTTTACACTCTTTTTCACCATAAATCAAACAGAATTATGTCTGGTAATAGAACGCTGACAATGATTAAGCCCGATGCCGTTAAGGCGGGACATATCGGTGCCATCCTGGAAAAAATCAATGCTGCCGGTTTTAGAATCGTTGCTTTGAAAATGACCCAACTCACGGTAGCAAAAGCAGGAGAATTCTATGAAGTTCACAAAGAGCGCCCTTTTTATGCTGACCTTGTTCAATTCATGTCTTCTGGCCCAATAGTAGCTGCTATCCTGGAAAAAGAAAATGCTGTTGATGATTTCCGCACACTGATTGGTGCAACCGACCCGGCTGAAGCAGCTCCCGGCACCATTCGTGCATTGTTTGCCAAAAGCAAAGGTGAAAACGCCGTTCATGGTTCTGACTCCGATGAGAATGCTGCTATTGAAGGTGCATTCCATTTCGGCGGTGTGGAAATATTTGCGTAATTCGAAGTTACCGCCATTTGTTGACTTACTTCACGGTTGATGACTTCGGCGAGTTAGGAAAAAGTAAAAAGTAAAAAGTAAAAAGGCAAAAGTTTTCCAACTGATTTTCAAGTGGTTAAGAAAACAATTTGGCTACTTTATTTTTGACTCATTACTTATCAACCGTGTGACCATTCAATCAAAACTCTCTGAATTTTTCCATTGGTACTTTTTCGAGTACTTCGATTGGGGTCAGATTCCGATTGCCCCTGCTTCCCGACAGAAGAATTTTCCCGTATTTTTTATAATCTTCCCATGGATTGGTGAATCCGGGTTTTTCATCTCCGAAAGAGCGGAAATAGGACCACTGAGTCACCAACTTTGACTCTTTGTCAACATATACATGGTATTTGTTATCAGGAGTGTCACCTACCTCTGAAAAGGTGAGTTGCAATAAATCAGCAGGCCTGCCATTTTCAGTTTTGCTTTCCCCAAGGTATTTCAATGTAACGCCGCTGTCTTTAAGTTTATAAGGCATGACCAACCAGTAAGAATCATTTATCCAGATACTTTTGGCTCTCTTTAGCAGCATCTGTACGGTATCGGAATGGGATTCCACAATGCCACGGCGTTTTACCTTGCCAGCCATAGAATTTATGTTAAGCAGGTAAATTGTACTGTCAGCAGGTGACTCGATGCGGATATCGCCTGTCCATTTATCCCACAAGTGGTTGCGCCTTCCAAAAAATACCCAGGATATGTACCGGGTTTCATCCCAGTTTTTACGTCCACCCATTGCGTGCATAACTTCATCCGCTATGGTGGTAGCTTTCGCATCGGAAAGGGTGGCGTTAAACCCGGGAGATGATGGATTTTCACTTGTTCTCTTATGGCTGTTGCAGCCCAAGGTGGCCGATATTGTAATGAGCAGGATTAAGGCAGTATAAATTTTCATGACCAAAAGTTTTGTTCTAAATAATTGAGAAAGACGATTCAAAAAGTGCAAAAAGGTAGTCTCAGTTTTTTCACTACACCCCAACAAGTCATAATCTTCTTACAACATCATTGTTTTACTGTGACCTCAGAAATGAGATTTGGATAGTCGGTAATAATGCCATCAACGCCCATCTCTATCAACATTTGCATTTCGTCAATAGTATTCACGGTCCATGGAATTACTTTTATTCCCTGCCTGTGAAGCCGTTTTACATGCCTCTTTTTCAATAACTTGTAATGAGGGCTGTAAATGTCGGGATTGAATCCAAGGGTTTTGAGATTTAGGGAAATACTCTCCTCATTTTCTATGAGCAATGCTAATGGAACTTCAGGGTGTTTTTCCCTTAGCAACTGTAATGGCCGAACATCAAAGGACTGAATAGTCGTCCATTTTTTAATATTCACTGCTTCTATTTCTTCGGTCAGAATCCGGACAAAATCTTCCACACCCGGAGTAAAAATGTGGTCTCCTTCCGGAGCACTCTTGATCTCAATGTTAAAATAAGGCAAGGGTAAGGCCCTCATGAAACACCATTTTTTTACCTCGTCAACTACATCAGAAAGAGATGGTTTATGGACAGCCATGGCAACCTGGTTAGGAAAAAGTTCATTACCCCTGCTACCACAATCATAGGCTTTTATTTGCTCGTAAGTCAAATCCATGACTTTGATAGTCATAGCTTCCTGTGATGTAACCGACTCTCCATCCGGCTTACTGCAAATGTGCTCCGACATCCACGGTTCATGGCTGATGATGATCTTGCCATCCTTTGATACGGCTACATCCATTTCCAGGGTATTAACTCTGAGTTCAAGCGCCTTAATGAATGAAGGGATGGTATTCTCTGGAAGAAGACCACGTGCACCACGGTGTCCTTGCCAGTCAAAGCGCGGCTTGGATAATTGCGAATGAGCCATCACTGAAAAGGTTAAAGATAGGATAATGAAGATGTATCGCATGAGCGGGAATAGGTTGGTGATGTTAACACATGCCAAAGTAAATAAAAAGAGGTGACACCCGATATACCAGATGTCACCTCATCTTTCCAGAATTAAAAAATCACTTCTTCAATTCTGCATAGTTCTGATAGTAGTAGGGTATGGTTTCAATGCCTTTATAGAAATTGAACAACCCATAATTTTCATTAGGAGAGTGAATGGCGTCGCTGTTCAGCCCAAATCCCATCAGAATGCTGTCCACATCGAGGACGTCTTTAAACAAGGAAACAATGGGAATGTACCCACCTATGCGCTTGGGAATTGGCGCTTTACCAAAGGATTTTTCCATGGCAAGGTGTGCAGCTTTATATTCCGGTGTATTGATGGGTGTAACACCCGGCTCTCCACCATGCATATTGATTACTTTCACCTTTACACTGGGAGGAGCAATCTTCAGGAAATAATCCTGGAAAAGCTCAAAAATCTTTTCTGAACGCTGATGCGGAACCAGGCGCATGGAAATTTTTGCGAATGCCTTTGAAGGTATCACAGTTTTGGAACCTTCACCTGTATAACCTCCCCAAATGCCATTGCAATCGAGTGTAGGGCGAATAGAAGTGCGCTCCGAAGTGGTATAGCCATCTTCACCCTGAACATCATCTATTTTCAGGTACTTTTTATACTCTTCAAGATTAAAAGGTGCTTTTTCCATTTCCTTTCTTTCTGCAGAGCTTACTACTTCAACATCGTCATAAAATCCGGGAATGGTAATTTGGCCATTATCATCTATCAATTTAGCAATCATTGTTGCCAATACGTTGATTGGATTGCCAACACCACCGCCGTAAGTTCCTGAGTGCAGGTCATGTGACGGTCCGGTTACTTCCACCTGTAAGTATGTCAGTCCGCGCACACCTGTAGAAATGCTTGGGACGTCATTTGCAATCAGGGAAGTGTCAGAGCACAGAACCACATCACAAGCCAGTTTATCCTTATTGGCCTCCACAAATGGCAGAAATGAAGGGGAACCGACTTCTTCTTCACCTTCAATTATGAATTTGACATTACAGGGCAGCGAATTGGTTTTCACCATTGCTTCGAAGGCCTTGACATGCATATATGACTGTCCTTTATCATCGTCTGCACCACGGGCAAAAATGGCACCGTCAGGGTGGATTTCGGTTTTTCTGATAACGGGCTCAAATGGGGGAGAATCCCAAAGGTCGAGGGGGTCAGGAGGTTGCACATCGTAATGTCCATAAACCAGAACGGTAGGTAGGCCTTTGCCAACAAATTTCTCTGCCAATACTATTGGATTACCCTGTTTTTCCTCTCCGTTTTTGGTGTAAGAGGTTGGGCAGATGTCAACTGTGTCGCAACCGGCTTCTTTGAGTTTGACAGCATAGAATTCTGCACAGCGCTGAATATCCGCTTTGTATTTGGGGTCAGCACTTATGGAGGGAATCCTGAGCAAATCAAATAATTCATTGAGAAAGCGATCTTTGTTTTGAGAAATGTATTCCTGAGCTTTTTGCATTTCGATTGAATTAAGATTAGACTTTGTTTTGAAACAGTATGGAACTGTAAGGTGCGCAATATAGTTATAAGCAAAATTATCTCTGTATGACCTTTGTTTGTAACAGAAGCAATCATTTAGTTGTAGTGCTGGTACAACAAATCAGTGAGTCGCTGTTCATTCAGCCCGGTTTCAAACTTGCCTTCTTTAGCGAAACTGATGGTGCCTTTTTCTTCTGAAACCACAAATGCGGAAACAGTAGTACGTTCGGTAATGCCAAGGGCAGCGCGGTGACGAAGGCCAAGTACTTTGGGTATAACAGGACTTTCTGAGACAGGTAAAATGCAACCGGATGCGAGGATTTTGCCTTTTCCAATGACGACAGCTCCATCATGAAGCGGGCTTTCTTTTTGGAAAATGCTGAGCAGCAAGGCAGAACTTATTTGCGAATCAATGGCGATGCCGGAATGTCCAACGCTTTCCAATTCTAAGTTGCCGGAAAATATGAGCAAAGCCCCGGTTTTGTCCTTACTCATTCGCAAAAGAGCGGATTTTATTTCCTGAACATGAAGCTGTCGGCTGGGGCCATTTTCCATGTTTTGCGCAAGCCATTTGCCCAAAACATTTGTCCTGCCACGCAAGGTAGAATTCCCCAAAAAGAGTAAAAACCTTCGAACCTCGGGCTGGAAAATGATAATGATGATAATGAATCCAACATTAACAAACTGACCCAGGAGCATGGAAAGCAGATCCATTTTCAGGATGGTCACCAGCCACCAGGCAAGGAAAATCATGACAACTCCAATAAAGATATTGAACGCGATACTTCCTTTGAGCAGTTTGTAGATTCGGTAAATCAGATATCCCACAATCAGAATATCGACGACATCCCAAAACCCTATTGAAAGGAAACCAATATCAAAGAGGAAAATCATAAATTACATTCAATCGATTTACATTACCGCAAATCTACAAGACCAAAGTTCTTGGCCATGGAAAATGATTGTGAATTAATTCAATTTTTTTATTTCGTGTTTTAGATTCACAGTTAATGACGACATTAAGGAATGAGTCAAGAATAAAATAGCCAAATTGATTTCTTAACCAATTGAAAATCAGTTGGAAATTTTTTTTGCCTTTTGCCTTTTTACTTTTGCCTTTTTACCAAGGTGGTTTTGAGCAACAAACTGATGGTTTTCCAGTTCACTAAAAATGTCGCGTGCATTCATTTTGATTTCAATAAGAACTATGCACCAAAAGATTTCTTCTGCAATTTTTCTTTATCTGATGATTTCACAGATAGCTTCAGGGCAAGTACTGATCAAAGGTTCTAATGGAAGTATGGCATTAGTTTACGATGACGGAAGGATAGAAAGGGTTCAAATGTTGAGCATGGGTTCGGAAAACTATGCTAAGCCCCCTGAACATATAAGCGAACTGGACATTTGGATGAATTTCCAGGCTGCCGAACATGCGGTAATGGCTGAAAATGAAATCGGGCTTCAAATAGTTCGCATTAGCTTAAGAATTTCAGAATTGGAAAATCAAATCAATAAGGAAAAAACCCATCTGGAACAGTTGCGACAGCTAAATAATCTTTTGGAGATGCTCACCAACGAAAAAAAGAAAGCCAATGAATGGGCTCTATTCCTTGGGCGTCAGATATTTAATGAGCGGGAGCATTGGTTGAGCAAAATAGAATCCTGGTCTTTGGAGTTCTCAAAAGGTAAACAGGCTGAGCAGAATTCTACAGCTTTAGCCAAAGTACCTGAAAGAACAGTAAGGCCTCAACCACCCTGTTATACAGATAAGGAAGTACAAAGGACCTCTATTAACGAAATCAGTTCGATGCCTCAATTATTCCTGTTTTATACCGACTCCTCAATGGCCAGAAAGCTTGATGGGGAAGACCTGTTAAAATGTTACGGGCACCTGGTAAAAAGTGGAGGAGGTCTGTATAAATTAATTCTGGAGATGAAATTTCATAACCAGGTTAATCCGGTAGTATTCTTTGGCACCATGCCATTAGGTGCGATTTTGGAATTAAAACTACTGAACGGACGTACGGTTCGACTATTCAACAGACTTGAAAATAGTGCCGTTTGGCAGCAGTCGGAAAAGGAATACTCAATGAAAGCCAGCTACAACATTGGTGCGTCAGAAATGACGCAGTTGAGACAATCTGAAGTGACATGGGCTACAATTGGATGGAGTAAGACGGTCATGGATTTTGAAATCTATTACCTTGATTTTTTCATTAATCAATTCCGTTGTCTTTTGTCAGTTCCTTAATTCTTCTTTGTTTTAATCTTGAAATAAAAAAAAGCGGATATAGTCAAATCTATCCACTGTGGTCATTCAAATTCACTTTTTGATAGAGGAATTATTCAAAAAGAAAATGCACATAAATGCTCGGTCTTAAACTGCCCACAGACCCAAGATGGGTCAATCTCGCTGAAATGGAATTGGAGGAAATCCTTACTGATCATGCTTATTGTGAGCAAAAAGCGGCAACCTCATGTATCTCCCTTATTCAACAGTATCCGGAAAAACAAGAACTCGTAAAACAAGTGGCCCCAATAGTGACTGAAGAGTGGGGGCACTTTCGTTTGGTGTTGTTGGAAATGGAAAAGAGAAACCTGCGCTTAGGCCGACAGCGAATGGATGAATACGTCAACGCCTTGCTGAGTTTTCAGAAAAAAGGTGGTAGCAGGGAGGAAAGACTATTGGATAAATTATTGGTATGCGCGTTGATAGAGGCACGTTCATGTGAAAGGTTTCGGCTGCTTTCACTTCACATCGGCGAGGACGAACTAAAGGATTTTTACCATCGGTTTATGGTCTCAGAAGCTGGCCATTACAGGCTTTTCATCGACCTGGCCAAACTGTACTTCGATGAGATGCTTGTAAAGGAAAGGTGGGAGGAATTCCTTCACCATGAGGCAGAAATCATGAAGCAACTTGAATTAAGGGGCGACAGAATGCATTGATGGCACGTTTTTTTGATACGGCACTACCTTATGGTTATGTTCAAATGATCAAAAGGTAAGTAGATGATAATATTGTAAACTTTGTGGGCAGAAGTTTCGTTCAATGATTAGGAAGCTTTCTCAATGGTAAATTATTTTAAAAGTCAAGTGCCTTAACGTATTTGTGGCAACTTTTTTGCGGATTTTGGCGTAGAACATTTTACATATACAGGCACACATCTTTTGCTAAGTCCGTCAGAATTTGATTTAACACCTCTTCAATAACCTCTAATCTGCTGGCTATGCGCCAATTGAAAATTACAAATAAGATCACTACACGCGAGAGTCTTGCTTTGGACAAGTATCTCAACGACATTGGTAAGATCGATTTGTTGACCTCTGAAGAAGAGACGGAACTTGCAAGAAGAATACGAGCAGGGGACAAAGAAGCTTTGGAACAATTGACAAAAGCAAATCTGCGATTTGTAGTTTCAGTAGCCAAACAATACCAAAACCAAGGGCTTTCTCTAAGTGACCTGATAAATGAGGGCAACGTTGGCCTGATGAAAGCCGCCAAAAGATTTGATGAAACCAAAGGTTTCAAATTTATTTCCTATGCAGTCTGGTGGATCCGTCAATCCATTCTACAAGCCATTGTAGAGTATTCCAGGATAGTCAGGTTACCCTTGAACAAAGTTGGTTCTTATAATAAGGTGAATGAAGCCTTCATTTCCTTTGTTCAGGAGTTTGAACGAGAACCCTCCGAAGAAGAATTAGCCGAAATTCTCGACATGTCTCCCAAGGAGATTTCCAATATGCTTAAAGGTAGCATTCGCCATTTGTCAGTTGATGCGCCTATTGGCGGGGAGGACAATGACTCCACTATGCTAGACCTTCTGTCAAATGACGATATCGACAGCCCCGATGAAGCATTAATGGAGCAATCACTTAAGGCAGAAGTGCAAGCTGGTTTATCCATACTTTCACCAAGAGAAGTGGAAGTACTTTCCTCTTATTACGGTTTAAATGGCCACAAATCACTAACTCTGGAGGAAATCGGAGAATTGTATGCACTGACCCGTGAGCGGGTGCGTCAAATTAAAGAAAGAGCCATTAGGAGGTTGAGAAAAGCATATAACAGGAATGCACTTAAGTCCTATTTAGGGTGATAATAAGCTAGCATTAATTGAAGCCTTTGTTGATTTCAACAGAGGCTTTTTACATTGCTGACCTGGAAAATCGAACATACATCAAATTTATCTACTCTATTAATGCTGGTTTTCTTTAGTTTGGTGCCTGGGAATTCAAATTAAGTTTCCATGCTTAAACAACCATAGAATGTTTGGAGTCTTTTTATCTCTTGTGACAATAGTGGTTCTCGGTTTTATTGCTCTATTTATGGCAATGAAAATGTTGCAGAATTTTCAACCAGGACGTAATAAAATCCAAAAGGACCTTCAAATAATGAAGGCGGAATTGAAACCCTGGATTGCTGATCTTGTACCCTGGAACAGGGAAGAAATGGAACAACTTTCCCTTAACCAAATAAACCGTACATCTAAGAAACGCATAGTAAACACCTCAAAAGGTGTACTCACCACCATTTATCACGAACCAGTAATTGCCTATTCCTACAAGGGTTACTTAGCCAAAGGAGAGAATGCCCTCTTGTATGCCCGTACCTCAGATAGTGAATTCATCTACAGATTAAAGAAAGGACAAACTGAAATTGTCATCGATGGAGAACTCATCGGCACTATCCACGAAAATGGTGTTTTATATTCTTATAAGCGAGGAAAACCACTTGCCCAAATTAATTCAGAAAGAAGCCAATTGTTGTTACCTGTAAAAGTTAATGACAGGGAAGTAGGTAGTGTAGTTAATCCACTTCTTGCAAAGCGTTCAAATGCAAGAGCCTTTGAATTGCTGGGCCACATGGAAAAGGATGAAGAAAAGTTATTTCTTTCTATGGCCATTTTGAAGTTGGCAATGTCTTGATTCCTTTTCTGCTCTTTTTTTTAAAATCTTTAGGGAAGACAGTGACATTTACCATATAAAGTTTTGCAATAACGATAATGTTAAATATTTTTGATGCACCCTGTCGCAGGCTCTTTACGGATTTGTGGAATTCTTGATTCATGCCTTTGCTACCTGCAGTTTTAATCCGTTAGAACCAGGGTCACCTAAGAATATGATATTATGATTGATTCATTACTTACTTCCTGTGACTTTTCCCAATTACAATTTCTGCTTTCTAAGATTGGCTTCGACTAACCTTTTTTAGGATTCAAATGATACCTGGTCATGAATCTAATGCTTTGAATTCTTTTTTCATCTGTATAAAAAACTGGAAAAATGAACATTTCTCCCTCCTTTGAAAGAGTAAAACTTATCAAAAGCCTGAATGCATTTTCACCAGGCTTAATGATCTTAACAGTTTTGTTTCTATTCACCTTCCCATTAAAGGTATTTGCCGAAGGCTCTGTTGACTTAATCAAGTATCCGGGCTATCGTATGTTTCTGGATACCAGGGATACCCAGCAGTTTAAAGTTTATGCTAAATCCGGTGAATTTATCAACCTGGGAGCAAGCCACCTTGGACTTTCCGGCGGGTTCATCAGAGTTTTCCGCCCCAATGGCAGCATTGCTGCCACCTTTGACAATACCGGGCCTAATACTGGAAAAGGAATCATCAACAACAATATTGAAGAATTAAGCGGGCCAACCGGCGGTGGTACCACCAATGGAACCGGATATATTCCTGCTACGATTCAGGTAGGAGCAGGTGAAGAGGGAGTGTGGACTGTGGTTTTCGGATTCCCTTCCTATGTCAACGCCAGTTTTATCAATATTCTAAATAACTTGCCATGGACCCGTGGTTTTAACCAGCCCAGTTCTCCAAGGGTTGTTCTTGCATGGGATGTAACTGTTACTACCGGTGCAGCGGGGAATATGGGAGGTGCTATGCAAAAAGGTCGACTTTTTACACAAGAGTTTATAACACTTATTAATGGCAACGGCGTTGAAACTTCACCTTCACTTTTTGTTCAAACGCCTGATGGGTACCTTTACCGAATTGACATAGACAAAGCAGATCCATTTCGATTCCCTATTTCTTCTAATTCAAGGGGCTTGGTAGATGGAAAAAGAAGACCCATTTACAAATCCTTATCTGAAGATGATTTTAATCGTTCCTCGACCCCTTCAACCTGGCATCCTGACTCAATTTATTTATATGAACCACAAGCCAGGGATAATGGCTCCTTGATTAATAATAAGATATTCTTTAATCCTCCCGATCCAAGCATGCCTGCTAATGCTCCTGTATTCGACTTAAAGTCAATGGGGACCTTTACTACATGGTTATACAGACCTTTAGAAATCCTTGTTCTTTTGGATTTTAAATTCGTTGGAGTTGATCCAGGTGGAATAGGTTGTACTCCATGGAGCATGGAGCATCTTAATGGTGGTTACTTCTACATTAAAACTACTGTCCCCGGATTTGCCACATTTTATCTCGACCTGAACAACAATGGTAAGTTTGATGATCCGGTAGATATTAAGGTATCGGCCGATGTAAATGAGGGATTGGATTCAATATTCTGGAATGGAAAGGATGGCTTGGGAGTGCCATTACCCCTGAACGATTCATTAAAAATTAACTACAAGGGAAACATAAAATTTGGTGAACTGCACATTGCCATGACCGATGTCGAGAACTTGAATGGTGGTGTCAATTTCAAGTGGGTAAATGCGCCCGGAGGATTTCCGGACAGTTTATTTTACTTTGACCACTCTAAAATCGGAGGACCTGTAAGTGGTGGTGGAACTCCCGGCAATGCATTACCGACTTCTACCTCGTTTAAATATTCAAATGAATTTGGCAACGACAAATACATTGACCAGTGGTTTTTTATTGAACTAAATATTGACCCAACTCCAGCAACACTGGCTATTGTGGAGGACTGCCCTTGCTCTTTGGCTTCACCCGTAGGTAATGCATCTGCTGCAGCTGCTGAAGTATGTGCGGGAAATGAGATTGTATTATCAGCAACGAATTCCAAATCGGGATTGAGCAGTCTTACCTATAAATGGACTGGCCCTGGTCTTAACATCACACAAACCCATGGCCCAGGCGATACCAGCCGGGTAAGGATTCCAAACAGTACAGCAGCCAATTCAGGTATTTATTTAGTTACAATTGAAACTAATCAGGGATGCATTTTTACAAGTCCTCCAATTACAGTTACTGTCAATCCAAAGCCAGTTGCCAGCCCTATAGTTGGAGGTGGTTCTTTTTGCAGCGGCGCAGAAGTGACCTTGTCTTCTTCTAATACCGTTGCAGGAATCCCCACCATTAATTATAGTTGGTCGGGTCCAAATGGTTTTTCTGCAACAGGCTCAACAACTGGAACAGGAAACATTTCAGTTACCTTGCCAAGTATTCAGGCAGCCGGACAGGGAACTTATACACTCAATATGAGCTCCGATAAGGGCTGCACTGCGACTGCAGTTAACAGTTCAGTTATTGTCAGACCACAACCATCTGTATCAGCTGTGTCGGCTGGGGGTACTTTCTGCGAGCGGGATAACGTCCTTCTCAGTGCTGTTAACTCGACACCAGGAATCAGCTCCATTACCTATAACTGGTCTGGACCTGGTGGATACACTTCTACCCAAACTCTTAGTGGTGGTGATACTTCAAAAATTACTCTGACAATTATTACCGCTGCTCAAGGAGGAGTATATAGCCTCGTTGGTACTGCGGATGGTTGTGCCACACCAACACTCAACTTTACGGTGAATGTCAATGATGCTCCTGTCATTAGTGCCTTGAGTCCGGATAGTACTTTTTGCTCAGGGTCGGCAGTCATCCTTTCTGCTTCCAATTCCAAAGCCGGTGTTGGCACGTTAAAATATACCTGGTCGGGTCCCAACTTACTGTCAAGCGGTACAGGGCCAGAAGCCGGACCATTTACTGCTAATATTCCAGCTATTGGTGCTGCCAACGCAGGAACTTATACCTTGGAACTTGAAACTGCAAATGGATGTAAATCTGTTACAAGAACTGTAAATATTGGTGTCTCTGCAACTCCGGCAATTGCCAACCTGACAGGTGGGGGCGACTATTGTGTTGGCCAAACAATTACATTAAGTGCAACCAATAGTGCTTCCGGGACTGGTAATATAAACTTCATTTGGGCAGGTCCAAACGGTGTAGTTGCAAGTGGAACGGCTCCACAGGCAGGGCCTTTTACTGCAACCATAGCCAACGCAGCTGCAAATCATTCCGGAACCTATACTCTGACCCTTACTTCTGTTGGGGGTAAATGCTCTGCTCCCGCACAATCCGTAAATGTGAATGTTCTGACAGGTTTAACCATCACAAACCTGACAACTGATAAGGACTATTGCGAAGGAACCAATGTGGTTCTTACCGCAAGTAATACGATACCTGCCGGAAATGTGACCTACACCTGGACCGGGCCTAATGGTTTTACCTTCACTAAAACTGTTGCAGGCAATGCACCTTTTGATTTAACTATTCCTGATATAAAACCCATCGATGCTGGTGATTATGTTTTGAACCTGATGACAGCCAGTGGTTGTAATTTCGGCCCGGCTACAGTCAAGGTTGGTGTTACTCGAGGATTTTATGTTACAAACATTAATCCTGTAGGTACTGTTTGTGAAGGTACAAATGTAGTTCTTACTGCTTCAGGAAAGGGCTCTGCAACAAGCGGGACTTATAGCTGGACTGGCCCCTGTGGATTCAGTGCAGTTGGTACTATTACTAATCCCTCCACACCATTTTCTTCAAACGTGAATTTAATAGGAGCCAACTGCGGCGGACAATATACACTCACTGTTACAGCTCCCGGAGGATGTGTATCTGCACCAGCCAGTATTAATGTTGTCGTAGCACCCAAGCCAGTGCTTTCTGATATTACCGGAGGTGGTACATATTGTCAAGGCCAGACAGCCAATTTGACTTTCAAAAACAACCTGAATCAGGACAGTGTCAAATATACTTATACCATAAATGGTGTGGCCACTTCTGGCGTCGTGAGAGGCTCAAATACTGTTACGGTTCCCGTTACCCAGACAACAGCTTTTACAGCGACTCTGGAGTCTTTCATTGGATGTAAAACTGAAGTAAAGAATGCTCAGGTTACTTTCCTGCCAACTGCCAAGCCCACTGCGACGGCGACTGCCCAGATTTGTCAGGGAGCAGCATTGAATCTTACAGCAACCAACTCTGAACCCGGCTCCGGTACTGTTTCTTACACCTGGACAGGACCTGGAGGTTATTCTTTCTCCGGAACAGCTCCTTGGGCAGGACCTTTCCCGGCAACTGTTGCTTCACCTCAAAGCGGTGATTACTGCTTACAGGTATCCAGCTCCAACGGGCTTTGCATTTCAAGCAGTGTTTGCACCAAAGTAACTGTTAATCCAAAGCCTTCCATCACTGGCGTACAAGGAGGTGGAGCTATTTGTTCGGGAACTAATACAACCATAACATTTACCGTTAATCCGAATGGAGCACCGAACGTAACTTATAATATCAAGGGCCCGGGACTTGACTCAACCAGAAATGTAACAACTCAAACCACTGTTACAATCAATGTCAGAGTGGGCCCAACTACGGCAGGGGTGTACAATATTACTGTACAATCTAACGCTGGATGTAACGCAGATCCGGCAAGTGTAACAATCACTTCAAAGGCAATTACCCAGGCAGTTCTGACACCTTCAAGCACTACCATTTGTCAGGGAACAACCCTTACGTTGACAACCAATGCCCAGACCGGCCCGAATATTTCCTATGAATGGTACAAGGATGGCACAAGAATAGGGACGACGACAACAGCTACCTTCAATGTGGCCAATGCCACAGCAGGCAAGTATTCCGTTGTTGCTTTCGCTGACGGTTGCTCCAGCACATCTGCGGAAGCTACTGTAAGTTTGATTCCTGCTCCTGTTGCGGGTGGTGATAGCTTTGAAGGAGAAGTCGGAGTGCCTCTAAATGGCAACCTTGCAGCGAATGACAATTCAGGTGGCAGGCCGGTTACTTACACTGTGGTTACACCACCAGCCAATGGAACTGTAAGTATAAGCGCAAATGGCACGATGACCTATACTCCCAAGCTTGGCTTTGCCGGAAACGATCAGTTTACCTATAGAATCTGCTTGACTGAGTGCCCGGCACTATGTGCCAATGCAACGGTTCAGATCAAAATTGTTCAGAAAGATTGCATCGTGCCCAATGTCATTACTCCTAATGGCGATGGAGTCAACGACCTATTAATCATACTTTGCCTCGTCAATAATGCGTATCCCAACAATATTTTCAGGGTATTTAACCGCTGGGGTGACGAAGTATTTACGGCTGAGCCATATACCAATAACTGGGATGGAACCCATGGCAAGGATAAAAAAGATCTTCCGGCCGGTACTTATTACTATCTGCTCAAACTGGATAAGAATTCAAATGATACTAAAACCGGCTATATCAGGATTGTCAGATAAGGGTTGTCAATCAGAGACATAGAACAATCCAAACTTTGATTAAAACAAAAAGAAGAAGTCCATGAAAAAGCTAATAATTACCAATCTTGTTCTCCTCTTCACCTTGGCTGCCATTGGGCAAAGTGAGCAACTTCTCACGCACTTCATGTTCAATCAGCTCAATTTCAACCCGGCATCCGCGGGTTCAAAGGAGGTGCTTGATGTTGGCGCAATTTACCGCAATCAGTGGTGGTCAGGTGTTGAAGGTTCTCCAAAGAACCTCAATGCCTACGGGCATTTTCCTTTCGCAGCCTATCGCAACGGAATTGGTTTTAACATCATCAGCGACAAGATTGGTCTCGACAATATTCTCTCCCTGGGTTTATCCTATGCTTACAGGATTAAACTCAAAAACAACTTTACCCTGGCGCTGGGAATAGGTGCGAGGTTTGAAAATGCCAAATCAGATTGGAGCGAGATAAATGGGGGAGTGTTGCCGGACAATCTTCTGGGCAATATTGAGACAAGTGAAAATTCATTCAACTTTGGCCCGGGAGTTTATCTCAGCAATAAGAAGTTCTATCTTGGCTTGTCTATCCCACGATTGATGAAAAATTCTTTGTATTTCGATAAAGAAAATTTTGGAGCTGATGTCAATACCTATTATCTGCAAACAGGTTTTGAGCACAAAGTTGGACCTAACGTCAAACTTCTACCCAACGCTCAGTTGCGTCTCAATCCGAATTCTCCATTCGATCTTGATATAAACATGAATGTGCTGTTTTTTGATTCATTCATGCTGGGCGCTATGTACCGATTTGAAGACTCAATAGATGGTTTGATCAGGTATTATTTCAAAAACGGGCTTCACATTGGCCTTGCAATGGACTTTACTGTCTCAGAGTTGAAGCAAGCTACCACCGGAAGTTATGAAATCATGATTGGCTATACCTTCCCCTGTGATGATTGCACCATCAAGAATATCCGGTACTTTACTAATGAATAACACTGACAATCAAGATTTGCCCTTTTAAAAAAAAGCATTTCAGACTTTCATAAAAAATCTGGTTTCCAATGAAAAATATTAAACCCTTGCTCATTATCCTCAGCTTAGCATCCGGTGCACAACTTTCAGCGCAAGGTGTACAGTTGACTAACCTGAAAGGGGTCAATACGGAACGGCTCGATTTTAATCCGGTGCCCTTTGGCAATGGCATCATCTTTACCTCTTCAAAAAGTGACCGCTTTCTGGTTTGCCCTCCCAATAATCCAGGAGATTATACGGATTTGTATTATTCCGTAAAAAACCTCGATGGTTCCTATTCTGCCCCCACTGTACTTAAAGGGGGTGTAAATGGAAAATACAATGATGGTGTAGCCACAATTAATCCGACTGGCGACAAGATGATATTCACTCGCAACAACACCAAGGGTAAAAATGCGATGGATGTCATCGACCTGAAGTTGTATTCCGCGGACCTGACAGGAAATGAGTGGACGAATATTACTGAACTTCCTTTTAATAGTGATGATTTCTCAAGTTGTCATCCTGCTCTTTCTTCCGATGGCAATATGCTAGTCTTCGCTTCCAATAGGCCAGATCCGCAAGCTCAGGGAGGCATGGACTTGTATGTTTCATACTTAGTGAATGGAAACTGGACTGAGCCGGCGAATCTTGGCCCGGCAGTCAACTCGAAAGGCAATGAACTATTCCCAAACCTCGACAAGAACGGCAACTTGTTCTTTTCATCATACGGGCATGCCGGAGAAGGTGGTTTGGATATTTTCGCTGCCACAAAAGGAGATGACAATTCCTGGAAGTTGCTCGGCAACATTGGCACTCAATTCAATACTGCAGGTGATGAGGTTACTTTCCTGCCAACAAACGAAATGGGAACGGAGGGATTCCTTTCCGCAGCTGACAGATCCGGTGGACTTGGATTTGATGATATCTTTTCATGGAAACGGCAAACTCAACTCATTGAGGCCATTATTGTTGTGGTTGATGAAGATACAGGTGAAAAAATCAGCAATGCTTCAGTAAAGATAGATCCTGTAAATAAAGGCTCTGGCTACGATACCAAATATGGTAATGTGCTGGACCTTCTTTTCGGTGCCAATACGCAGACAATTGCCGATGAACCACTCAGCTTAATGACGGGTGCACAGGGAGCTACCTCCTTTCAGGTTTATCCAGGAGGGAATTATCAGATTAATGTTACCAAAGAGGGTTACCAAGCTGCCAACAGAAATCCTAATACTGCTCAACTGACTGAAAAAGGCGAATACATTATTCCTATCAGAAGAAGTAAAGCGCGTTTGAATCTGGCAGTCCTGGAAGATGCCAACGGCAATCCAATCCAAGGAGCTACAGTGACTATTTTCGACAAAACGACAAATAAGACTATAACTCTTACAACGAATAGTCTGGGTGTAATTGAAACTGATGTCGAATGCAATCATGAATATCAAATTACTGCCGATAAGAATCCATTTTTTAGCGAAAGTGTGACCTTAAAGGATTTCCTGAAAGAATGTTCTTCCGGAAAAATGAGCAGAATAATGAGACTGAAAGCACCATTGGTTGTTTATCTGGATCCGATTTACTTTGACTTCGACAAGTACAACATTCGCAAAGGTGATGCTCAAATGACTCTGGATGGCCTGGCCAACCTTCTAAAAGAGTATCCGACACTCAAGATCCATTTAGGTGCACATTGTGACGCCCGGGGATCCACCGCCTATAATGATAAATTAAGCGTGAGAAGGGCAAATAGCGCCAAAAATTATTTGACTACTAAGGGGGTTGATGCGGCTCGCATGTCAACAGAGGCATTTGGAGAAAGGAAACCTGCTAATGATTGTACTGATAATGTTTTCTGTTCAGAACCGCAGCATCAGGTCAACAGGAGGGTTGATGTTCTTCCCACATCACACCAGGAAATGAGAGTGGAATTCAGGGCAGGGGAGGTTCAGAATGTCACGGTGGGTAAGCCTCCGATTAAATAGGCTACATCTAAATACTTTTCAAGCAGATACCAAAATTCTGCGTGAATATAATTTTAGGGCAGTTACCTTGATTCGGTAATTGCCCTAAGAATTTTATTATGGAGCAATCCTTGGGTATTTTAAAAATTATCTTCCAAAGGGTTCTTTTTTTTATGCCATCTGGGCTATTTGATTCAAATCGGGCTACTTTCGCAACAGAACCTCGTCACCTATAATAAACCCCGGTAGTTTTTTAGGTTAAGGATTTTTTAATACTAAAATGAAAGGCTCAGAAAGACTCCCAAGAGATTAATTTTGGGTTGCTCATAAGCTTTAAACTATTTAGCCATGATTAACGGTAATTATGTCCTGGGTCTCATTGTGTTATTCGCCATTGTATCCTGTACGGATGGACAAACAAGGAAAATTTGTGGTAAATGGCAGGCTGTTGATGTTCAGGAAGAAGGTGAGCAGGTACAGGTTGAGTTGAGTGATGTCGGATTCATTTTTTATGACAATGGTTTCTATAACTATAACAGTTCCAATGACTATCATGAAGCCGGCACATACAGTATCAGAGGCGATTTGCTCTATACTCTGGATACGATTAATAAGGCATCTTCGGAAAAAGCAGTCCAGATTATCAATTTGACAAAAGATACCCTTCAAGTAAAAATGATGGCGCACGGTAAGGAACAGACCATAAAATTCGCCAAATTGAATTGATAAGCTGGTTGAAGAAAAAGAAAAAGCCTGCAAGATTAACCTTGCAGGCTTTTTGTACAAGTCACAATGTGCTCTGATATTATTCCTCTTCTTGTTTGGCTTCAACCTCGGGTTTTGCCTCTGGTTCAGTCGGTGGAGCAGCTTTTGCAGTAACTTTCGGGACAACTTTAACGGCACTATCTGCTTCTAATCCCGCAATTTTCAGGTTTGTAGCTTTAATCTCGCTAAGGGTTTTCTCGCGCCGTGCGGCTATTTTGGATTCTTTCTTTTCAAGATATTCATTGAATTTCTCCATGGCCACCTCTTCAGAGAAAACTCCTTTCTTGGCACCTACCATAACGTGTTTCAAATAATACACGCCTTTGTACCTCAAAATTGCCCTGACGGTGTCTGTTGGTTGTGCACCTTTTTGTAACCAGTCATAAGCTTTTTCACGGTCGATGTCGATAGTTGCCGGTTTGGTAAGGGGGTTGTAAATACCGATTTTCTCGATAAAACGGCCATCGCGTGGAGCACGTGCATCTGCGATGACGATGTGATAAAAAGGCATTTTCTTTTTGCCTCTTCTTTGTAATCTGATCTTAACTGCCATTGTTTAAAGGTTGAAAATTTAACCATCCCCACTTACCCTGAAAACCAGGCGGTGGGCTTAAGCGGGCGCAAAGGTAAACGAATTTGGGTTTTATTCTATGGATACCGATATTTTTTATACTGCTTCTTTGGTTTTCAGGCTTACTTTGCGAACATTGTGAACCCAACACCGATGCGACACCCCTTAAATCCTTTTTCGATGAAGACCTTCCTTACCACTCTGGCATTCCTTGCCTGTACTGTGCCGGTTTTAACACAAACCAATATCGGTGGCATCATTAACCAATATGCCCAGGTACTCGAAATCGACTACTGTCTTGCTAAGTTGACAATCTCCTCAACCCTTGGCCTTCAAAAGGACGACGAAGTCCTGCTTATTCAAATGAAAGGGGCCACCGTGAATGAAACGAATACCGCGTCTTTTGGCAACATCACTAATCCAGGCAGTGCCGGCTCTTATGAACTTTGTAAAATCCTCAGAATCTCTGGAAACCATGTCTTTGTTCAGAATGCATTGAATGGACAGTATTCGCTTCAGGATATAGTGCAGCTTGTACGAGTACCCAGTTATGATTCCGCAGTCATTAAGGATACTCTTAGACCTGCTCCTTGGAATGGTACAACAGGGGGCATTCTGGCGCTTAATGTAAAAGGCAAGTTGGCTCTGCAGGCACCTGTTCTGGCTGATGGATTAGGCTTCAGGGGAGGACAGGTTAATGTGTTAGCCAGTGATTGCAATTTCCTTACAAATGCGGACGATTACTATTATACAATGAATAACTGGCGAGGAGCGCCAAAAGGAGAGGGTATTGCATCGACAATTTCAGGAAAGGAACAAGGCCGGGGAGCACTTGCCAATGGTGGCGGTGGCGGCAACGACCACAACAGCGGTGGTGGTGGCGGTGGAAGCTTTGGTCAGGGCGGATCTGGTGGCCAGGAAAATGCATCAGGTTTTGGCTGTGATGGCAATTACCCGGGGATTGGAGGCAAGAGTACAGCAATATTTGACCGGCGACTTTTATTAGGTGGTGGCGGTGGTGCCGGACATGTCAATAATCAAGGGGCTGGTTCTTCAGGGGGAAATGGGGGAGGAATAATCGTTATTTCGGTGGGTGAAATAGAAGCCAATGGCCATCGAATCAGTGCCAATGGCACAAGCCCACCTTTGGCCAGCGGAGATGGAGCCGGTGGTGGTGGCGGTGGTGGCAGCGTTTATCTAGCTGCACAGAAATTAACCGGAAATCTGTTTGTTGATGCTGGAGGTGGAAATGGTGGTCATGTAACCAACAATACTGACAGGTGTTATGGAGCCGGAGGTGGCGGAGGTGGCGGTTTCATCATTACCAACCTGACTACCCCTGCGAACGTGACAGCAAACGGTGGAACAGCCGGAATCAATACTGTTACATCTATATTGTGCAATTCAGCATCCAATGGTGCACAGCCGGGTGGCAATGGGAACATCCGTGCTCTACACCCATTGGTGGTTTCCTCAGGAGCACTCCCTTTTATTAATCTGAATAAACAGCCGATATCAGTAAATGGATGTGAAAGTGGAGATTTTGCTTTCGACATTCTGGCAAGTGGCTCAGCATTGAGTTTTCAATGGCAGTACAAAACCGGGAGCAGCTGGCTCAATATTCAGGATGGGGCTCTTTATTCAGGAAGTAATTCTAACTCTTTGAAAATAAAAAATACCCCCGCAATTCTGGATGGCACAGCATATAGGTGCCTTGTGAAAAACACTTGCTCAGGTGAAATTGCATCAGATTCGGCT
Source organism: uncultured Saprospiraceae bacterium (assembly GCA_964423205.1). GTDB lineage: Bacteria > Bacteroidota > Bacteroidia > Chitinophagales > Saprospiraceae > UBA6168. The sequence goes on along the minus strand of CAYRDX010000016.1, from coordinate 6,675 downwards.
AAACTCAGTTTAAAAAAGAAGCCAGTCGCTTCGTTTTCCTTTTCAGTTTCTAACCCAACTGAAGTTTCATTTGTAAATAAAAGTACGGACGCTGTCTCGTTTCAATGGGATTTTGGAGACGGAACTCAATCTACTTCCTTAAATCCATTGCATAAATTTTCAAAAAGCGGAACTTATGAAGTTTCACTTACAGCCATTGGAGATTGTGGCCAGTCGACTTTCAAAAAGATAGTTACCATAACCGAGCCTTTAAAATCAGATTTTAAGGCAAACATCACTCAGGGGTGTATTCCCCTTCTGGTTAAATTCACCAACCAATCAAAAGGAACGGGTCTAAATTCCTACTCCTGGCAGTTCGAAGGAGGTACTCCCTCTTCATCGTCTGATGAAAACCCCTCTGTTACTTATCGTTCAGAAGGTATTTTCGATGTGCAACTCACAGTAAGCAACGGTTCTACTTCACATACTCTGAAATTGGAAAACATCATTCGGGTGGTCCAAATTCCTATGGCCGCTTTCACTTTCAAGCCTAGCGGTCTTAAAATTCAATTTGAAAACAGGTCAACAGAAAGCAGTTTCTTTTACTGGGATTTTGGAGATGGAAATACATCTCTTGAATCCAGCCCAACCCATACTTACGGAAAGCAGGGGATTTTCAATGTTGTGTTGACTGCCTATAATGAGTCCTGTGCCAATTCAGTCGCCAAACAGATTTTTGTTACCACGACTGATGTTCTTGAAGAAGATGAGATGTCCATTAGCATTTTCCCCAATCCGGTAAGGGAAGAGTTGCAGGTTTCTATTCAGGGTCTGGCATCAAACACAAAGCTGGTGTTGAGGAATTTGGCAGGGACGACCATTTGGGAAACAGAGGTAATCACAGTTAATACGGCAATTCCAATGAATGACATGCCCGCTGGCCTTTACTTTTTGTCCATTGTCAGCGGAACAAAAAAAGCTACATTCAAAATTGTAAAACAGTGAAAGTAAGTGCGACTTTCCTGAGAATCCATCACTAACCCCCGGATTTATGCCAATGGTATTCATCCGGGGGCCTAACTTAAACCATAAGTCCTGGCCAAAAAAGTAGGAAAAATTCCGGAGACAACAAAAATCCTGCAAAACAGCAGATTCAGGATGGGCCTAAACACTTTGATTTCGTTTCTTTAAAAAACTCTTCACAAAGGTATTAAGCAACAATATGGCTGAAGCGAACAGACCGATTCTGGCAATCAAATCTCCCCATTGTACATAAAAGGTGATATCCCTGTTCATGGCAATTTTCCCCCTGATAGCTGCCTCCTCGCCGTATTTGGTGGGCTGCAGAATATCTCCTCTTTGATTGATAAAACACGAAATTCCCGTATTGGCAGAACGGGCAATACTCCGACGTGTTTCAATGGCACGCAGGCTGGCGAATTCAAGATGCTGCTTATGACCCGCTGTGCGGTCCCACCAGCCATCGTTTGTCATAATAAAAGTAGCTTCCGCACCTGCCTGGCGGATGTAGTTTGCATGATAGTCTCCATACACACTTTCATAACAGATTACAGGTGCCACAATTCCGCTGTTACTCTTGAACGCTGTCCTGAAGGGTTGCTTGCCATGTCCTTCCACCGACCCATCCAGGGATTCGACAAGCGGTTTCAGGAAAAAGAAAACTTCATGGTAAGGGAGAATTTCAGCTCCAGGAACGAGTTTGGATTTGATGTAAAATGGAATGCTGTCCACGCCGGATGTCAGTTGTATAGCCGAGTTATAAGCTTCCCAATAAATGGTATCGGCACCCATCAGTTGTTTGCGGGTGCTTCGGGTGTGAGTTTCGCCTTCGGCAAATACCTTATAGGCCACGATCCCGGTGACCAGTTTCAGATTGGGGTAGCTGGACAACAACTGACGGTAATAACTGACACTTTGGTGCACCGGTATAAAATCTTTATTTCCAGCACTAAAAGCAGTCTCTGGAAAAACCAGATAATCAGTTTCCGGAGTCAAGGCTGATTCCGCCAGGCGCCGGTATCGGTCTTGCTGTATTTCTTCGGGTAGCTGAAACTTCTGATAATGAGGCTCCAGATTGGGCTGCACAACCACTACTTCAACTTCCGTCCCTTTATCCTCATGACTTAGGTACATTCCGAAGGAAGTGATGATGGGAAGAAGTATCAGCGCGGCAATTTTCAGCAATTGCCATTTACGCTTGTGCCAATAATCCACAATTGGAATTCGATTATTCAAAAGTTGAACGATGAAAACGTTGGCGAGCAAAATCCAAAGTGTGCCACCAAATGTGCCCGTGTATTCATACCATTGAATCCATTGAGGGAAGTGTGCAAAAGCGTTACCCAGATTTAGCCAGGGCCAGGAAATTTCCCAATGCAGGTGCAGTAATTCAAATGACATCCAAAAGGCGATGAATGCAATGTAACCCAGTCTCGGAGTAATCTTTCTCGTCTGGTGAAAAAGAAGAAAAGGAACCGACATGAACAAGGAGTTCAGCCAAATAGCAACTATGCCTGCGAAAAATGCGGTATTTGTTACCCAATAGGTAGTGAGGATGTTCCAGACTACAAAGGTGTGGTAAGCATACCGGAACAACAGCAGTTTTTGTGGCGACTCACTACCTTCAGAAATTTCTCTTTCAACCAATAAAAGAGGAACCCATCCTACAAACATCAGCATGGTCATAGGAATAGGGGGGAACCCAATCGATAGCAGGATTCCGCTGGCTGTCGACATCAGGAACCATCGAAGCCCCTTTGGTGCAGAAGTGAATTTTTTCCAAAGCAACAATACGATGAAAGCCCAACCGGCAATGAAGAAAAACAATGGCTTGTGTCCCCATAATTCCTCATTTTGGAAACGGTCATACATTTGCCAACCGAAAAAGAGGGCTATTGCCAGAAAGGCAATCAACAGTGTTGTTTTGATGGATTTTTTCAATGCAGCGTGTTTACTTTACAGGAAATCCGGCCTCCATATCTTCACCGGCCGTGGCCAGGCACATTTTACCATCGTTGTCTTCAGCAGCGAGAATCATACCCTGTGATTCGACGCCTCTCAATTTGCGTGGTGCGAGATTTGCCAGAAGCAGGATTTTCCTGCCAACCAGTTCTTCTGGTTTATAATGCTTTGCAATACCGGCAATCACTGTGCGCTGTTCCATTCCAAGGTCAACAGTCAGTTTCACTAACTTATCAACTTTGGGCATTTCTTCAGCATGCAGGATTTTGGCCGTTCGGATGTCCATTTTGGCAAAGTCATCGTACTGAATTTCGGGCTTCAAAGCAGGCCTTTCTGAGGCTTTTTCTTCAGACAGCACGGCTTCCAACTTTGCCTTCTGGCGATTTAAAATTTCCAGCCTGCTTTCATCCTTACGGTCATTTATCTTGGCAAAAAGTATTTCAGGTTCGTTAATCGGATGTCCAGCGGGCAATATGGCATTTCCACTCAACAATTGATTCAGGACATTTTCCATGTCTCCGGCCTGAACCTCAGGCAGATTGAGAAGCTTCCTGATTTTAGCGGAAGTAAAAGGAATAAACGGCTCGCAGAGGATGCTCAATGCGGCAACTATCTGAAGCCCTATGAACAGTGATTCTTTGACAATCTCAGCATCCGGATTCTCTTTGCGTGCAGCCCACGGGGCCGATTCCTGCAAATAGACATTACCCCAGGTTGCTATTTCCATCAGATTGCTAACTGACGACTTAAAGCTAAATGCTTCGATGTCAGCGGCCAGTGTTTGAGCCAGATTATTAACAGGTAAAAGTTTTTCCTTCAGTTTATCAGTGGAGCTCGCCACAGCAGCCGGAGGAACATTACCTTCGAAATAGCTGTTTGTCAGCACCATTACCCGGTTGATGAAGTTTCCGAGTTTATCTGCCAGTTCTTTATCGTGGTTGTCAGCAAATTCATCCCACTTGAAGTCGCTATCCCTGTTTTCGGGCATATTGCGGATAAGGGCATAGCGCAGAGCATCTTCTTTGTTCGGGAAAGCTTCGAATTCTTCGAGATACTCGTGTTGCTCTATTCCCCAGCCTTTGCTCTTGCTGAATTTGCGTCCTTCATAATTTAAAAACTGGTTGGCAGGAACATTGACTGGCAAGGCATAACCACCATGAGCCTTTAGCATGGCCGGAAATACGATGCAATGGAAGACAATATTGTCTTTACCTATGAAATGGATGAGTTGGACCTTGTCGCCTTTCCAGTACTCTTCCCAGTTTTTGCCATTTTCACTTGCCCATTGTTTGGTGGATGAAATGTAGCCGATGGGCGCATCAAACCAGACATAAAGTACTTTTCCTTCACCTTCAGGAAGCGGCACTTTGATTCCCCAGTCCAGGTCGCGGGTGATAGCCCTTGGCAACAGACCGGTATCCAACCAGGATAGACACTGCCCAACGACGTGCTTTTTCCAGGCGTTGGGGTCATGGTGTTGCTGGCCATCCAACACACCGTGTTCAATCCAGTTCCTAAGCCAATCGCCATGTTTATCGAGACGAAAGTACCAATGTTTGGTAGGCTTCAGCACCGGGGTTTTACCACTCATTACAGAAACTGGATTAATTAGCTCTATAGGGGAAAGTGAGCTGCCACACTTTTCGCATTGGTCTCCATAGGCCTCAGAGTGGCCGCACTTAGGGCATTCACCAGTGATGTAACGGTCCGCGAGAAATTGGTTGAAATCTTCATCGAAATATTGTTCCGTAATCTTCTCCTCCAACTCGCCCCCCATCTCTATCAATTCTGTAAAAAACTGCTGTGAAGTTTCGTGGTGAAGTGGTGCACTAGTCCGGTGATAGTAGTCAAACGAAATCCCAAGTCTGCTAAAGGTGTCCTTGTTCAGGTAGTGATATTTATCGATGATTTCTTCAGGAGTTACATTTTCCTTTTTTGCTCTCATGGTTATGGCGGCGCCATGTTCGTCGGACCCACAAATAAAGGCCACATCACAGCCCATGCCACGGAGGTACCGCACATAGATGTCAGCAGGAAGGTAGGCTCCAGAAAGATGGCCAAGATGTAAAGCACCATTGGCATAGGGCAGGGCAGAAGTAATGAGGTATTTTTTGGTTTTGTCCATTATCTGGTTGAATTTCAAGTAAGTCGGAACTAAGTGTCCGTTGCGGATATAATGAGGCGGCGAAGATACGCAGTGATTGGCGTAGAAAATAATGCAAAAATTAAGTCCTGCCTGATCAGGGTCATTTATCTCAAAATGAAAGGACTAAGGTGCAATAATCCGAATAGCACATAAGTTAGTTGATGAAATCAGGCAGATTTTCCTGAAACCTTATTCGCCTGTTAGTTTTCACGTTCAAGAATTTATTCCGGGTCTTAATTAACCAAACTCAATATGGACATCGTTTTAAAATATTTCCCAACTTATTTTCTTTTCACCATGGGAATGGCTTCCTGTCAAGGTATATCAACAAACAGCCCCGCACAGCCAAGTGGTGAAAACTCTGTCAATTCAGCACAATTCCTGAGCTTAGTCAATGAAGTTAGGGCCAAAGGTGTCAAATGTGGCAGTACATTTTGGCCAAAAACTCATGCACTCGTGTTGGATAAGACTCTGAGCAAGGTCGCCTACCAACACAGTCTTTATATGGAATCTAAAAGAACGCTGAGCCATAAAGGCAAAAATGGAAGCAATGCCGGAGACCGTGTTTCTGCTGCAGGTTATCCCTATCAATTCCTTGCAGAAAACATCGCAGTGGGGCCAGGTACCGATGCAGGAGTTTTTGACTTGTGGTTGAACAGCACTGGCCACTGTGAAAACATTATGGAGCCCAAAGCTAAAAAACTCGGTTATGGAAGAAGCGGGAAATACTGGACGATGTTAGTGGCTACACCTTGACAACAATTTTGAGAAGTCTCTGTTAACTATCATGTTATCAGCTTAAAGTCACCTGCTTTTCAGAATTATGAAACTGTTCATTCCATTGATTCTTCTCCTCCTTGTAAGTGCCTGTCACCATGCACAATCTTCAGACCATACCGCATTGGAGCCATTTTATTTGACTCCCAAAGGAGATACGATTTTCAGAGTGATTAAAACCGAAGATCAATGGAAATCCAAACTGACGGAATTGGAATATCATGTTTTGAGAGAATCAGGTACCGAACGTGCCTGGTCCGGGCCGTACAATCGCCACAAACAAAATGGCGTTTACCAATGCAAAGCCTGTGGTTTTCCGCTGTTTTCTTCAAAGCACAAATACGATAGTGGGTCAGGTTGGCCAAGTTATTATGCTCCTATCAATGATTATTGTCTGCGTGAAATAAAGGACAGCAGTTTAGGGATGGTGAGGGTAGAAGTGCGTTGTGCTAAATGTGATGGTCACCTTGGACATGTATTCGATGACGGACCTGAACCAACCGGCTTGAGGTATTGTATCAATTCAGTAGCTCTCCGATTTGAAAAGAAGTAGGCTATTTCCATAAAGCTTTTTTGTACGCAGCCAGACAGCGCTCTCTGGCCATCTTGTGCTCTACGATTGGGGCGGGATAGTCTTTGGAGCCAAATTCAGGCAGCCATTTTTTCACATAATTCAAGTCCTTGTCAAATTTCATTAACTGTGATTCAGGATTGAAAATTCTGAAATAAGTAATGCGTCAAAAATAAAGTTGCCAAATTGTTTTCTTAACCACTTGAAAATCAGTTGGCTG
>CAYRDX010000015.1:56750-74196 GCA_964423205.1 uncultured Saprospiraceae bacterium | reverse complement strand
TTTTTTATTCAATTAACCCATTCAATTTAGCTTTTTTTCAAAGTGAGAATTACTGAATTTTATTTAGCAATTGCCCATCAGGAGTTGAAAGGATTATTACCCGCTTTGTTAGTTGAGATAAAACTGCCCGGAACTTTTTCTGCCAGCCTCTTCCAAATCGGTTTTTTTTCTAAATTAGAGCACCAAAAAAACCGGCCTTTACACAATTGCCTTTCTACCTCCCAAGGGGCCTTAATTTTTTTACTGGCTGACATCATTCGCCAACAAATTGACGGAAGTGGAAAAAACAATGTTAAAAGACACACTATTTGAAGCATTACACCAATATTTTGGATTCGATAGCTTCAAAGACAACCAGGAACATATCATCCGAAGCGTTCTGAGTGGCACCGACACTTTTGTAATCATGCCGACCGGAGGTGGCAAATCCCTTTGCTACCAACTTCCCGCTTTGATGATGGAAGGCACCGCACTCATTATTTCTCCACTTATCGCCTTGATGAAGAATCAGGTGGACAGCATCAGAGGTTATAGCGACGAAGATGAAGTGGCTCACTTTTTAAACTCCTCCCTCACCAGGGTTCAGATGAAGGAGGTAAAAGCCGATATCGTAGCTAAAAGAACCAAATTACTTTACGTTGCCCCAGAGACACTGACGAAAGAGGAGAACATTGAGTTCTTCCAAAACGTCAATATCTCATTTGTGGCAGTGGACGAGGCACACTGTATTTCAGAGTGGGGTCATGATTTCAGACCGGAGTACAGGCGCATCCGTGCCATGATAGATGCTATAAACAAAGACATTCCTCTCGTAGCGCTAACAGCTACTGCCACCCCTAAGGTTCAATCAGACATCGCGAAGAACCTGAACATGAGGAATTTGAACAAGTTTGTCTCCTCCTTCAACCGCGACAACCTCTTTTATGAAATCCGTCCTAAGCTGAAAAAAGACGCCACCTTCAAGCAGATGGTGCAAATCATTAAAGGCATGCCGGGCCAGTCGGGTATCATCTACGTTCAGGCTCGAAAGTCAACAGAAGAAATAGCTCAGGTATTGAATGTTAACGGCATAAAAGCAGCACCCTATCACGCTGGCCTTGATGCCAAAACCCGTTCGGGCACACAAGACGCGTTTTTGATGGAGGAAATAGATGTCATTGTTGCCACTATCGCATTTGGTATGGGCATTGACAAACCAGATGTTCGTTTCGTCATGCATTTCAACATGCCTAAAAGTATCGAGAATTACTACCAGGAAACCGGCCGAGCGGGTCGTGATGGACTGGAAGGTAAATGCGTGGCATTCTTTTCCTATAAGGATATGCAAAAGCTGGAGAAGTTTCTCCGCGATAAACCCGTGGCAGAACGCGAGATGAGTTCCCAACTCATGCAGGAGGTAATGGCTTATGTGGAGACAACCGGTTGCCGCCGCCAGTTTCTGCTTTTCTATTTTGGGGAAGAATTTGAAGAAAGCCAGTGTGGATGTATGTGCGATAATTGCCGCTTCCCGCGGGAAAGGGTTGATGTGACATCTGAAATGCAGATATCCCTTAAATCCATCCAGGCCCTGGAGGAAAATTACAAAATCAATACTCTGGTAGATTTTGTGTTGGGCAATGAAACCAAGGAAATGAAAGATTTCCGTTTCAACAAAAAGCCCCTGTTTGGAAAAGGAAAAGACCGCGACGATATTTTCTGGAACTCCGTTTTCCGCCACGCCATGATCAACGACCTCATCCGCAAGGACATCGAGACCTATGGCGTACTCAAAATTACCGAAAACGGCCTGGCCTTTCTGAATGAGCCTACTGAAATAAAAATCCCCCTTAACCACGACTACGACAGCAACGAGGTTGACCTCGACGAGGAAATGGGCAAGACGGCAGTTTTGGATGAAACATTGGTCAAACTGCTGAAAGAACTCCGGAAAGAGGTTGCAAAGAAAAAAGGCGTTCCTCCCTTTGTCATTTTCCAGGACCCCTCTTTGGAGGATATGGCTACCCAGTACCCGGTGACAATGGATGACATGGCTAAAATAACCGGTGTCAGCCAAGGCAAAGCCATGCGCTATGGCAAACTGTTCATGGAACTGATTGCCCGCTATGTTGAGGAAAATGAAATAGAGCGTCCAACAGATTTTGTCATAAAGCAGGTCGCCAACAAATCGAAGGTAAAGGTGGCCATTATTCAGGCTATTGACCGCAAAGTCGATCTTCCCACTATTGCCAGGCAGAATGACCTGACGATGGAAGACCTAATGGAGGAACTCGATGCCATTGTGTCTTCCGGCACCAAGGTCAACATTGATTACTATTTGGAGGATCTGATGGATGAGGCAGTCATTGAAGAAATTACTGACTATTTCATGGGAGCCGATACGGACAACCCAGAGGAAGCTTACAAAGGCTTAAAAGAAGAAGATTACACTATCGAAGAAATACAACTCATTCGGCTCAAATTTTTGTCGGAGATGGCAAATTGATGCCCCTGTCTTGGTTATGGCTGCCAGATGACCGATATTTGAATCAAACTTCCTGGTGCCTTCGTACAGGATTTGGCAACTAAAACCAGAACATGAAAATTCTCATTATCAACGGTCCAAACCTGAACCTGCTCGGCAAGCGGGAACCTCACATATACGGCAAGCGCACGTTCGAAGAATACTTTGAAACAATGCAAATGCAATTCCCCGGCGTCACCATGCATTATTTTCAAAGCAATTCGGAAGCTGCTATTATCGACAAACTGCACGAAGCCGGATTCTCCTATAACGGTATCATCCTAAACCCCGGCGCATACACTCATACATCTATCGCTATCGCCGACGCCATTGCAGCTATCGAAACACCTGTTGTTGAAGTCCATATTTCGAATACCTTTGCGAGAGAGGAGTTCCGCCATAAATCGATGACAGCACCTGTCTGTGTGGGCACCATAATTGGTCTCGGACTCAAGGGTTACGATTTGGCCCTGGAATACTTCCTCTCCTGATTCCTGCTGCTGTAAAACGCAAAAGGATAGATTCACTCAACGTTACACATGGTCATCATCACCGGTGCTGCTGGATTCATTGGAAGTTGTTTGCTCCGCAAACTGAACGATGAAGGAGTGGACCGTATCTGTCTTGTGGATGATTTCAGCCGTGCCGACAAATTGCCCAACCTGGAGCGCAAGAATTTTACCCAAAAAATCCACCGCGATGAATTCTCAAGCTGGTTTTTGAAAAATGCAAAAAAGGTAAGCTTCGTGTTTCACATGGGGGCCAGAACAGATACGACAGAACAGGATAAAACCATATTCGACCAGTTGAATCTGAATTACTCAAAATTACTTTGGGTACAATGCAGTCAATCCGGGATTCCTTTTATTTATGCCTCCAGTGCAGCCACTTATGGTGCAGGTGAACTTGGTTATGATGATGACCATGTGTTGACAACCCGCCTGAAACCACTTAATCCCTACGGACTATCCAAAAATCAATTCGATTTATGGGCCTTATCTAAATCTCAGGATAACAGTGAGAATTCCTCCCCGCCGTACTGGGCAGGCCTGAAGTTTTTTAATGTATATGGACCAAATGAGTACCATAAGTCGAGAATGGCCTCGGTAGTCTATCATGCATACCAGCAAATGAAACTTACTGGCGAGATGAAACTGTTTCGCTCTCACCGCGCCGGAATATCTAATGGTCAGCAGTCAAGAGATTTTGTTTACGTCAAGGATGTTGTTGATGTATGCTGGTTTTTATACAATAACAAAGTTGGCAACGGGCTTTACAATGTAGGTACGGGAAAGGCCAGAAGCTTTTCAGACCTTGCAACGGAAACTTTCCGGGCTATGGAAATCGTTCCAATTATCAATTTTATCGACACTCCGGCCGACATCCGCGAAACGTATCAGTATTTTACTCAGGCGAATATCGATAAACTTAGAAATGCCGGATATCTGCGACCATTTACCAGCCTGGGAGAGGGAATTACCGATTATGTGACCAATTTCTTAAGTAAAAAAATATACTGGTAGGCGAACACCAAAACAATAGAAACACAAATGATTTACCTGGTGAAAAAACTCTCCTCGTTTCTGCTCATAGTGCTTACGCTGATCATCATATCGGCGGCAACTTTCAGCAAGAAAGATGGTGGAAAAAATGACAGAATACAGGAGTTCATCAAAGAACAGCAATGGGTCGATAGCCTTTTCAACGCCATGACACCAGAAGAAAGACTGGGCCAGTTGGTTTGGCTTCGGGCACATACCGACCTTGGCGATGACCATATAGCTCAACTGGAGAAACTCATCCAAAAATACCACCCCGGCGGACTTTGTTTTTTCAATCCCACTTTCAAAGGAACCTTAGAAAAACAAGTGAAACTGGTGAACAGGTACCAGGCTCTTTCTACCCAGGTCCCTCTGTTTATTTCCATCGACGGGGAATGGGGAATGGGCATGCGTTACAAAGGCATGGCGCTGAGCTTTCCACGGCAGCTTATGTTGGGAGCGATACAGGACAACAAACTGATTTACGACATGGGGGCCGCCATAGCCCGCCATTGCCTCCGAACCGGCATCACAGTCAACTTCGCCCCAGTTGCAGATGTGAACAACAATGCGGCAAACCCCGTGATTGGTTTCCGCTCCTTTGGGGAAGACCCCTACAAAGTTGCTGCGAAGGCATACATGTACATGAAAGGCCTGCAGGATAATGGCGTTCTGGCAAGTGCCAAACACTTCCCCGGTCACGGTGATACTGATGTGGATAGTCACTACGACCTACCGGTTATCAAACATAACTATTCCCGTATCGACAGTCTGGAGTTGCTTCCATTCAAAGTCCTCATTGGTCAGGGTGTGGGCAGCATTATGGTTGCTCATTTGCAAATACCTGCACTTGACAACACCCCCAATATGCCAACCACACTTTCGGCTCCAGTGGTCACTGACCTTTTGAAAAACAGGTTGGGATACAAGGGCCTTATCATGACCGATGCACTTGAAATGAAAGGTGTCACAAAATACCACGGCAAAGGTGAGGTGGAAGCCAAAGCCCTGGCAGCTGGCAATGATGTATTGTTGTTGCCCGGAGATGTGGAAGAAGCTTTCAAAACCATCAATAAATGGATAAAGTCCGGCAAACTGAATCAAAGTGAAATCGATCTTAGTGTAAAAAAAGTACTGACCTGGAAATACAGAATGGGATTGACCAGTTATAAGCCCATTCCGGTAGAGAACACCACTGCTGATGTGAACGACCCTGCCGCTATAGCAGTAAAGCGCAAACTGATACAACATGCGTTGACATTGGTCAGAAACAACAACGGCCTTGTTCCATTGAAGGAGCTGACAGGTGTAAAAATGACTGCTATTGCCATTGGTGCCTCCAACAATAATAAGTTTCACCAAACTATCGGGTTGTATTCCAATTTCGAGTGCCTCAGCGTTTCCAAAACCTTAAGCAGTTCTGAGCAGAAAAATCTTCTGGCTAAAATGAAAGACCGCGATGCTGTCATTGTTAGCTTGCACGACATGAGCCAGTTTGCATCGCGGGATTACAATCTCACAGAGGCCACACTTAACTTCGTTAGCGCCCTCAGCAAGCAGAACAAGGTGATACTGGTTATTTTTGGAAACCCCTATTCTCTGAAATATTTCGAAGACCAGGAAAACATACTGATGGCCTACGAGCAGGATGATGATGTAGAAGACCTCGCCGCTCAGGCCCTGTTCGGTGCATTTACGATTCAAGGAAAATTACCTGTGTCAGTCACTCCTAAAAGTCCTGCTGGTGCAGGTCTGATAACAGCGAGTTTTCAGCGTCTGGGATACGGCGTTCCGGAAGAAGTTGGGCTGAACAGTACTAAACTAGGGCGCATTGACAAACACATGCAAGAGGCCATAGATTCCGGCGCTACTCCGGGTGGCGTTGTATTGGTTGCAAAAGATGGCAAGGTGGTTTTTCATAAAGCTTACGGCAAACACACTTACGACTCCAATGCAAATCCCACCCAGGTAACCGATATTTACGACCTTGCCAGCGTCACAAAAATTGCGGCAACAATAGTTTCCCTGATGAAACTGCAGGAGAACGGCAGATTCAATCTGCAGGCACCGGTGGAATCCTACCTGCACGACTTTGCTCCAACCAACAAAGCCGGAATCGCCCTACAGGATATGCTCACCCATAATGCCCGGCTGACTCCCTGGATTAAGTTTTACGAAAAAACCATCTCTCCGGAGCCCAATCCCAAACCACTGCCAGCTTACTACGATGTTGCAGCCAGTGGCCGCTTCCCGCTACCCGTTGCTGATAAACTCTGGTTGCGTGCAGATTACCCCGACTCTATTTGGCAGGAAATCAAAGACAGTCCGCTTTTGGAGTCCAATGCTTATCGTTACAGCGACCTTGGATTTTATATTGCTGGAGAAATCATCCGGACCTTAAGCGGTCAGCGAATAGAGATTTACGCACAGGAGAAATTTTACGAGCCCCTCGGAATGTTAACGACTACCTACCGTCCTTATGAAAAATTCCCCTTAACCCGTATCCCGCCAACGGAAGATGACGTGTATTTCCGGGCTCGAAGGGTACATGGATACGTTCACGATATGGGAGCTGCCATGCTCAATCAGGCCACTGGTCATGCCGGTTTATTTTCCAATGCCAACGACCTGGCAAAACTCATGCAGATGTTGTTGAATAAAGGCCAATACGGTGGAAGGGTTTATTTGCAACCCGAAACAATAGCCACTTATACTACCAAATGCAACTCCTGCAGCCGCAGAGGAATAGGGTTCGACATGAAACAGTCGAACGACCGCCTTGAGCCCAATCTTTCCAGACTGGCCAGCGACTATATCTACGGTCATACAGGTTTCACAGGCACTGCCGCATGGGTGGACCCCAAAAATCAGATTGTCTGTATCATACTAACCAACCGGACCTTCCCTTCGATGAATAACAACAAGTTTGGCAGGATGAATACCCGCATACTGGTACAGGATGCCATCTTTGCAGCGATGGACTGAGTCACCAATAGTTTCAACCCATTATTTTTTTTGCCACTAAAACACAAAAACACTATCTGTCAAATCGGTTTTGTGGCTTAGAGTTTTTGTGGCCCAAAAGATTTGGACCCCAATCTCCGATTGTTCAATCATATTCGCTCTCAAAATTCATTTCAGGGTATCCAAACCTTCAAATCTGTTTTCTGGAAGCGATTTTGCTAAGGAGAATATCGGTTGAGGCAACCTTATACGACTGAAATCACCAACAATGTATTGATTTAGCGGACATCAGACACATTAAGTAATTCTTGTGGCAAGATTGATAAACTAAAATGTGGTCTGATTGTGTTATCTATTGCAGGTTGGTGATTGTGTTTATCTTTACTGCCTTTTATAAATTAACGCCTTGATTTTTAACTGAGTCTGTTTGTATGAAAATGAAATTATTGGTGGTGGTTCCATTGCTGGTTTTGTCCTCCCTATCCATGATTGCGCAGGATGAAAGGCCATTAAATTATTGCGGAACTGCAGCGGAAAAGAGTGAGTGGCTGACTCAGTTTCAGCAAAACGGCATCTTACAGTTCCGGAATACTGATGAATGGCTGCTGGTGCCGGTAACCATCCATCTCGTTGGCAGCGACACCGGTGAAGGATTTTATTCCATCAATACCCTTCTGGCTGCTTTTTGCACCCTGAATACCGATTATGCGCAGGCTAAAATCCGCTTTTTTATTAAAGGCCCTATCAATTACATTTCCAACACCCAATACAACGATCACACTTTTACGCAGGGAAGAGAAATGATGATTCGCTACAGTGTAAAAAACACGATCAATAGTTACATTGTACAAAGTGCTGCCGGCAATTGCGGTTATGCCAGTGCCCCATTTGGCATAGCGCTTTCCAAAAGTTGCATGAAGGATAAGGACCACACATGGGCTCATGAAATCGGGCATTTTCTTTCTCTTCCGCATACTTTTCATGGTTGGGAAGGTCAAACACCTAATTATTCCCTGCCTGCTCCCATCAGGGTTGGGTCTGTAAACGTAGAGCGTGTCGATGGCGTTGGATGCAAGACTTCGGGCGATGGGTTTTGCGATACGTCACCCGACTATCTGAATGCTCGATGGACCTGTAATGCCAGCCGTCAGAGCAATCAGGTACAGATTGATCCTCAGGGGAGGACCTTTGTGAGCGATGGGACTAATTTCATGAATTACGCCAACGACGCTTGCATGGACAAATTCTCTAATGAACAAATAGCGGCCATGCGTGCCAATTTGAAGTTCGAAAAAAGCGGGTACCTGGCGAGCACTGCGGATACCACTAAGCCTGCTTCTGCCAAATTGGTGGCCATTACACCGCAAGACAGTGCTATCATCACCGACTATAAAAATGTACTGTTATCATGGCAGGCCATACCCAAAGCCTCCCATTACGTTCTTGAAATCTCATCCCAGCCGAATTTTCCTTTTATCCTGTTGCGTTATGTTACTTCCAGTACCTCCTTTCTGACAACCGACTTGTTCAGAAACAGGAACTATTACTGGAGAGTGCGACCATTTAACGCGTGGAGTGAATGCAATCCACCGGCTACCAACGGATTTTATTTCAGAACCCTGGATGTTACATCCACTAACGAGTTGGAAAATTTTGCCAAAATCAATGTTTTCCCAAACCCAGTTCAATCGGGCAGTGCCATTCACGTACATGTCGATACACCCGAATCCATGGAGATGGATGCCCGCTTGTTGTCTCTTTCCGGTCAGCTACTCGATTCAAAATCCTGGAAGATTGTTCCCGGTTCCAGTGAGTTTAGTCTTCAAACCAATCAGCTTCCTGCCGGGGTTTACTTCCTTAGATTATATTCCGCCGGAGCCGTTAGCACCAAACGCATTGTAATTGGGCAGTGGTAGGAGAATGGAGAATGGAGAATGGAGAATGGAGAATTGAAAAATGAAGATTTAGAATTTGGCAAGAGTAAGCTTTTTACCAATGCGTTTGCCTTTCAAGTTTCCTTAGTTTTCTATTTCAAACAAAACATCCCTGTGCGGTACTTTCAATCCCAGACATGTTTTCAGCATCCATCGGGTTTTTTCTTCCAAACGGTATGAAAATATCCATCTGATTTTAGAGGATTACCGGCGGTGTCCACCGCTGAAAACTGATATTTACCATAGGTGTAACCTATGTCGCCGGATTTTGCAGCAAAATCTTTGTCGGGTTTCCATTGAAGAACTACGCTGTCGAGTGTGGATTTAGTGAAATAATCCAGGATAGCTTCCCTGCCCTCAATGAATTGGGGACCGCGCATCAAGACTGTCTCCTTCGCAGCGAAATGTAAAAACGCAGTTGGCACACCACTGTCAAGAGCCATTTGTGCAAAAGTTGCTTCGGCCGCTTCAATATCGCTAATGGCCCTCTCAGAATAGTCTTTGTCAGTGCATCCCATTCCAACTGAGAATGAAATGACCGAAAACAGTATCAAGAAGGATTTCTAAGACTTCAGAATTAAAGGGTGAGTATCAATTTACCTCGTCAATGGCATTTGAAATAATCAAAAGGTTCCAGGCAATCCACGCATTTGTGTAATGACTTGCAGGCCGTGGAACCAAACTGGCTTACCAAAACCGTATTGACAGAACCACACAAAGGGCAAGGAATTTCAGCTTCATTTTCCATCATGCTGAATTTTTCGGCTGGTCCTATTGGTGGGGCAATCCCGTATTCCTTCAGTTTGAGTTTTGCTTCCTCCTTCATCCAGTCAGTCGTCCATGCAGGGCTCAAAACCGTTCGGACTGATACACTCTCTGCTCCCGCTTCCTGCAGTGCCGATTTGATGTTGGCTTCGATGAAGTCCATTGCCGGGCAACCGGTATAAGTCGGCGTTATGACCACCTCCACTGCCCCATTTTCCTCTACATGTACGTCTTTGATGACTCCCATATCGTGAAGTGTGAGCACGGGTATTTCCGGATCTGTCAGCGCATAGAGTATGTCGAGGATATCCTTTTTTTTCATTACAGCCTGCTTAGTATTGAGTCAAAAATAAAGTTGTCTGTGTTTTCTTAATCACTTAAAAATCAGTTGGAATACTTTTGCCTTTTTACTTTTGCCTTTTTACTTAGTTTCTTTGTGAAAGATGTGCCTTTTTCACCATGACCAGAAACGACTCTGCAAAAGCGGTGAACGAATGGAAAACAAGATTACTGCTGTCTGGTTTGAACTGAGAGTATTGTTTGTGGTATTTCTCCCTGATATTCTTTAGGGTTTGTTTGATGGCTTTTTCATTCAATTTATTGCCGTCGAAATAGGTGATGAAGCCCAAATCGCGGAAGTATTCCCATTCCAGAATCTGGAACAGCAGATGAAACAACTCCTTATCGGGCACGGGAATAGAATAATTGAACAGACTTTGACCAATGATAAATCCCGGCACCGACAGGGCAATCTTGTCATGACCTTGCTCAATATACCATTTCATATTGGGTAACTCCTGCTCAATAAGTTGGGCCAACTGCCGATGATCTATTGGATGTGTGATCCCGAATGTGGAGCGTACCTCGTACATTTCACTAAAGAATCTTTCCTTCGGCCACTCCAGCAATTTTTGAAATTCCTTCCTAAGCAATTGATTCTTTTGATGGACTTTTTTTCCATCCTGGGCAAAAGTGATGCGATGGATACGCTCCAGAGTTTCCATCATTAATCCTTCTGGTTTGGTGAGGTAATCCAGCTTGTAACAAAGGCAGAGCAGCATCAACGTATAGGCCACAGGATAACGGTCCTGGCTTAGTTTACCTTCATCCATTTCCCTGAAAACAGATTGTATCTGTTTAATGATGTACTGATACTTGATTTCTTTTTCTGCCTCCGGCAATGCCCGTCTTACGTTTCTTTCTACATGCTCCAGTCCGTCAAATTCTTCAATCAGGATGTCGTCGTGTTTGTCTGCATGAATGGCTAATTCTCTAAGAGCCATGCTTAACTTCAATGGTGAGCCATCCAAAACATAGGAATCAAAAATGATGGCAATTTCATCCTGTGGAGTCAGCGTAAAACGGCTGTACTTTAATTCATAGTTCTCCTCTAAAAGTCGCCGGGTGAAGCTCGATTGCAGCGATTTTACTTTTGCAATCCTGGATTCTGCATAAAATTTTACATGATTGGCGTATCCCGTTACTTTTTTTGAACCCTGAAAAAACTCAAACATTATGGCACCATTATGGTCCCAGACTCTGATGTTTTCCTCTTTTTCATCGTAAAGAGAAAGTAGGAATGCACGGTAGGAGTCCAGGTACTGACCTTTGTCAAAGAGTCGTAATGTTTCTGACAGTACTTCAGGATTAGTGCTAAGCTGTCCTTGTACACTGTAACGGCCAAAGCGGATATCTGGCTGTGGAGGCACAGCCGTTTCTTTTTTTCCAAAAATTCTCTCCAGCAGGTTCATTTGACTTCAGGTAAAATGTATGCTACAAAAACGAAAAGGAAAACTGACAATTTAGTAATGAGTCTAAACTTTTGCCTTTTGCCTTCTTACCCCTTTAGCCCTTCGGGCTTCGGGGATGCCTTTATACTTAATCCTCAATACTACTTTCTGCCAAAATCAGCGGGTATCTCTCCCCATTCTTCTGTGTCCCATTTCAAAACCGGATTTTTCCAGTTATGTGTTTTCAACCAGTTTTCTGCACGTTCCACCAACTGCCATATTTTTTCTGTTTTGGTATTTCGCTCCAGGTTTGATTTGCACTTTTTATTGCGCACCCAGGCCAGCGCTGTCTTTGAGTCTGTATAAATGGGTGTTGAATACCCCTGTTTTTCAAAATGTGCCAGTGCATGCACTATAGCCAGGAACTCTCCAATATTGTTGGTGCCCAATGCAAACTTTTGGTGGAACAGTTGTTTTTTGGTTGTGGTGTGAACGCCCTGGTATTCCATTATGCCGGGGTTTCCACTGCAAGCCGCATCCACGCTAAGGCTTTCCCAGATAATGCCTTTTGCTTTCTGTTTATTATTGGCAAGTGAAGTTTCTTTCTTTTGCCCGTAGATGTGCTTCCCGAACTTTTCTGTAAAAGCTTTTTCAGCCTCCTCTTCAGAAGGAAAGCTTTTGTATTTGGCTTCCGGAAATCCTTTTATCTGCAACTGGCATTCCTGCCAATTATCGTAAACACCTGGCTTTGCTCCCTGCCACACCACGTAAAATTTCTTTTTGCTGGTCATAGTGTACAAATGTAGGAATCGTTTTGAAGAACTGATGATTTGGGGAGCCGAGGATTTGAAGATATGAGGATAGAGGATGGAGGATGAAAAGAGTGGATTTTACGGTACAACTCTGGGTATCTGATTCCGTTAGCCTTCTGCAATTTGCATAAAAGGAGGCTACTTTTTAGGACTAACCCGATTCTTTTCATTTCTTCGGTGGCTCATTTTACCATTCCACACAACTTAAACGATGAAAGGCCAACTCGATAAGAAACTTACACTCTACGGACTCACCATGATTGCGGTAGGCTCCTGCATTGGTTCCGGAATTTTTGTAACACCCGCCCAAATAGTAGCGGCACTTCCGAATGCAAGTTTAGTACTTATGGTTTGGGTATTGGGTGGGCTCATAGCCCTGACCGGTGCGCTGACTTTCACAGAATTAGGAGGGCTATTTCCAAAATCCGGGGGGGTATATGTTTATCTCAAAGAAGCCTACGGCGAACTCACCGGTTTCTTATACGGATGGGTGACTCTGCTGGTCATCAACACTGGTGCACTCGCAGGCTTGTGTGTGGCATTTGCGGAATACCTTAAATTGTTTGTTCCGGACATGAGTGAAGCAGTGAAAACAGCCATTGCCGCCTTCACCATGTTGTTTTTGACCGGCATCAACATCCTTGGAGTGAATGTCAGCCAGGGCTTGGCTAACCTTTTCACAGGCCTCAAATTGTTGGCCATCCTGGCCATTGTAGTGGCTGGTTTTGTGTTTTTTGAACCCTCACAAGTACAGCTCGACTTCTCACTTTCGTCCGGAATTCCCGAAAATCTGACTTCGGCCTTCCTGACCGGACTAATCGGCGTACTCTTTTCAATAGGTGGCTGGCACCATGCTTCTTTTGTGGCTGGCGAGGCCCATAATGCAGAGAGGACTGTACCCAAGGCAATGTTCTTTGGCGTCCTGATTGTACTTTCTATGTACCTGCTGGTTAATCTCGCTTACATGTTACTACTGCCTCTCAACGCCATTTCACAGACTCCGCGTGTTGCCGGAGAGGCCATTGGTACCTTAGCGCCATGGGGCGGGAAAGCGGTAGCCGTGGCTATAGCCGTTTCCATTTTTGGCACCATCAGTATCTACACCATGTCGGCACCCCGCATTTATTACGCCATGGCTGCTGACGGAATCTTCTTCAGGAAACTCTCGGAAGTTCATCCAAAGTGGCATACACCTCTATGGGCCATGCTGGTTCAGGTGGTTTGGGCCATGGCTGTGCTCTTTTTCTTCAGTGGTCTCTTCGATGAAATCATCACATTTGTCACTTTCATGGACATTGCTTTTATGGGTCTTGCAGGTGCGGCCATTTTTGTTTTCAGAAAAAAAATACCTAATGCAGATCGTCCCATCAGGGCTTGGGGATTCCCAATCGTACCGATGATTTTTATTGCCATCTCGGCTGCCTTTGCTGTGAACACTCTATTGGAGCGCCCAAAGCAGGCCATTCCTGGATTGGTGCTTTTGGCTATAGGAGTTATTGTTTTCTATTTTTTCAAAAAGCAGAAATCGAAATCGGTTCAATCAGAGTAAGTTGCCGAAGGTAAGAGCTTGTTTGGAATTTGGTCACTTGGCTCAAAACGACCCTTTTTCGCCACTTTTTCAGCTTTTTTCAGTCAAGTAGTCCCGCTATTCTCCTTCAAAAAGCCAAAAAATTGACGAAAAATTTCTCGTTTTTAACTCAAGCACTAAATCCCAAACAAGCTCTAAGGTATATCCTACCAATAGGTATTCAACATAAAAATCTCAAAGGTTGCCTGAGGGTATCGGAATTTTATCCTTTTGCCTATCCGCTTGCAATAGGGGGATAATAATTAATATTCTGCCACCCAGACCTTTGCTTTGCACACTAAATGACTGAACTTTACAAATAGTAAAATTCAAACCATGATACCTGTCTCCTGGAAACATGTTTGTTTGGGTCTTGTAACCCTGTTTTTCCCTTTAATACAAAGCTTTTCTCAGAGTCTCCCACTGGAAATGAGGATGTCATCTGATGGCAGGAGATTAATTACCGGAGGGAACCCAAGCACGGGATTTTATGATGGAAACGTCATTCAGGAGATTGAACTTACCTTCAGCCAGACCAATTACTGGAGTTTGCTCACAACAAATTACACGGCAGGCATTGATATTCCGGCTAAAATGGCCGTGAATGGATACACCTTGCCAAGTCCGGTAGGAGTGCGGTTTAAGGGGCAAACTTCCTATCAAAGATTGCCCGCCAATTCACAGAAGAAATCCTTCAACATTACTGTGGATTTTGAAAATCCAGACCAGAATATTTTTGGATATGAAACACTGAACCTCAACAATGCCTATGAAGACCCTTCATTCATGCGTGAGGTGGTTTACCTGCACCACGGAAGAAATCACATACCATCCCTTAAAGGCAACTACGTTCGCCTGCGAATCAATGGGGAAGATTGGGGTCTGTATGCCAACATACAGGGGCTGAATGCCGAATTCCTGGAAGAGTGGTTTTTGAGTAATGATGGGACAAGGTGGAGAGCCATGAGAACTACAGGAGGAGCACCCGGAGGGGGAAATCCATTCGGTGCAGGTTTGTCTTCGTTAAACTATCTCGGACCGGATACAAATGAGTACAAAAAGAATTATACACTGAAGACAGCTAATAAAGCAAATCCATGGGATGACCTGGTTAAGACCTGTGCGGTTTTGAATAATACCTCATCTGCATTACTCTATGACAGCTTGCGGCATTATCTCGATATTGACAGGGCGCTTTGGACACTGGCAACCGAAATTGTTTTTCTGGATGACGACAGTTATGTGAATAAGGGAGGAATGGACTATTATCTCTATTGGGAACCTGAAACTGGTCGTTTGGTCAACATGGAATACGACGGGAACAGTGCCATGAAATTGAATAATGTAAATTGGAGTCCGTTTTACAACAGTACCAATGTCAACTTTGCCCTATTAAATAAACTCCTCAACCTGCCCGAACTCCGGCAGCGTTACCTCGCACACTTAAGGACACTGGTTGCGGAAAACCTGAATCAGGCGGCGTTTGATGCAGTCGTAGATAAGTACGCTGCTCTTATAACTCCTGTTGTCCAAAGCGATACCAAGAAGATATACACTTTTGCGCAGTACCAAAGTGACGTTCAGAGTTTGAAGAATTTTGCAACCCAGCGGCGGAATATTCTTATGGCTAATGTTGAAGTCAATGTACAGGGACTTAACATTTCTAACCTCTCCTATACTGCAGGCGGGACCACTTTTGGTAAGCCTGCTGAAGGAGAAAAAGTATATGTGACCACCCGGGTTCAGGGAACTGCAGGAGTAAAGCGGGTCAACCTTTACTACGGCACTGGCTATCTCGGAAAGTTTGAAAGAGTACAAATGCTGGACGATGGTATGAATCAGGATGGTACAGCCGGTGATGGTGTCTTTGGTGCCGCCATTCCGGGACATACAAAAGGAACTGTGGTAAGGTATTATGTGGAAGCCATAGCAAATAACTCGGCTTCAACAGCCACTTATTTCCCGGCAGGAGCCGAACACGACGTTTTTGTGTATCAGGTCAAACTTGCCGACTATTTTGAAAGCCCGGTTGTCATTAATGAACTCATGGCTTCCAATACCAAAACAGTTGCCGACCAGGATGGTGAATTCGATGATTGGATTGAGCTGTACAACAAATCGGCAACAACAGTTGACCTCAGTGGTTGGACATTGTCCGACGACGTCAACAAACTCACCAAATGGGCATTCCCTCCAGGCACCAGCATTGCACCCAATGGTTATCTGATAGTGTGGGCCGATGAAAACGGTAAGCAGGCTGGTCTGCATGCCAATTTCAAATTATCCGCCACCGGAGAATCGCTCTACCTCCTCGACCCATCAGTCCGGATTGCTCAGGAAGTCCATTTTGGCCCGCAACAAGCTGATATGGGTTATGCCCGGATGCCTAACGGAACGGGTGACTTTGTGATTCAAAAGCCAACTTTCAACGACAACAATGGCAAGGCTGTGAACACGCATGAACTTCCCGGGATAGAAGTAAGCTTCAGGATTTATCCAAATCCAGTGTCCAATGAAGTTTTCGTGCGTTCTTCAAAAGAGGATGTGCAAACAGTCCGGTTATTGAACCTTTATGGTCAGGAATTGAATCGTCAGATTTTTACTGTGGAAACCAGCTTTGACACCCGCAACCTGCAGCCTGGCTTGTATTTCATAGAAATAGACAGGCAGGTACAAAAGTTGGTCAAGAAGTAGGGCTGGTATTACCCGGTATTTCGAACATCATTACCAAACCCGATATGCTCAAGGTTTTTGGAAAACCCTGACATAGTCGATTTCCATTTTGGCTGGAAATATAGAGTCATCGACCCCTTTTCGGCCACCCCAGTTTCCACCAACGGCAATATTAAGAATGAGGTAATATGGTTTATCGAAAGGCCACTCGTCGGTACCCTTGAACTCATTTTCTACAGTCAGGACAACATCCTCATTGACCAGAAATATCATTTTTTCAGAATCCCACTCTAATGCGTACACATTAAAAGCGTTATAGGGATTGTCAATAAATATCCTTCCCGATTTTTGAGTTCTCTTGATATGGTTATAGGCTTGAGTATGAATGGCACAGAAAATTGAATCCGGTTCATACCCAACGTGTTCCATAATGTCTATTTCCCCGCATTTAGGCCAGCCCACTTCCTTTAGGTCATGCCCCAGCATCCATATTGCCGGCCAGGTGCCCCGTCCCGATGGGAGTTTTGCCCTGACTTCAATGCGTCCATATTGCCATTCGGCTTTGTCGCTCGTCACGAGACGGGCAGAAGTATATTCGCTGTTTTGAAATTTTTGCTTATTGGCTGTAATGGTGAGTTTCCCTTTGTCCACCCATGCTGTACTGGTATCGTTCGCTGTATAATATTGCAGCTCGTTGTTTCCAAACCCATGCCCTCCGGTTTCGTAAGACCACCAGGTTGAATCTGGCAATCCCGTATAGTTGAATTCATCGCTCCATATCAACTGCCAATCTCTGCTGGAAAAATTGGTTGCCTTTTTCAAAGCGAGTTCAGGTTCATCGGTGGTCAGAAAATCAATGTTGCGAACCAGGAAATAATCCATCAGTATGGAATCATTTACTGTCCATGCATTCACTGCAAGGCCATTAGATTTGCTCTCCGGCAACCAGTTTTCTTTTTT
>CAYRDX010000015.1:0-56740 GCA_964423205.1 uncultured Saprospiraceae bacterium | reverse complement strand
GATAAACACTGTAATGGTAATCGGCACCTGTTATTCCATCATTCTTCAACTTATCGGGTGCCACATCACCCTCCAGGTATTGGGTAACAGCCTGTGGATTCAACTCGAGGATTTTCAACAGCACATCATAGTCGAAGCTGATGTAAACCACCTTGTCCTCGGCTTTCATCTTTCTGACCAACTTGTAAACTCTCTCAGCGATGAGCTTTGACCGCTCTTTGCCTGCTGGTGATTTTTTGATCTCTACAATGAGTTTGGTCTTATCCTGCACTTTTCCCAATTTCAGAAAACTCTTGAGAGATGGGAGCCTTTCACCATTCTCAAGAACTTTTTTTCTCAGTTCTGAATACTTCAACTGTTCGATATCCATTCCCTGATACAAGGGATCATGATTCACGATAAGTACATTGACTTTGGTCATTCGGACATCAAACTCAGAACCTGCACATCCCAAATCAATGGCATGCTTCAGTGATGCTAAAGAGTTTTGAGGAGTGCCTGAATTTTTCCAGGCACCCCTGTGAGCAATCACTCTGCTCTCGATTTTTGTTTGGGCACCAAGTGAAACTGTTCCTGTTATGAAACAGAATAGAAACAAGAAACAGGCAGCTATTTTCAAGTATTTTGGTATAGTAAAATCCATAACTAAACAATGCTTCAGCGTACTTTTCATTAATAAATTCAAATGCCTCTTAATCATCTTACTTAAGGCTTGCCATGCTTTTGACTCACCTATGTTGTTGTATCCCATTCATGACGTGGTGAATTTAGTAAAGTAAACCAGACAATGTGTGTGCTGGTTAGTGTGGCATGTTACCGGACTGTGATTTAAAACATAACACAGCTATTAACCCAATAATTCTGCTATCAGATACGTGTTACAAAGCACCTCAAAAGATAAGGTTCAGGCAAGAGTGGTTAACTCCAATAGCGCTAATGAAGGTATTTACCTTCTGAAAGAATTATTAATCTGGGAATTTCACTGTAACAACCTCTGTTTGTGAACAAACCTTCAAGTGCACCGTTATAGAAGTATCTAACCTATTATCTCCAAGAAGGCATATTTCGTTTTTCCACTAAGCCAATTTCGCCAAAGCACCATTTCCCCGATACCTGGTTAATCCCATAAAGAGCCGTCCGGGTGAAATGAAACGTTACCCATCCACTCAGAACCGATTCCAAAGGAGGGTTCATTTCCCCGGATTTTTTTTTTGAACGGCTGCCTGTTTTATCTGATTATTTTTCCACCTACCTTTATTTCAGCGTGCATTGAGTATCAATTTGATACCGGCCAATTAGTGGTTTTCCTTCGTTTTTCAACCACAAGTCTGTAAGTGAAAAATTTGTTTTGTGGATAGGTATATGGAAAAGAAGTCGATAATGAGTCATGCAACCATATTCTTTACTTCAAATAGAAAATCCTTTATGAAAAAACAAATTCACCTCCTTGCAGCAATTACCATTGCTCTCCTGTTTTCAGTCCCTTCATATTCACAGGATAATGTCTGTGAATCAGGCTACATGCCTTTAAAGAAAGGAATCAGTTTTGAACAGACACATTACGACAAGAAACAAAAGGAAACCAGTAAGACAGTCCAGAAAATCGTTGACGTTGTAGATATTTCAGGTGGAATAAAGGCCACTTCTGAAATAAAAACCCTGGACGCAAAAGGCAAGGCTCTCAATGAAGGCAAGTACAGCTTTGAATGCAGAAACAACACTATTTATGTAGATATGAGTTCCATGCTCGACCCCCGCTCAATGGCCGGCTTTGAGAATATGGAAATGGAGATAAGTGGCGACGCGCTCGAATTACCTGCCAATCTATCCGTAGGGCAATCCTTGAAAGATGGTATGATGAACATCAAAGTAGGAACCGGAGGTATGACACTTATGAATATGAGCCTTAACATCACAGGTCGCAAGGTGGAGGCAAGCGAAAAAGTAACTACTTCGGCCGGCACATTTGATTGTGTTAAGATCACTCAGGAAATGGAGTTTAAGACGATGATGAAACGGAAGTTTAAATCCAGTTCCTGGTATGCGAAGGGAATAGGAATGGTGAAAACCGAAAACTACGATTCCAAAGGTGCAGTTGAAAGCAGTTCTCTGCTCACAAAATTTGATCGTTAAGGATATTGATATGGCTAAAAATGCAGAGGGACTTCAACTATACCGCTGAAGTCCCTCTCATTATTTATTCTAAGGAATTATTAAATATTCTATTCCTCATCAAAATCATCGTACTCATCTTCTTCCATAATCATCCTTCGCTCCTTATAAGCAGTATGTGATTCCTGGCTGGTAACGAACAGGTCGTTGAATTTGCGCATTCCCGTACCTGCCGGAATTTTCTTTCCTACAATTACGTTTTCCTTCAATCCGTACAGCATATCCGCCTTGGCTTCAATGGCTGCCTGGCTCAGAACTTTAGTAGTCTCCTGGAAGGACGCTGCAGAAATCCAGCTTTCCGTACCAAGTGACGAGCGGGTAATACCTTGCAGCATAATGCTGGAGGTTGCCGCTACGGCATCGCGATATTGAACCAGTTTGCTGTCATTGCGCTTAAGAGCAGAGTTTTCTTCCCTGATTTGACGCAGAGAAACCAATTGTCCTGCTTTCAAGCGGTTGCTTTCACCAGCATCTGTAACCACCTTCTTGTCGTAAATCCAATCGTTCTTTTCGATAAATTCCCATTTCTCCACTGCTTCACCTTCGAGGAAGGATGTATCTCCGGGATCTTCTATGATTACCCTGCGCATCATCTGCCTGACAATCACCTCAATGTGCTTATCGTTGATGGCAATACCTTGTGCACGGTAAACTTCCTGGACGCCATTAACCAGGTAGGATTGTACAGCGAAAGGACCTTTAATGGCCAGAATATCCTTTGGTGTAGTCGTACCATCTGACAGTGGCGTGCCCGCTCTGACAAAGTCACCTTCCTGTACAAGCATTTGCTTGGAAAGTGGAATCAGGTATCTGTGTATCTGACCATCCTTGGCTTTAACGGTAACTTCCTGGTTACCTCTTTTGATTTTACCGAAGATGATTTCACCGTCAATTTCAGAAACCACAGCAGGATTGGAAGGGTTCCTCGCTTCGAAAAGTTCAGTTACACGTGGAAGACCACCTGTGATGTCCTGAATCTTACCAAGCTTACGAGGGATCTTTACGATTTTTTGTCCCGTCCTGATTTCCTGTCCATTTTCAATGGAGATATAAGCTCCTACCGGAAGATTGTAACGCCTGAGTTCTTCTCCGTCAGAGGCCACAATGGTAATAGTAGGAATCTTCTTCTTGCTCTTGCTTTCGATGATGACCTTTTCGGAAATACCGGTTTGGTCGTCGCGCTCCATCCTGAATGTCACACCTTCCTCGATGCTGTCGAATTGTGCAATACCAGAAAATTCCGAAATGATAACCGCGTTGTATGGGTCCCAATCGCAAATAGTATCACCTCTTTGCACGGTCTGACCATCTTTGATTTTCAATGATGCACCGTAAGGGATATGGTGAGTGACGAAGATTTTCTTACCATCGGCATCCAGCAAGCGGATTTCACCTGTACGGGAAAGTACTACCTCAGTAGTCTTACCATCATCATCTTTATACTGAGTTGTGCGGATGGCATCGAATTCCACTTTGGCTTCGAACCTGGAAGTGATTTCACTTTCCTGTTTAGTGACCGCAGCAACACCACCCACGTGGAAAGTACGGAGTGTAAGCTGAGTACCCGGTTCACCGATAGATTGTGCTGCAATGATACCCACTGCATCACCCATTTCAGCTATACGTCCTGTTGCCAGGTTTTTACCATAACATTTAGCACATACACCGCGCTTGGTTTCGCAGGTAAGTACAGAGCGAATGGTCACCTCTTCAATACCAGCATCCTCGATGTAACGGGAAATATGTTCACTGATATATTCTCCTGCCTTGAGTATCAACTCATCAGTTTCCGGATGATAGACATCGTACAAAGTATAACGGCCCTGAATCCTGTTGGACAGCGGGTCAATAATTTTCTCACTGTCTTTCAACGCAGTTGTTTCAATGCCACGGAGTGTATCACAATCCTCTTCAATGATGACGACATCCTGGGCCACGTCAACCAGACGGCGGGTTAAGTAACCTGCGTCAGCTGTCTTAAGAGCTGTGTCCGCAAGACCTTTACGGGCACCGTGTGTAGAGATGAAGTACTCCAATACAGAAAGTCCATCAACGAAGTTTGAGAGAATCGGGTTTTCAATGATAGCCCCACCTGTGTCACCCGACTTACGAGGTTTTGCCATGAGGCCCCTGAGGCCACAAAGCTGTTTGATTTGCTGTTTGGAGCCACGGGCACCAGAGTCGAGCATCATGTAAACAGAGTTGAAGCCCTGTTTGTGAGATGCCAGTTCCTTCATGAGTGCATCGGTAACCCGGTTGTCGGCATAGGTCCATTTATCGATGACCTGGTTGTAGCGCTCGTTGTTGGTGATGAAGCCCATATTGTAGTTATCCCAAACTTCATCTACTTCGCTCTGAGCTTGTTCAAGAATCCTTTCTTTGACACTTGGAGTAATGAGGTCACCAAGGTTGAACGACAGACCACCTCGATATGCCCACATGAATCCTAATTCCTTAATGTTGTCGAGGAATTCAGCAGTTGCACCAAAATCAGAACGGCGCAGAACATCTGCGATGATGCGTTTCAGTGCCTTTTTGGTGAGCAATTCATTAATAAAAGGAACTCCTTTGGGTGCAGCTTCATTGAAGATAACCCTACCACAAGTTGTGTCTATTGTCTTATGAACCAGTTCACCATTTTCGTCTTCCACCAACACGCGGCATTTGATATTTGCATGCAGGTCGAGTTTGCCTTCATTGAAAGCGATACGAACTTCTTCAGGAGAGTAAAACTTACTTCCTTCTCCCATCACCACTTCTTCGCCCTGGGTTTTCTTACCTTTAGTAATGTAATAAAGACCCAAAACCATGTCCTGCGAAGGCAGCGTCACCGGAGAACCGTCCTGTGGGTTCAACATGTTGTGTGCGGAAAGCATCAGCAACTGAGCTTCGAGGATGGCACCATGGCTCAGGGGTACGTGTACCGCCATTTGGTCACCGTCAAAGTCGGCGTTGAAAGCACCACAAACAAGCGGGTGAAGCTGAATGGCTTTTCCTTCCACAAGTCTGGGTTGGAATGCCTGAATTGACAGCCTGTGCAACGTTGGTGCACGGTTCAGAAGAACCGGATGACCTTTCAATATATTTTCGAGGATATCCCAAACGATGGAATCCTTTCTGTCAACCAATTTCTTTGCTGATTTCACGGTCTTTACGATACCGCGTTCAATCAGCTTACGGATAATGAATGGCTTGAACAATTCGGCAGCCATACCCTTGGGTAAGCCGCATTCGTGCAACTTAAGTGTAGGGCCAACAACAATAACCGAACGGCCTGAGTAGTCTACCCTTTTACCCAAAAGGTTCTGACGGAAACGTCCCTGTTTTCCTTTCAGGATATCTGATAAAGATTTCAGCGCACGACCACCTTCAGCTTTTACTGCGTTGGATTTCCGTGAATTGTCGAACAGGGAATCCACAGCTTCCTGCAGCATCCTCTTCTCGTTACGGAGGATCACTTCCGGAGCTTTGATTTCCAGCAAACGCTTCAGACGGTTATTTCTGATGATTACCCGACGATAAAGGTCATTCAGGTCAGAGCTTGCAAAACGGCCACCATCCAGAGGAACGAGAGGGCGAAGTTCGGGCGGAACCACTGGCAAATACTGGATAATCATCCATTCGGGCCTGTTTTCTACGCGTTCAGCTGCACCGCGGAAAGCTTCGACGACTCTCAAACGCTTTAATGCTTCGCTCTTGCGCTGCTGGCTGGTTTCATTTGCAGCCTGATGACGGAGGTCAAATGACAACTGGTCGAGGTCGAGTCTGACGAGCAATTCACGAATAGCTTCAGCACCCATGTTGGCGATGAACTTGTTTGGATCGCTGTCGTCGAGCTGATGATTTTCTGGTGGCAGCGATTCGAGTATCTCCATGTATTCTTCTTCGGTCAGCAATGCGAGAGGCTCAGAATCTTCAGTCTGTGCAGCACCCCATTGAATGACCACATATCTTTCGTAATAAACTACCGACTCGAGTTTCTTTGAGGAAAGGCCAAGAAGGTATCCAATCTTGTTGGGCAATGATTTGAAAAACCAAATGTGCACAACAGGAACCACGAGCTTGATGTGCCCCATGCGCTCACGGCGCACTTTCTTTTCTGTAACTTCAACACCACAGCGGTCGCAAACAATTCCCTTGTAACGAATGCGCTTGTATTTACCGCAATAACATTCATAATCCTTTACGGGACCAAAAATGCGTTCGCAGAAAAGACCATCGCGTTCCGGTTTGTAAGAACGATAATTAATGGTCTCTGGCTTCAAGACCTCACCGTAGCTGCGCTCCAGGATTTCATCCGGTGACGACAGACTAATGGTGATGGAGTCAAAGTCGGGAGTTGGGACAGAAGATTTCTTTTTAAATGGCATAATATGAGTCGTAATTAATAGCGTACTAATTTCAAAACTTTAATCCTTGGCACTGTCTGAATGAGTTTGAAGATGAAATGGCGGTTAAAAAATTTCGGTTGCTCCGTTCACTTCAAACCATTTCTAACCATTCAAACAATTTCTGACAATGCCCTTCTATTCGAACTTCACATCCAGTGCAAGTCCCCGCAACTCGTGAACGAGTACATTGAAGGACTCCGGAATATTTGGATCCGGGAGAATGTCACCCTTAACAATAGATTCATAAGCCTTGGCACGGCCTATGATGTCGTCTGACTTAAGTGTGAGAAGTTCCTGCAGGATATGGGAAGCGCCAAATGCTTCCAAAGCCCAAACCTCCATTTCACCAAAACGCTGACCACCAAACTGAGCTTTACCGCCAAGAGGTTGTTGCGTAATCAATGAATAAGGTCCGATGGAACGTGCGTGCATCTTATCGTCCACCATGTGTGAAAGTTTCAACATGTAGATGATGCCCACGGTGGCTTGCTGGTGGAAACGGTTTCCGGTTTCACCATCATAAAGCCAGGTTTGACCTAAAGAAGGCAGCTTCACGTCCTGGATGTATTGTTCGATTTCATCACGTGAGGCTCCATCAAAAATCGGAGTTGCAAAACGAACACCTTTCTTGATACCCGCCCATCCAAGAACGGTTTCGAGGATTTGACCGAGGTTCATACGGGAAGGTACCCCCAGCGGGTTCAACACGATATCCACAGGTTCACCATCGTCAGTGAAGGGCATGTCTTCAACGCGCACGATTTTGGAAACAATACCTTTGTTACCGTGACGACCGGCAAGTTTATCACCCACTTTCAGCTTGCGCTTCTTGGCGATATAAACTTTGGCTAATTTCAGTACACCGGCAGGAAGCTCGTCACCTATGCTGATGTTGAATTTTTCGCGCTTGTAACGGCCGACTTCCTCATTCAGCTTGATGTTGTAGTTGTGCAGCAACTTGCTGATGAGTTCATTGATTCCGGAAACGCTGGTCCAGTTGGAGTAGTCAATCTGTGAAAAATCAATAGTGCGAAGAAGCTCCTGGCTGAACTTTGTTCCTTTCGGAATCATGGGGTCGCCATAGATACTCTTCACGCCATTGGATGACTTGTCCTTCAACAGGATAAGCAATTTGTCAATGAGTATGGTTTTCAACTCGTTGGTAGCGATAGCATGCTGGTCGTCCAGCTTTTTCAGAATATCGGCTTCCTGAGTTTTTTGAACATTGCTCTTTTTAGCGCGTGCAAACAACTGCTTGTCAATCACAATACCGGAAACCGAAGGTGGCACCTTGAGTGATGCATCTTTAACATCACCAGCCTTGTCGCCAAAAATGGCACGCAACAGTTTTTCTTCCGGAGTCGGATCGGTTTCACCTTTAGGTGTAATCTTACCTATTAGGATATCACCTTCTTTCACCCAGGCACCTACGCGGATAATTCCATTTTCATCCAGGTCTTTGGTGGCATCTTCGCTGACATTCGGGATGTCATTGGTGAGCTCCTCTTCACCAAGCTTTGTGTCACGCACATCCATTTCATAAGACTCGATATGAACGGAGCTGAAAATATCTTCGCGCACTACTCTTTCGGAAAGCACAATGGCATCCTCAAAGTTGTAACCTTTCCAGGGCATGAAGGCCACCTTCAGGTTTTGGCCAAGGGCAAGTTCACCTTTATCGGTAGCATAACCATCGCAAAGAATCTGCCCTTTAATCACGCGTTCGCCCTTACGGACGATGGGTTTCAGGTTAATACAAGTTGCCTGGTTGGTACGCAGGAACTTGGTCAGTTTATATGTTTTGCGGTTGTCCTCAAAGGAAACGAGTTGCTCATCTTCAGTTCTGTCGTAGCGAACAACTATTTCAGTAGAATCAACATATTCCACCACACCTTCACCTTCAGCGTTGATGAGCATGCGTGAGTCACGGGCTACCTTACCTTCCAGTCCGGTACCGACAATTGGTGCTGTCGGGCGGATAAGAGGTACAGCTTGACGTTGCATGTTAGAACCCATCAAGGCACGGTTGGCGTCGTCGTTTTCGAGGAATGGAATCATGGAAGCAGAAACACCCACAATCTGGTTGGGGGCAACGTCCATGAATTCGAGTTCTTCGGGTGCCAATACGGGGAAGTCTCCATGTTCACGGGCCTTAACTTTGTCATTAAGGAATCTTCCATTTTCATCAAATGGAGCATTTGCCTGTGCAACACGAAGTGTGTCTTCTGCTTCCGCAGATAAGTATTGAGCCGGGTTCTTGATATCAACCTTACCACCTTTAACCTTACGGTAAGGAGTTTCAAGAAATCCCATCTTATTCACTTTAGCATGAACGCAGAGTGTAGAGATAAGACCGATATTGGGTCCTTCCGGAGTTTCAATGGTACACAGACGGCCATAGTGTGAATAGTGAACGTCGCGAACCTCAAAACCAGCTCTTTCACGGGAGAGACCACCGGGGCCGAGCGCAGAAATACGGCGCTTGTGGGTGATTTCGGAAAGTGGGTTGGTTTGGTCGAGGAACTGTGACAACTGACTCGTTCCGAAGAAAGAGTTGATAACAGAAGAAAGTGTCCTCGCATTAATAAGGTCAATAGGGGTAAATACCTCGTTGTCGCGCACGTTCATACGCTCGCGGATGGTACGTGCCATTCTGGCGAGACCTACACCAAATTGTGCATAAAGCTGCTCGCCTACTGTTCTTACACGGCGATTGCTCAGGTGGTCGATATCATCAATTTCCGCCATCTGGTTCATCAGGCGAACGAGATATTTTACTATCGCAATGATGTCTTCTTTTGTAAGAACGAGGATATCCATTGCGGTATCCATACCCAGTTTTCTGTTGATCTTGTAGCGACCAACTTCACCGAGGTTGTAACGCTTGTCGGAGAAGAACAATTTCTCAATGATGCCGCGTGCGGTTTCATCATCGGGTGGTTCGGCACCGCGCAATTGCCGGTATATGTAGTTCACAGCTTCCATTTCGGAGCTGGTGGGGTCTTTTTGGAGCGTATTATAAATGATACTGTAGTCTTCTTCTATGTCTTCCTTCTGAAGTATCACCGTTTCAAGGCCAGATTCCAGCACCTGTTCAATATTATCCTCATCGAGCATGACGTCGCGCTCGAGAATGATTTCATTTCTTTCAATGGTAACTACCTCACCAGTATCTTCATCCACAAAGTCTTCAACCCAGGAGCGTAAAACGCGGGCTGCCAGTTTTTTACCAATGGAATTTTCGAGGCTTTCACGGGTATTGGGTACCTCATCAGCGAGATTGAACAAATCCAGAATAGCCTTATCGTTATCGAAGCCAATAGCACGCAACAAGGTTGTTACCGGGAATTTCTTCTTCCGGTCGATGTAAGCGTACATAACGTTGTTGATGTCTGTGGCAAACTCCATCCATGCGCCCTTGAAAGGAATTACCCTTGCAGAATAGATGGCTGTTCCATTGGGATGGAATGTTTGTCCGAAGAAAACACCGGGTGACCTGTGCAATTGGGAAACTACAACACGCTCTGCACCATTGATGACAAAGGTCCCTTTCGGAGTCATGTAGGGAATGTTACCCAAAAATACATCCTGCACTATCGTCTCAAAGTCAATATGCTCCTCGTCATTGCATGAAAGACGCAACTTTGCTTTCAACGGTACGCTGTAGGTCAGACCACGTTGGATACACTCTTCAATGGTGTACCGTGGCGGATCGATATAATAATCGAGGAACTCGAGTACGAAAATGTTCCGGGCATCCGTTATCGGAAAGTTTTCCATGAACACCTTGTAGAGACCTTCGCTAATCCTGTTTTCGGGAGTGGTTTCCAGTTGGAAAAACTCCTGAAAGGACCTGAGCTGAATCTCCAGAAGGTCAGGGTGTTCTAATGGTAAACGGATTTTACCAAAACTGATCCTACCTGTTTCCGTGAGAGTGACATTTTCAATTGACGTCATGTCTGGATGAATATTTTAATATGTTGAAACTTTAATACCGGTCGACTTTGGACAGGTGTGTGACTTATAATCCTGTTTATGGTTACAAGAATTTTTTGAGTAAAAAAGACCTATCAGCAAGTGAATCTGATGACTGTAGAAAACTAATTCGTCTGAAAGTTGGCGCCATAATTGGAGTAGCTCTTGGAAGCATTCTAATTTTTTTTGGCAATCAATTGGTCAGAACAATTCGATAAGATGCCCTAAACATCTATAAGTCAATTCAGCTGTAAATCAAGGTTCCGAAGACATTTTCAAACGACAATAGGCTAAGCTGTCCCGATGCGTCGGGGCCGCTTAGCCTCATTTGTCGAGTGATTTGCTATGTAGTGCTAAGGTTGTAATTCAGCATTTCTATTTAGTAGATAACCTGCAAAAGTACTGTGGTGGTAATTACTTGAGTTCCACCTGAGCACCTACTGCTTCCAAAGTTGCTTTGAGCTTTTCAGCTTCTTCTTTGGATACTCCCTCCTTAACTGGACCAGGAGCGGCATCTACCAATCCTTTAGCTTCAACGAGGCCCAATCCGAGGGCGTCTTTAACAGCCTTAACCACCTGCAGTTTCTGCGCACCAGCAGAAGTCAGAACAACGGTGAATTCAGTTTGTTCAGCTACAGCAGCTGCTTCTCCACCACCTGCAGCCGGGCCAGCAGCAACAGCTACTGCAGCGGCAGCGGGCTTAATATTATATTCTGTTTCCATAATGCTGGTGAGTTCAGTTACCTCTTTGATTGTGAGGTTAACCAACTGTTCAGCAAGTGCTTTCAAATCTGCCATTTTACGAATGATTTAATAAATTAAAAATAATATGCGTGTAAAACTTGGAAGCCGTAACCTGTGGAAATTGGAAATTGGAAATTGGAAATTGGAAATTGGAAGTCCGAATTTCTAATTTCCAATTTCTAATTTCAAACTACTATCCCCTCCCCTCAATAGCCTTGAGCAAGCCCATAACATTCTGACTACCGGAGCCCAACTGTGAAAGCAGGTTGCTCATTGGAGAGTTCAGCAATGAGAGCAGTTCGCCCAAGAGATCTTCTTTGGATTTCAGTTTAGCCAGAGCATCCAATTGCTCATCGCCGATGTATATGGCGCTGTCAATGTAAGCTGCTTTGATAGCTGGTTTGCCAGCATCCTTTTCTTTCCTGAATTCCTTAATCAATTTGGCAGGCAGGTTGGCCACATCGGTAAACAATACGGCGGTCGGCCCATTCAATGATTCATAAAGACCTTCGTAATTCTTGCCTTCAGGAGCGCTTTGCAGGGCTTTTTTAGCGAGGGTATTTTTTACTACCCGCATTTCAATGCCCTTTTCGAAGAACATCCTCCTGAGTTTATTGATCTGTGCGACAGTCATAGCGGAAGAATCTGTCAGATAAAAGAACTGACATTCCGCAAATTTTTCCTTTAGTTCCTCAATGACTGCCGTTTTTTCTTGCTTTGTCATTTTATTAAAATTTCTCGTGGAGTTCTGGCGGGTTTAAAGTCGCCGTCTTCACGTTTGATTAGCGAATAACTTTAGCGTCAACCTTGATACCAGGACTCATCGTGCTGGCAACAGTAATGGACTTCATGTAAGTTCCTTTAGCTGTGGAAGGTTTCATTTTGACGATTGTCTGGAGCAATTCCATTGCGTTTTCAACCAGCTTCTGTGGTTCGAAAGAAACACGGCCAACCGGAGAGTGAATGATACCGTATTTGTCCACTCTAAACGCAACCTTACCGCCCTTAACGTCACCAACAGCAGCACCCAGATCCATAGTTACCGTACCAGTTTTTGGGTTTGGCATGAGGCCACGAGGTCCCAAAATTCTGGCTACTTTACCTACCTGGGCCATCACATTCGGGGTAGCAACTGCAACGTCAAAATCCGTCCAACCACCCTGAATTTGTGTAATAAGGTCGTCCAAACCAACATGGTCGGCGCCGGCGTCTTTCGCTTCTTGCTCTTTGTCGGGAGTACAAAATACCAGGACACGCTTGGTTTTCCCGGTACCGTGAGGAAGGTTTGTGGTGCCACGAAGTGCCTGATCAGCCTTTCTTGGGTCAATACCCAACCGGATGTGCAGGTCAACTGAGGCATCAAATTTGGCTATATTCACTTCCTTAACCAAGTCCATGGCTTCCTGAAGTGAGTATAACTTTTCGCTGTCCACTTTTCCCTGGACAGCTTTTCTTTTCTTTGAAATCTTTGCCATGTTAAAAAAATTTTGAGGTAATTAGCGCCCGCCGATCTTTACCGGAAAGGCTCCCTTCGTTTACAAGGATTGAGGGATTGAAGGATTGAGGTATTTAAGTTGATAAAATTCAGTCCTTTAATCCTTCAGTCCTTCAGTCCTCAATCCTTAATTAGGTGCTTTACCACCTTCTACTTTCAAGCCCATACTGCGTGCAGTACCTGCAACCATGCGCATTGCAGAATCAATGGTAAAACAATTCAAATCAACCATTTTGTCTTCAGCAATAGTGCGCACCTGATCCCAGGAAACTGATCCGACTTTTGTCCGGTTGGGTTCAGCAGAGCCACCTTTTATTTTGGCAGCTTCAATTAGCTGAACGGCTGCTGGTGGAGTCTTAATGACGAAGTCGAATGACTTGTCTTTGTACACGGAAATAAGAACGGGAATTATTTTTCCCATCTTTTCCTGCGTAGCAGCGTTGAAACGCTTGCAGAATTCCATGATGTTCACACCTTTAGCACCCAAAGCAGGACCGATCGGAGGAGCTGGATTTGCTTGTCCGCCCTTAGCTTGCAGCTTAATTAAAAATTCTACTTCTTTTGCCATTTTACTATTGTGTTATAATACTCGCAGCCTCCGGGAAGCGTAACCCTGCATAAGCAGGGAACAAGGGCTGACTTACTGTGCTTTTTCTACTTGCATAAAATTCAACTCTACCTCTGTGCCTCGGCCAAAAATTTTCACGATAACTTTCAGCTTCTTCTTTTCCTCATTCACTTCCTGGATGTCGCCAACAAAATCGGTGAACGGTCCATCAATGATTTTCACGGTTTCATTAATGAGGAACGGTTCCAACATTTGTTCGCCGGCATCCTGTGATTCATCAACTTTGCCTAATAGCCTGTTAGCTTCGGCAGGCTGCATAGGTATTGGGGTGTTTTTGCCCAAAAAGTGAATCACGTTGGGCACATTAGCAATTGCCTGCACCACTTCACCTGTCAGTTTCGAAGGCATAGCTTCCAGCAGTATGTAACCAGGAAGGATATTCCTTTCGGATATAACCTTTTTACCACTGCGGATTTTGTAAACCTTTTCAGTGGGCACGATGACCTGGGTAATAAAGTCTTCCCACTCGTTGCGCTTGATTTCAAGCTCAACGCGTTCCTTTATTTTCTTCTCCTTGCCGCTTATTACCCGTAGTGAGTACCACTTTTTTTCTTCTGACATGAGGTCCTTGGTTTTGGCTAATTAGCCAAGCTTATAAATAACTTCGTTCAGGACTCCTTTTGAAATGGCATCCATCAGGAATACCAGAGCTGTAAATATCAATATACCAACCAAAACTACAACCGTTGTGCTTTGAAGGTTGGACCACGTTGGCCAGGTCACTTTATTTGCCAACTCGCTGTAACTTTCCTGAAAGTAGAGTTTAATTTTTTCCATTTTAAATTATTGGGGAGTACAAAAAACCACCTCACTGGCTCTTGACCCCATCTATTTATTTGCACGGGCGGAAGGACTTGAACCCTCAGCCTACGGTTTTGGAGACCGTCGCTCTGCCAGTTGAGCTACGCCCGTTTAAACATGACGAAAAGTTAAGCACCACAAAAAGCAGTGCTTAACTTTCGCTGTATTTCAATATACCGAAAGGTATTACTCGAGTATCTCAGTTACCTGACCGGCGCCGACTGTACGGCCACCTTCACGGATTGCGAAACGAAGGCCTTTCTCCATTGCGATGGAGTTGATCAGGTTCACAGTCAGTGTCACGTTGTCACCAGGCATCACCATTTCAACACCGTCTGGAAGTTTAACATCACCAGTCACGTCAGTTGTACGGAAGTAGAACTGTGGGCGGTAGTTGTTAAAGAACGGAGTGTGGCGTCCACCTTCTTCTTTGCTCAATACGTAAACCTCGCACTTGAAGTTTTTGTGTGGCTTCACGGAACCAGGAGCACAGATAACCATACCACGGCGGATTTCATCTTTGTCGATACCGCGAAGAAGGATGCCGGCGTTGTCACCAGCTTCACCTCTGTCAAGAAGTTTACGGAACATCTCAACACCTGTAACGGTAGAAGTCAAAGGCTTCTCACCTTCTCTCATCATACCGATGATTTCAACGGGCTCACCAACTTTAATAACTCCACGCTCAATACGGCCAGTAGCAACAGTACCACGGCCTGTAATGGAGAATACGTCCTCGATAGGCATGAGGAACGGCTTGTCAGTTACGCGAACTGGCTCAGGAATTTTCTCGTCAACAGCAGCCATCAATTCACGGATGGAAGCAACACCAGAAGCTTCTCCTTCCAGAGCTTTAAGCGCAGAGCCCTTAACAACAGCGGCGTTGTCGCCGTCAAATTCGTACTGACTCAGCAATTCACGAACCTCCATTTCAACCAATTCCAACATTTCGGGGTCATCAACAAGGTCAACTTTATTCATATAAACAACCAATGCAGGAACACCTACCTGACGAGCCAAAAGGATGTGCTCACGGGTTTGAGGCATTGGACCGTCGGTTGCAGCCACAACGATAATTGCACCGTCCATCTGAGCGGCACCTGTTACCATGTTCTTCACATAGTCAGCGTGACCAGGGCAGTCAACGTGTGCATAGTGACGGTTCTTGGTTTCATATTCTACGTGAGCTGTGTTAATAGTAATACCACGCTCTTTTTCTTCTGGAGCAGCGTCAATAGAATCATAATCCGTTTTCTTAGCAAGACCATCCTCCGCCAAAACATAGGTGATGGCAGCGGTTAAGGTAGTCTTGCCGTGGTCAACGTGTCCTATCGTCCCAATATTGACGTGCGGTTTCGTTCTTTGAAAAATTTCTTTTGCCATCGGAATAAGTTTTAAAATCTTTTTGTAAATGAAAAAAAGGATATTAATCCACCGAATGATTGAGTTAAATGAATACCGATAGGCTGCCGGCTTTTATCAATTCAACTCTTCATTTCGTGGAGCCAATGAAGGGAATTGAACCCTTGACCCCTTCCTTACCATGGAAGTGCTCTACCCCTGAGCTACATTGGCACGTTTCGTAATACGTCTGTCACTGCCCGATGTTCTTTTTTGAAAGAAAAAAGCACATCAAACAGCGAGAGAAATAAACAGAGCGGGCGACGAGACTCGAACCCGCGACCCTCAGCTTGGAAGGCTGATGCTCTACCAACTGAGCTACGCCCGCATTCTGTATTAGTTTGAAGTTCGAAGTTTGAAGTTTGAAGTTCGAAGTTTGAAGTTTGAAGAACTACAAACTTCGAACTTCAACCTTCAAACTACCATGGTGGGGGTGGTAGGATTCGAACCTACTCAGCCATAGACAACAGATTTACAGTCTGCCCCGACTCTCCCACTTCGGCGCACCCCCAATTCAGTTTGCAGTGTGGAGTTAGCTGTATATCGTTGATGACTTTATCGCCATTTAACTGAATTCACGCATTGCAACTCACAATCTGTCAAATTTGAACCGAGCCAGTGAAGGGACTCGAACCCCTGACCAGCTGATTACAAATCAGCTGCTCTACCAACTGAGCTACACTGGCTTACAAAACTATTAAATATTAATCTGAAAGATTTTTACAAAGAACTTCGCCTCAAAAATCAAGGGGTTTTCAAAAGCGCTCGCAAAGATAGACGTTTTGAGAAAAAAAGAAAATTTTGAAAATTCTTTTTACCCCTGAATTTTTGGAGGCGCAAAAGTAGGTTTTTCACAGGTTTCTCTATCAGAATTCTATCTTTTTTTTAAAAAAACTTTAGAGCAGAGTTTGCAAAATTGACAGCGCCCGCTCCAAAGTGAAGCAGGCCCTGTCGAAATGTGCCCTGGAATTGGCAGAAAGTTATTAGCCGTCATGGTGCATTCGCATTTTTTCCTTGTATTTCACCAATTGCCTTTTTAGATTTTCAACTGCGTTGTCAATGGAAGATTCAAAAGTTTTCTCAGTTTCCTTGACGAAAAGGCTTTGACCAGGTACATGTAACCTTACTTCTGCAATTTTGTCTCTAACCTGTCCTGAATTTTCAAGCCTTAACTTGACATCTGCATCAATGATGCGGTCAAAGAAAACATCAAGTTTATTCATCTTCTTTTCAATAAAGTTCAACAATTTTTGGTCAGCTTTGAACTGAACGGATTCGGTGTGTACTTTCATATACAGTCAATTTAAGCAGTTATTAAATAGTATCCGGTTCATAAACTCCATCCTTATGGTCCAGGGCGTTGGAGATTTTATCAATCCGGTTTTGTTTTCGCTTTAGGATGTGCCTGTTCATATACTTTGCGCAACCTTTCGATTGAATTATGGGTGTAAACCTGAGTAGATGCCAGACTTGAATGCCCTAATAATTCTTTTATTGCAGTTAGGTCGGCTCCACTGTTTGATAGGTGTGTAGCAAAGGAATGCCTAAGCACATGGGGGCTGCGTTGTTCCAAAGTTGTAACAAGCGACAGGTAATGTTTCACTATTTTATAAACAAGGGAACGGTACAAGGGTTTCCCTTTTGCTGTTAATAGCAAATCTTGACTACCCGAATCAGGAAATGTTTCTTCTCTGATAGCGATATATTCCTTCAATAGTTGAGTAAGTTGCCTTGAGATGGGTATGAGCCTTTCTTTACTGCCTTTACCCTTTACTTTGATTTGATTGCTTGAAAAATGAATGCTTCTGGTTTTCAGGTCAATCAGTTCAGATTGCCGCATACCGGTACAATAGAATAACTCCATAATAATCCGGTCACGTGTTCCGGTGTAACCATCACCAAAATCAGCCCTTTCGAACAGCTCGGACATTTTGTTTTCATTCACAAAAACTGGTAGCCTTTTCCCTGTTTTAGGAGCGATTATTTTGGACATGGGGTTGGTTTCAACCTCTCCTTGCTGACGGAGAAATTTGTAGTAGGTCTTTAGACTGGATAATTTCCGGTTGACTGATCTCGGTGTCAAACCCTGCTGAAGGAGAGAAACCATCCATGACCTGACATGCTGGGCTTCAACCTGGGAAGCTTCGTTCAGGTCAAAGGATGAGTATATAAAAACAGAAAATTGCTCTAAATCAATCTGGTAGGCAGATAGGGTATGCTGTGAGAATCGTTTTTCGAACTTGAGGTATTGAAAGAAACGCTCTAGCTTCATTCGGAGTGATGTACGTGTTTCAAATCTTCTGACCTCAATTTAGGTACACCTTTTGAAAAAAGCAACCGGGATACAGCGAAGTCAGAAAATTTAATCGCGCATCCCGGTTATTTTACAATGACAAGACAAAAATTACATTTTCATTTCACCAACCATTTCCTCCGGTTTGACCCACTCGTCAAATTGTTCCGAGGTGACCAAACCCAGTTCCATTGCAGCAGCTTTAAGTGTTTTGTGTTCTTTGTGCGCCTTTTTTGCTATGGCTGCTGCATTGTCGTAACCGATTTTTGTATTGAGTGCAGTTACGAGCATCAGGGAGTTGTCGAGATTGTATTTTATTTTCTCGCGATTGGGCTCGATTCCCACTGCACAGTTATCGTTGAAGCTGACACAAGCATCTCCTATCAATCGTGCGGACATCAGGAAATTGAATATCATGAGGGGCTTGAAGACATTTAATTCAAAATGGCCATTCATTCCACCAATGTTGATTGCAACATCATTTCCCAAAACCTGGGCCATAGCCATAGTCATAGCTTCATTCTGTGTTGGGTTTACTTTGCCGGGCATAATGGAAGAACCAGGTTCATTGTCAGGAATGATGATTTCACCGATTCCGCAACGGGGGCCGGAAGCCAGCATACGAATATCGTGGGCAATCTTAAACAGTGAGACGGCAACGGTTTTCAATGCCCCGTGCGACTCAACGATGCCGTCATGTGCGGCGAGTGATTCAAATTTATTGGGAGCAGTTACAAATGGCAGTTTTGTGAGATCTGCAATTTTTACTGCTACTTTTTCAGCATAACCTTTAGGGGCATTGAGGCCGGTACCTACGGCTGTACCTCCCAGGGCCAGTTGAGCGAGGTGCGGCAATGTAGCCTCAATGGCTTTCAGACCCTGATCCAATTGCGCTGCATAACCTGACAATTCCTGACCAAGAGTCAATGGAGTGGCGTCCATCAAATGGGTACGGCCAATCTTGACGATATTCATGTATTGTGCAGCCTTTACTTTCAGCGTATCGCGCAACTTGGTGATGCCCGGAATGGTAACCTCCACCAGAATCTGGTAAGCTGCAATATGCATTGCTGTTGGGAAGGTATCATTGGAGGATTGGGATTTGTTGACATCGTCGTTGGGATGGAGGAATTTCTTTTCATCCAAAAGGTTTCCCCCTTTAATAACATGGCCACGGTTAGCGATGACTTCGTTGAGGTTCATGTTACTTTGTGTACCACTGCCTGTTTGCCATACTACGAGCGGGAACTGTTCATCGAGTTTACCAGCCAGAATTTCATCACAAACAGCTACTATGAGTTCTGTTTTTTCAGCAGACAGCACTCCGAGGTCGAGGTTTGTCAACGCAGCTGCCTTTTTGAGTATGGCAAAAGCTCTGATAATTTCAGGTGGCATTCGATGGCCACCTATTTTAAAATTCATGATCGACCTTTGAGTTTGTGCTGCCCAGTAGGCATCAGCC
This sequence comes from uncultured Saprospiraceae bacterium, assembly GCA_964423205.1. Taxonomy (GTDB): domain Bacteria; phylum Bacteroidota; class Bacteroidia; order Chitinophagales; family Saprospiraceae; genus UBA6168. Next base: position 37,378 of record CAYRDX010000015.1, on the reverse strand, counting down.
GGAACTTCAACTATCCCGAGGCTATCTTTTTCTTTTCGGTATTGCATGATAATTTATTGTTGGAAATTAGACTTTGATATACATACTCCATTCTAAATATGCATGGAGTTCTTAAACTACAGGCAAACTTCGCAAATGTTGCATTTAATACAAGCTATGCCTGGCAGCACATGGGGTGATTTTTGTTAAGCTCGTGTTTAAACAAAATGCCATGTCTGGCGTTTTTCCAAATGATTTTGATCTGCTTATCTTTCGCAGCCATTCTTCTAAACATAAGCTTACAGTATTCAGAGCGTGTTGTTTTAGCAGGCCTCAGGGCTCACTCATATTATCCCTCTGCATATTGAAAGCGAGCAAAAAATTAACACCTTATGTCATTTAAACTTCCTGCCCTCCCTTATGGCCTCGATGCCTTAGAACCAAACATTGATGCACGTACAATGGAGATCCATCATGGTAAGCATCATGCTGGTTATACCAATAACTTAAATGCTGCTATAGCAAACACTCCTCTTGAAGGACAAAAAATTGAAGATATCCTCGCCAATATTTCCCAACACGGCATGGCTGTACGGAATAATGGGGGAGGATTTTACAACCATTGTCTTTTCTGGGAAATTATGTCACCAGACGGAGGTGGAGAGCCAGACACTCAACTGAACATTACCAAAGCCATCAACCGCGATTTTGGTTCTTTTGAAAATTTCAAACAGAAATTCACAAGTGCCGCAGGTACACGTTTTGGATCGGGTTGGGCCTGGTTGTGTACTGATAAAAACGATAAGTTGTTTATCACTTCTACTCCCAATCAGGACAATCCGCTAATGGATGTGGCTGAGGAAAAAGGAATTCCAGTTTTGGGAATTGACGTTTGGGAACATGCCTACTATCTGAACTATCAGAACAGGCGGCCTGACTATGTAGCTGCATTTTTCAATGTTATCAATTGGAAAGAAGTATCACGCCGTTACAACGAAGCCAATCCGGGTGCAATGAAATAATCAATAAAACTAACTTCATAAGAAAGCCCCCGGTCATTTTGCCAGGGGCTTTTTCGTTATAGCTAATTCATTTTCAAGGAATCGTTATTGTTTCAATGCATTTGCATAAAACTTCCTTACATCAACAGTCATTTGAATAAGGGAAGGTTTGTGGATGTACATCATGTGCCCTGATTCATAGTAGGACATGGAAACATTCCCTTTCAACGCAGGGTCGAGAAACATGTGGTTAAAGGTATATTCTGTCGCAAAATAGGGAGTAGCCAAATCAAAGTACCCATTGCAGACATGCACCTTCATGTAAGGGTTTTTATGCATGGCCTGTCGCAGGGTTTCTGAGACATTGAGGTATTCGTTTTGCACATTGTCGTAATTCCAGGGGCGCACCCTGCCAGTCAGAATTTCATAAGGAATATCATTATCGTATTTGAGGTTGCGTTTGATGTGATCGTAAACTGCCATGGTGTATGGGCCGTAGATAGCTTTATCGTAGCTCGGGTCAAATTCATACCTGTCTGTTGTCCCGTCATAATCCTTTCCGGTAAATCGGGAATCGAGCCTGCCAACTGTAAGGCCTTCATCGCGTCGAAGTTCTTTAACAAAGCGATGAATGACTGGACGCAGATTTGCCTGAAGGGCATAATCAACTGAAATACCCAAATACCGGGACAACTTTTCAGCAATGGCCCTTTTTTCAGTTTCACTCAATTGGTCGCCTTTCATGAGCGCCAGAGTGTATTCATTCATCGCAAAGGCTTCTACTTCATCGAGCAATTTTCGCAGGGAACTGTATTCAGGTGACAGTTTTTTATGGTACCATGCAGTGGCAGCATAAGTAGGCAGGAAGAGTGGATAAGGCAGGTCGTTTCCAATGCCAAATCTGGCGGTCTGGAAATTGGTGATGTGTGAAATAAGCACCAAACCATTCAGAAACATTCCATAACGCTCCTGCAGGAATCCGGAAAGTCCACTAGCCCTGGTGGTGCCATAACTTTCACCAGACAGAAATTTAGGTGAATTCCAACGTGCATTCCGGGTGGTGTACAATCTTATAAACTCGCCAACCGATTCAAGGTCTTCCAAATATCCGGTGAACTCTTTTTTATCGGTGCCACCTGCAGGACGACTGAAACCGGTCATTACAGGGTCGATAAAAACAAGGTCAGTGAATTCCAGCCATGAGTACTCATTATCCACCATTTTATAAGGTGGAGGAGTGGCTGCACCTTCGTCTGTCATTACGATGCGTTTTGGACCAAGAGCTCCCATGTGCAGCCATACAGAAGAGGACCCGGGGCCTCCATTAAATGCAAAAGTGATTGGCCGGGTCGATGGGTTAGTAACGCCATCAAGTGTGTAGGCTATTGAAAATATTCTGGCCCTGGCCTCTCCTTCTTCGTTTTTCATTAGGGTGTATCCGGTACTTGCGGTGTAGTTGATTACTTTACCATCTGTCAGTTTTAGACTGTGTTTCGTTACAGAAAGTACAGGCTCCGGCTCAAATTTGGGAGCTTTGGATTGATCCTCTTTTTGTGCGAAACTGGCCGTGACGGAAAATACCAGCAGAAAGAATAATGTGTGAGCGAGCTTTTTCATAAGGTAACAAGGTTTTGTTTGCTCGCTAAGGTAAAAATGTCACTGATATCATTCAACTTTAAATTCCCGTATCATAATAGCGCCACTGGATTTTAATGTGGAACTGACCATTATGATTTTTTCACCTGACCCATCGTCAATTGAAACAGCGACTGTGTTGGGGCTTATACTTCCAAGAGTAATGGCATGCAAAATCAGGTAATTCACTGGTTTTTCGAGAGTCACGAGCATTTCGTATTTCTGGCGGGTTGCCCTGTGCTGATGCAATAACATTTTACCGTTCAAAAAAAGTGACAGCACATCGCCGTCAATGGTTCCATTGTCCCAAACCCAGATTTTTATCCTTCGACCTTTTACTTCAACCACCCTGTTCACTTCTACTTCTCTTTTTTGGTCCTTTACATAACCTGCCAAATCGGGAGGAACAGGGTTCAGAGTTGGATGGTCTGATGTTGTACTTATATCAGGCAATATGAGCTCTCCTGAGTTTAATATGGGTTGCTCTAAAAATAACTCTCCCGGTGCGCAAGCACCCCTGCTCTCAGAATAACCTTCTATGTAACCAGCCCATGAGCCTTGCATTGATTTCCAATGGACAGTTTCTTTCATTTTGAGTTGTCCGGATTTAAGGCACCATCTCCAATCAGGGACAGATTTTTCGATTATGGCTGTTTCTTTAAAATGCATCAACCCCGAACTATCGTCAAAATTCCAGTTAAGCGAAAGTGTAGCATTACCTCCCTCTCCATCAGAAATAATGGTGGAAGTACCAGTACCATCGGTATTCAATTTCATTTCAAAATAGAAACCGTAACTGCGGTCGGATTGAGATAATTGACCAGACCATTTGCCTGAAAGTTTGGAGTTTGAAGTTTGACTCCGATAGCTATCGGAGGAAGTTTGAGGTTTGGAGTTTGCAGGAAGTCTTTTGGAAAGTGAAATTGTTCCTGGTATGCAATTTTGGGCTTCCCAGGTGCCCCTTAGAGTGGCAAGCGTATCTGTGATGCTGAGGTTCAAAAGAATATGTTTGAGGCACCATTGACTGTTTTTTGGTTCTATTTGGCGGACTTCCTGCAAAACCATTTGCTGGCCGTCCCATGAGCCTCCGATTTCAAATTTGGAAACGGGGCCTCCTTGTTTGCTTTGCGAAGTTGCAGAACCAGAAATTACAGATGCCTTCTGAACGATCTCCAGCCTGTATTCAAAAGCAGCGTACTGTTCATTTTGAAGCAATTCACCTTCCCAAAGCCCAGTTAGGTCTTGAGAACCTGCTGAAATCCGCAATAATATCAAAATGACCAAAAGGGTAAACTGCTTCATTCTGGACGACTGTTTTTTTTTTGCATAACGCTATGCAAAACTGATTATTAAGTCTCGTCATATTTTTCATGCAACGAGCAGAAAAATAGTATGCAGACATACTTATCCTCCTATCCTCTCATCCTCATTTCTTCAGCCTTCACACCATCAACTCCCCATCCAAATTGGTGGTCAGCACCGAACTCATGTAGTCAAACCAGGGCCTCATAGCTTCGAAAGTGAGCCGAATTTCATGGAGAAAACTTTCAGACAACACTTCTTTATCAGTGAATTTCCGGAAAACAACAAACTGCTTTTTGCGAATCAAATCAATAGCCGGATGTTCGCGGTCAAATCCTGTCGGAGCTGTTTTAAGTTCCTCCCCTTTCAACTCACCAAAATATTTGACAAAGGTTTTGTCAGCCAGAATGGCCCGGATGGGTTTGTCGTCGGCTGCAAACTCATCCCGGATTCGTTTTATATCGGCAGAATCAGGGCCCCAAAACCCACCACCCACAAATGAATTTCCGGGTTCAATTTGAAGGTAGTATCCACCACGGCGCAGTTTAGTGGCTCTTTTAAAACTCACACCAAAGTTGGTTTTATAAGGCGATTTATCTTTGGAAAAACGAACGTCACGGTAAATCCGGAACAGTTTACTTTCCTCCAACTGATCGGTCTTGGCCAATTCCTTTTCCACTGCCTTTGTAAATTGTTTCATGTTGTTTTGAGCAGCTTCAAAACTGGCTTTATTGTCCTGAAACCAATCACGGTCGTTATGGGCAGTAATATCTTTCAAGAATTGCAGGGTGCTGGATTGAATCGTCATATTATTCGTGGTTTGAAATAGATAGTAAACAAGATGACTGGGAATAGAGATTATTGACCTTAGAGCTTGTTTGGAATTTGGTCACTTGGCTCAAAACGACCCTTTTTCGCCACTTTTTCAGCTTTTTTCAGTCAAGTAGTCCCGCTATTCTCCTTCAAAAAGCCAAAAAATTGACGAAAAATTTCTCGTTTTTAACTCAAGCACTAAATCCCAAACAAGCTCTAATTAAAACTGATGTCACTATTGAGCTGGGAAGACTGGTGAAACCAATATTTTTCAAAAAACTCTGCGATGCTTGTTCCAAGAAGTTGTGTCTCTCCATTGAACAGAACGCAAATACCTATCCCTGCTTTGCGGTCGAAAGCTATCTCGCTGTAATAATTGTTTACAAAGCCAGAATGATATATGAGTTCAAGGCCGTTTTTATTCAAAACCCTCCAACCCAAAGCATAACTGGCTGAATCCCGGTCTATCCAGCCGGGAAGCACCTTGCGCTCATTTCCAGTTCTAAAAACAGGTTTAAAAACTTCCGTCAATGTACTGTCTGCAACAACCCCCTTTTTATTACCCAATAACAGCAGCAACCATTGCCCCATATCCGAAATGCTTGCATTGACTCCTCCAGCGGCCAATACGTTATAATAACGTGAACTGATATCTTCGGCAATCCACCCCGATTCTGTGAGGGAATGCGGGAATGCTTTGTTCAGGTTTTGGTCCATAGCCTCAAAACCTGTGGAGGCATTAAGCATGTTTGCCGGAACAAATAATTCTCCGGTTATTAGGTCAGGAAATGACCTGCCGGTGGCTGAATACAGAACTGGTTCAATGACGCTGAAGGCTGCATTCTGGTAAGCGAAGACCTCTCCCTCTCTTCCGGTGAGTTTTGCAGAGGGAAAATAGGTAAGAACAATAGTTTCAAGGTCAAAACCCTGTTCTATCAAATTGCTGTATGCCTGATAAGGAAGCCCGGCGGTGTGTGATATTAAATGCTTTATTTCAATTCTCTTAGCTTGTTCTTTGTCTTTGAGGTTAAATGCAGGATAATACATGGCCACCGGGTCAGTCCATTGTAATTTACCCTGTTGGACCATTTTCCCCGTTAAAACACTGGTCAGACCTTTTGAAAGTGATCCAATCCGAAATACTGTTCTGCTGTCGACGGAATCACCACTTCCAATAATTTTTTCACCGTATCCCTTTTGGCAGACAATTCTGCCATCCATCACAATGACAAGAGCAGCTCCGGGAGAACCATTTACAGCAAAATCAGCCTGAAAGAAAGTCAGGTAGTCATCGATAAATGCTTGAGTGGCAGAGTCAAGTGGAACCTCTTTTATTTCTGTTGACACAGTGGTGGAACCACTATCAACGCAGCCCAAGGATAAAATCAAAATTGTGGTTGTAAAGAACAGGGATATGTAGATTAGCTTCATGGGTGGCGAAAATAGAAGCTTTTGACAGAACTGACGGCATTTAAAAAATTGCAGGGCTGTTGGAATAGCTCAAAAATTTACTGAGTGATTGATTTACCAACACGTTTCACCTACATTTGAATCATTATTTATTAACACCTATCACAATGAAGTCATCTGCATTGCTTTTATGCCTGTTCGTTTTCGGTTTCCCTTCATTTGCCCAGACTAAGAAAGTCTCTTTCAGCCAACTTCAATTAAAGAGCAATGATAAGGGCATTTCTGTTTATTTCCTGGATGGACTCCCATTTACCGGAACCACCCATGACGATTACCAACAGGAACAGATTCATCGCGAAGTATCCTTAAAGAATGGCCTACTCGAAAAAGAAAAGGGCTGGTACAACAATGGCAACAAGGAACGGGAATATTTATACAAGGATGGGCTACTCCATGGAAAATTGTACATGTTTCACCGAAATGGCAACGTGTATCTGGAAGAAAATTACAGCTCTGGTGTCAACGAGGGCAAACAATTCCTCTACAATTGCGATGGAAGCTTACAGGCGGAATGGGACAAAGTTGGTGGATTTACACTAATGATGTTGGAACATGTCGTAAAAGAGTGCCAGGCCGGTTGTACCAAAATGACTGGGTGCTAGAGAATTCTCCATCAAAAAGCAATATTTCAAAACCCCTGAAATAAGAAGTGAAAGTTTTGTCTCCAATAAAGGGACATCAGCCCGTGTGCGTCATACATTTGCGTCTTCACTTTTCCCAATATCAAATGAAACAAGAACACAAGCTCATCACCCCTCGCACTGCACACTATTATAGTTTAGGTGAAATAGGCCCTCAAATAAAGTATTATTGGCTGGCCTGTCATGGTTACGGACAACTGGCATCTGAATTTGTCGATAACTTTTATCCTATTGCCAGCAATGAAACCCTGATAGTAGCTCCTGAAGCTTTGAATAAATTTTATTGGAACGGATTCGGTGGTCCGCCTGTGGCAACATGGATGACCCGCCATCAGAGGCTCGATGAGATTGAGGATTACACTAATTTTCTCGACACACTTCACAAGTCAATTCTCCGGCAATTAAGTCCGGACGTGAAAGTCATTTTATTTGGATTTTCACAGGGTGTAAGTACTATATGCCGTTATATACAAGCCAAAGAAGAGCCTGTTTTTCATGAATTGGTGCTCTGGGCAGGTAGCATTCCCAACGATTTGCCATATAAAGAATTCGGAAGAAAAATTGACAGCAGACCTGTACATGTTGTTTTGGGTGATGCAGACCCTTTTGCCACTCCTGAAGTTTTGGCTGAGCAGAAGCGCATAATAGATGAGACTGGCTTAAAGCCTAAAAAACTGGGTTTTGCCGGAAAACATTACATCCCATCCGAAACACTGGTGGAACTACGGCAAAAGCTATATAAGCGCTCTTGATTCTTGCCTCTTGATTCTTGCCTCTTTCTTCTATCCTCTCCCTTCGCCAACCTATATTTGAACCATGAAAGAAATCCGCAGCATACAAAATCCCACTATCAAAAATATGGTCAGCCTCATGCAGAAATCGCGTGAGCGCAAAAGGCAGGGATTATTTGTGGCAGAGGGGTTCCGGGAAGTTCAATTGGCTATTAATAATGGATTCCAACCTGAAACCTTGTTTTTTGATGAAAGTCAAACCGGGTTGCCGGAAGTTGAAAAATTATTACACGCCAGCAATTTGACTACTACAGAGCTCATTTCAGTCAGCCCGGAAGTGATGGAAAAAATTGCTTACCGGTCAACAGTGTCCAATGTTGTGGGTCTTTTTAAAAGCACAGAAAATAGCCTTAGTGAGATAATTTTACCTGAAAGACCTTTGGTGTTGGTCTCTGAGAGTGTGGAAAAACCCGGAAATCTGGGTGCCATACTTCGAACTGCAGATGCAGCGGGTGTTGATGCCGTCATCGTGTGCGACCCGCAAGTGGATATTTACAACCCCAATACCATCAGAGCAAGTCTGGGAGCTGTTTTTGCTCTTCCGGTTATCGGAGCCACCTCTGAAGAAACATTGGCCTGGTTGAGAAAAAATAACATTAGCATAATGTCCACCTACCTGGAGGCCAGTGTCTCTTTATTCCAATGTGACCTTACTGGTCCTTCTGCATTAGTCTTGGGAGCCGAATCAACAGGTATTACTCCGTTTTGGGTTGAAAATGCTGATACTCGGGTCATCATTCCCATGTCCGGTCAGATTGACTCACTAAATGTCTCTGCATCTGCTGCTATTGTACTCTTTGAAGCGGTTCGACAAAGGTCAATTGGCCAACCTTACTGACATTCCTTGCCAATCTTTTAGCACTTCCTTTGTACACTTCCGTAATGCTGCATATTTTTAGCGGCATTTCTGACAAATTTCATTCTTAAAATACAGACCATGTATAAGCACAAGATTTCTCTTCTGTTCGTCATCTTATTCACCAGTGTTGCCATTTTTGCGCAACAATTTAGATGGACTCCAGATGGCAATAGTTATTACTCAATGGAAGACGGAGGCATCGTTAAATACGAACTACCCACGTTGGCCAAGATCACTCTACTGCCCAAAGAGGATTTTACTCCAAGTGGATCGGACAAATCCCTGAGTATTGAGAATTTCAGTTTCAGCGATGACCAGTCCAGATTGCTCATTTATACCAACAGTAAAAGAGTGTGGCGCCAAAATACCCGAGGTGATTATTGGGTACTTAACCTGATAAACAAACAACTCAAACAACTTGGAAAAGGAAGGCCTGAATCGTCACTGATGTTTGCCAAATTCTCACCCGATGGGAAAAAAGTGGCCTATGTAAGTGAGCGAAATATTTATGCAGAAGACCTGAGCACCGGACAAATAAAAAAATTGACAGACGATTTGGGCACCCCAAAACTGATTAACGGAACTTTCGACTGGGTCTATGAGGAAGAGTTTTCCAACAGGGATGGATTCCGCTGGGGATCTGACAGCAGGAGCATCGCCTATTGGCAAATCGACGCCAATCAAATCCGCGACTTCTACATGGTAAACAATGTAGATTCCATATATAGCCGGATTATTCCGGTTGAATACCCCAAAGTGGGTGATTCTCCTTCGCCAGCCAGAATCGGGGTGGTTGATATCACAACTCAAAAAACGACCTGGATGAAAATTCCAGGCGACCCGGCTCAGCATTACCTTGTCCGCATGGAATGGACTCCCGATGGAAAAGAGATTATCGTACAACAGCTCAACAGAAAACAAAATGAGAGTAAATTGATGCTTTGCAATCCGGATTCAGGAGAGGCCAAAACCATCTATACCGAAAAAGACGAAGCATGGGTCAGTACCATCAATGAATGGGCTGATGCTGTAACAGGTTGGGATTGGCTGGAAGGTGGAAAGAGTTTCTTGTGGACAACTGAAAAAGATGGATGGCGCCATTTGTATAAAATATCCCGTGATGGCAAAAGCGAAACACACTTGACAAAAGGAGATTTCGACGTCATCAGCCTTGAGTTGCATGATGAGAAAAATGGCTTTCTGTATTTCATGGCTTCTCCCGAAAATGCGACCCAACAGTACCTGTACCGCATTTCCATGAAAGGAAATGCAGCAGCTCAACTCCTTTCACCCGCGGCCATGAAAGGAACACATAGCTATACTATCTCACCAAACGGAAAATACGCTAACCACAGCTTCACCAATTATTTCACTCAAAGGATGCGTGCCTGGGTAAGCCTTCCTGACCACAAACCACTTCCCGGACAGGATGACCTCCTGAAAAAATATGACCCAAATAGAGCGAAAGAATCCAAGATGGAGTTTTTCCAGGTTACCACGGCGGATGGTGTGACTATGGATGCTTGGATGATTAAACCGGCCAACTTTGATCCTGCCAAAAAATATCCGGTACTGTTCTATGTATATGGAGAGCCGGCCGGAACAACTGTCAGGGATGTGTTCGGGATGGGCAGGAACAGAATTTACAGCGGCGACCTGTCGGCTGATGGTTATGTTTATGTAAGCCTTGATAACCGCGGCACGCCTGCACCAAAAGGCCGGGCATGGAGGAAGGCCATTTACCGGAATATCGGTCAAATCAACATTCGAGACTTGGCTATGGGTGCCAAAAAAGTCCTGGAATGGGATTTCATAGACAAAGAAAGAGTGGCCGTTTGGGGATGGAGCGGTGGTGGTTCCAGTACATTGAATTTGCTATTCCAATATCCCGATATCTTCCAGACTGGAATATCTATTGCACCGGTCACCAATTCGCTTTATTACGATAACATCTACACAGAGCGCTATATGGGATTACCCCAGGAAAACATGGAAGACTATACCGCCGGTGCTGCAACGACTCACGCAAAGAATCTTAAGGGCAATCTTCTGTTGATTCATGGCACAACGGACGACAATGTACACTTCCAGAATGCTGAGATGCTGGTAAATGAATTGGTAAAACACAACAAATTATTCCAGTATATGGCCTATCCGGGACGTTCACATGGTTTGGGAGAAGGTGAAGGTACTTTCAGACATTTGGCAACAATGTGTACCCAATTTCTAAAACAATATTGTCCTCCAGGACCGAGAGAGCATATCGTCAAACCCTGAATTCGTCAAATTTTCAGATATTTAGCAACTTAAACCTTCTGACCCTGAAAAATTAGTGATGTGTCAAAAATAAAGTGGCCAAATTGTTTTCTTAACCACTTAAAAATCAGTTAGAAAAATTTTGCCTTTTTGCCCCTTTAGCCCTTCGGGCTTCGGGGTTGCCTTTTTACTTTTGCCTTCAACCTTAAACCATCTACTACCAAAATATTGCAATCATGTCAAAAAACATCAGCGCACTTTCAGGCAGAAAAGGATTGACCGATAACCTCTTTGAAAAAATGGGCGGCCTGACAGAACCGGAAGGATTCCTGTCAAAAGAGGATGTGCAGAAACTGGCCGAAGAATACCTGGTCGGCGATGCGAGTGTGTACGGTGCAAGCACATTTTACGATTTCACCCGTCCCGCTAATAAGGGTAAAAAAGTGTACGTATGCAGCGGAACCGCCTGCTTGTGTGCCGGCACACAGCACAAACTGAAAGAAAACCTGGCCAAGAGTTTCAGAGAGGAAGAAATCGGTGAAATGTGTTGCCTTGGACGATGCCATGAAAACAGCGCTTTTCACTATGACGGACATAACTACAGCGGGGATGTGTCACCCAACTTCGGCAGCAATGGAACACCAAAGTTGAACCACGAAGACAAATACAATGTCGCCTCAAAAGGTGCTGGCATATTGACCGGAATACCATTGACCATTGAAGACTGCCGTGATATTTTGGGTAAACTTTTCAAGACAGCCGCTGAAGATGTTTTAAAAGAAATCAAAGCATCCGGATTGCGCGGGCGCGGCGGTGCAGGATTCCCCATTGGTTTCAAACTGGAAGCCTGCCGGAAAGCAGAAGGCAATCCGAAGTTCATCGTCTGCAATGCCGATGAGGGCGACCCGGGTTCATATTCCGACCGCTATGTGCTCGAAAAGCAGCCTTACTCCCTGTTGATGGGTATGCTCATGGCCGGTTATGCCATCGGCTCTGAAAGAGGGGTGATGTATATCCGTTATGAGTATCCCGAAAGTATCGGCATCAATCAAAAGGCAATAGCAGAACTGAGAACAGCAGGCTTACTCGGTGAAAATATCCTCGGCAGCCGATTCAGTTTTGAGTTCAAAATCATAGAGGCACGTGGCGCATATATATGTGGAGAAGAAACCGCCCTGCTGGCAAGTATTGAAGGGCAAAGGCCGGAAGTACGGGTCAGGCCACCCTACCCTGTGACCTACGGCTTATTCGGCAAGCCAACAGTCGTGAACAATGTGGAAACCCTGGCCAACCTGCCTTGGATTCTGCAAAATGGCGGCGGGGCTTATGCCAAAATAGGCACTGAAAAATCCACCGGCACCAAACTCATTTCCCTCGACAGTGCATTCAACAAACCCGGCATTTACGAAGTGGACATGGGCACGCCGCTAACCAAAGTGGTCAATGAAATGGGTAGCGGGTTCCGCCGCAAAGTGAAAGCCCTTCACATTGGCGGACCATTGGGCGGATTGGTTCCGGTTTCGAAAATCAGTCAGCTTAACGTTGACTTTGAGAGCTTCGCAACTAACGGATTCCTGCTCGGTCATGCCAGCATGGTCAGCATACCTGAAGAATACCCGATGGTGAAATACCTTGAGCACTTATTTGAATTCACTGCCCACGAAAGTTGTGGCAAGTGTTTCCCTTGCCGGATAGGTTCCACACGTGGCAAAGAGTTGCTGCAAAAAGCACAGAATGAGGATTATAAAATTGACATGGAGCTTTTCAGCGATTTGCTGAGTACACTTAAAACAGGTTCACTTTGTGCACTTGGTGGTGGGATGCCTCTGCCTGTGTACAATGCGCTGGAGTATTTTGGGGAAGAGTTGGAGATGTATTTTTCAAAGAATGAAAAATGACTTAGAAATTAAATCAATAACTCCTCTAATTGGAGGTTGAAAATCCGTCAGTCGAAATACCTTAAATTGTATCAAATTCAACAAAGATGTCAAAACAAGCTCTGAAAATTGCGGAATTGATCAGGCAACTGACTTTGGCAGAAAAGCTTCAGCTTTTCGAGTTGGTATTTCGGGAAATCAAAGACCAGGCCTTAAGTCACGATGTGGACAAGAACATCAATGTGCCTGGGAATAAAGAAAAAGATACCGATAAGAAGTACACTCGAAAGACTGGTAATAGTGCTGATGCGAAGCGCAGCAAAGCCGCTGAGATATTGCTTAATGATTACCTCCATGACAGAGAACTAACTGCTTTCATGGACTTAGACGGAGATGACATCTATGAAAAGAAGTGAAATCTGGCTCATCAACCTTGACCCAACAATCGGAGCGGAAATCAGAAAGACCCGTCCCGCAATTATCGTCAATGATGATGGCTTGGGCATCCTTAAAAATCATTGAGGGCCTGACTTTGAGTCAGACCCTCAATCAAATTTTACAACGGACAACATTCAACCAACAACTAACAACCAACTAATGAATCGCCGAAAATTTGTCATCCAATCCATGCAGACAGGCGCCGCATTGTATGCAGGCACTTATTTTTTGGCATGCAAGTCAGAAGCTTCAGCATCGGGCATTGAATCTTTTGACCTGGAAGAAATTACCATAGATGCTCTGCGGGAGGGAATGTATAAAGGCACTCATACGGCTGTAAGTATTACAGAAAAGTACCTGAAAAGAATTGAGGCCATTGACCAGAACGGCCCTGAACTTAGGTCTGTCATTGAAGTCAATCCGGATGCACTGCAAATTGCCGCCGAAATGGACGCCGAAATACAGGCTGGAAACTCGCGTGGACCCTTACACGGCATTCCGGTTTTAATAAAAGACAATATCGACACAGCTGATAAAATGCAGACCACTGCGGGTTCCATTGCACTGACAGGTTCCATAGCACCAAAAGATGCGTATATCGTTGAAAAGCTCCGTGCTGAAGGTGCCGTGATTTTAGGTAAAACCAACCTGAGCGAATGGGCCAATTTCCGCTCCACCCGTTCTTCAAGTGGCTGGAGCAGCCGGGGTGGACAAACCAAAAATCCCTACGCTCTTGACAGAAGCCCTTGCGGGTCAAGTTCCGGCTCAGGCGTGGCTGTTGCCGCCAATTTATGTGTGGTTGCCATAGGCACGGAAACCGACGGCAGCATCATCTGCCCGTCCGCACTGAACGGGATAGTTGGCATAAAGCCAACCATTGGCCTCGTCAGCCGCAGTGGCATCATCCCGATTTCACACAGTCAGGACACAGCAGGCCCTATGGCTCGCACGGTAAAAGATGCCGCCATTTTATTGAATGCCATCGTTGGTCACGATTCAAATGACGCCGCCACTGTGGAACGCCCACCGTTGGATTACACATCAGCATTGAATCCGGACGGGCTGCAAGGGGCAAGGATTGGTGTACTGCGCAACCGTTTTGGCATACATGAAAAAGTAGATGAGGTGATGGAAGCCGCTCTTCAGGTCATGAGGGAAAACGGTGCTACACTGATTGACCTGGAAAACCTCGGCGAAGAAGGTTTTGGCGAAGCCGAATGGGAAGCACTGCAATATGAATTCAAAGACGGCATTAACAAGTATCTGGCATCTTTGGGCACCAAAGCACCGGTAAAAAACCTGGAAGAACTGATTGCCTTTAACAAAGCCAATAAGGACAAAGCGATGCCCTATTTCGGGCAGGAAATTTTTGAAATGGCCGTTCAAAAAGGTGCGCTCGATGAAAAAGCCTATCAGGATGCATTGGCCAAAAGCAAGAGGCTGGCCGGTGCCGACGGTATTGACAGCGCCATTAAAAAGCACGAACTTGACGCCATCACTGCCCCGGCTGACAGCCTGCCCTGGTCAATTGACCTGGTAAATGGCGACCATTACCTGATGGGCGGAAAGGCGAGTTATTCACCCGCTGCTGTTGCCGGATACCCGAACGTAACTGTTCCGGCCGGTTTTGTAAGTGGGCTTCCGGTTGGGATTTCGTTTTTCGGAACGGCCTTCAGCGAGCCGGTTTTGATAAAATTCGCATACACTTTTGAACAGTTGACAAAGGCAAGAAGGGCTCCGGAGTTTTTGGAGACTGTGGGGTAAAACCTTATTCAAATAACTTTAATCATGAAACTCAGCAAGCAACAACTCAAATTAATCGCCGACTACTTTGTTGATAAGCCTATCATCAAAGCCTTTCTGTTTGGCTCTCAGGCAAGAGATGAAGCTGCTGAAAAAAGTGATATTGACATTCTTGTTGAGTTAGATTACAGCCAAAGAATTGGGATGCTTTTCGTACAGATGCAACTGGATTTGGAAAAATTGCTTGGAAAGAAGGTTGATTTGGTTTCAGAACGCGGGATTTCAAAATACATCAAACCTATTATTGACAATGACAAAAAGTTGATTTATGCCAGATAAGATTGGTGATAAAATCAGACTGCAACATGTCATCGATGCTATTGATGAAATCAACATCACAAACTGGATAAAAAATGTCACAGGAAGCATTACAATTAGCTGAGATCTTTAGACAACTGCCTCTGGCGGAAAAACTCCAATTAATGGAGTTAATGTTAAAAGAAATCAAGCAGCAAACCCTTAAGAAAGGCAAAGAATTTGGGCACACAAGAAAAGTTGGGTTCAGCAAGGCTCAATTCGAAATGAGTCCTGATTTCAATGAGCCACTGGAGGATTTTAAAGACTATATGCCATGAATATCCTCGTTGACGCCCAATCTATCATATGGTTTGCCGAAAACAATAAAGCTTTGAGCAACAGAGCTCGGACCCAACTTAACTAACTCTAAAACAGCCGAATATGTACTTAATGTACGTGGATGAAAGTGGGGATATTGGTGTGGATAAATCACCAACCAGATTCTTCGTTTTATCAGCAATTGTCCTAAATGAAGACAGTTGGTTGAATTTTCTTGATGATTTAATTGCTTTTCGGAGAGCCCTTAAGAAGAAGTATGGTTTAGGAATGAATGAAGAAATCCATGCTTCGGATTTTGTTAATGGCAGATTGAAATTGAAAATAGCTATACCTCGAAACCTCCGTTTAGATTTGCTCAAACAATGCCTCAAGTGGCTAAATACAAGAAATGATATCAGCATTATAACAGTAAGATGTGATAAAAAAAGGGATGGTGATATTTTTGATTTAACGTGGAGGATTCTATTTCAACGATTTGAAAATACAATTGCTCACAACAACTTCCCAAATGGCAAAGGGAATGATAAGGGAATTGTTTTAGCTGATAATACTGATGGTGGTAAGCTAACAAAACTTCTTAGAGAAATGAGAAGATATAATCAGATACCAAATGACGTAATAAGATTCGGTCCAGGATCACGTAATATGAGATTGAGGGCAGTAATAGAAGACCCAGTTTTAAGGGACTCGGCAAACTCCTATTTCCATCAAATGGTAGATGTAGTTGTTTATTTTGCCAGGCAGTATTATGAACCAAATAGGTACATTAGAAAGAAAGGAGCTCGAACCTTTTACAATTTTTTATCCGATGTTGTGAATCCTTATGTGACAAATTACAAAACTCCAAATAGCATGGTAGAAATTTAATAAAATAAGGGGCAGTTACCTGCCCCGGGGGTATCCTACATTCCTTACCGACTATAGTAGTCGACCGCTGGGGTGTTTCAGATACAACACAAATCTAAACTATTTTCACTTCAATAAGAAACTTCTATAAGCTTTTTAATCAAGGAATTATAAAAAAATTGACATGAATACACTTACACCTGTCATTTCAAACCTTGACATCAGGGTCCAAACATCCTTCATTAACGGGCAACCCTATTCCATCGTTCCCGGGGAAACCATCCTGCAATTTGTGCGCAGGTTCAAAGGAAAAGACTATGTTCCGACTCTTTGTGATGCACCAAACCTGGAAGCATTCGGTTCCTGCCGGGTATGCAGCGTGGAAGTAGGTAGGACCGGAAATGGAGCACAACTCAGAACAGTAGCCTCCTGTCATACGCCAGTAGAGGAAGGCATGATGATTTTCACGGAAAGTGAAAGTATTCAGAAACTGCGCAGGAATATCATCGAATTGGTGCTCACTGACCACCCGCTCGACTGCCTTACCTGTGAGGTAAACGGCAATTGTGAATTGCAGGATGTTGCTGCAAGAGTTGGCATTCGGAAAGTGCGCTACCCGGCTGGCAAGGTTCATACTGACCGGAAGAAAGACCTCAGTCATCCCTATATGACTGCTGACATGTCGAAGTGCATCTTATGTTACCGCTGCGTGCGGGCATGTGATGAGGTGCAGGGACAATTCGTGTTGGGTGTCAGTGGACGTGGTTTCGATAACCAGATCATCATGGGAATGGGTGGCACTTTTGCAGAATCCGACTGCGTGTCATGCGGCGCCTGCTCACAGGCCTGTCCAACGACGGCAATCCATGATGTGTTCCAAAGCAAGGCTGTAGTGGGGCAGGATAAAGTGCGCACGGTTTGCACCTACTGTGGCGTCGGCTGTAATCTCGACGTGAGCGTGAAGGATGGTAAAATCCTGAGCATTCAGGCACCATTCGACGCAGAAGTGAATGAGGGCCATACTTGTCTCAAAGGACGATATGCATTTAAATTTTATAACCATCCCGACAGGCTGAAATATCCCTTGATTCGCCGTAATGGAAAACTGGAAAGGGTAAGCTGGGAGGATGTTTATAATTTCATCGCTGAAAAACTGTTAGCTATAAAAGAAAAACACGGGCCGGATGCTATCGCTGGAATTTCCTCGTCACGGACTACGAATGAGGAAAACTACCTTATGCAGAAAATGATTCGGGCGGTCATTGGTACGAATAATATCGATGGTTGTGCAAGGGTATGCCACTCGCCTACTGCACTCGGCATGCAAAGGACTTTCGGAACGGGTGCGGCCACCAATTCCATTGAAGACCTGAAACACACCGAATGCATGATGGTCATTGGCGCAAATCCAACGGCAGCGCACCCGGTAACCGGAGCCAAAATAAAACAGAAGGCGATGAAAGGCACTCCACTCATCGTCATCGACCCCCGGCGAACTGAAATGGCCAAATATGCCACCCATCACTTGCAACTTAGGCCAGGCACCAATGTGGCGGTGCTCGATATGATGTTATACTACATCATCACGGACGGGCTTGTCGCTGAAGAATTTGTCAACAACAGAACTGAAGGATTTAAAGAATTCAAAGAAGGCATACTCGGACTCGACGTCGACGCACTGGAAAAAGTATCCGGAGTGCCAAGAGAAGAAGTACAGGCTGCAGCAAAAACTTATGCAAGCGCCAAAGCAGCCATGAGTTTCCATGGGCTTGGCGTTACCGAGCACTACCAGGGAACTTATGCGGTGATGCTGATTGCAGACCTCGCAATGATTACGGGTAATATTGGTAAGAAAGGCTGCGGAGTAAATCCACTGCGTGGTCAGAACAACGTGCAGGGGATGGCCGACATGGGTGTTCAGCCCTATCAGGGTGCAGGATACCTCGATGTGACCCAGCCTGAAGTTCAGCAGAAGTACGAAGAATTCTACGGGGTCAAAATGCCCAAACATTCCGGTTACACTATTCCTGAAATGTTTAACGCAGCTATAGATGGTAAACTGAAGGCACTTTGGCTTACCGGAGAAGACGTGGTGCAGTCAGACCCCAATACAAAGAAGGTCATTAAAGCCATGCAATCTCTCGAATTGCTAATCATACAGGAGATATTTGAAACGGAAACTGCCAAATATGCCCATGTCGTACTGCCAGGAGCATCCTTCCTCGAAAAGGAAGGCACCTTTACCAACGGTGAACGCAGGGTGCAAAAAGTGCGCAAAGTGGTTAAGCCCATCGGTGAAAGCAAACCCGACGGACAGATTTATGTGGAGATGATGAACCGCCTTGGGTACAAACAAAAGCCTTATTCCGGCAAAACCATGCTGGAGGAAATCAGTCAGATAGTGCCTTTTTTCGCAGGTATCACATGGGAGAACCTGGGTAAGCAGGGTAAGCAATGGCCCGTTGCCCCGGACGGCACCGACACCAAAATCCTGCATGGTGAATCCTTCAAGCGCGGCAAGGGCCGTTTTGTATTCCGCGATTTTGTGGAAACCAACGAAATCCTCGACCATCAGCAAGACTTCCCATACATTCTTACTACCAACCGGAACCTTGAGCATTACAATGCCGGAACTATGACCCGCCGTACAGCCAATGCCAGGATTGTCAGCGAGGACGTATTGCTCATTAATCCGGCTGACGCTGCGACCACGGGCATAAGAACAGGCGACAGGGTCAGGCTGGAATCCCCGCGCGGCTATGTGGACATTACTGCCGAAGTTTCAGAAGATGTAAAACCGGGCATTTTGAGCACCACTTTCCATTTCCCGGAATTGATGCTGAATCTCGTAACCGGTGATGTGCACGACGACATTGCCAAATGTCCGGAGTATAAGGTGGTGAGTGTCAGGTTTTCAAAAATCTGATCAGGTAAAACTTTACTGCAGGGCTGGAATTTTAACAAAGCCTTTAGAACATGCATACCAAGGCCTGATTAACTTTGCCACTTCATTTTGAAATCTGACTTTTAATGAAGAATCTCTCATTGACCTTAGTAACAGTGCTCGCTTTCTCATTGGCTAATGATGTCAAAGCACAGGATAATATGTGGAAGACACTTTCCAAGATTACTTACAAAAAGGAGTTTGATGAAATGCTGGGATTCAAAGTGGATGTTCCAGTCTTTAGCCAGGATGTTCAAAAACTGGAAGGTAAGACAGTAACTATACGTGGTTATATCATCCCAGTAGAGGGGTACAAGAGCCACAAAGAGTTTATTTTCTCAGCGTATCCTTACAACATGTGCTTTTTCTGTGGCGGCGCCGGGCCAGAAACCGTCATGGAGGTTAGGGCAAAATCACCTGTACCTTTCACCGCAGAGCCTATAACCATTAAAGGTGTACTCAGTCTGAATTCAACTGATATAAACCGGTTAATGTATTCTCTAACTGAGGTAGAAAAAGTGAATTGACTGATTTCAGAAATTTTTTTTTTCCATAAAGCCAATTCCATAAAATCTTGCCGTGTGACTATTCAATTCCTGCTGTGTCTAAAGGGCATTCCCAACCAGGCAGTTAAACATTTTACATTCAAAAGCTATTAAAAATTTGTGGTACCAGATTACTGCATCCCTAATAAAGTAGCAAGTTTATTGTAAGTTTATCAGCCATTTTATCCATTAATCATTTCATAAATAACAGCCATGAAAAATTTCTTGAGAAACTTATTCAGCAAGACAAAAAAGACAGTTGAGGGTACTTTTGAAAATGCCTCCGGAGAAATAAAAGAAGTAGTAGATGAGATTTCTGAAGATGCGGGGAAATTAGTGGAGGAGGGAAAAGTCAAGTTTGAAAAAGCCAAACAATCCGTTAGGGAAGAATTTAAGGAACATGTGGGCGAACCATCCGAATTGAAAGAAAAGGCCAAGAGAACTATTGCTGAAATTAAAGAAGATGCCGGCAAACTCGTCTCAGATGCTAAAGAAAAACTGTCTGAGGTAGCGGAAGAAATTAAGGAGGAATTCACTGAGCATGTAGGCGAACCATCTGAGATTATCGCCAAAGCCAAAAAGACACTTTCTGACACTGGGGAAAAAATATCTGCCGCAGCCAAAGAAGAATGGGCGTCCGCTTCAGAAAAAATTAAAGAGCTTAAAGATTCACTTTCGGGAAAAGACGAATCCCAGGTGGCCGATGCTGGAGAAACAAAAGTTAATGAACCTGAAACCCCGACAGACGAAACTAAAAAAGATGCCTGAATCAGGCTTCTTTTTTTTATCAGAATCTGGCTGATGCAAGAATAAGCTCTATTTCCTGCATGAAATTCCTTTTATCCTTTCCGGGAGCATAAATAAAACCATCTACCAGAACAAGGTTTTTCTTGTCTGGACTCAGCATCAGATTGCTGATGTATGGACCGCCCATAAAGTCGTTGGCCATTTCCCAGATTCCCTTGCTTTGAATGGCAAACAAGTTGTTGATTGTCAATGTTTCGGCAAACATGGGCAGATCAACATCATTGACCCTCATGTAAGTATTGGGCTGATGAGTGTTGACAATAGTACTCACTTCATCTCGTATGGCTTTGGCGCCTTCCTTAGTAAGCTGAGATTTATTCAGATACGGTCGGACATGAATCATCAAGTTTGCATTGATTTCGCGACTGTCTCGTCTCAACCATAAAGTGTTACTGGTAGATAGCTTTGCCTTTTTAAAATCCCCTGGCACTTTTAAATAAATGCCATAACGGCTTTTCACCTCAGCTATAAGCTCTGCATTTTCTCCAGCTTGATAAACATTGGCCTCAATGGATGGTCTGTCGCTCTCATTTATTTTCTTTGCAATAGCAGTGAAGCTTTTGGCTATGTGAGACTTTAATTTGTCCTCGCCCCATCCAAAAACATAAATAAGTGTTTGCCCCCTTGCCCACTTGTCTTTTCCTGTAATGGTACCAGACTGTTTTTCAGATAGAGATTCTGATAGTTTATCATTGCCAACATCAGTTCTGATGAGGTTGGTAGTAGTGGAATTGGTATCCGCCATGTTGGCGAGAAACACAATCGTCCGAAATTCCTTCCGCACAGGCTGTCGGGCTAATTCATCAGGAGTCATGTGTATTACATCAAAAATAGACTCCGGTTGTGGCAGCATCAAATAAGGTGCGCTATAATAGTAGAAGAAAGTATCGCCGATGGCGCCTTCCCAAAGCGCAGCATCAGAAATGACCAATATCTCATTCACATCTCCATGGGCATATTTAGCGGCAACGTTGAGTTGAGGTTGTTGAGTATTATCAGAAGTACAACCATAACCCAGAATAGCGATCGGTAAAAAGAAATAAAGAAGTTTCATTAAGTCAGAATAAATTATTTTTGGACAAATACGTAGCGCCTCAAATGACAATTAAGGGTAACAATACATGTAAATTACTTGGCAAAGGTACAGATGCCAGCGAAATTTGTTTTGGTGGTTAAATGAGTATGCATTTTCCCTTATTCGCGGTTTGGCAATGTTTTGATGATTTATTTCTACTTCAAACAGGCAATACTCCGGATTTATTGAGAGATTTCAGAGGAAATAGTGGAAAAAGGCTTGCGTTAATGACAAGTTAAAGCGAATATTCCCAATAACCGTTAACATTGAAAGACGTTTTAGATTCTGTCATACAACAACCTAATGTTCGATAACTAATCAAAACAGAAATTATGAAACAGGCTTTTCAATTAATCTTTGCAGGAATTGTTGGTGGACTAATCACAATTGCAGGCACTAATTTATTGGCTGATAAAAAGGTGAATGTTCTTCCAAAAGAGCAGGGTGGTAAATTGGTGAACAACGTCAGTCCACTTCCCACTTATTCTAATTATGCCCCCACAGATTTCACCGAAGTGGCGGAAATAGCCACAAAGGCCGTTGTTCATATATCCTCCAAGGCTGAGCGAAAGCAGTCCAGCACCAACCGGAGAATGCCAGACGATCCCTGGCATAGGTTCTTTGGTGGAGACAGCCCATTTTTCAACTATAATATGCCGATGGAGGGTACAGGTTCCGGAGTAATATACAGCTCCGATGGTTATATCATTACCAACAATCACGTGATTGATTTTGCTGATGAAATCGAGGTAACCACCTACGACAATAATAAATATAAGGCCAAACTGGTTGGTAAATACGAAGACGGGGACATTGCTGTATTGAAAATTGATGCAAAGAACCTGACCACACTTGCCTTAGCCAACTCCGACGATGCCCGTACAGGGCAGTGGGTATTGGCAGTAGGCAATCCGATGAATTTGACATCAACCGTTACCGCAGGCATCATCAGTGCAAAAGGACGTGATATCAATGTAATTCGCGGTAAAGCACCAATTGAGTCGTTCATTCAAACCGATGCGGCTGTAAATCCCGGGAACAGTGGTGGCGCTTTAGTTGATGTAAACGGAAGATTGCTGGGCATCAATACCGCCATTGCTACCAAGTCGGGTGTTTTCGAAGGGTACTCATTTGCGATACCCATTAACCTGGTGAAAAAAATCGTTGATGATTTGATTGAAAACGGAAGTTATAACCGTGGATTCCTGGGTATCAATATTCTCAATCTCGATACGGAATCTGCGAAAGAACTAGGATTGAAAATTACTCAGGGAGTAGTCGTGGAGAGTTTAGTGGACGGGGGTGCCGCACAATATGCCGGCCTGCTACCTAATGACGTCATTGTTGAGGCCAACGGCAAACCTGTTAAAACAGTTCCTGACTTGCTGGAAATTGTTGGAGGTAGTAAAGTCGGACAGACTATTTCTTTGGTAGTCAATAGAAAAGGATCTCTTCGCACCATAAATGTCAAGCTGAAAGCTGGCACCTGATACTCATGTATATAAATTTTGCCTTTAAGAATTTATTAACAAGCAAAAAGCAACATTTTCAAAATGTGGACGGTTATTAAGGCATAAAAAGACTTGTTTAAAGTTGGTTTTTCGTTTTGTTTTGATGCGTCTGTCTTGCTTTGCAGGGCAGACGTTTTTTATTTCTCCAACCTCTCCCCTATTATCATTGCAATCGCTGTTTTATAAATTGTAGAAAAAGCCTGCGAAAATTTAGTTTTTGCACAGCCGTTCAATATATTTACTGGCTACTTGGGATAAAGGCAATAACTATGAGAAAATTAATTCAACCTCTGGAGGATCTGTTGGTGTTATTCTTCCCCCGGTTGTGTCCGGCTTGCGGAGAAAACCTTCCACCAACAGGAGAAGATATTTGCACTTCATGTAACGCAACACTGCCTGTTACAAGCTTTCACCTTAAAAAAGAAAATCCATTTACTGAACGCTTCTGGGGAAGGGTACCGCTTTCGACAGGTGCTTCCATGTTTCTATTTTCGAAAGGGAGCAGAGTACAGAATATGCTGCACAACCTGAAGTATAATGGAAAACGTGAGATAGGCGAGATTTTAGGAAGGAGGTACGGCCGATCTCTTCGTATGTCTCCTCATTATTTGTCTATAGATTTAATCGTTCCTGTACCACTTCATCCTCAAAAAGAATACTTAAGGGGTTACAACCAAAGTGAGTTATTCGCAAGAGGTCTGTCAGAGGGAATGCGAGTCCCCTATCTAAAGGACGCACTAAAACGAACCGTTTATACCGATTCGCAGACCAATAAGAACAGATTGGACCGTATTGAAAATGTAGGTGGAGTGTTTGAAGTTAATAAATCAGCGGCCCTAAAAGATAAGCATATCTTGCTTGTGGATGACGTGTTGACTACCGGCTCAACATTAGAGGCCTGTGCCAATGCTTTGCTTTCGGTTCCAAAAACCAAAGTTAGCATGGCAACTATCGCTTTTGCTTCACATTAACTACGAAAATTCTTAACCCTCTACCAGAGTTCCCACTTTCTCTCCTCTGACAATTTTCAGAAGGTTGGTTGGTTCATTGATATTGAAAACAATGATTGGCAGATTGTTTTCCTTGCAAAGGGTAAAAGCGGTCATATCCATGACCTTCAAACCTTTACTGATAACACTTGCGAAAGTGATTTGGTCAATCTTTTGGGCAGTGGAATCTTTCTCCGGATCTGCTGTGTAAATACCATCAACTCTGGTTCCTTTAAGAATTACATCAGCATTTATTTCATTGGCACGAAGGGCCGCAGCAGAATCTGTAGTAAAATAGGGGTTGCCAGTACCTGCAGAAAAAATAACTACACGCCCCTTCTCAAGGTGCCTGATGGCTCTCCGGCGGATATAAGGTTCAGCTATTTGTTGCATATCGATGGCTGAAATGAGGCGGGTATATAATCCGATGCCTTCCATAGCACTTTGGAGCGCCATGCCATTGATAACCGTTGCTAACATACCCATGTAGTCGCCTTGCACTCTTTCAATTCCTGAATCTGATGCACTCAAACCCCGAAAAATATTACCCCCGCCAATAACTACAGCCACCTCAACTTTGTTCTCGACCAGTATTTTGATCTGCTCTGCATAATGATTCAACATACCTGGCTCAATACCGAAACCCTTCGAACCCATCAAAGATTCTCCGCTTAGTTTGAGCAAAACTCTCTTGTATTTAAGGGCCATTTCTGGAGGGATTAAGTCGGTCAACCCGACGTGGTTATGTGTTGCTATCCGTTTGAGGCCGAAAACTAATAAGTAGCTCGGAAATTATGGGCATAAAAAAAGGCGAATTAATCACTTAATTCGCCTTTCCCTATTCGGTAATCTTAGCCTAATTCAAGGTGTCGGAAAGCAGTCACCGTGAGATCTTTGTCCAATTCCTGAATGTATTCCCGAACTGTCTTCTTTCCATCTCTGACATAGACCTGATTGAGAAGGGTGCTTTCCTGATAAAATTTATTCAGTTTACCCATGGCAATTTTCTCAAGCATTGCTTCAGGTTTGCCTTCCTGACGAGCTTGCTCTTTGCCAATTTCTATTTCTTTCTCAATCATTTCTGAAGAAACATCTCTTTTGTCCACCGCAACTGGGCGCATGGCTGCAACCTGCATGGCCACATTGCGACCTGCTTCAAAGTAGCTCTCGTCAGTCTTTGAAAGACCGACTAAAACTGCAGCCCTATTTCCCATGTGGATGTAAGGAGCAACCTGAGGGGCTTCCAGTTTTTCATATCCTGACAAAGCAACCTTTTCACCGATAACACCGATTTGTTCTACTATTTTCTCACCAATGGTGATACCATCATAGTTGAGTGCGAGTACTCCCTCAAGTGTATCAGGAAAATGATTCAAAGCGGCTGCAGCAAAGGCTTTAGTGAGATTTACAAAATCATCATTCTTGGCCACAAAATCAGTTTCGCAATTAAGTTTAACGACGACACCTTTTTTCTTGTCATCACTAATAAGAGCTATGACGGCTCCTTCTTTGGCTTCACGGTCAGCTCTTTTAACGGAAAGCTTTTGTCCTTTTTTGCGCAACACTTCCACTGCTTTTTCAAAATCACCTTCTGCTTCAGTGAGGGCGTTTTTGCAATCCATCATTCCAGCGCCTGTCATATCCCGCAGTTTCTTTACATCTGCGGCTGATAAGGTAATCATATCTTATACTGTTTATTTATGGTTAGTAAAGAGAAGACTCGGTGAAACAAAAGTCAAAGCAAGCGACTCAAAATGATTCACCGGCATTCTAAAATTTTTATCCTTCTACCGATTGCTCCTTCTCCTCGGGTTTAGCCTGGCTGCGCTCCTCTAATCCCTGGCGGATAGCCTCAGTAAGGTACGCTGTAATCACTGCTACTGATTTTGAAGCGTCGTCATTAGCCGGAATAGGGAAGTCAATGGTGTTAGGATCGGAGTTGGTATCTACCAATGCGAAGGTCCTGATACCCAAACGCTGTGCTTCAGCAACTGCGATGTGTTCGTGGCTGATGTCAACAATGAAAACAGCAGCAGGTAATCTGGTCAGGTTTTCAACACCGCCCAACACATTTTCCAGTTTCTGGTGTTCGCGCTCCAAAGTCAAACGTTCCTTTTTGGTCATCGTGGAGGCGGTACCATCCGTCAGCATTCTTTCAATGTTCTGCATTTTCTTTACAGAACGCTTGATAGTAGAGAAGTTGGTCATCATACCACCCAACCAGCGATCAGTAACGTAGGGCATACCAACGGACTGCGCAGCTTGTGCGACAATATCGCGGGCTTGCTTTTTCGTAGCAACGAAAAGTATCTTACGGCCTGACTTAGCAATGGCACGCATCGCATTAGCTGCACGCTCCATACAATCCAGAGTGCGATTGAGATCTATGATGTGGATGCCTTTACGCTCCATGAAAATATAAGGAGCCATTTTGGGATTCCACTTCTTGCGCATGTGACCGAAGTGAACGCCGGCATCGAGCAATTCTTTATATGTAGGTTTAGCCATTGTTTAATTTTTACATTAGGCATTGAGCAACTGGCAGCAAGTGGAAAATCCGGCTGCCAAAAGCATACAGCCTGATTAACGTTTGGAGAACTGGAAGCTCTTTCTTGCTTTGGGTTTACCGTATTTCTTACGTTCAACCTGACGGGCATCCCGTGTAAGCAATTTCTTTTCTTTAAGCGGTTTGCGGAAGTCAGCATTCAACTTAACTAAAGCGCGGGCAATGCCCATGCGAACTGCCTCTGATTGGCCCTTAAAGCCACCCCCGTCCACATTGATGTTCAAGTTGTAAAGATTGCTTTCCAGACTGACGGTACGGAATGGCTCCGTAATATTGGCCTGAATGTGAACTTGAGGGAAATACTCCTTATAGTCACGGCCATTCACCTGAATGCTACCAGCACCTTTGGTGAGGTAAATTCTGGCGACCGATGTCTTCCTTCTCCCTATGGCATTGATCATTTCCATATTGTAAAACGGATATTAGAAGTTATGAATTAGAATTTGAATGGTTCGGGTTGCTGAGCCTGATGTGGATGCTCTGCACCAGCATAAACAAAGAGTTTCTTAATCATGGCTCTGCCCAGTTTTGTTTTTGGAAGCATACCACGAACTCCATTTTCAATAATGGCTTCTGGCTTGCGCATCAAAAGGCTGCGGGCTGTCTCTCTGCGTTGACCGCCAGGATAACCTGTGTAACGGAGGTATTCCTTTTGGTCCAATTTATCACCTGTGAAACGGATTTTATCTGCATTGACAACAATGACATAATCACCTGTGTCCACATGTGACGTAAAGGAAGGTTTATGCTTGCCCATCAAAACTGAGGCAATGCTTGAAAATAAGCGGCCAGCAGTCTGCCCATCAGCATCCACAACGTACCACTTGCGCTCAACCTCTTCCTTTTTTGCGGAAATAGTCTTATAACTTAAGGTATTCACGGTTTTTTCTTTTAATCTGGTAGAATGAATTGATTCTTCTTATGCCTCTTTTTCAGGCGGGTGCAAAGGTAAATTTCTTTCCATGAAAAACAAGTGTCTTGCTGAAAATTTCTCCATCAATTTTTTCATAACTAACTGAAAAACAGTAAAAATTTCGCACTGCAATTTTCAACATCTTGAATATTAGGCCTTTTACTTAAAAACTTATGCTTATCGAATTCGCCAGAATAAGCTTTCATTTAATCACCTGCTAAGAGCAACTCTGTTTTTGTTATTTTTACGCCGTATTTCTAAACACCCTTAAGAATATTTCATGACCATAAGATATTCGGGAGATTCACCCATCAGGGATTTGACTGATGAAGAATTAGTCAGCCAATTTGTTGAATTGGGAAAACACCATTATTTCGATGAAATCTACCGTCGTTACCGGCATTTGGCGTATGGTGTTTGTTTGAAAATGATGAAAAACGAAGATGATGCCCGGGATATCACTTCTGAGGTTTTCAGAATTCTTTTTGCAAAACTCCCCACTTCCAATGTAAAATCCCTAAAAAGTTATTTGTACGCTATTGCCAGAAATGAGTGTATAGCTGTTTTGCGCCAACGCAAAAAAGACATTACCAAACTTTCCGAAATACAGTACCTGGAAAAGACTCATTCGAAACTTATGGAGAATGAGATCATCAATTCTCTACTGAACGGTGGTCCGTTTATTGAAACCGTTGTTGAAAATGCAGTTGAAAATCTTGGTGAAGAGCAGCGAACCTGCATCCGCCTGTTTTTCTACAATGACAAAAGCTATAAAGAAATTGCCAGCGAGACGGGATACTCTGAAAAACAAGTTAAAAGCTATCTTCAAAATGGTAAGAGGAATTTGAGAATTGTGCTGGACGGTGAATTGAAGAAGTTTATTGCTTGATATGCCAACAAATGCAAGTTTATGAAATCACAACTACTCGATACATTTTATACGACTTCCAGATGCCTCTCAGAGCAGGAAGTCCAAACCTATCTCGATGGAAACATCGATAAGGAACTCAGGCTCAGAGTGGAAAACCATCTGTTAGATTGTGAGTTATGCTCCGATGCTATGGATGGATTTCAGGAAATGGGGTTTTCCTCTCTGCAACTTGAACTACCGGAGTCTTTTTTTCAAACAAATGATTCACAAACCTTAGCTCCGAAGCCAAAAGTTAGAATGCTTACACGAACTTTATTAAGGGTTGCTGCTGTGGTCAGTATTCTGCTGGTAAGTTATTTCACTTTTTTTCGGGCTCCATCGTATGACCAGTTGTACAATGACTTTTACACTTCTTACCCTCTCGACATTCCACTTAACTCCAGAACCAGCAATGCGGATTTGCCAGCTATTGATGTGAATTTTGAGTCGGGATTATTGAGTTATTCGAATGGTGACTTTGAATCGAGCCTAAGCTTTTTTCAAAGTGCTTTGCAAAACGAACCCGGGAACTCCGCCATTCTTTTCTTTTCAGGTGTTGCATGTATGGAATCAGGCAAATACGAAGAAGCGATTAATTTTCTTGTAGATGCAAAAGAGGCGGATAGTCTTTATTCAGCAAAGGCTATATGGTATCTTGCCTTGACATATCTCAAACTTGGGAACAATGAAAAAGCAATCCAAGAACTGGATGCTTTATTAGATATGAAATCATATCATTTTGCGGAAGCCAAAAAACTGAAGAGCAAGCTCACCTGAACCCAAGACAACCAATTAGTAAAAAGGCTTACA
Source organism: uncultured Saprospiraceae bacterium (assembly GCA_964423205.1). Lineage (GTDB taxonomy): Bacteria > Bacteroidota > Bacteroidia > Chitinophagales > Saprospiraceae > UBA6168. Next base: position 8,021 of record CAYRDX010000015.1, on the reverse strand, counting down.
AAAAAAGGCACCTCAATTCCGAGGTGCCTTTTATGTTTAACATTGAATTATCCTACTTCAGGAAGTCGAGGCTCTTTTTGACGAAAGCCGAAAGTTCCGGGCCTTTCAACATGCCCTGATTCAAAAGTGCAAGGTCGAAAAGGTGCCGGGCCAGGTTGTTCCTTTCTTCACCTTCGGTAAGTTTCAAAAGTTTCTGTGAAATATAAGGATGATTGGAATTGACCACCACATTGTACATATCCTGTATTGCGCCAAAACCCATCCCTCCCCCTCCTAAGGCCTGCATTTCTTTCATGCGTCTCATGAATTCCGGCTTAGTAATTTGTACAGGATGGTCATCCGGTGATAAAGGTTTCAGAACAATGGAAGCACCTTTGCTGGAATCTATCAAGCCTTCGAACAATTTCTTTACTTCTTCCTGCTCCTTTTCACTAAGCACACTATCTTTTTTCTCATCCTTTTGTACAAGATTGTCAACCGTGTCGCTGTCAACTCTTACAAAAGTCACGTCCTTGAGTTTGTATTCCAGGTGTTGCAGGAAATGGGAATCGATAATAGTGTCCATTTCCAGGATATCGTATCCATGATTCTTAGCCGACTCCATATAAGCATGATGCTCCACCGGATTGTGGGTATATAATATAATGGTGCGCTTGTGTTTATCGGTCTGCGTGTCTTTTACTTTTTTTACATAGTCATCGGTCAGGAAAAACTCTCCGTCCACATTTCTTAGCAATAAAAATTCCATTGCACGCTCGTGAAATTTTTCATCCGACATCATGCCGTATTTCACAAAAACGCTGAGGTCTTTCCACTTTGCTTTGAAATCGTCAGCATTGTTCTTGTATAAATCGTGCAATTTATCAGCTACTTTCTTTGTGATATATCCGGTAATCTTCTTCACGTTTTGGTCGCTCTGAAGAAAACTGCGGCTTACGTTGAGCGGAATATCTGGTGAATCTATCACACCATGAAGCAGAGTCAAGAATTCAGGCACTATTTCCTTGACATCGTCAGTTACGTAAACCTGATTGGAGTAAAGCTGAATCTTGTTCTTTTGAACCTCTATGGAATTATTGAGTTGAGGGAAATAAAGTATTCCAGTTAGGTTGAAAGGATAATCTATATTGAGATGTATCCAAAAAAGAGGTGGCTGAAAAGTATATGGGTAAAGTTCTTCGTAAAATTTCTTGTAGTCGTCATCGCTTAATTCGCTGGGTTGCTTTTTCCAGGCTGGGGCAACATTGTTGATGATGTTATCAACTTCAACTTCCTTACTTTTTTGTTTTTCACCCTCTCCTGCAGTGATGGTTTCCTTTTTCTTGCCAAACTTAATCGGGACAGGCAAGAACTTACAGTATTTGTTAAGCAATTCTTCGATTCTGGATTCCTCCAAAAACTCTTGATTCTCAGTATCAATATGCAGAATGATTTCCGTGCCTCGATCTTTCTTCCTGGAAGCGCCAATTGAATATTCTGGGTTTCCGTCACAAGTCCACTTAACCGCTGGTTGCTCCTTTTGCCATGATTTTGTTATGACTTCCACCTTGCTTGCTACCATGAAAGCTGAATAAAATCCTAGGCCGAATTTGCCAATGATGTTTTCTTCACTCTTGTATTTCTCAACAAACTCCTGTGCGCTGGAAATGGCTATTTGGTTCAGGTATTTACCAATTTCTTCTTCGGACATACCTATTCCACGGTCAATGATGCTCAGTGTTTTGGCTTTTTTATTAGCAACTACTTCAATAGTCAGGTCGCCCAATTCACCCTCCATCTCTCCTTTTTGCGCCAAAGCTTTCACCTTGGTTGTAGCATCGACAGCATTGGATATGAGTTCCCGGAGAAAGATTTCATGGTCGGAATAAAGAAACTTTTTAATGATGGGGAAGATATTCTCCGTTTGAACTGAAATATTTCCTTTTTGCATATTCTGATGGTTATTTGATAAACAGCTAATTAGAATGATTATTTGGCGAGGCTTTTGCGGTTTTAAACAGCCCAAGCTCCGCATTTTGTAACACCCCTCGCCCTTTCAAATCAAATGCCATCCGGCAAATTCTGCCAAATTGACTGAAATCATTCAATTAAACTTGACCTTATGGCATAGAATATGACTTGACAGGTGCATGTGTTGGCCGCTTTAGTTGTCACAAAAACCCAAAAAACGATTCGACTTTTGATAATCAGGCCACCTAACATTGCACCGGATATAAAACAGACCGCTATGCATCACTCACTATTAAATCCTTCAACGCAGTTACAACTACTTATCATGAAAGACATCCAAGCGGCTCGTGTTAAAGACATTGTAACCAAGTTTTTCTATCAGGACAATCAATTGTGCTTTCATATTTTAGTAAGAATGGAAAACGGCGAAACTGTCCTGTTTGGTGAGTTTGCAGATTATTCCGCTTATAAGAATTGCTTTACCGAATTACAAAAAGCAAAAGCTCAGGGAAATACAATTAAGCTTCCGGAGAAAAGCATTTTGATGGATACCATTGTGACAAAAGTGGCATGATTTTCGGAAAATGAGATGTAAATAATGATTGTTTATACAGTTTCCATTTTTTCCCTCCCTCGAATGTAAACTGGCAAGTAGATTACCCTCTTTCCGATAACCAGAATAATTCATGAAAACAGGCCGGAACAGGCTTTCAAAATACAAAGGAGTCTTTTGTGACAACCCGTCGTTATGTAACATTATTCGACGGACAAGAGGTCTCCGGGATAGAAGTATTCCGGGACAGTGAGTGAGACCAGTTCGTTTGGGGGGTAGAGCTGGTCTTATACTCACTTTTTTATGAGGATATAGCGCTTGCTATACCTTTTTTTGTTTGTAGTCATCTCAGCTTGGGGTTCGATGCATGCCTTTCTGCATCTCTTTTCGTTTTCTTTTCCAGACTTTTCTTTAATGCTTCCGTAAGGTCAACTCCAGTTTGATTCGCCAGGCAAATCAAAACAAACAAGACATCAGCCATTTCATCAGCCAATTCAAACGTAGCTGATTCAGCTTCCTGTGGGTTCTTGAATGATTGGTCACCATACAGGCGGGCCATTAATCTGGCCATTTCGCCAACTTCCTCCATGAGAACGGCAGTATTGGTCAATTCAGAATAATATCTGACACCAACTGTTTTTATCCATTTATCTACTTCCAACTGAGCATCTTTTATGGTCATGGCTTTAATCTAATTGTTCCAGATAGTCAAAAATTTCATCCAGGTTGTCATAGGATTTATATCCTGTTTTAGTTTCCACGCTGCCCGACATACAAATCCCATAAGGGTTCAACAGTTCAAGACAGTCGATCAGTGAAGGCAAATCAAAATCTATATGAAGCAACACTTTCCATTTCTTGCAAATATGGCTCAACACTGGAATCGAAATCGAATCTGATTGCTGAATATCATTCCACTTCAGGTTGTTTTTCACAAAATCAAAAAGAAACATCTCACAATGTTGTGTGTGGGACTCCAAATAACTCATCAGTTCTTCAATATTGTGCCCACGGCTTATTTCCAGTTCACCAATTATGGGGATATCCGAAAGAATCTCCTTTTCCAACTCCCTGCCCAATAACCTGATCTGAATTGCGCCTGGTCTCAAAGCATTGGTAAGGTTCAAAATTTCTGCAGAAGAGACTGTGCCGGTTTCTGTTACAATTTCCACCCCATCAACCCATTCTGCAATTGCCCTGGCCTCTGCAATAGTAAGATAATGCTCACTGCCAGGGTCCAGATTGAGACCTAACCACTTTACCCCTCTCGCCGCAAAATAACGGGCATCAGTTAGATTACTTATCCCGTTGGCTTTTACTTTTGTTTTCGTCATGGCTACTCCAGAATTTATTTCTGCATTAAAAAATTCACTAAGGCAAGGTATTCAAATGAAATAAATGGACTACAATGGAATCAGAAAATTTCTTTGAACAGGTTTATCAGGTTGTTTTGAAAGTGCCCCGGGGTCGTGTCACCACCTATGGTGCCATAGCGGATTATCTTGCCACTGGATCAGCGAGGATGGTTGGCTGGGCCATGAATAATAGCCTCGGTAGCGGAATTCCTGCACACAGGGTTGTCAACAGGGAAGGCAGGCTCACTGGCCGGAATTATTTCCCAACACCCTCAATGATGCAGGAATTATTGGAAAATGAGGGCATTCAGGTTGTTGAGGATCAGATTCAAAATTTCAATTCTCATTTTTGGAATCCGGCAAAGGAACTTTGATCAATCAAAATGGCTGAGCACGAACATGTCCTCAGCCATTTTGATTTTGTGGAAACTCGCCCTACTGTTTGGGCTGTTTCAATGACTTATAGTATTCTTCAACAAGGTTCTTATAGTATGGCTTGAGTGCAGGGTTCACGGTCCGGAACATGTCGATTTCGGCTTCTCTTTTCTTCAGATACTCTTCAAGCGATGGAGGCATTTTCCTTTCTTTTTCCATTGCTGTTTCCGCTTTTCTCTTGTTATCATATTCTCGTTCACGTTCTGCTTTCTCGTGTTCCAAAAGCCTAGTCAAAATGTCTTGCTGGCGCCTCATGCTTTCATTGCTAAGCCTTTTGTTAACCAACTCAGTTTCTATTTTATTCATTTCCTCAATGATCTCTTCAAGTTCCTTACTGCCCTGACCTTTTTGTTGCAGTTGCTGTTGTTTTTCGCGTAGCGCCTTCCGCAAGGCAGCTTGCCGGGCAGCCATTTGTGCAAATTCTTTACTCGTACCGCCCATGCCTTTCTCCAAACCTTCCTTCATCTTTTGCAAGCCTTCATTAAGCTGCTGCTGACCTTCTGAGATTTTATCCTGTGGTTCGTTTCCCTGTTCGCCTCCCGGCGTGTCGCATTGTTGGCTGCCAGCCATCATTCCTGCCATTTGCATTTGCATATTTTCCATGGTTTCACTCAACATCAAGGCCAGGTCATTCAGGTTTTTCATTGCCCTTTGCTGCTGTTCCAGTGATTGGGGCTTTTGGCGGTCCTCCAGAAAATTCAGGCTTCGACGCATGTTGCTTTTAATATCACTCACCTTTTCTGTAATAAAGCTCTCCATTTGAATCACCCTTTTCGACAACTCGTGAAGACTGTCCTCTACAACCTTGAAATCGTCCTGGATTTTCTTTTGCTGTTGAGTCAAGGTAACATAGCGCGGAGTGTTAATCTCAACAGGTTCAAAGGTTTTCATCAATAACTCCTGGTCGAATGACAAGGTTACGATATTTTCCAGCAGCTGCCGCATGGCCTTCATGTCGAGGCGGAATTGTTCCATCTGTTGACCCTGCATTTGGCTGGACATACTTCCTGCCATTTCCCTCATCTTTTCTGCTGCACTTTTTTGTTTTCTGGTGGCTTTCTGATTGTCGTTTTGCTGGATACTCTGCTTACTGTCCTTCAAATCCTCTTTGATATCTTCGCGCTCCCCGCGTTTGAAGTCCATGTTCTTACTTCGCCTCATTTCCTGATTCTTCTTCCTAATCTCATCGTACTTTTTATCAATATCATCAAACTTCTTGTTGACTTCATTTTGCTTATTCTCAAGATCCTTTTGAATTTCGGACTGCTCTTCCGGAGTTTTACCCTTTTTCTGATCGTCTGCTTTCTGTGTTTGTTCTGCCACTTTTTCCTGCGTATCAGCTAACTCCCTAAGCTTTTCGACGGCCTGTTTCATTTCGTGTTCCAATTCCAATTGCTGGAAAAGGTCCATCATGCGGTCGAGGTTCATTTCCATTTGTTCGTCATTGAGCTTGAACTCTTCCATCATTTCCAATGCCTGGTCCTTTTTCAGTTCCTGAAGCAGTTCCTGAATCATTTTCATCAATTCCTTCATTTCCTCAGGAATGGCGTTTTCCATCAATTTCTCCAGACTTTCCTGTTTTTCCTTTAGTTGTTCGTCTGGCGGTGCAAATTCCTCGGCATTTTTCATGTTTTCCTGCAAGGCCTTTTTTGCCTCCTCTACATTCTTTTCCAATTCTTTTTGACGATCCAACAGTTTTTCAAGCTCTTTTCTGGTTTGCCAGTCGAGGTCCTTTTTCTGCAAAAGTTTGTCACGTAATTTCTTCAAGTCATCCTGAAGTTTTTTGCTCTCTTCAAAAGACCTGCTCAGCATCTTCTTTATCGTATTGTCATTCTGTTCGGCTATCTTTTCAAATTCCTCAATGGAAGGCATGGCGAAGAGCATCAAAGATGTCTTGGACGACTTGCTGCCATTCACAGCATCATTGTCAAACACCTCAAAGTAGTATGTTACTTCGTCGCCAGGCCTCAAGCTCAGTTGAATCAGGTCAAAAACATGTGTATAGTCTATGTTTTTCCCTGAGGGCATCAATAGTTTCTCGGTTTTCAGCTCAGCATCCTTTCCGCTTCTTTTTACTCTGTAATTAAAAGTAAGATTGCGAAGGCCATAGTCGTCAGATGCCTCACCTGCGAAGTACAACAACTTAGTGCTGAGGCTATCCTGAAATTTTTCCACTTTGATATTGGGATAAAGATCCGGAATAACGGAAATAGAATAACTCACTGAGTCGGCATCCTGAAGAAACTGATTGGAAACAAACAATTTATAGGACTCATCCTTCATAGCCTTTTTCCGGAAAGTGAACAGGTTGTCAGAAAATCTTTTGGATTCACTTCTTTTGTTTTCATCAGCAAAACTCAGTTCAACTGCTTCGGTGTTATCGGCTTTGAAAACCCAATCGATGTAAGTACCTACTGGTAAAAAGAGGTCACCCACACTGCTCAATTCTTCATCAGGCAAACCCGTGTAATCAGGATAGTTCAGCTTAACCTGGAAATTGGTAAGGCTTGGCTTTTTCAGTACAACCAATTTATAATCATCAGAGCCGACACCGCTGGAAAAGAAATTAAAGCGGGTATCTTTCTGAACATTGCTGAAAGTATAGGTAAACGTGAATGCATCTTGTTTGGTCATCCTGTATTGGAGATTCTCTACGTTGATGAAAACCTCATTTGGCAGTGCTTCTCCTTCAATGGCCACAGTAATTGGAAACTCACCGTTCTGAACTACGCTGAGCTCTTCCTCCTGTACAATGAACCGGAATGGAGCAGGTTTCTCAAAGGCTTCATTATACCTTAAGAGACGTCCGGTGCTGTCTTTTATGAGACTTGGTGCTGCAAATAACAGAATGATGAGCAACAAAAGCGGTGGTAAAGCATATCGTGCGTACTTCCTGTTTTTGGTTAGGTCAATAGCTTGTTTAAAAGGTACGGGTTTTATTTCCTCAGACTTTTGGTTGATGCTGGCAAGGATGAGTTCGCGACTAAGAGCTGAATCAACCTGACTTCTAAGCTGAAGAATATTCAAAAGTTTATCACTGACACCGCTGAAATGTTCTCCAATAATTCTTGCGGCCTGTTCATGGCTGATGAGTTTTCCCAAACGGAAATAGTGCATCAGTGGCAACGCAACTCCATACCCAAGAGAAAGGATGGAAATGCCCAAAAAGGAAAAAAACAAGGTTTCTTTTACCCCCGGCTTAAAATAGAATTGGTACTCCAGGAAGTTCAATCCCAGAAAAAGTACGAGCACCAATGCAAGCGTATACAAACCTCCCCGAATAAGCTGATTCACATAATACTTGCGAATGAATTCATCCAACTTTTGAATCAGCAAATCATAATTATCCATTCCTGTCATAACCTTCAATTTTTATAAACTTTACTGAGAAGTGCAATTGAGTAACTAAAGTGCAAATTTTTGACCACACTGTCAAACTGCCAAAGAGAACAACGCAGTAAGGCCGCTGGTTTCGCAGTTCAACTTACAAAATATGTCTGCTGCAATTCTTTTAAACAAAAGTTAATTCGGTGACCTCCTTTAACTAAGGCTGTCAGTATGGTGAACCTGAAAACTACCTATGAAACGGGAATTGCAGTAAATTCGTTTTCAGCCATTTATACTTAATTTTACTAAAATTGATACTTATTAATTATAAAACTATGAAAAAGATAATAGCAGTAATTCTCACTTTGAAAAAAAGCTAAATTGAATGGGTTAATTGAATA
>CAYRDX010000014.1:32026-79135 GCA_964423205.1 uncultured Saprospiraceae bacterium | reverse complement strand
ATTTTCAAGTGGTTAAGAAAACTATTTGGCTACTTTATTTTTGACTCATTACTAAAATTCATCTGCAAAAAAATCTGCGTGATCAGGGGGAAAATTACTTTTGATACCGCCTCTAAACAGTGAAGCCATTTTTTTATCATTACTTATCCGAAACAGTGTTTACAATAAGCACTATGTTTTTCAACCAAATTCAGTCTAAAATAATCACAAGCACCAATCTGCGGGAAACACTTGGAAAGTGGCGAAAGCAGGGCGATACTATTGTGTTTACGAATGGGTGCTTTGACATTCTGCATTACGGTCATGTTCATTACTTGTCCCATGCCAGGAACTTAGGCAATAGACTGATAATTGGACTAAACTCAGATGCATCAGTCAAAAGACTAAAAGGCCCTCACCGGCCTATTCAGGATGAAATATCAAGAGCTCATGTACTGGCTGCCCTGCTTTGTGTTGATGCAGTTACTATTTTCACTGAGGACACACCTTATCAATTGATTGAGATTATTAAACCGGACATACTGGTAAAGGGTGGAGACTGGCGGCTTGAAGAAATTGTGGGCACTGACATAGTGTTAGCCAATGGGGGGAAAGTTCATAGTTTACCTTATGTGGAAGGTCATTCAACGAGTAAGATAGAAGGTAAAATACGGCGTAACAGCGATCAAAAACTTTAACATTTTGCATTGATTATTGTTACCCATTGTGTTGCTATTTATTGCACATCAAAAACTAAATTTGCTTTCTGAAAGTAATGAAGGAACATTTGCGAAATCAATACGCCTAAACCAAAATTTTCTCAAATGACGCAATACTCTCTCCTAAAACGCCTCTTGCAAGCACGTTACGCCCTGAAATCTACTATCCAGAAGATCCTCGACCTGAACCGGAAGTTAAAAACATCATCCAAAAAAGCTCCTGAAGCGGTTGAACTGAGGCAGGAATTAAAGTTGCTGAATAAGGTTGCTGACCAACAAGCTAAAATTGTCAGGCTTTACGAAACCAACATTCAGCGCCGGGCCAGCAACTGACCACATTCTTTTCTGTTCAGCCATTTTTCAAAAGAAAATCCTTAATTGGAGTTATTTACTCAACTCCCGTATCCAGATATTGCGGTAACTGACCTTGTCGCCATGGTCTTGTAATTGCAAAGGCGCCGGCCCATGTGCATCATTAAGCGGTAGCCCCCGATAAACGGTGGTGCCTTTTATTTCCACATGATTCTGAACCAGTACCCCGTTATGGAGTACGGTGATGTAAGCAGGCGAAATCTTGATTCCATCTGCATTGAATTTGGGGGCAGTGTATATGATATCATAAGTCTGCCATTCACCCGGGGGGCGAGAGGCATTGACCAGGGGGATATGCTGTTTGTAAATAGATGCTGCTTGTCCGTTAGGGTAAGTCGAATTATTGTAACTGTCGAGCACCTGTACTTCATAGCGGCTTTGTAGAAAAATCCCACTGTTTCCGCGACCTTGCCCGCTGCCTCTAACCTCAATTGGGCTACGCCATTCAATGTGTAATTGGCAGTCACCAAAGGATTTTCTGGTAAAAATATCTTTGCTTCCTCCTTTTACCGTCAGTATACCATCCTTCAAATCCCACTTGATGGCAGCGCCACTGGAATCGACCCATTCATTGGTGTTTTTACCGTCGAATAATATGATGGCATCCGAAGGTGCAGAATAACCTTGTCCGGGCGTAACCACACGGGGAACGGGTGACCAGACTTCGGTAAGGCGAGGGTCCCACTTTTGTGTTGTCTGTTCATTAGCTATTTGCGCCTTAGTGCAGCATTGGAATAAGAAAAATGAAAATAAAAACAGGGTCGTCGATTTCATCCTTTTTGGCGATTAGTGAATGTTGAGTAATTTTTTTGAGTCTTTGCAAAACCTGTCCAATCAGTATTTGTTGCGAAGCAACGGAAAATGAATCTCATTTCAGAATAAAAAAACCTTAATCTAATATATCCAACCTGCCTTTAGTATCTTGCCGGGTCAATCTATCACCGTCTTTTAATGGAATTAGCAGTATTTCGGGAACGCTTCAAAAAGCTGAGCAACATTGAGCAGGATATGCTCAAAGTTATGGTCGTAGCTTATGAAAAGCTGACCCAGGAGCGATTGTTCAGTATATTAAAAACCTGCGATATGCTCCCCTTTGAATCTGAGGCGCCTACCAGTTCGAAACTGAAAATTTATGAGGAGTTGCTCCTGGAGTCCGGGTGGATAACCTTATCCAACGATCAACTTCTTGCAGTCAATCCCCAGTACTTTGAATGGTTAATGCGCATGGCTGTTGTGGATCCCCGCTACAGAAAAATAGTTTTAGCCGTCAGAGCCGAAAATCCTTTTAAAGGCACCTTTGTAAATACTCCTCAAAACCTGGAATTATGTCTCCGTGAACTGAGAATGGCTCTTTATGACGGCGATATCAAGACTTTTGAAAATCTGGAACTCGAACTGGAAAGTACATTTTCAGGAAAGTGGCCTGAAAGGCAATTTTGGGAATCTTTTTTCAAACCCTTTGATCCAGGTTGGATAGGAACATTCCCGGAAAAAATTCAACAAATCGCGGTTACTCACCTCTTCCACAACGCAATTAAAAATCTGGAACCAGTGGAAGACCTGGCTGATTATGTTCAATCAAATCCATTAAAGGATAGAGCTGTTTACGAAGCTTTGGCAGCCTGGTACTTTCTTACTGCCGAATTTAAGTCTTTAGAAAAGTTGATTTTGGAATGGGGGCATGATGATGGAATTTTAGCTTATCAGGAGTTGTTACCTCAGTTTACAATAACTCAGCACAAAAAGGCCATCCCTCATTTTGACAAAATACCATCTGGGTTTGCTGGTGTACTGAGCCTGTTGGTATTGTTAAAAAATGCTGACCAACTACAGTATGAGAAAATAATTCATCTGGCGCGAGGAAATAAAAGGCTGGAATTTCATTCAATTTTCAAGTACCTGTCTGCCTCAGCAAATTTTCAACTGAATCAGGTCGGGGAATCTAATAAACTACTGTCCGTACCTCCTGAAACAATGCTTGATTCTTTCTTCCAGGCAATTTGTTCATTTTGGAGTGACCATCAATGGATTTTGCCCGAAATGGACAAGCTTCGACGTGTTTTATCCAAGGCAGAAACAAATGGCTATAAGTGGCTGGCAATGCAGTCTGCATTGTTGCTTTCTGAAATTGAACATGAAGGACAAAAGATAAAGGATTATAGGGGCGTAGCCGATAGACTTGGCCAGAGTACGGGAACAGAAAGCATGATCACATTTGTAAAAATTATCCCAAAATGGCAGAGGGTTTTCAGTGCCCTTTCAAGAATGAATCTAGCTGAAAAATATGGTGATGAGGGAAAAGATAGGGATACGCGATTGGTTTGGTGGATTGATTTTGAAAATGAAAAGTTGATACCGGTTGAACAGGTTTTTGGTTCAAACGGCTGGTCCAAAGGCAGGGTAGTGTCGCTGTTGCGATTAAAGGAACACAGCATCGACAATATGACTAAACAGGATCGCAAGGCAGCAAAAGCCATCATTTCAGAAAAAGGACACGCCAAAATTGCTGAACTGGAGTTTGATTATGAACTGGCGCTTAGCGCACTGGCTGGTCATCCGCTTCTTTTCCTTTTTGAAAACCCTTCAGTTTCAGTTGAATTGATTGAAAATAGCCCTCAATTGCTGATTATGAAAAAGGAAGGGGGATTCGAACTTGGTTTTTCGAGCGATTTTCAGAAACCTGGTATAATCATTCAACGGGAAACACCCACCAGATATCACCTGCTAAAGATTACTCCTGAACTCCTGGAGATCAACCGTCACCTTGGCTTTTCCAGAATGATTGTTCCAAATGAAGGAAAGCAGCAATTACTCGAGGTTGCAGCCAGATTATCTGGAACAGTAATCGTGCAATCAGACCTGGATGTTGTGAACACTAATCTTACGACTATCGAAGGGAATTCGATTATTAGTTTGCACATGTTGCCCATTGGTGACGGCTTTAAACTGGAGGCATTTGTCAAGCCATTCACTACCGATCCACCTTACTTCAAGCCCGGCGAGGGCAGGAAAATTATTATAGCCGAAATAGACGGGATGCCCACAAAAGCTATCCGGAATTTGAAGCTCGAACTGAATAATCTTCAAAAAGTTATCGGCAAATGTCCCGCTCTTCAAAGCAGCACCTTTAATTATAACTGGCATTTCACTGATGCGGAGAGCTGCCTGGAAGTACTTTTGGAGTTGGAACCATTGAGAACCTCCGGTGATGTATTATTGGAGTTTCCCAAAGGAGAAAAATTGCGCATAGCGGGTCATGTGGATTTTGGCTCTCTCTCCATGGGTGTGCGCAAAAACAGGGATTGGTTTGAGGTAAATGGCTCCGTGCAGGTAAATGAGAACCTTGTACTCGATTTTAAAAAGATGATGGAACTATCCCAGGCCTCCAATGGTCGTTTTCTCGAAATAAGTACAGGTCAGTTTATTTCATTGACAAAACAATTGCGGAAGAAGATTGATGAAATGGGCCGATTATTCCAGCTTTCCAAAACACAAATCCGCATGCATCCTCTTGCCGCCGGGGCATTGGAAGAAATTTCGGAAGAATTTGGTGGGTTTGAAACCGACCTGGAGTGGAAGCTGCAGGCAAGCCGTCTGGAATCATTGGAAAGTTTTATACCGCAGATTCCTTCCAATTTCAAAGCTAATTTGCGCGACTATCAAAAAGAAGGATTCAACTGGCTGTCCAGAATGGCTCAATGGGGTGTTGGCGCATGCCTGGCTGATGATATGGGTTTGGGTAAAACTATACAGGCTCTGGCCATGATAGTGGACCGAGCAACTTCAGGCCCATCCCTCGTAGTGGCACCTGCCTCTGTCGTTTCCAATTGGATGTACGAAATAGAAAGGTTCGCACCCACCCTTCGTCCTCACAAGGTTACTGATAATGACCGCGATGCTCTGGTCCGGAATTTGGGGTCACAGGATATCTTGCTCTGTAGTTATGGTATGATGCAGCAGATGCAGGAGCAGCTCTCGGAAGTTGGGTTTTCAACCATTGTACTCGATGAGGCCCAGGCCATCAAAAACAGAAACACCAAGCGGTCAAAGGCAGCTATGTCATTACAGGCTGGTTTTAAAATGGTAACTACTGGCACGCCTATAGAAAATCATCTGGGGGAACTCTGGAACATTTTCAATTTTCTCGTACCCGGATTACTTGGGTCCATCGATCGGTTCAATCGAAATTTTGCAGTTCCCATAGAGCGATTTGGTGATACAGATTGCAAGGCTCAATTAAAACAATTACTTCAGCCTTTCATTTTGAGAAGGAAGAAGGGCGATGTATTAAAAGAGTTACCAGCAAAAACAGAGATAACTTTGACGGTAAGTCTTTCTGAAGAAGAAAGGGCTTTTTATGAAGCACTCCGGCGCGAAGCAGTTGAGAACATAGGTGCAGGACCACGTGATGCCCCTTCCCGGCAATTCAAAATACTGGCTGAATTGATGAAATTGAGATTGGCTTGCTGTCATCCAAAACTCGTCATATCCTCGAGCACTCTGAAAAGCTCCAAGCTGAATCTGTTCATCGAAACGGTGGAAGAACTGATTGCGGTAGGGCATAAGGCACTGGTGTTTAGTCAGTTTGTCATGCACCTTCGCATCATTGAGCAGTGGGTGAAAAAGCGTGGAATTACCTATCAGTATCTGGATGGGTCCACCCCCATCCCACTGCGTGACAAAGCCATAAAGGCATATCAGTCGGGCGAAGGAGTTTTGTTTTTGATAAGCCTGAAAGCAGGGGGATTTGGATTAAATTTGACGGCCGCCGATTATGTCATTCACCTCGATCCCTGGTGGAATCCTGCAGTGGAAGATCAGGCCAGCGACCGTTCTCATCGCATTGGCCAGCAAAAACCCGTCACTATTTACAGGCTTATTGCAGAAAATACTATAGAGCAAAGAATTGTACAACTCCATGCTGAGAAGCGCGAATTGGCAGACAGTCTTTTGGAGGGAACCGATACAGGTGCACGGTTAACGGCAGAAGAGTTATTGGCTCTTATAAAAGAATAAATGCAGGTTGATGGAAAGCCTTGGTAATGAGCCAAAAATAAAGTTGCCAAATTGTTTTCTTTTATCTTGAAAATCAGTTGGAAAAATTTTGCCTTTTGCCTTTTTACTTAGTTGCGGATAAGCCTATTCCAAATCCTCTTCTTTCCTCTTTTATCGGGCGGAGTCATGCATTTTTCCAAAAACAATCGGAATACATCAATTCCCTCATATAGGAAGCTGACGGGAATACGCTCATTGTATCCATGGATGTTGTGCAGCAGTTCGTTCGGAATACGTGCGGGAGCAATATCAAATGCAGGAATTCCTTTTGAACGAAAAATTCCACTGTCATTCATGTTTGGTAAAATAAGCGGGATCACTTTTACGTCGCCATGGTATTCAAGAATAGATTCTTTAAGTAGAGTGTAAAATTGATTCTTTGTGGATGACACTTGCATTACCGGTGCACTATCCATTATTATGATCTCTATATTGGGGTTGTCCAACCGCTTTTGCACATCTTCAAGAAAAGCTTTTTCATCTGCTTCCGGCAGAAGGCGGCAATCCAGGCAAGCCGTGATCTCCGTTGGAATTACGTTGCAGGCATTTTCCACGCTGTTAATTCGGGTCAGTGTAATGGTATTGGAGAAAACCGAAAAAACTTCCGGCCTTTTTCTTAATTGCGAAACGACAATCGGTTTAAAAAGTCGAGGGGCACCCAATGCAATTTGCTTCACTCCCTTTTCCAGTTTGCCCAATTCTCTCAGGAGTTGAACATTCTCTTTTGTATAAACTGCCTTCTGTTTTTTTGATAAAAGCCTTTCTAAGGCAAGTATCATTTCCTTATTGGCATACTCCAAGGGTGTTACTGAACCATGGCTCGTTGTATTGATCAACAATTTCAACTCCAGCCAAAAGCTCCGTTTATGTGCAGTGGCGATTCCAAAAATAACTTCATCGGGGTTCGTACTTATGATGCTGTCTAGTGCTGGCGGACCTTCTCCTATTAATACAATAGGATTAATTTCACCAAGATGATTGTCGGCAACGTATTTTGCTCCACCTTGGCATTGGGACTCTTCACAGGAAACAGAGAGCATGGTTACGTTGTAAGGCAGATCCTCTAACTTTGCTTTCGCTGTAAAATCAGCTATTGCCATTAACTGCATTATGGCTACTCCTTTATTATCAAAAGTTCCCCTTCCCCAAATTTCGTTATTGGAAATGATACCACTGAATGGAGGATGTTCCCACTTCGTCAAGTCACCTGCAGGAACAACGTCGATATGATTCAGGAATACAATATTGGGTTTTTGCAATTCCAAAGGGTAAATCGATGCAGTGAAGTTGTAATTGCCATTTTCTCTTCCAAAGTGCCTGATGTGTAATCCCAAATCTTTGGCGATAGTTGACAAGTACTCCCCTGCTTCAAATTCTTCTCCACTGATGGATTGGATTTTAATGTAATCACTCAAAACGGAAACAGGAGCGTAGGCTATTAAATCGCGCTCAACAACCTGCCCAAACGAACTGCAGAGTAGCAGCATTAATACCAGGGATGTTACAAGGGTCTTCATGTTTTTCTTTGCCAAAGAAATCTTCTGTATACAGCAAATAAAGTCCCAATCTCTGACATTAGGGATAATAATGGTCAAAATTGTAGAAAGCTTTTTGTTTAAAATAGTCTAGCTGAAACATCCATCCTTTTGCTTTGCTCGGGAAATAGACTACTTTTAGCCATCCTAACGCGTTTCAATTCTTCTTCAGATGAAGGACATCATTTCTTCGGCCGAATCTTTTGTGACTGACCATTTAAGTGACCAACTCTCTTCCGACCACCTTTATCATAATTTGCAACACACACTTACCAACAGAAAGGTTTGTTTGGAAATTGCCAGGCGTTACAGGCTTGAGGAAGAAGAAATTGAATTGTTGGAACTGGCCTCTCTTTTCCACGATACAGGTTATACTCAAACCTATGAAGGTCATGAAGAAGCGAGTGCCATCATTGCCCGTAACTTTCTTCAGGAAAAAAAATACCCGGAAGGTAAAATCAAGAAAATTTTAGAGCTTATTGCTGTAACTAAACTGGGAGTAGAGCCTGAATCGCTGTTGGAGAAAATCATCAAAGATTCTGACTTCAACAATTGGGATGGCAACTACCTGGAAAAGTCGGATGCCCTGAGGCATGAGTGGAAGGTGTTTTGCAATCTGGAAATGAAGGAAGCCGATTGGTATGATAATAATATTCGCTTCTGGAATGAGCACCGGTTTTACACAGGAGAGGCACAAGCCATGTTTGGTGAGGAGAAACGAAAAACAATAAAATATTTCAAGAAGAAGCTTCAAAGCTTGCTGGGTGAACCAGGCGCTGAGGATAAACTGGAAGCAACCATCAGCAAGAATAAGAGTGCAGTGTTGATATTCAAAACGACGCTGCGCAATCATGTTGACCTGACCAATATCGCAGACAATAAGGCCAACATCATGCTCAGCATCAATTCGCTTCTCATAACCATTGCCATTCCCATGCTCGCCGGCAACATTGAAAAATTTCCATACCTCATCTTTCCTGCCGCAACATTGCTCACTACCTGTGTGTTATCCATTGTTTTTGCCACCCTTGCTACCCGTCCAATAAAGATGACAGGCAGGACCGATATTTCAAAAATCAAAGAAGGCAAAACCAATCTTTTCTTTTTCGGCAATTTTTATAAAATGGACATAGAGGAATACCGAAGAGGATTGGCGCAGGTATTAAATAGCGAAGTTATTCTCGATAATTCCATCATTACTGATCTGTTTTCTCTCGGTAAAACTCTGGGTATAAAATTTATGCGACTTCGCACCTGCTACGGCATTTTTATGGTGGGAATGATTATCACTGTTTTGACTTTTGCTATTGCTTTGATTTTGGCGAGGTGAAAGGGTAGCCTTGAGATTATTTCCCGAGGATTTTTCCCGCAGATTTGCGTGGATTTTCCCGCAGATGAACGCAGATAGAATGTTCTGCGGAATGTATCCGCGGAATCTGCGAATCAATCCGCGTAAATCTGCGGGAAAGAATCAGCGGGAGAGAATCCGCAGGAAATATAGATTATAAAAGAAAGGCGCCCGATTTTGTCGAGCGCCTTCTCAGCTAATTTTTCAGTTTGTCTGAAAATTATTTGGCTGCTGCTACCAGAGCGCCTTCTTTGATGGCATCCACTACTTCCGGATTCAGCAGTGTGGAAGTGTCACCGAGGTTGCTTACATCACCCTCAGCAACTTTTCTCAGGATACGGCGCATGATTTTGCCAGAGCGGGTTTTTGGCAGACCGGGAACGATCTGAATCATGTCAGGCTTGGCAATAGGGCCGATGATTTTGGTAACAGTCGCCAAAATACCTTTTCTGAAAGCGGCGACATCCTCAACCGGTGCACTTGGAATTACATAAGCGTAAATACCGGCACCTTTGATATCGTGAGGATAACCAACCACTGCACTTTCAACAACACCTTCGTGTGAGTTGATGGCGCTTTCTACTTCAGCAGTACCGATGCGGTGACCGGAAACGTTGATCACGTCGTCTACGCGGCCGATAATCCTGTAGCGGCCTTCGCTATCACGCTTCGCACCGTCACCGGTGAAATACATATTTTCAAACTGGGAGAAATAAACCTGGCGGCAACGCTCATGGTCGCCATAGGTTGACCTCAGAATGGAAGGCCATGGGTATTTCATCACGAGAATACCTTCCACTTCGTTTTCTTTGATTTCCTTGCCCTGTGGGTCAACCAGCATAGGCTGAACACCTGGCAGCGGAAAAGTAGCGTAACTTGGCTTCAGTGGTGTAATGTCGGCCAGAGGAGAAATCAGGATACCACCTGTTTCTGTTTGCCACCATGTGTCCACGATTGGGCAATTCTTCTTACCGATCTTTTCATTGTACCAGTGCCATGCTTCTTCGTTGATAGGTTCACCAACTGAACCCAGAACGCGCAGGCTGCTCAGGTCGTGTTTTTTGGTCCACTCGTCACCTTCAGCCATGAGCGCACGGATGGCAGTAGGAGCGGTATAGAAAATGTTCACTTTGTGCTTGGCGCAAACTTCCCAGAAACGTCCGGCATCCGGATAAGTAGGCACACCTTCGAACATCAGAGAAGTAGCACCTGCAAGCAGTGGTCCGTAAACGATGTAGGTATGACCGGTAATCCATCCGATGTCAGCGGTACACCAGTACATGTCGCCTTCGCGGTACTGGAATACGTTGAGGAAAGAATAGGTAGCAAACACCATATAACCACCAGTGGAGTGAACAACACCTTTTGGTTTGCCGGTTGAACCGGATGTATAAAGAATGAACAGAGTGTCTTCAGAGTCCATTTCTTCAGCTGGGCAAGTGTCGGCCATGCCTTTCACTGCATCATGCCACCAAATGTCGCGGCCTTCTTTCCAGTTAACAGGCTGATTGGTATGGTTCAGAACCAGTACTTTCTCTACGCTGTCGCAACCCATTTCCAACGCCTCATCCACAACTGATTTTACAGGGATGTTCTTTGCACCGCGTGCGTTGTAGTCAGAGCAAATAACCACATTACAGGTAGCGTCTTTAATCCTGTCGGCCAGTGATTGTGCGGAGAATCCAGCAAATACGATAGAGTGAATAGCACCAATACGGGCACATGCCAGTGTACCAATAGCTAATTCAGGAACCATAGGCAGGTAGAAGCAAACGCGGTCGCCTTTCTTCACACCCATTGCCTTAAGTGCGTTGGCTGCGCGGCAAACTTCTGCATACAGTTCTTTGTAAGTGTATTTTTTAACGGGAGTCTTTGGGTCATTGGGTTCCCAAAGAATAGCTACCTGGTCGCCTCTTGTTTCGAGATGGCGATCCAGTGCATTGTAGGTAATGTTTGTTTTACCACCTATGAACCACTTCACATCTGGTGTACGGAATTCCCAATCCACCACTTTGTCCCACTTTTTGTACCAATGGAAGCTGGAGGCAACTTCTGCCCAGAATCCTTCGGGGTCTTTTACGCTGCGATCGTAAGCAGCTTTGTATTCATCGAAATTTTTTAATTGTAAATTCATCAGCCTGAAATTTTATTTAGAAATTATATTGTATTGATATGCCCTTGAAAAGCAGGGCAAATATTTGATAAACAAGACCACATTTTTGGTGATTTTTATCCTTAGGCAGGGCAGATTCCTGTCACCAAAGTTTGCAATAATTTTGGGGATACATAATATAAAAGGAGTTGCAATGTCCGAAATACATCGGTAATGTGTTAGTCCATAAAGAAAAAAATTGCCATATAACAATATCCATTTTCCAATCGTTTCGTTAGACAAATTTCTACTGAGACCGATCGTTCATAATTCAACTAAAATGAGGCCTGCTGTCCTATCATTCATTTTCTTCGTTTTTGGTTTAAGCCAACTGAAAGCACAATGCATTTCCGGTGATTGCCAGAATGGCACAGGCATTTTCATTTACCCAAGCGGCGCCAAATACGTGGGGCAGTTCAGAAATGGCGAAATCCACGGCATTGGCTCCTGTTACTATTCCGATGGCAGTGTGTACAGGGGTAATTGGTCGCAGCGTTATCCGGAAGGAAAGGGTACTAAAACTCTTTCAGATGGCCGGAGTTGGTCGGGGTCCTGGAAAAGAGGCTTGCCTGTTGATTCAGAGGAACAAGTCATTGACAACATTTTTCCCACAGTGCCAATATCCGGTCAGTTGATGGCAGAAGAACTGGTAATTCAGTTTGGCTGTTTATCCGGAGACTGCGAAAACGGTTATGGTGTTATGGGGTACTCCGATGGCAGCCGTTATGAGGGGAGTTTCAAAAACCACAAAGCGGACGGTTTTGGTCATTTCAATTATGCCAATGGCGACTATTACAAAGGTGAATTCCGGGAAGGTTTAAAGCATGGAAATGGGGCGCTCTATTCCGCCAACGGAGAAAAAAGAGGCACTTGGAAGGAGGGCGAATTCATGGACAGCCTGAAATCTGGTTTGGGTTGTATCGCAGGGGATTGCGTTACCGGTATTGGAACTTATGTTTACAAAGATGCTGCTGCCACTTATATGGGCAGATTTGAAAATGGACTACCCCAGGGCGAAGGTGTAATCACATATACAAATGGTGACCGTTACGAAGGAAAATGGGAGAATGGCACCTTCAATGGCAAGGGTACGCTATTCATGGCTGATGGCACTTCGCTGACAGGCAGTTGGAAAGATGGTGAGTTTCTGGGTGAAGATCAACCCCGGCCAGACTTCGCTGAACTGTCAACTTTTGTTAATCCTGAAGAATATATAGCCATTCGCAATTCAGCCACTATGAAGGTATGGGCATTGTTGATAGGAATAAGCACCTACAACCACATGCCCACACTTCGGTACACGGATGACGATGCCTATCGGATGCTTGCGTTTTTGAAAAGCCCGGAAGGAGGAGCACTAAGTGATGAGCAAATTAAGATCCTGGTGGACGAAGATGCAACACGGGAAAGGATTCTGAACAGCCTCAGGGAAGTGTTTGCAAAAGCAGGCGCCAATGACCTCATTCTGGTTTATTACTCCGGTCACGGATTGAGAGGAGCGTTTTTGCCCATCGATTTCGACGGTTATAACAACCGCATTGAACACGAAGAAATCAACGAAATCCTGAATCAGGGTCCTGCAAAATATAAACTGGTCATTGCAGATGCCTGTTATGCGGGAAGTCTTTTGGCCGCCAAAGGTGTTGAAACGCATAACTTGCTGGCAGATTATTACAGGACGCTCGCCAATGCCTCACCCGGCACCGCACTCATCCTTTCTTCAAAATCTGAGGAAATTTCCCTTGAAAGCAGCGGTTTGCGTCAGGGGGTCTTCAGTCATTTTTTGATAAGGGGATTAAAGGGGGATGCAGATAAAGACCAGGACAGAATGGTAACCGTTAAAGAGCTGTTTGATTTTATAAAGACAAATGTCAGCGATTACACATTAAACCGCCAGAACCCCATAATCAGCGGTAGTTTTGACCCAAGTATGCCGGTTTCAATAGTCAGAAGATGATTTTTAACGAGGAATACAGAACCAAATACCCACCCAACATGTTGGCACATCATGTGTTTTGTATATTCTAAAGCCAAATCTTTGTCGTGATGCATGCCCAAAAAGAAAATGAAATGATGTGTTTGGATAATTATCAATAGATTTGCAGGCCACACCACCTTACATCCAATCCAAATTTTATTGAAGTCCGATAATAGTTTAAAACTTATACTACTTATGAAAAGAAACTCTTTTACTCTGATTGCCGCCTTGTTTTTCATGTCTTTAGGTCTGAGTGCACAGATCCCAAGTGGTGCCTTATATCCCGTGCAATTCAAGGTATCAGCCCAGGATGGTTTTCACGCCAGTTACCCTTATGGTACACAGGTCGTATCCTCCACTTCCACCTGGGGAGTTGACACCGTAAAGAGAACTTTCAGCGCACCGATTGTGTGGGCAAGAACTGCCACCCCCGGTGATTCCCTGTTGTGTGCGGCTGCAACAGCAGGTTCTCTGACAGGTAAGGTCGCTCTGATTCGGAGGGGCACCTGCAATTTCTCCACTAAAGTGCAGAATGCACAAAATGCAGGGGCTGTAGCGGTAGTAATTGTGAACGATGCTGCAATTGGGACAGAAAGAGGTGGATTGATCAATCTTGCCGCTGATGCAACAGGCGCTTCTGTAAAGATTCCAGCAATATTTATAACTATGGAGAATGGTAATGAACTGGCTGCTAAAATCAATTCCGGTGCTACCGTCACTGCTACTTTTGAAGTATTACCTATGTCGAGGCCATATCATGCTTATGGCTATCAGACTCCCATTGATGCTGCGGTGCCGCTGGAGAATGTAGGCATTCTGTTTATCAATGGAACCAACAGTACTATCCCTTCCGTCGAATTGACTGCAACATTTAAGAATCCAAAAGGTGTGACACAATCCATTAAGCAAACTGCAACCAACATACCAAGTACCGGCATACAACAGGTATGGTGGCAAGCCTCCTACACCCCAACCGAAGTAGGAGAGTACACAGTTACGTATTCCAACTCTCTTAATGCCTTCACCATCGTCAAGAAATTCCGCATCACACAAGGAACCTTTGCTCTCGACAATGACACCATTGATGGAGCCATCTC
Source organism: uncultured Saprospiraceae bacterium (assembly GCA_964423205.1). Classification (GTDB taxonomy): domain Bacteria; phylum Bacteroidota; class Bacteroidia; order Chitinophagales; family Saprospiraceae; genus UBA6168. Next base: position 64,900 of record CAYRDX010000014.1, on the reverse strand, counting down.
TCCTGGTAATGAATTTTTTGTCAATTCCGGTTTGAACTACGACTTTGGAAACTTCTACTATACCGGAACAAAAGCTCTGACCGGTACTCATGTGACCTTTGCTATTGCCAATCCTAAGGAACTGTACACCGGCGACAAAGAAGCGGATAAGTTCCGGATCAGGATTTACGATGCAGACCCGGACGGAAACTTTATAGTTCCCGGAGGTGCATCTTCCTACGATGCTCTTAATGAAAAACCCGGAGGTGCAGTTATCGTTGGATTCCAGGATTATTTTCTTACAGGCAAGGAAAATCCTTACGACCTCATAACGGTGCCTTTGGAGGGCAATGCGAAACTGGGTATCAACAAAGTCTATCTCGTCATGGTGCAATACAATGGCCTTAATGCCGCATTGGGAATAGCGCCGGCTTATGCAACGGCAGGCAGAGATCCATTGCCTGGATTAGGTGCATGTGTATTCCTCGACAGGTTATATGTCGGCGGATGGGCAGGCGGGTTTAAGGGTGTTATACGATTGCATGTAACCCTGGCAACTGATACAGACGAAGAACTGAGCAGCAATAAACTTAGTGTGTCTCCTAATCCTGCGACAAACTTTGTTACCATGAATCTCGGATTAGAGGCTGTATCGAAGAAAGTAAATGTGAATGTTATCGATTTCTACGGAAGAATCGTACAGACACATCAACTGGACAATGTTAAATCAGGTGCTTTCACCTTTGATGTGAGCACTCTTTCAACAGGAACATACTTCCTTTCTGTCAGCACTGACGAAGGATTCCGTTCAGAAAAATTTGTGGTTGTAAAGAATTGATTTTTAAATAATCCTCAAATAAAACGACCTTCCGGATTTTCTCCTGAAGGTCGTTTTATTTTATCGAACTTTATTCTATTTCTTTTCAGTTTCCTTTTTAACATCGTCAACAGCTTTTTCGAGGTCTTTGGTGGCTTTCTCCAAATCCTTAATTTGCTGCTCCCGCTCAGTGGGCTTTTTTCCGCCACCTCTTCTGCCGCGGAATTTTCCCGGGCTAATAGTTGGCTTCTGAGCCTTTGATTCTTTTGAAAAAGCAATCCACTCGTTCAAAGCTTTAGCACCTTCAATTTTTTTATCGGTGAAAGTCAGATTGTCCTCATCCACATCGACATATACGGTGCCTCCGGCAACAAACTCACCGGCGATGAGGTGTTTGGATAACTCATCCACCAGCAGGTCCTGAAGGGCACGTTTCATCGGCCTGGCACCGAACTGCGGGTCATAGCCCACATTACCCAACAGGTCAATGGCGCCTTCAGTGATTTGAAGTGAAATGCCCTGGCGGGAAAGCATCTTTGTTACTTTCTTGAGCAAGAGTAAAAGAATTTGCCTGACCTCATCTTTCGTGAGTGGCATGAACATGATGATTTCATCTATCCGGTTCAGGAACTCTGGCCTCATGTTTTCCTTAAGCGTCTCGAGCAGTTCCTGACGGGTGATATCAATAACTTCCTGACGGTGTTCGTCACCCAATGCGTCGAGGTCCTCAAAATTTTCGAGTACTTTTTCACCACCCATATTGGACGTCATAATGATAATGGTGTTCTTAAAATCGGCTGCCCGGCCTTTATTGTCAGTCAAACGGCCTTCATCCAATACCTGAAGCAGAATGTTAAAAGTATCTGGATGCGCTTTTTCGATTTCATCCAGCAGCACAATAGAGTAGGGCTTGCGACGCACAGCTTCGGTGAGCTGGCCGCCTTCATCGTAACCGACATAACCCGGAGGTGCTCCTACCAATCTGCTCACCGTATGGCGCTCCTGATATTCACTCATGTCTATCCGGATAATGGCCTGCTCGTCATTGAAAAGTACTTCTGCAAGGGCTTTGGCCAATTCGGTTTTTCCCACACCAGTTGGACCGAGGAAAATAAAAGAACCTATGGGGCGGTTTTCGTCCTGCAGGCCAGCACGGCTGCGGCGTACCGCATCTGAAACAGCCTTTACGGCCTGATACTGACCGATGATGCGTTGGTGCAGTTCATCTTCAAGCCGAAGCAGCTTTTCCTTTTCACTTTGCATCATGCGGGTTACGGGAATTCCCGTCCAGCGCGAAACAATGGATGCAATGTCATCGGCTGTGACTTCTTCGTTGGTGAAGCGATTTTCTTCGGGTAACTGATTGAGCCTGGCCTCGGTTTCTTTCAGCGATTTATGCAACGCAGGCAAGTCACCGTAACGGATGCGAGCCACGATTTCTAATTCGGAATTGCGCTCAGCTTTTTGAGCTTCCATTTCGAGTTCTTCAATCTGTTTCTTAAAACCCAGGATGGTGTCTATAATTTCCTTTTCGTTTTTCCAGGCTGCCCGGATGCTGTCGCGCTTTTCTTTTGCATTGGCAATTTGTGCATTGAGGGAGTTGGCTTTAGCCTCGCCACCTTCCCTTTTTAAGGCCTCGCGTTCAATCTCGAGTTGCCGTACCTTTCGGTCCCATTCGTCCACATTTTCCGGGACAGAATCCAGCTCGAGCCTGAGCTTGGCGGCGGCTTCGTCTATCAGGTCAATAGCCTTATCCGGCAAAGCCCTGTCGGAAATATAACGATTGGACAATTCTGCTGCAGCAATGAGTGCCTCATCGAGAATGGCAATTTTGTGGTACACTTCATATTTTTCCTGCAAGCCTCGGAGGATGGATATGGTCTCTTCCACAGTTGGCTCGTCAATGAGCACTTTTTGGAAACGGCGCACCAATGCCTGGTCCTTTTCAAAATGCTTTTGATATTCGTCTAAGGTAGTAGCGCCGATGGTGCGCAGTTCGCCTCTTGCCAGGGCAGGCTTCAGGATATTGGCGGCATCCATGGCCCCATTACCTCCTCCTGCGCCCACGAGTGTATGTATCTCGTCAATAAACAAAACGATTTCGCCATTGGACTCCTGCACCTGTTTGATGACGGCTTTCAGGCGTTCCTCAAATTCGCCTTTATACTTGGCTCCCGCAATGAGGGCCGCAATGTCCAAAGTGTAAATTTTCTTTGAGCGAAGGTTTTCAGGCACATCGTGTTTGACAATACGCCAGGCAATACCTTCCACGATGGCCGTTTTGCCAACGCCGGCTTCACCAACGAGGATGGGATTGTTTTTTTTGCGGCGGGATAGTATGTGCAATACTCTCCTGATTTCCTCGTCACGTCCAACGATAGGATCCAATTTGCCATTTTCGGCCTGGGCGTTCAGGTTGATGGCATATTTGGAGAGGGCATTGTACTGGTCATCGGCACTTGCCTGGGTCACCTTGGCTCCTTTTCGGAGTTCGGTTATGGCAGCTTTCATTGTTTCTTCTGAAGCGCCGAGCATCTTTAGTGTTTTGGCAGTCTTGTCATCTCCCTGAAGAATGCCGAGCAACATCAACTCCAGGCTAATGAACTCGTCGCCAAATTCCGGCAATATCTTTTTGGCACGAGACAAAGCTTTATTGGCTTCGTTGGTGAGGTATTGTTTGTCGGTGCCGCTTACCTTAGGAGTGTTTTGTACTTCCTCGTCAATTTTACGGCGAAGCATCCCCATGTTGACCCCACATTTCTCGAACAGAAAGGTCGCCACATGTTCATCTGTTTCCAATATGCCTTTTACGAGGTGGGCGGTATCTACATTCTGCTGGCTCAGGCCCACCGCTATTTGTTGGGCTTTCATGATGGCATCCTGAGCCTTGATTGTGAAGTTGTCGTATGTCATTGTTTAATCGGATTTGAAAAAGTAAAAAAGTAAAAGGCGAAAAAGTTTAGGCCAAAAATAAAAAGCAGGACAGCATAAAAGGTTGGCAAAACAAAATGGTATTGGAAGTTGAGAAATTGTTATTTAAAAAGCAGTCTAAATTCATATTGCCACCACATTCCGCCAGGACAGTACTTCTATTCCGCTGCTTCGCTTTTGGGATTCATCGCCCCCGTAAATGATTTTTCCTCCGTATTGACCGGTCAATTTTCCCCAGAACTCCAGGTTTTTGAAATAGTCCGTACCAATAGTGTGTCCTGATTTCAATTCGAGAGGAATGACTTTCTGTCCCTCATCAATGATTATATCTATCTCATGGCCACTCTGGTCCCGCCAATAGAAAAGGTTTGACGATTCACCTATGTTAAACCGGTTCTTTAATAATTCAGTTATGATAAAATTCTCAAACAAAGCGCCACGAAATGGATTTTGGAATAAGGCTTCACTGTTTGTTACCCTGAGCAAATGGCAGACTAAACCTGTGTCGTAAAAATAGAGCTTCGGCGTTTTGATAACTCTTTTGTTGTAGTTTTTAAAGTATGGGGGCAGCAGGAATAGAATAAAGCTGGCCTGCAACACACCAAGCCATGCCTGGATGGTTTTGGAATCAACTCCAACTTCATTGGATAGATTGGCGTAATTCAGCTGTTGGCCAACCCTGCCTGCGCAAAGGGACAGAAATCTTTCAAAAATCAACAAATTTTCAATGCTCCTGATCTGACGGACATCCCTTTCAACATAAGTTCTCACATAGGATGAAAACCAGTCTTTTGGATCAATGCCATCAGCTTGAATTGGCGGATAAGCTCCTTTAAACAGAACCTCATTCAGGTTCGAAAGGGAATTTTCAATGCTAATAAGCTCTGAAATAGAAAAAGGCAATAAGTCGATATAAGCTGCCCTGCCTGCAAGAGTTTGAGTAATGCTATCCAGTATCAGCAAATTATTCGATCCGGTAAGAATGAATTTTCCTTTTCTGTTGTCTTCGTCGAGATTTTGTTGGAGGTATGACAGTATCTCGGGTACCCTCTGGACTTCATCAAGGATAGCACCATCGGGATATTTATTCAGAAAGTTGATGGGGTCGTAAAGGGCAAAGTTCCGGTTGTTTGGGTTTTCCAGGGAAACATAGGGCTTGTCCGGAAAACACATTTTTGACAAGGTGGTCTTGCCACTTTGACGGGGACCTAATATGGCTACTGATTTGAATTGGGTAGCCAGGTGCAGTACTTTGTTTTGAGCAGCTCTTTTAACCATTTTCTGACAGATCGGGAATTCAATTCCTGATCTGCTAAAGTAGTATTATTAACCCAATTTTCTCAACTCCCTCAATTTTTCTCAACTTTTCTCAACTTCCTCAACTTTTCTCAACTTCCAAAACCTCCTTCCTGAAGTAACTCCCAACCACCATCCCTGCAATGCTTACCGCCAGGCCATAAATGAGACCTGGCCATTCGGTATGCAGGATTAACTCGGTCAGCACCCAGGCTGCCATGCCAATAATCATAGACAATAGAGCACCAAGCGAAGAAGCTCTTTTCCAGTACAGCCCTGCTACTAATGGGACAAACAGCGAAACGAGGCTGAGAGATGCAGCCTGTCCGACCAACTCAAAAATTGACTTTCCACTCATGGCCAAGGCCATGGCTTGTACCGCGATAAAAACAACCGACCAACGCATGGTGGCGAGCAGTTGATTGTCTGTCATGTTTTTGAAAATGGGCTTCAGAAGATTTTCGCCGATAACGGTAGCTGGTGCCAACATCGCTCCTGAAGAAGTGCTGAGGATGGCGGAAATGAGCGCCCCAAAAAACAGAATTTGCATCCAAACGCTGCTGAACTGCAGGGTCATGGCGGGCAGTATTTTCTGGGGGTCATCGTGCATCAATTCCGGGTGCAGGATTTTGGCACATAGCCCGATAAAAAGTGGAATAAGACCGATAGTAAGGTACATAAAGCCACCTAAATACCCGGAGTAGGCCGCAGTGCGTTCGCTTTTCGCCGACATGACCCTCTGGAAAATGTCCTGCCCGGGTATGGAGCCAAGCCCGATTGTGATCCACGCTGCAAAGTAGTGCACGATGTCATCCATGTTTCCTTCTGGCAAAAACCGGTAGAATTCCCGTGGTTGAGATTCCAGAACCGCAATCACTCCGCCAGCCTCGGCACCCACTTGAATGGCCAGTGCAACCACCCCTATCAGAATCATGATGGTTTGCACAAAATCGGTAACCGACACGGCCCACATACCTCCAACGAAAGTGTAAATCACAACGATAATGGTACACAGCACAATACCCAAAGATATTGACCATCCCATCAGCACATTCAAAACCACAGCCATGGCTACCAACTGCGCAGCTATCCAACCGAGATAGGCGGGGACGGTAAAAATCGCAGATGCCATTTCGGCCTTTCGTCCAAAGCGCATGTTGTAGAAATCGCTAAGTGTAAGAATATTGAGCCGGTAAAGTGGACGCGCAATGAATGCACCCACCAGAATGAGGCACAATGCGGCTCCAAAGGGATCTTTAATAATGGCCAAAACTCCGCCTTCCACAAATTCCGAAGGAGCACCCATGAGTGTTTCTGAACCAAACCAGGTGGCAAATAGAGCCGAGCCGGCAACAACCAGTGGCATTTTTCGCCCGGCCACCACAAAGTCAGTCGTGCTTTTCACCTGACGTGCAGCCCAAAACCCAATTAATAGGGTAAGAATGACATACAACAGGACGAAAGTTGGCAACATCTTTTTCGCTTAACAAAGTAAATCCAATGGTGAGGGGAAAGATTATAAAAAAAATCAGGATTGCGCTGATTAAGCTCAGACTCTAACAAAATATAATTTCAGATTTCTGCTCTTCACAAGCATAAGAATCTACTATGCTGAATTTTATTAAAATCAGAATTGGCGAATGAATGGGTTTGTTCATCATGCTGTTTGGCTGGTTAAGATTTCCAATTGACCTGTAGTATTTGATTCTGAAAAGTTTAACCAAGCTATTGTGGCATGGTTTTTACGATTTTTACCAGTTACCCTCTTTTTCATTCCCTCTATTTGGTAACTCAGCAAAAACTAAAATCGTGGTTCATCCAGACACTTACACGGCTGTTACCAATCTGAGGATTTCACTTTTTGCATCACGTGATTTCAAAAAGGGGGAAATTCTTTGGATTGCCGATAAGAAAACCGACAGGATCTTGTCGGCATTTGAATACAGTTCTTTGAATGCATCACAAAAGGAACGCATTGCACACATGGGGTACATAGATGTTACCGGACGATTCATTATACCAGGTGACAACGGTCTTTATGTAAATCATTCCTGTAATGCCAATTGTACCTACCTGCTTGAATTCGACAACATCTCAATTGTCAATAGGGATATAAAACGGGGCGAGCAAATTACCGAAAATTACTTAGGCTACTACAGGCACAGTGAGTCGTTTCAATGCAAATGTGGAAGCGAAAACTGTATAGGACAACTCAGTATATCTGATGCTTATAGACCCATTCTTCGGAAAGGGCTTAAAGAAATAAGTTCAGACATTCTGAATCAGGTTCAGCCTTTACTCGCTATTGACTTTGAACATAAAAAACAATTCATACGAACGCTCATAAACAATTACTATGGAACACAGTAGCCCAAAAATGTTATTAGCCGACTGGTTTATCCACTCCAGGTGGAATTGGATTTACCTGCTGTTAATTATTGAAGTTATTTGCATTTACGGAGACTATTATATTAAGAAAGCATCCATGGAGCAGCAATGGAGCGGTTGGAAATTATTGCTTGCCGGAAGTATATTGTACGCCGCCAGTGCTGTAGGATTCTTCTTCCTGATGCGAATGTTTAAGGTATTTACAGTCGGAATGATGCATTCCTATGCAGTTATTCTGCTGAGTATATTTTTGAGTCTTGTGGTTTTTAAAGAAAAAATCAATGCTCGTGAAATTATCGGCTTATCACTTGGTGTAATTTCTATTTATCTGTTGGTAAGCTTTGAAAAGTAAACTTTATGATGCGGCAATTGGGATATCTGTTGCTGCTTTGTGTACTTATAACATCGGCCAACCCATTGCTTTATGGGCAAAATTTCAAGTCTTACCGGGATTGGTCGGAACCTCTTTTTATTGACAATGCTGGTGATTATAATGCCAAGCCTGGATTTTTTGAGTTTAACCTTTATTATGGCCGGTATTGGGGAGAGACTTCCCAGTCACCTGAATTAGGGTGGGAAATGGAAACATCTTTCAGCAAGAAGTTTTGTACTGAAATTGAGTTTTATACAGGTTGGACAGACATTAAAGGAGAATCTTTTAAAGTGGAGAAGTCGAGGGCGTCATTCACCTTCCAATACAACATTACCAGCCTTACTACAAGAGCCTTATCAGTTGGCTTGGAAATATTGTCACCCGGGTATTCCAGATTTTCAGAAAAAAATACTGTCGGTTGGGGTTTTAATCCATATATCATCCACAGCAGGAAGTGGGTCGGCGGCTGGGATGCCCAGTTTCGTTTTATCCCACATTTTCAATCTTCAGGTGATAAGCTTATCACTGGTGCTACTTTTCACAATACACTTTTTTGGCAAAATGATATTGTTGGGATAGGTATGGAGCTTGGGGGAGGCAAAGAACAAAATAGTTACCTGGCGTTTGCAGCTCCACAATTATACTTTTTTATTGGCGAGCTATCGATTTACGCCGGCCTTTGGGTGCAAAAGTGCTTCTTGAAGGAATACGATTACAATTATTTCTGTTTTGGCATTTCCTATAACTGGGGCTGATTCATATTTCATCTCCCATTTCATCCAGAATAATTGTTCAGCAGCATTGTTGTAATAAGGTTCAGATTAATTTACAGATTCATTGAGGCTGAAGTTTTTGCATACTATTGTTTATCAGCTATTTGTTGCAAAGGAATGAACGCCCTTATGAATAACCCCAGCACTTGAGCAGGAGTTATCGGTCTCTGGCACAGATTATGACAGTTGAAAGTGTGCATTCAAGCACAATTTACCCATATCGGATTATTCCGAAGAATCCCCCCACATATAATACTGTATTCGGTAATTACAGACTACTCCATTTGAAGCGATTTGTAGCTACTGATTAATGATGCTCAACATGGATTTGGAACGAGCACCCTACACTCCTCGAGCACTTTCCTTGGGTAGCCTGGCTGCAGGTCAATCCACAAAGGACCTTTTTGCCAACTGCAAAATTGCAAGAGCTCGCTATGCAAAGAGAATCCGATTTTTTTTCAGTTCTTTCCGGCCAGTCTTCATAACACTTTTACTTATTCTCTGCTTCGCCCTGAAGTTATCTGCCCAATTTACCCCAATCACCAACGAATTTCGCGTCAATACCACCAATGCTGGAGATCAGTGGAACTACTGGTGGTCGTTAAGGACAATCGCCGTACAACCAGATGGCGGCTTTATCATTGTATGGATTGACCTTAGTGGATTGGATGGAAACGCCAACGGCATTTTTGGTCAACGTTTCGATGTATCGGGCAATAAAGTAGGTCCTGAATTCCAGGTCAACACCACGACTTCAGGCGATCAATTTTCACCTTCCATTGCTGTAGCGCCAGATGGAAGCTTTTTGGTGGCATGGGAGGGGCCTGGAACCAGCATTGATGTTTTTGGTCAGCTATTCACGAAAGAAGGTGTGAAAATCGGAACTGAGTTTTTGTTGAGTACCACAGTAGTCGGCAATCAAAGATATCCTGAAGTTCAGTTTTATCCGGATGGCACTTTTGTCGCCGGTTTTTGGGACGGTGCACAATCGGTATTACAGCGTTTCGATTCCGATGGAAGAAGTTTAGGCCTTGAAACACGCATCAGCTCCGGAACAGGTGATGTGGTCATCGACGGTTTGTGTATCAGGCCCGATAAATCTGTTTTGCTGTTTTGGACAAGTGGGAACGATGTTTACGGTCAGGTTTTTGACCAAAACCTCCAGGCCATTGGTACACAGGTCAGGATAAACAACTACGTACCGGGCACTCAACGATACATCAATGCCCGCGTTGACGGTGAGGGCAATATGTTTTTCGTGTGGGAAAGTGATGGCCAGGATGGCTCCGGCTTAGGTGCTTATGCCCGTCGATTTGACAAGAACTTTAATCCCCTCGGAAATGAGTTTCTCGTCACCAACAACACGACCAACAGTCAGTACGGCTTACATCTCGCAGTTGCTCCCAATGGGCGCACAATCGTGGGTTGGGGCGATAACAATAACCGGGACGGGGGTGGTACTCCGGGAGGCGACCCAGGTACTTCCGTTTGGATTCGGGAATTCAATGCAAGCGGTACTCCTGTTGGCGTTGAAACCATGGTGAATCAGAGTACAACCGGATATCAGGATTGGCCACTTATTGATATGAATGCCGCTGGCCGATTTGTCGTGGTTTGGGAAGGTAACGGAACGCAGCCAGGACATGTCGATAATCAGGGTGTTTTCGGACGTGTTTATCAACTGCCTCAATCCGGAAATACCTCCGTCAGTGTTACACCCACGGAAACAATTGCCAGTGATTTGGTAACGGTCACGATGACCTTATCCTCACCAACTACTGTTAATAATGTTTCTCCTAACCAGTTGTCCGTTTCAGGCACAAATGCCGTTTTCGCACAATTAGTGAGCGGGCCAACCCCTGCAAATGCAACCGTGGGCACCAATCCAGTGCCGTTCACATGGACTTACCGGATCACTGCCGATGAAGCTGATGGTACTTTGATTTTTGGCGGAAATGCCACTGCCCCCAATGGAACGATATTTCCCTATGCTTCCAGTAATTCAGTGTCAGTAAGGCCGGCATTGTTCATTAATGATATTACCGGCCCTAACCTCGTAAATGACTCCAATAACCCCGATGCTTCACCACGGGTGTTCACCATTGGAGCCAAAGTCAACAATCCCAGTCTTTTTGAACTGAGGGACCTTAAAGTATTTCTTGGAGATGGCGCTACACCGGGCACCTTCCCAACAACAACGATGACTTTAGCTCAAACAGGTAATACTTATCAGGGAACATTCGCACTGCAACCTTTGGCAGGCGCTGCAGATTGCTCACGGCATTTGATATCCCTGGGTCCTGCAAAGTCAGTTATTGCCGGAGGAATTGATTTCGATGGCAATGGTGTGGTTAATAACCTGGATGACGGCGTGCTGAGTAATGGCCAAACGGTCATCGATGGCCGAGTGGATGTGGACAATAATGGGGTGGTTAATGGTGCAGATGATAAGCCCCTGCCACCGGGGTACTTTTATGGCTATCGCGAACCGGCCATCATTGATGGTTATGTCGATACCAATGGAGATGGTATAATCAACGCGCTGGATAATAAGACCTATGGTGGCGAATCGAGGAATATCTATTGGCAGGTGGCATATCCGGTAAAAGATGCATTTAACAAAGCCACTTTTGGCGTCTGCGGAGATATAGTGGATGACCTCCGGCTGAAGTGGGTGATTTGGGGTTCCGGTGTTAGCCCCGATGGAGTGGTGCGAACCGACGAACGTCGTGATTTTGCAATAGTGCGCTGTGAACTCAGTGCTGCTACCAATAAAATCCTGCCCAATGGAGCCTATATTTCAAGCACTTCTCCACGAATCATAGGTGGATTGGTGGATGTAAATTCCGATGGTGTTGTAAACAGTTCCGATGATGGCTCCTATTTTGGAAAGACAATCATTGACGGGAAGGTGGATATGAATGGCAGTGGCAATATCACTACTGCTGACGACGGTATTCTCAACACATTTACAGTAATTGATGGTTACATCGATTTCAACCGGAGCGGTTCTATCAGCTCGGCAGACAATGGAATAATGATCATGACAGGTCAGACTTATTCCATCACCTTCAACAATGCTACTTTTGGAACCGTCGGACAAGGATATGACGGCAACAGGGATAACCTTTGGGACTACGATATATGGTACCAGCCAATTGGCTCTACAACCTGGCCGGCAGGCGCTTTGCGTCTGATTGATATCCAAAGTGCCGTTACTGGCTCAGGAGGCGCTAACCCTTTGAATGGCATTACTTCCTATTATGACAATGAACCTTACCTAAGCCGATTGATAGGCAACTCATCAGGTAATTTTACGGGAACCTACACCTATACTTTCCTGGCAACAGCACCCGCAGATGGATTTCTTTCACCCTACCAACAGGTTGGTTCCGGAGCAAATAATGAGAAATACAATGGGGACTATGGTTTAATCGGTATTAATGTCTTTACCGGGGACCCTTCACTCACTTTGGCTAAAAGCAGAACACCTGGTACTGTATCTGAATGTGGAACGGTAACCTGGACCATGAACTATCAGAATGTGGGCTATGCCCCTGCCGGAGATCCAGGCACTGGCAACGGTGTTGCCATAGAGGATTCCATACCCCCTAACCTTCAGTTCGTACCGGGCAGTACCACCTGTGGAGGATATCCCTGCACAGTACTGTACTCCACGAATCATGGGGCATCCTGGTCTTCTACCCAACCGCAAGCTTCACAGGTGAATCGATTGTTATTTCACATTGATCAAAAAGTACCACCTGGTGGCAGCGGTACAGTTGGTTTTCAAACGACCATCAGAAACTGCCCGTCTAATGGCTCAGTCATTACCAATACCGCGATAGTAAAATTAGGGATTGGAGTACCCATTAATACGGCATCGGCATCGGTGACTGTCAGCAACACTCCACCAGTCATTACCACATGTGCCGTCACCAGAAATGTTACCGGGTGCAATACCAGCGCCATCACCAATCCGGTATTTTCTTCAACAACCACTGCATCTTCAAAGGCAGTTTTTGAAAACGCAACCAATCAGGGCCTTGCATCCGACCCATGTGGCATCACTTCTGTCACTTATCGGGATGTGGTAAATGGAGATTGTCCGGTGGTTACCCGCACATGGACGATTACAGATTCCTGTGGTTTGTCTTCCACCTGTACACAAACCATAAACCTCATTGATACCACCAAACCAGTTATCACCTGCCCGGCCAATCAAAACCGCGACAACAATGCAGGTACCTGCCGCTACATAACCGTAGGTACGGAATTCAATCCCACATCGGCAACTGACAATTGCGGCGTAAAAACACTGACCTATAGCTTGACGGGAGCTACCACTGGCAGTGGCAGTAATACTATGGCTGGTGTCACCCTGAATCAGGGCTCCACAGTTGTTAAATGGATTATTACAGATAATTGCAACAACCGGGATAGCTGCTCATTCATAGTTACCGTAAACATGAACAACTCTTATCCTGCGGTAACGGTTGATCTGGGTGCCAACCGTAATGCCTGCGCTGGTTCAAGTGTTACGTTGACTGCCAGCGCCAGTGGTGGACAGTCGCCTTATTCTTACAATTGGAATCAGGGATTAGGAAACGGTGCGTCAAAAACCTTTGTGGTTAATAACACGGCCACTTACATAGTTACTGCCACGAGTGCCAATTCCTGCACAGGTTCAGGAAGTGTGCAGGTCGTAGCAGAGGCCTGCCAGGAAATTTGTTCCAATGGAATCGACGACGATGGCGACGGACTGATTGATTCCAATGACCCTGATTGCAGTACCTATTATGATACAGGATGCGGTTCGGGGGTCGTTACCGGAGGAACTACCTATTTTATCCCATTGCCGGAGGATTTCCTTCACGCATCTTTGAAGGTTTATACCGATGCTACCAATAGGACTATTTCTTCCAGCATTAATTCCGTCATTTCCATTGTAGTTGCTGATGCCAACACCATTATCAGGTACGATCATTGGGAGGATGGCTATGAGGCAAACATTAATTCTCCTGTGCAAAGCACTTCTCAAATATGGGGAGACAACAACCCCGCCAATGGAATTCCACCGGGATATGCCACAGATGTATTCACTGCCGGATCCGTAATCAGTCTCGTTAACCTCGTTGAAATACCACGGAACCCTGCTCAGATACGCTTCGATGGCCGGGACTTTGTTACTGCCAATAAAGCCATAACGGTCTCCAGGGCTGCATGGGCTCCCAATCCGGGGCCGGTTTTGGCAGGTGCCGTCGAGGTGTTCGACGTCGTTACTTACGGGCTGAATTATGAAGTTCCAATCGGCGAGAACATACCCTCCAATCAGATGTTTGAGCGTACAGCGTTGTACCTCATGGCTTCATTGGATGGAACGGTTGTGAATATCGACACGGATGGTAACGGGACTACTGATGTAACACGGAATCTGAATAAGGGTCAAACCTATGTACATCAGCAAGGAATTCGTGCAGGCGCAAAAGTCACTGCCAATTTACCGGTTGCAGTGAACGTGCTGACCGGTGATATTGGCGCTACCTTTGAAACCCGCTGGTTTGCCATGTTGCCCACACAGCTTTGGGATACCAAATACTACAATCCGGTCAGCACTACCGACGAATCGGATCCAACCCATGTATTTCTGTATAATCCAGGTGCCTCTTCCATCCAGATAAATTACAGGACGGTGGCAACATCAGGCCTGTTCACCGTGCCTGCAAAAGGCGTTTACACCTTTCCAATGCCGCTCAGTTCTGGGGCACAGTTTTTTACGACCAATGGTGCAAAATTCTTTGGAATAGTTACTGTTGACAGCGATACCGATAATTCAGCGCATGATTGGGGCTTTACATTAGTACCGCAAAACTTTCTGACAACGACAGTCATAGTGGGGTGGGGACCCGGTTCTGATGGCCTGACACAAAATGGAAGTCCCGCCTGGGTTACTGCAACCTCACCCACAACTGTATATGTAGATTACGATGGCAACCCGGCCACTGGTACTTTCACTGACCCCAATGGCAACAAATACAACACCTTTGCCACGATGTCGGCCTATGAAAGTAAGCGTTTCTTCGATCCCGACAAAGACCAGACGGGTATGCGCATTTACACCTTGAACGGCGCTTTTCTGGCTGGTGCATGGGGCCAGGACCCGGCAAATTCTTTGGGTGGTAATCCATTCCTCGACCTGGGAACCACCTTGCCTCCGGCAAAAATTGCCAATGCATGGAAAGAGTACAGTTTGACCACCGATAACAATGGCAATGGCAGGGTTGATGGCGGCGATATCGTAACCTATCGCATCATCATACAAAATGCCGGAGCCTCTACTATCTGCGATGTGATGGTATTTGACACACTGCCACCGCAGGTGACCTATGTACCCAATTCCTCTACCTATCGTGGAAATCCCTTACCCGATAATGTAAGTCCGAAATCCATATTCCCGGTTGATGAAACAGGATATTACATTCCTACCATTCCGGGAGGCCGTTCGGATACCATTACTTTCCGGGTACAAGTAAATGTTCCGGTGACCACCAACAAAGTGACCAATTACTTTAAAGTGACTATTGGAAACCCGACGATGACCATTAGGGGGGAGGTAACATTCCCATTAGTTTCGTCTGCCTATACTACCTGTTCTTTGAGTTTCACCAATGCTACGGGAACTCCGGTAACGAGTTATGTTGAAAATGCACAGATATGCCTGACTGTGACTGATGCCGACCAAAATCAGTTCAATACCATAGCTGAAACCATTAAGGGACGTTTTCAAAACAACAGCAACGGCGATTGGGAAGTAATTACGTTGACTGAAACAGGAGTAAACACAGGAATATTCCGGGGCTGCCTGATTTCTTCGACTTATCTGGGCAGCAACCCCAGTGACGGTATATTGCGGGCTACCGTCGGCAATAGCATAGATGGCTCTTCTACCGATGCACTGAATGGTGAAACCTGTGTGAATGTGGCTTCCATCACGGCAACCTCAAAAACAAAAGTCCTTTATCTTTCAGATCCAGGTCAGGGACTGGACAGAATTGACCCCGTCGCCACTGCCGATAACACAACTTCCAACTCTGCAGTCTTAGGCATCAGTGGTGTTGGCACTGCAAGTACCACGTTTACTCAAGCCACCGTGATGTGTAGTCCTTTGTCCATGCCAAGTGGTGGAGCTATTCAGGTTACCAATTACATCACTGTTTCCCCATTACCGGGCACAATAACCAGGTCGGTCAGCCAAAGTTCTGATGACGTGGAAGAAGTCGTCTCAGGTTCTAGTGGAGCGGGTTATATGTTCTTAAACAGCCCTGACATGGAAATGGTGGATGATGCAGCACCTGATGGAATGGGATTGCAAAAAGTTGGTTTGCGTTTTAATAACCTGACCATCCCCGTCGGTGCAACTATTACAAATGCCTATTTTACTTTCAGGGCAGTTGCCCCTCATTCACCGAGTACCAACAGCGGGGCTACCAATTTGACGATAAAGGGGCAGGCAGCCGATAATCCTGGAACTTTTACAACAACAGCCTATAACCTTAGCAACAGGACTTTAACCAGTTCGGGTATAAACTGGACTCCCGGAGCTTGGACCACCAGCCAGGATTACAACTCTCCTAATCTCTCCACAGTAGTACAGGAAATAGTAAATCGTGCCGGATGGGCAAGTGGTAACAGCATGGTCTTTGTCATCACCGGATCGGGTTATCGCTCAGCTTTTTCATACGATGGCTCTGCTTCACTGGCACCTAAACTGGTTGTTGAGTACACCACCGGCAGCATGCCAGCCAACCCCAATATCACTGCAGCATTACGACATGGCTCTACGACTTTTGCTACCCTGACCAATCCAACTTATAATAGTGGCTCAGGAATACTGGCCTTCAGTGGCACACTTGCTTCCAATACCACTTTACCAGCAGGCCAGGCTGTTTCTATGGTAGTGACTACAGCTCAAGCGGGGAATTCATTCGTAATCAATTACGACAGCCAAACCAAGCCATCCAGAATCACGCTGCCAACGACCACAGTCATAAAAGTGGACAGCCTGAGATTTTATAATGGTGCATGGCCGGGTGGCTCGCAGTTGAATACGGCAGTCAATGGCGATACTTTGTATCTCCGCGCAGCCGTCAGCGATCCCTTTGGGCACTACGATATAACCAGTGGACAATCAATTGTGACAGACCCGAATGGAGCTACCGTTCTGAATGCAGCACTTTCAGAATCGCATGTGGTGTCCGCCACCGGATGCACGAAAGTTTATGAATACAAATGGTTCGCTCCGCTCATTCAGGGAATGTACCATGCTACTGTTCTTGCACGGGAAGGTTATGAAGGCATTACGGATACAGCAAGGGCCAGCATAGCCGTGACATACCTGGATATTGGAACGAATTGCTCAGTTGATTTTATCACGCCTGCCAACGTCCCTACAGGAACCTATGCCGTGAACGGTCAAATTTGCATGATGGTCAGGGATATTGACCAGAATATGAACCCGGTTGTAATAGAAACATTGCAGGTCACTGTTGTGGGTGCTGGTGGTGATTCTGAATTGGTGACACTTACGGAGACTGGCCAGAATACTGGATTCTTCAGAGGATGTGTGTCTTCCAGCGGAACAGTTTTGGGAACCGTGAATAACGGCCAATTATATGCACCTGAAGGTACCGCCATATTGTTCTCCTATTCTGATCCCACTGATTTGGGTGACCTCTGCGTCGATGAAGCGGTTGTTCAATCATCTCAACCGCAGGTTTCCGTTTCAAAAAGATTGGTGCTTCCTTCGGATGGTGTGGCCAAAGTTGGTGAACAGGTTGCTTTTGAAATAACAGTTTCCAACACCGGCAACTCAACCTTAAACACGATAACGCTGACCGATAGATATCCTGCTTCCTGTTTGACATACAGCTATGCGTCTTTGAATCCAACCAGTACGGGCAGCGGCACCATAACGTGGAACAATTTCGGGCCATTGGCCTCAGGTGCTGTTAAAAAGGTCACCATTTATTTCACCGCAGCGAATAACTGCAATCCGGCGACCAATTCCGCTTCAGTCTCTGCTATTGACCAGAACTCCATTTCCGTATCTGCTGGCCCGGCAACGGCAACAGTCATAACCACGAGGCCACAGCTTTCCATCAACAAATACCTGTTAAGCCCGGGACCGCCGCCATATTTCAACTCAGATACACTGACCTACAGGATAGAAATTACCAATACTGGTTCTACCAATGTCAGTGTTTTGCCTTTGAAGGATGTGTTTATGGATAATTGTCTGGTTTATTTGAACGCCAATCCTGCTCCTTCTTCGGTAATTGGGGAGGTAATCAATTGGACGAACCTTGGTTTGTTGTTGCCCGGATCCACAAAGATTGTAACAGTTACTTTTAGGGTTATTGGGGAGTGTAAGCAAAATATAAACGAGGGTAAGGTTGAATTGGCCATAGATGAATATGGCGATTATGTTCCCAGCGTATTGGATAAGGATACGCTTAGAATCGAAAGTCCTCCGTTTGCAGTTGACGACATCCGCAATGGAATGAAAAACACCGACTTAACCATCAGTGTTCTTTCCAATGATTACGATTCCGACAATAACATCATTACATCATCTGTTAACACAACGGGTTTGGTTCAACCCCAGCGGGGTGACATCACTATACTGCCACTGACTGGGCAAATTATTTATTCTTCTGATTTTGACTTTTACGGTGTCGATTCATTCCAGTACAGAATTTGTGATTTGACCAATTTATGCGATACAGCCTGGGTAAGAATTACGGTCGCCTTCACACCTGAAAATTGTACCAACGGAATTGATGATGACAACGACGGATTGGCAGATTGTCTGGATCCGGAATGCGGCACTGTATCGGCAAATGCCGGTAACGACAGAGCTGTTTGTATGGGTTCAGCGACCACGCTAACCGCAGTTGGCAATGGATCAACAGGCGGCTATACTTACACCTGGAGCCATGGCTTGGGCACTGGGGCATCAAAGAGTGTATCCCCGTCAACAGCAACCACATATTTCGTCACTGTAACGGGTGATTATGGCTGCACGGCCACAGATGATGTAAGAGTGTCAGTGAATAACCGGCCAACAGCAAATGTTGGATCAGATTTGTCGATATGTCCTTCAGGCAGTGCGACCCTGTCAGCGACTGCATCTGGGGGAGCTTCACCTTATACTTTTAGCTGGAATCATGGTTTGGGAAGCGGTGCTACGAAGGTGGTCAGCCCATCGGAAAATACCATTTATTACGTTACCGCTACTGATGCCCTGGGATGTACTGGCGTTGATGAAATTTTGGTTTTCATTGAGGCTTGTGATGAAATATGTGGCAATGGCCTGGATGACGATGGCGATGGTCTGGCCGATTGCCTCGATCCTGACTGTTATGTAACCGGGGCTCCGGTTTTGGTTGATGACAGTTATAATATTTGTCCGGGCACCCCATCGTTTAATGGATCGGTAAAAGCAAACGACCAAAATTTACAAAGTCCGGTTTATAGTCTGGTCACATCAACCACCAGGGGTACCATTTCTTTAACCCAGTCGGGAATATTCACCTATACACCTTCTTCCAGCACTTGTGGTAGCGATCAGTTTATTTACAGGGTTTGCAACCAAACTACCGGTTGCTGTACAGAGGCCACAGCTACCATTATATTAGGTGATACCATTCCACCATTGCTACAGAACTTACCTTCAGACATCACCGTCAGCTGTGATGACCAACTGCCAACACCACCATTGGTTTATGGTGTTGATGGCTGCCCGGGTATATTTTTATCCTTTACTGAAGCCTCGGGAAGTGACACTTCACAATGTAAGAACTTCCAGGTCACCCGCACCTGGATAGCCAAAGACCTCTGTGATAACCAGTCTTCATTTACGCAGGTAATTACCGTGATGGATATGGCTGAGCCAGAACTCATGCGGGTTTATACATTGAGCAGCGGAAAGAAACTGGTAGCGGGACGGTCACGTCAAACATCCCATTTGTGGAAGAATGTCAAATTCCCTATAACCTTCAGTCAGCAGCCCCTGGTATTTACCCAATGTATAACTGATGTGGAAGGCACAGCAGTAGAAGTAAGAAAGAGGAATGTGACTACTGGCGGATTTGACCTGTTCCTCCAGGAAGAAGAAAATGCAGATAGAATTCATGCAAATGAAACTGTGGCATGGATGGCCATAGAACCTGGTGCATTGAGTGATAACACTAAACTGAATGCCAGACTAATTGACAGCGTTAATCACGTTTGGACGTCTGTCGCACTATCACCAGCCTATTTATCCATACCAGCCATCCTTTCTTCTGTACAAACCTATTCGGATGGAGATCCATTTGCAGTAAGGTTCAGAAACCGGACTACTTCCTCCTTTGAAACGCAACTCCAGGAAGAGCAATCAAAAGATTCCGAGGTAACACATGGTTTTGAAAAATTGGCCATCATAACGGCCGAAACGGGAGCTGAACTAAAGGATGTCAATGGTGATGGATTTGGTGAAACGGGAACCACTAATGTTACTCAAGCATGGAAACATATCAGTTTTACCCGGAAATACAATCATCCTATCGTTATCATGGGTGGAGCAACCTTTAATGCCAGCCATGGTACAACGGTTCGGGTTCGCAATGTCAGTTCCACAGGCTTTGAAGTTCGACTTCTGGAGTGGAGTTACCTCGATGGCACCCATACCAATGAGTCAGTTTCCTATTTCGTTATTGAGGGAAATATACCAGCCGTCCATGGACTGTATTGTGGTCAGGACAGTGTTCCAATTGTGCCCGGAACCAACCTTTTTGTGCGCGATAACTGTGACCGAATAACGGCATTAAATCACTCTCATTTGGTGAATTACAATGAAACAGGCCTTGTCATCACCAATACCTGGGCTGCCAATGATGACTGCCGGAACACTTTCCAGTTGACGAAAAACGATACCTGCGAAATAGTTGCCTTCAAACTTAAAGCCACCCTTCTCGGCGCCTTGTTGAATAACGGTGGAGGGCCTTTGATGCGCGACGACCTCCGGCAGAAAGGTTTATTACCTTCCGTGGACCCCTACCTGGAGTATTGGGAATTCCAGCATGTAGGGAACAATGGAAATGAAACCGTGACCCCGGGACTCTTTAGTATAACAGGAGGGGATGCCGTAGTAGATTGGGTTTTCATTGAAGTTCGGGACCTGAACGATCCAAAAAGGGTAATAGCAACAAAAACCGCTCTTCTGCAGCGTGATGGTGATGTGGTAAATGTAAATGGTGAAGCAGTTCTGTTGTTCCCAACCCTGCAGGAAGGCGATTATTATGTTTCCATGCGACACAGAAATCATTTGGGCATGGCAACAAATTATGCCTGGTTCTTAACCACAGCTAATGTGCCCACAATTGATTTTAGGGAATCTTCCACTGCTGTTATGGGAACCACTGATGCCGGCAGAATGATGAATGCCAAGAGAAATATGTGGAGTGGTGACCTCAATGGTGATGGAAAAGCCATTTACCAGGGACCCAGCAACGATGTTTTCTATATCTTTTCCAGGGTCTTAAGTGATGAAAGGAATATTGGTTTTCTGGCAAATTACATTACTACCGGCTATCTGAGGGAAGACCTTAATCTGGATGGAATGGTCATTTATCAGGGGCCCAACAACGAAAGAAGCAATTTGCTTTACCACACCATTTTGGTGCATACGGCAAATCAGGGCTTACTCGCAAATTATATTGTTTTGGAGAGGCTGCCTTGATGAGGTATGAGGTATGAGTTATGAGCTATGAGCTATGAACTATGAATGAAAAGACTTGGCGTTTTTGCGTCCTTAGCGGTTAATAAGAGAAATGAATGAGGGATGAGGAATGAAAAGACTTTGCGTCTTTGCGTCCTTCGCGGTTAATAAGAGAAATGAATGAGGGATGAAGGATGGAAAGGCTTGCTGTCTTTGCGGCCTTGGCGGTTAATCAGGGAACTTAGAGCTTTTTTGGGATTTAGTGCTTGAGTTAAAAACGAGAAATTTTTCGTCAATTTTTTGGCTTTTTGAAGGAGAATAGCGGGACTACTTGACTGAAAAAAGCTGAAAAAGTGGCGAAAAAGGGTCGTTTTGAGCCAAGTGACCAAATTCCAAACAAGCTCTTAGTAATGAGTCAAAAATAAAGTAGCCAAATTGTTTTCTTAACCACTTGAAAATCAGTTGGAAACTTTTGCCTTTTGCCTTTTTACTTTTTACTTGTTCCTTAGTTTGATGTGGCTTTATAATTGTATGGTAATATTCGTTGCGCTTTTTCTGATTTAAGATGATCGGGACATCCCCCGCCTCGATAGGTTAGCTTTGGTACAGAGCTATCAGGTGCATCACATCCTTCCCCCTTTGCAGCATCTCGGTGTAAGAGCGGCGAACACTTTTGCCCGGCACAAACAATATGGGAAATAACAAAACACTCCACTTAAAGGGCCTTGCAGGAGCACTTTTGCTGCTTGCAATTTCCTATTTGGCAGGTAACAATCTTGGGCTGATTGTTTACCCTGGATTTGTAATTTCCAAAAGGATTGAGAAGAAAGTTAAAACTGCTGAAAAGTCAATAAGTATATGGCAATATTCAGAAGAAGAACTCCCACCTCCACCGCCCGAAATTTGCAACAATAGTATTGACGACGACGGAGATGGATTAATTGACCTATATGATAGTGACTGCGTTCCTGCAGGCATGATCACTATCCCGCCTGGTTCCTTTATCATCGACATGGGATTTCAGCCACAGACGGTCAATACGGCGCTGAAACCTTATGGTCTGGTTTGGCACCTCATTCACCAGCAAAGTGTTCCCGTCATCTGGTCCATTAATGCATCCAAAGCCAAGGATGGTATTGATTTTACCACAGAAGGCAGAAACTTTAAAGGAGGCCCATTCATTGTTCTGGCTGAACACAGAACTGCAGCAGTAAATACTCTTATCCAAAACTGGCACGCCCAGGGAGTAAAAGGTTACACCACTACACAGGTTTTTTTGGCACCGCTGAACAGAACCCTGAACCACTCCATGAACTGGACCATCAACAGCAGTAATGGCGACATCGTGAAAGGTTATCTAACACTTGCCGGAATTCCGGAAAGTGCTTTTAACTGGAAATTGCCAGCCACACTGAACGGTTGCAACGATGTATTCCTCATGCCACATGCCGACCCGACATGGGACTTACATCAGGAATTATTAAACTGGAATAAGAGTGTGGCTGCGGGTGGCTCAGCAGGTGCAATCTGGGCGGGTTGCAGGGCTTCAAGTGACTTGGAAAACACCTATAAGCCTTCCGACCCGCTGATGCGTTTGAATTTTCTGATGCAAAATCCGGTTTCTCCCACCGGGCAGGCTGCCGTGGATGCAGGAAGCCATGCTGATGGAAGTATTCCACCTAACTACAAATACTCATATCCTACGCATCCGGTAATGCAATTTCTTGGACTGACAGACGGTGCGCAGGAAAATGGTTCTGAGCAGATATACCTTCCCAAAGTTGGTTGGCGGCCGACCACCATGATCGGCGTATGGGATGACTCACACACAAATGTGCCTTCCCTGTCTCCGGGCCCCGCAGCAAAAATGGCCTTTGGTCCTGCCTTTGGTGACAACGCAAGAGGCATGGTGATGTATCAGGGCGGGCATCGCCTGGACAAGGCTACCAACCCTGAAAATATAGCTGCTATCCGGGCATTTCTGAATTTCAGTTTTTTTGCGGCAGGTCAGAAGGCCATTAATGCAAATGCCAATGTACCTGCCTCACTGACGGTAGGGACGAATTACAACCTCACTGCTTCGGCCACCGGTGGCTCCGGTTCCTACATTTTTACCTGGGAATCCGGTTGTGGAGGTTCTTTTTCAAATGCATATTCTGCAACTACTACATTTACACCCCCAACAGTTACCCAACAAACGCCTTGTTATATTACGCTTACCGTCAAAGATGACTGTGGCACACGCACCGGATTTGTAAATACCAAAATAACCATAAAACCAGTGCCCACAGCTCCGGTTGCTGTAAATGATCTGGGTTATACGGAGCCGGGCAAGGCAATTACCCTCAACGTTCTGAACAATGACTACGATGTAAACCTGGATCCACTGACGGTAACCCAGTTGATTGGCCCCACCAATACGGGCAACGGTGTTTTTACCTATAACAGCAACGGCAATGTTACCTACACACCCAATATAAATTTCATTGGCACCGATACCATCCGATACCAGGTCTGTGATAATACTCCGCCGGGAAGCGGAGGCCCGCTTTGCAGCACGGCGAAGGTCACCATCACCGTTTCCTGGGTAGGCCCTTATGGATGTTTACCTCATCAGTATTCTGTCATTGTGTCAAGCGGAAACGCCTCCACCGTTACTGCTCAAAATTCCATGACGAATGCTACTCAGGCTCTTGGAGAGCCCACATTGGTGCCCAACTCAAGCTTGTATTATGCTTTGATTGACAATGATGCAGACTACCTGGTGCTTCAGCTGGCAGATACTTTGCTGGTAGGTGATACACTGAAAATATTCTGGGGTACCGACAATGGCAGCAATGCCCAATTGCAGGTACTGAGCACACTTAACGGTACCCATACAACGGGTGTCGGCTATTTCAATACCCAGACATTTACTTCCAATAAGAACCTGAATAATCAGACAAACCCGGTTCAGGACACAGTAAACTATGTCATCAGCAACGGGCCGGTAAGATTTTTCCGGTTTACCAGGGTATCGGGGCAAGGCAGACCAGCTATTAACGGACTTTATTACGAGCGCAGGCAGTGTGTAAGTGCAGCTCCTGTTGCAGTAAATGACGCTGCTACCGTTTGTGAAGATAACAAAGTTGACATTAATGTACTTCTCAACGACAGCGATCCCCAGGGACTAGACCTTGAGGTAAGTATAGTAACTCCTCCTGCAAGAGGAACAGCTGACGTCAGATCAAACAAATCAATCCGTTATCAACCAAACAGAGATAACAGAACCACCGACAACTTCACCTACAAGATTTGCAATACTTCGGGCCTATGTGCCCAGGCAACAGTGACGGTAACGATAACGGCCGATGGCTGCCCGACTGGTCAATACAAAGTGGCCAGTACCGCCCCACTGATTTATTCTTTCCAGGGTGGGGGTTCCACAACTTTTAGAAGGTACAATGTAGCCTCCAATACATGGACTAGTTTGGCAAGTGCTCCTTCATCAGTAAATACCGGCGGTGCCCTTGTAACAGACGGCACAAACATTTATGCTTTCAGAGGTAACGGTACCAGCACATTCTGGCGCTACTCCATCTCCGGTAATACTTGGACAAC
The DNA here is from genome assembly GCA_964423205.1 of uncultured Saprospiraceae bacterium. Lineage (GTDB taxonomy): Bacteria > Bacteroidota > Bacteroidia > Chitinophagales > Saprospiraceae > UBA6168. The sequence goes on along the minus strand of CAYRDX010000014.1, from coordinate 39,983 downwards.
CCTCGCAAATGCCCCTTCCAATGTTGGCGATGGTGCTTCATTGGTTTATGATGGCGCCAATATTTATGCTACCAGAGGTGGTAATAATAAAACATTTTGGAGATACAACATCGCTTCCAACACATGGACGGCACTGGCCAATTCACCAGGTGATTTCAACCAGGGTGGCTCCTTAGGCTACGATGAAACCTACATTTATGGAGTGAGGGGTGACGCTTCCGATCAATTTTTCCGATACAATAAGTCAACCAATTCATGGACGAGCCTTAAAAAACTTCCGGGATCAATCAAACATGGCGGTGCTTTGACTGATGATGGAACCTATTTTTATGCTCTCCGGGGTAATTCGACCAATAAATTTTACAAATACGACATCACCACCAACACCTGGGTAACTAAAGCCAATACTCCCGCTAATGTTACTTCAGGAGGTGCTTTGGCTTTTGATGGCACCTTTATTTACGCTTCAGCAGGGGGGGGCAGCACAGCATTCTGGAGATACAATTTGGAGACCGATACATGGAGCACTTTGGCAACGGCAGCATTTAGTGCCGGTGGGTCATTGGTAACAGTAACTGGATTAACTGTATGTGCCGGCTCTTGTGTCAGTATTCCGAGTTACCCACCCGACGCCATCAATGATACTGCTGTTGTCGCACAGGGTATCAATGTATCGATACCGATTCTGGATAACGACATTGACCTTGCAGAGCTGGGGTTAACCCTCTCTTTGAGCAGTTCTAAAACTCCTTCTAAAGGAACGGCGGTTGTCAATGGAAGGAACATTGTTTATACCCCTGCGGTAGAAGCTTCTGGTTTAGATACCTTCCGCTATAAAATCTGCAACGTCTATGGCTGTGACAGTGCCTTTGTGTTTGTGAATATTTTTTGCGTTTTGCCAGGCGAAGGCAATGCAATTGGAGGTAAGGTGTTTCTCGATGCCAATTCAGATACCTTGTACAATTCCGGAGAGTCAGGAGTTGAAAATATTATAGTTCGTTTATACAGGGATCTTGATCAGAACGGGTCGTTTACGGCCGGAGACATTTTGATAGATTCCACTTCTACTGAAGCCAGTGGTAATTACTCTTTTAATCTGGAATCCATTGGTCAGGACACTACAAACTTTGTTTACTTCATTTCTTCTTCATTGACATCAAGGGTTAATAATGGCAATGACGATGCCGAAGAAGAAGGTCCTGAAGGAAGTTATTTAGGTCCGGGAGGTATGTATCTTACTTCAACAGATTTGGAAATTGTAAATGACGCTACTTCACCACCTTCTGGAAATCAGAAAATTGGTTTGCGATTCAACGGCCTTTCAATACCTAATGGTGCTGTAATAACAAGTGCCTTTTTGGATTTTGTTGCAATTGCTCCGGATGCTCCTAATACCAACAGTGGAGCAACAAATTTAGTCATTCAGGGTCAGGCAACTGATAATGCAACAGTATTTACTTCCACCTCATATAACATCACAAACAGGCCTAAAACCACGTCATCAGTTAACTGGAGCCCCTCAGCCTGGACCTCTGAAGTTGTTTATTCTACTCCCAATATAGCCTCCGTAGTTCAGGAAATTGTGAATAGGTCGGGATGGGCCAGCGGAAACAGCATGGCTTTTTTCATTTCAGGTACAGGCTCCAGATCAGCATATTCGTTTGATGGCAACTCTCTTAAAGCCCCTTTACTGCGCATTACCTATAAGTATGGAACAGAAAACGCGGATCCTACTCTTGGTACAGCCATCTGGTCTGATGCAAATACACCTAGGAATAATCCATGGGATGGATCTGCTTTTGGAACCGCTTCCAATATGGCCACTTTTTCAGATAGATGGCGCATCATGGCGGGTGCCAATGCCCCAACCAGAGACGAACAGATCGTTGTGGGTATCGGAACGGCGGGATCAATCAATGGGCAGTTGTGGAATGGAGATTCATGGTCGAACCTCAGCATCAACCCACTGGGTACAGTTACGGAAACATTCTGGTGGACAGCGGATGTGGCTTATGAGCAATTGAGCGGTGATGCCTTGCTGGTTTGGGGGTCTGGTACAAATCTTAGATTCAGCGTTTGGAATGGAGCCATCTGGACTACCCCGGCAACTATAACTACTCCTCTTTCCGGAACGATGAAAACAGTGAAACTCGCCAGTAAACCGGGATCTGATGAAATAGTAGCAATGGGTTCCAACACAAGTGGTGATTTTGCTATGGTCTGGAATGGTTCGTCCTGGGGTAATGGCACTACGCTTAACAGTAAATCTGGTAATGACGACTTTACAGATGTGTTCGTCGCTTATGAATATGGAACAGGCAGGGCCATGGCTGCTTATGGTAAAAATGATGGTGTGGCTACAGATTATGCAGTGCATTATGTTTTATGGAACGGCTCATCCTGGTCGTCACCTGCATTATTCCAGCCCAATCCGACCATTGCAATCAGCTCACGCGCAAAATGGATAACCCTGGCTTCCGATATCAACAGCAACCGGATTGCATTGGCAGTTCTGACCGCAGCGGGTAATACATGGTTAAATGTTTGGAATGGCACCTCATGGGGTACGCCGATCATTGCAACTTCAGCCGCTGCAAGTGCCATTGCTCCAAACGTGGCCATAGCCTTTGAATCCGGTTCAGGAAAAGCTTTGGCAGCTTATGGTAAATCCGGCTCCTCTGATGTATTCTACAGAACATGGACAAGTGGCGGAGGATGGACCAGTGAAATGACAGGTCCCTCAGCAGGCTCCACAACTAACTCTATGTGGGTTTATCCCAATGCCGTTTCCAATCATATCATGCTGGCTGTGCAGAATAGTAGTAGCCAATTGCGCTATGTGCTCTGGAACGGAAGTTCCTGGGGCACAAACAGTATGCAATCCAGTAATACTCTTGAAACCAGAAACCAGCCTTTTGTATTCCTCTGGAACCAGGTGCCCAAGGTAAATGCTGTGAGTTCTTTGCGGTATTATGTCTTGGCATTAAACACTTCTTCATTTCTGGTTGGGCATGCTTTGGTAACCGACAACCTCGAAACAGCAGTTTTCCTGTCCAATGGAAATGCCGATTGCTCCAATAACTTTGGAATGTCAAGCCACCTTCCTCCAGTGGCCAACCGCGATACACTAAATGTTGAAACCGGTATAACCGGTACAATCAGGGTGATCAATAATGACTATGACCCTGAAGGTACACCCCTAACCGTTACGGTTACATCCAATCCTTCGAACGGCACAGTGATAAACAATGAGAATGGGTCAGTAAAATATACTTCCGGTCCTGGATTCACGGGCACGGTATCCTTTAATTACAGAGTTTGCGACCAAGGCAACCCGACACTGTGCGCTTCATCTACTGTGGTGGTCATTGTAACACCCTTTGTTAATGATCGGCCTTTAGCAGCGGACGATTACGATACAACATCAGTCAATAATACCGTTACGACATCTGTACTGGCTAACGATACCGATCCCGAATTCGATGTACTCACCGTGAGCCGGACAGCGGGAATATTGCAACCGTCTAATGGGACAGTTACCGTTATTCAGGGTTCCAAAATCACCTATACTCCAAACCCGGGCATCTCGGGAAATGATTCCTACGATTACATTGTTTGTGATAACCGTTCACCTACTTTGTGTGATACTGGAAGGGTATTTATTCACGTAAGAAATAACCCGCCTGACGCAATTGATGATAATGCTACTACCGGGATTAATATCCCGACTTTGGTAAATGTGCTGGCCAATGACATCGAACTCGACGGCCATTCCGTTTTACTGCTGTCTGTCGGCACCAGCCAGTCAGCTCCAACCAATGGCCAAACCCTCAGAGGTGGTACAGTAAGTGTCAACAACAATGGTACTCCCGGTAATCCTGCCGACGATTATGTTTATTACACCCCTCCAAATGGATATATCGGCCAGGATACTTTTTACTACCGCGTTAGCGATAGCGGTGTACCAACTGGCTACGATATTGCCCGTGCCATTGTCAGGGTTACCCCCGTCATTGATTTGGAATTGACCAAAACAGTTAGCCCCGATACTTCCTGGATAGGACAAAATGTAACTTTCACGCTGACCCTGACCAATAAAGGCCCCTCCACCGCCACGGGGATTTTGGTCAGGGATAAGTTGCCGTCCAGTTACGCCCATGTCAGCAATAATGGCAACGGCACTTACGACCCTGTTTCGGGTATTTGGTACCGGCCATCGTTGGGAGTGAATCAATCCGTTTCACTGACCATCACAGCGACTGTTCGCAACGCCAGCAACCTCAGAAATGTGGCACAGGTGTATGCCGTCAACGAAAAAGACTCCGATTCCACACCCAACAATTATACCGGCAACCCTTTGGAAGATGATGAAGCAGTGGCTACTCCGTTCCTGAAAGAGCTTTGCGGAAATGGATCGGATGATGATGGAGATGGCCAGGCTGATTGCGCAGACTCCGACTGTCACAATTTCCTTTCAGCCAGTGCCGGATCAAACGTTACCATTTGCCTCGGTCAATCCACAGTGCTCACCGGAAGTGCTGCAGGTGGCTTCGCTCCGTATTCATATACCTGGAGTCATGGCCTTGGGACAGGAGCAACTAAAACAGTCAGCCCAACCATTTCCACCACTTATACCCTGACTGTTACATCTGCAATTGGCTGCACGGCCCTGGCTCAGGTCACGGTAACCGTCAATCCTGTACAGACTGTAACTACAAGCCCTGCCGCAACAATCTGCAGCGGTACTTTTACCACCATTTCGGCTTCTGCTGCGGGCGGAAGCGGCCCATATACTTATGCCTGGAGTCATAGCCTGGGTAGCGGTTCGTCCAAATCAGTTAGCCCGTCAACCACAACAACTTATACAGTAACCGTGACCGGAAGTAACGGCTGTACCGCTACTGGGACAGTTTCCGTTACCGTTAATGCCTCTCCAACTGCTGAAGCTGGAAACGATGTAACCATCTGCAACGGACATACAACAACACTCAATGCAAGCGTTAGCGGAGGTTTGGGACCTTTCACATACGCCTGGGACCAGGGACTTGGTACTGGTAGTTCAAAAGTGGTTAATCCCAATGTATCAAAAACATACAGAGTGACCGTGACGGGTAGTAATGGTTGTGAACATGTTGACTCCGTAAGAGTAACAGTTCAAAACTGCCCGGAAGATTGTTCGAATGGCCTCGATGAAGATGGCGATGGCCTCATCGACTGTGCTGACCCGGATTGCGGACCCAGCATCGATGCCGGGCAGAATGTAACCATTTGTTATAACACCAGCACCACTCTGACAGCTACGGTAGTGGGTGGTAAAACACCATACAGTATTCAGTGGAGCCACGGCCTCGGATCTGGTGCCTCCAAAACGGTTACACCACTCAGTACCACGACCTATTCTGTTACCGTGACCAGCTCAAGTGGCTGTACTGCAACAAGTCAGGTAACTGTGACAGTAATTTTCTGTGACGAAGTGTGTACCAATGGCCTTGATGACGACGGCGATGGATTAGTGGACTGTGCAGACCCTGATTGTAAGGCTCAGTATGAGCCCATTACGGTGGATGATGTATTCAATGTCTGCCCTGGTCTTCCATTTTCTGATAATATCAATTTCAATGACGGAAACCTGAACAATGTAACATACAGTATCATTTCCTATCCAACAAGAGGGAATCTTACCATCGACCAAACAGGAAAAATCACCTACACTCCTTATGCAGTGGAGTGTGCCCGGGATTCATTCATTTATCAGATATGCAACAATGTGGTGGGTTGCTGTAATACTGCCAAAGCTGTAATCGTCATGGGGGATGCCATCGCTCCGGTACTGACAAATGTGCCAGCCAATGCAACCTTCAATTGTAACGATATTATTCCTACTGCGCCAATTGTTTACGGATTTGACGCTTGCCCTGGCTTGTCCATGCAGTTTAATGAAACCTCGACTAAGAGCAGTGCTGGTCCTTGCGGAAACTATACCATAACCCGAACCTGGCAGGCTACGGATTTATGCGGAAACACCAGTTCAGCCTCTCAGGTCATCACCATAAGCGACCAGACTGCTCCGGAATTGTTCAGGGTTTATACTCTGGAAAATGGCAAAAAGCTGGTGGCTGGAGTTGAAAACGGAATTACTGGAAACTGGAGTGCTGTCGCATTTCCTCAAATATTCAGTCAAGTCCCTGTAGTCTTTGCACAGGTAAACTCAGCCAACGAAGCAACGGCTGCTACTGTACGCATTCGAAACTTAACGAATAAGGGTTTCGAAATGAAATTAGTGGAGCAGGAGCTGGCTGACGGGGTGCATTTGCCGGAAAGGGTTTCCTGGTTTGCAATGGAACCTGGTACCAATAACGGCACCACAAAAGCGGTTGCTGGTTTGATAAACTCAGTTACTCAGAATTGGAAAACGGCGAATTTTGCACCCATTTTTGCTCAAACTCCTGGTATACTCTTTACGGCACAAACCCACCAGGAATCCGATCCGTATTCAATTCGCTATCGCAATGCCAGTCCCACTTCAGTAGATATTCATCTCCAGGAGGAAACTTCAAAAGATGCCGAAACTAACCACAGTGCTGAAAATGTCGGCTATTTGTGCTTAACAGCAAACTCCGACATGAAGGACAAGGACGGAGAATTCATTGGCGAATCCGGACAAATTAACCTGACCAACGCCTGGGCTGGAGTCAAACTCAAAAGGAAGTACACCAAACCAGTCGTCGTTTTGGGAGGTATTTCTTACAATGACATAACCCCTGCCACCATCCGGGTCCGTGGCGTCCTGTCCGACAGTTTTGAAGTCAGGATTCAGAACTGGGATTATGCGGGTGGCACCCACCTTACGGAAACTGTTACCTACTTCGTACTGGAAGGTTCAGTTTCGCCCAGTTCTATCTTTTTCTGTGAAAATACGAGCGACAGTATTCGATATGGAGTAAATCTTTTCTTCAGAGACAATTGCGATATACAACCGGTAACCAGTTATAATGTTGGAAGCATTCTGCTGTCCACTAAGAAAGTAACCAGCAGGGTTTGGACAGCCGTAGATATATGCGGTAATTCAACCCAGACCTCACGTTACGATACCTGTAATATTGCTGCCTTGAGGATAAAGGCGATTCTGGCCGGGGCTTACCTCAACAACAGTGGAACGGGAAGGATGCGTGACGACCTAAGAAGACTTTCACTTTTACCACTGAATGAACCTTTCTCATCAATGGTGGGATTCAAATTGAAGGGTGGTGGTTACAGGGAATCAATGAATCCGGGCCTTTTGTCTATAACCGGAGACAAAGCGGTGATAGACTGGGTACTCATAGAACTAAGGGATGCAGGTAATGATCGCAACATCATTGCAACTAAATCGGCATTGTTGCTCCGGGATGGAAACGTCGTCAGTGCCACTGGAGATAGCATCTTGTATTTTGAGAACATCGGTGAACGCGACTTTTACGTTTCACTGCGGCATAGAAATCACCTTGGAATAATGACTGACGGAGTGGAATTCCTTAGCAGTGCGGCGGTTCCGCTTATTGATTTTATCAACCCGAATTACAGCGTAAGAGGTGGTGCTTTAGGTTACAGGACTGTAGAAGGAAAACGAATGATGTGGGCAGGAGACATTAACCGTGACAACAAAGTGGTGTACCAGGGACCTAACAACGATATTTTTTACCTCTTCTCTTCCGTCCTGTCCACTCCTGCTAATACAGGATTTCTTGCCAACTTTATCCTTACGGGTTATTATCAGGATGACCTGAACCTCGATGGCAAGGTAATTTTCCAGGGACCAAACAACGACAGGGCTATGTTACTGTACAACACTGTTCTGTTACATCCGGAGAACCTGGGATTGTTGGCCAACTTTATCGTATCGCATAAATTGCCGTGAAAAAAGGTGTAACGGTGTAACGGTATAACGGTGTAACGGTGCGGCAGCTCGGCGGCATCT
>CAYRDX010000014.1:19984-31926 GCA_964423205.1 uncultured Saprospiraceae bacterium | reverse complement strand
GGTGTAACGGTGTAACGGTATAACGGTGTAACGGTGCGGCAGCTCGGCGGCATCTCATAGGTTGAACTTTATGAGACCTCACAATTTCCAGTTTCCAATTTCCAATTTCCAATTTCCCCCGAGTACTCGGGGTCCAATTCTCAATTCTCAATTCTCAATTCTCAATTCTCAATTCTTCACCCCCGGCTGCGTTAATTCAAAATCATCTTTTTCTCTGGCGGCTTTCACCATGGCTCTTACGTCAGCCAATAGTTTCTTAGCGTCGAAGATGATGCCGTCTTTAATGGTGTATTTCACACCGCCTACTCTTTCGGCTTCATTGTTTTCGTTCAAACGGATAGCACCGGTGCCATAGAGTACCTGAAGATTAGCCAGAGGATTCTCCTCAATTATCACAAAATCGGCCAGCTTACCAACCTGCACAGTTCCAACCTGGTCGGCGATTCCGAGAGCCTCAGCTCCATTCATGGTTGCAGCTTTGATGACTTCAAGAGGGTGAAAGCCTGCCTCCCGCAACAATTCCAGCTCACGGATAAACCCAAAACCGTAAAGCTGATAGATAAATCCGCTGTCAGACCCGGCTGTTACCCGGCCCCCACGGTTTTTATACTCATTTATAAAAGCCATCCAAAGCCTGTAATTCTCTCTCCAGGCTACTTCCTGCTCAGTTCCCCAGTTGAACCAGTAACTACCATGGCTAATTCTGCTGGGTGCGTAAAATCGCCACAATGAGGGTAGGGAATAATCTTCGTGCCATTCAGCACGCCGTGCCCGGTGCAAGTCTCTGTTGGCTTCATAAATGTTAAAGGTGGGATCCAAAGTAAAGCCAAGAGCCAGCAATTCATTCATGACTTTGTTCCAATGTTCGGAGTGGGGTGGGGCAGCCTGCTTCCACAATTTACCGGCCTCTTCGAAGCGGTTTTGCTCGTTCTGATAATTGTAGTCGAGTGGGTAATTTTGTACCGTCCTGTCGTTGAACAGTGCTTCCGGCAAACCGTACCAATGTTCCATACTGGTCAGTCCGGCACGGGCGCTGTTCAGAACATTCCATCCGGCGACATCCATTTGCGCATGATGGCAGGCTGAGCGCAGTCCGAGTTTCTTGTTTTCATCCAAGGCTGCCGCCATTATTTCAGGAGGTGCTCCAAAAAACTTGATTCCATCGGCACCTTTGCGAGCGTTGTCGCGCACCCATTGCCGTGCTTCTTCAGGGGTGGAAGGGAAGCGTTCAGCACCTTGCCCAAATGACGTGTATGCGAAAATTCTTGGAGCCGTGATGGTATTGGCAAGGCTTTTATTTTTGTGTTCCAATACCCAGTCAAGCCCATTGCCGCAGGCTGGGTCGCGTATGGTAGTAATTCCGTGCGCCATCCACAGTTTGTAGACATATTCCGCTCCTGCTCCCTGGGCTTTTCCACCTGTGTGTGCATGCATGTCGATAAAACCGGGCATCAGGTACATACCTTCAGCGTCTAATTCCATTCCGCCGGGTTTTAACCTGGGCCGGCTTTTTTGCTCGATTGGCACGCCCGGATAACCAACATTCTGGATTTGCACAATGCGGTTCTTTTCGACAACTATGTCAACAGGGCCAGTTGGAGGAGCATTATTGCCGTTTATCAGCGTTACACCCCGGATGATCAGTTGGGTAAACGGGCCTTCTCCTTCAGTGCGCATTGGTGCTTTATCCTGAGAGCGCATGATAGAAATGCAAAAAAGGAAAAGAATTAGGAACAGGCAGAGTTTTTTCATAAAAGTCATTGGAACTTGATTTATATCAGATTGATATCCAAAACAAATGAAATAAACGCTCACAACCAAATAATGCGAGTAGCGAAGTTGAACAGAGGCTAAAGAAGTCGCTGCAAAGACTCTATTGTGATTTCATGCACTCAACCTGTATCATAAAAATCCAGCTTCCTGAAGTTGTTTGATCACCAATTCTCTCAGGTCAGTTACTTTTCGTGGGGTGTTGAATAACATGAGTATTAAAAGGTCCTTATCAGGAATCATGGTCATAATGGCGGTGAAGCCGCCCTGTGAGCCTGTATGCTCAACCATTTTGTAAGGGAGGTCCTCTGTTTTTTCATAAACAAACCAGGACATGCCGTTACTGGGAGGCTCCTCCCTACTCCAGTTAGAGGGTATCCAAAGCTTTTGACTCAGGGCCATGTTGCTATCGGTAACGAACAGATTCTTTTTGATGGCATAATAGTATTTCCTCAATTCTTCGATGGAACTCCAGACACCACCATTGCCGGCGGCACAAAAAGTAGGGTACTCGCCGTAGTCGTATTCTTTGGCCTGTCCATTTTCGTAAATGTATGCATGGGCCACACCTGAGGCTGGTTGTGCCCCGTCGGTAATGGTACTCGTGGTTAACCCGGATGGTTTGAAAATCTGCTCCGCAATGTAATCCTGCCATTTCATACCACTGACTTGTTCGATAATCAGCGCCAAACCATTAAATGTGGGATTGGAATAATTCCATTGGCTGCCGGGCTCAAACTCAAGTGCGGTGGTGGCTTTAAGAGGGGCGAAATTTTCTTCGTCGTTGGCGGTGAGGTAAAAGTCGGGGTTTTCAACTACCTCTCGTGAATCGGGAATCCCGGATGTATGGGTAAGGAAATGCCTGATAAGGATGCTGCTGCTGATGTCCGGATTCACAAAGTCTGGAAAGTATTTTGAAATGGGGTCGTCAATAGAGAGTTTCCCCTGTTCATGCAGTTTTAAAATGCCGTAAGCAACAATAGTCTTGGATATGGAACCCAGGTTGGAAACGGTGTTTTCGTCAAATGCCTCTTTTGTTTCAAAATCAGCGCATCCAAAGGATTTGCTGTATAATACCTTGCCATCCATTTCAACGAAAATAGAACCTCCAGCCAGACTGTCTGATTCTAATTCAGAAAAGGCCTCGTCCAGTTTGGAAGTCATAATGGCTGATTTGTCGTTGGCAGGATTGCATGAAAATATCATAAGAAACAAGATGAAGATGAGGATTGGCATGAGAGTGATTTTGGTATAAATGTAAAGAACCAATCCAGATTTTGGTTACGCTGTATGTCTGATACGACACACTCTGTCTGTTTTAGATAGAAGATCTCTTTTTTAAAGAAAGATATGGCAATGATAAAATAATCAGCCCCAACATCATCAGTAGTGAACCAAACAATACTCCTTCATTGAAATTTGGCAAAGGTGAGTTGAGTGCCATGGAAAAAAGATAAAACTCCGTACACAGGAATCCCAGCCCAAAAACTGCCAACCCCACCCATTTCAATCGGGAAGAATCCTGACCGAAGCCCATTTCTCCGAACATCCATAAAAAGAAAATGGTGACAAAACCCAGCAGAAACCAGTGCAGGTAAGTCAGTACCATAAAATGGTTGAGGTAAGCAGTCACATTTGTGATAATTGGCGAGGAGGCCAAAATCTCCATGATGTTTTTGGAGGCAAAAAATATCAATACCAGGTGAATGAGCAGTCCAGAAAAACCTTTGCCCGGTAAATCTGGATAAACATCCCTTATGAAATAATAGATACCGAGACCTGATAAAAGGGCTGCGGCCAAAACAATCGTCCTAAGCCCCGGACTTTCACCAAAAACAGGAGTACCCAAAAAATACAAGGGCAACAGACCCACCACCAGGAAGAACCATGCTCTTGAAATCCTTATGGAAGGGAAATAAAAGCCTTCTTTTTCAATAGATTTCAGCAGTATGGCCAGCACACCGAACAAAAACCATCCACCATATTGAAAATAGAGATAAAAATGGACGGCGTATTTCATCCAGTAAAAGCTGTCTTCTGTCCCAAACTGGACGTATGGGATAGCTATTGGGCCAAAGGAGGAAACAATGAAACAGATGAAAGCTGTGATTAAAAACCTTCCAGAAAGCAAAGCCCTGCTTCTTTGCCAATTTTTGATAAAGACTCTCAGAAAAAAGAAAGCTAAAACCGTGTGAAGAATGAGCAATGAAATCGAAACAGGTCCATATCCCGTTAAAGCAAATGCAATGGTCATTATGGCCACCACTACCATCGACCACCAGAAGAGTCTTTTGAATTCGGGTTTTTCAAAAGTTCCAGACGGCAGAAAAAAGTGCACTATCCCCAGAAAAAGAGCAGGATATACCCATCCCAAAAATGCCAGATGGGAGTGGGCATGCCGTAGATTTTCAAATGAAAAACCTGGAGCAGTTATGAACGGAAGTGCTCTCAGAAGGGCGCCCAAAACAGCAAGGGTAATCAGGCAAAGAAAGGTGTATCGAACAGCCGTTTTCATGTGCTTAGCAGTTGTGACTGGATTCTTATTGAGGTGCACTGACAAAGGTAGAAATGGAAATTAACCGGTAGGTCATTGGCCTGTAAATTTGACGGGCTTGTACAGCTGGCAACATAAAAACTGGGATGCCATTTTTAGAGATTTAACCACATTGGTTCTATTCTTTCTTAAATGAAACTCTGTAGAATTGATGATTGAGCTTCTTTGTCTTTTCATCAATCATAAACTGTGGATTTTCCATGGCGGAATAGGGCAGGAAAAATTGATACTTATCCAACAACCCCTTGAGGAGCAGCTTTTTTTCACCAAAATCCAATCCCGCATATCGGGCATGAAACTGGTCAAACTTAACCTTTAAGCGTTTCGAATCGGGATTACCTATTAGAAGTACTTTATCCAACAATGAATCAATGTCCTTTTCCTGTTTACACTGTTCTAACTCCTGTTCAAATGTTTCATTCAGGCTTTTGATTTCTGCGGAAATAAAAGAACCGCCTCCTGACCAGGTTACATCACTGTCTTTGCTGATGCCACTTTGTTCACCTGCAATTACATTCTGCAATCTGACCAGACTGTCGTTATCTCCGTAATCATTCAACTCGATTCCGATGAAGCGCCTTTTCATTTTTAATGCAGTTGCTGCCGTCGTTCCACTGCCCAGAAAAAAGTCGAGTACAAGGTCATTTTCCTCTGAGCACAGGTTGATTATGCGTTTCAGGAGTTTTTCTGGTTTCTTTCCAGCTTTCAGATTGACACCACCCTCCATGGAAGGAGTAGCTCCGATATCCCCCCAAAAGTCGCTAACAAGGGTGCCGTAATATTTGGTGCCGTTTTCCTCCACTATTCTTTCCTTTAAAGGGGTAAGCATGGCTCCCTGGTACACGAGAATCATTCTGCCATCGTAGGTTTGGTATTCTTCTACGATGCCTTTCCTTTTGTTCTCTGCAGCCAATGTCTTAAAGGCGGAACCGGATTTTTGGATATCCGATTTCAGCGCATAGATGGCATCACTTTTTGCCAAACAATACTCCTCAAAAGTGGCGTTAAACAAAAACTTCTGTTCTTTCGTCAGGCCGTGGAGGGAATCACGATGGAACAGTTTTAACAAAATATCCTTGTACACATCCTTTACGAAGTAACCCTCTTTATTCTTCATCAGCTCAAACCTGTAGCTTTGATTGTATGAAACTGCTTTTACGAAAAGAGGATTAAATCGATGAAGGGACTTGTCTTTTGCATAATACAAAATGTGCTCTTTGACCTTGAACAGTCTTTCCCCCCTGGTTACGTTGATGGCATTCACCCCACTTTCGGTGCCGTTCTTCACAGAAATACATTCTTTGAAATTTTCTCTGCCAAATATTTCATCGCACAACACTTTCAGATAGGCCATTTCATTGTCATCAATCTGAATAAAAAGGGCCCCTTCCGGATGCAACAGTTTTTTGGCCACTTTCAAGCGGTTCTTCATGAAAGTCAACCACGCTGCATGTACAAACTTGTCGTTATACACAAAGCTGTCATTCCCCGTGTTGTAGGGAGGGTCAATGTAGATGAGTTTAATTTTTCCCTTGTAGTTTTTCAGCAGGGAATGTAAAATGGGCAGGTTGTCTCCTTTTAACAGCAGGTTGTCAACAGATTTGAGTTCAGTAACCTCATCGACACCCTCTTGGTCGTATCGCCTGAAGTTGGTAAAAACTGGCTTTTTCAAAAGGCGGTTGGTACCTTCGGCTTTGCCAAACATTTCACTCCATTCATTTAAAAGGTCACGCATAATCGGAGTTGCGGATTAATAGAATCGAAAATTTGCCACGCTATTGTCTTCCGACAAATGTAGGTAAAAGGAAGGGTGAGTTAAAGAGGGATTGTGGGATGGGGGCGCTTTGGCCTATGGAAAGGGGTTTGGCCGTTCCAACCTTCTTACATGAGGAAACTTTACCTCGTTTTTCAAAAAAGTGGGACACTGTCCCATGAATTGAGTTGGGGGGGGGTAACGGACAGTTATACTACGTTTGATAGGACCGACGGTAGACCACATATTGCCATTTGACTCAACTCACTTTGTCTAAATGATTTCAATAGCAAAGTTTGATTTCATGTTCAAGGGTTACAGCAACGCCTTTAAATTCTCACCGGTGCAGTTTCTACCAAAAGAAAAAATGTGGTTCGAACAGAGGCTGAGGTTGAGAGGAAGAAAAGTGCTCTGACGAAAGTAAAATAGGAGTTGACTCGTTTTGTTTGTCTTGAAAAATAATATACTCGATTTGTACAGATTATTCCCGTATATTACCTTGCCTTGTGCGGAATATTACCGTACATTTGTCCCAAAATTATTGAGATGTCAGATACAAACATTGAAAAAACAGCCAGGTTTGATACCAGATTGCCCGTAGAGCAGAAGAAGCTCTTTGAAAGAGCCGTAAAACTAGGTGGCTTCCGCAGCCTTACTGAGTTTATCCTGGCAGCCGCAAAAGAAAAGGCTAAAGAAATCATTGAAGAAAGCGAAATGATACTTGCCTCGCGCAGAGACGAGGAGTTATTCTTTTCTGCCGTCATGAATCCTGAGAGTCCAAATGCTGCTCTGAAGGAAGCGGCTAAACTGCATAATGAGCTGCTCAGCCAATGAATTTCCGTACAGAACCCCTCAGCCCCGCCCATCCAAAGTCAGACTTTTCATGTGGAAAAGACTTACTCGATGAATACCTGCACAAGCAGGCTGGACAGGACATCAAAAGAAAATTGGCCGCCTGTTTCGTACTGAAAGACAAAGAAAGCAAACTCATACAAGGTTATTACACCCTTTCCAATGCCAGCATTCCTTTAGACCAGGTGCCGGAAGCTGTCAGAAAAAAACTTCCCAGGTCATACCGCTATCTTCCCGCTACCTTGCTCGGCCGGCTGGCGACCGATACCCGCTTTCAAGGACATGGCATTGGTAAAATACTGCTGATTGATGCATTGAAGCGGAGTTACCTGGCCAGTGCGACCATCGGTTCAATCGCAGTAGTCGTCGACCCGCTGGACGAAGCTGCCGAAGCCTTTTATGCGAAATTCGGCTTTATAAAACTACCGGACAGCGGCAAGATGTTTCTGACTATGAAAACCATCGCACAGTTGTTTGTGTGATGAATCACATCAGTTTTCATAGTCCGACCTTTCTTCCTGGTCTTTTGCATTACTCCCCTACACCTCAGGGTCGATTGGTTCTGGTATTTGACTGTTTTTTGATTGACGATATATGATTGATGATATGAGATTTTTGATTTTCCGAGACGTGAAGCAGCCGTGTGCGTTCCATAAAATCAAATCCCGATAGCTATCGGGATACGTCTTTTATCTTAGAGCTTGTTTGGGATTTAGTGCTTGAGCTAAAAACGAGAAATTTTTCGTCAATTTTTTGGCTTTTTGAAGGAGAATAGCGGGACTACTTGACTGAAAAAAGCTGAAAAAGTGGCGAAAAAGGGTCGTTTTGAGCCAAGTGACCAAATTCCAAACAAGCTCTAAGTTGATGGAGGGCATGTCAAATTATCAAAAGAACTTGTTCATTAAAAAGGATGAATTATTGCTGATCGCACTTTTTGACTTGTGGATTAGCAACGAGGATAGAAATGCAAATAATTACAACCTGCTTTGTGATATAACAAATGGATACCGTTTCGTACCCATCGATCACCAGGCAATTTTTAATCACGGTAGCCCTGGAGACAAACTAAGGTTACTTACAGATGGGGACTCCCTATTAAGCACTCCAATCTTCCAAATGCTGTTTTCAAGAAAAGAGCTTTCAAATGCCGATAAGATTGCACGGCTGAAAAATGCATTTTATTCGGGCATTAGTAAGTGTAATTCACATCTTAAGGCTATACTTTCTGAGATTCCGGAAGACTGGAACATTAAGCCTGAAGTTTTGGTTGTCAATCTTCGTCAAACGATATTTGAGGAAAATTGGTTAAAAGAAGTGTGGTCATCTTTTTTGGAGATTTTGCAAATCACATTCAATCGTAAATAAATGTCATCGTATCTGTCAGTACTGTCGGCGATTATCCGCCCAGAGATAAAAGAAAAAATCTCTATCGGGTTGCTATTAATTAGTGACGAGAGACTGTATTTGGGTTTTTCAAAGAATAAACTTGAAGTAGCCAGTCAACTATTACCAGAAGATGTTTTTAGGAGCTTGCGTTTCAGTGTCAAAAGTATTCAGAAGTTGGCGGCCGATAATGATGGAGATAAGACTTTGTTCAGTAGCCATCTCACTGTTATTGAAAAACTCCAAAATACTGTTTTTAGTAAGTCTTACCTGAACTATATCAGTAATTATAAGAACAACGTGATTTCAGTTTCAGCTCCGAATTCAATTACGATTGAAACCCAGCAGGCCACTTTTGAACAGCTTTTTAAAACATTAGTTGATGAGCAAGGTATTTACATCGAAAGTAAGAAAAGCAGAAGCTCTTTCAGTGCACTGAAAGACAGGGTAATCTTACGGGACAGATTTAATCAAGACCTTGAACTCAACCAGGACCTGTTTCCTTGCTTAATAGTTCCGGTTAAGTTGGATTTTGTGGGAAAAAATGAAAGGGAGATTTTTGTCAAGATAATCGAACTTGAAAAGCGCAAAGACTACATTACGAATGATGTTAGCAAATTCAATTATGTAAAAGACACTATTCCTCTTTCAGAACGGTTTGTTGTTTCACGTGAACCATTCAAATCCGAATTCCCTCAACAGCATCAAATATGGAAGAATTTGCAACGCGCAGATTGGTTCTCCTATATCGATATCTCCGAAATAGAACGTCTGGAAAATTACGCTGAACAGCACGATGTTCAAAAGTTAGTGCCCGCAGAAAAGAAGTATTAATACGAAACTGCCCCCTATGTTTTATATCGGGGACCTTTGCATTAAGTATTGGTAGATTGTATGTCAATACTTTCAGTCAAATCTTTGGAAACTTCCCCTCCAAATGCACCCAAGTAAATACCCCTGTGCCTGATTTTTATTTCTTCAGTACATAGTCGCCACCTTCGAGGGTTAGCGGACCAGAGCTCTTCGACATCTATGAGGAGAAAATAAGAAGGAGAATATCAGTGGTGTGGGGAGAGGATAGAGAAACCAATCATGAATTACCCTGAAAGCATAAAACAGCATAAGACCTGAACTGGTGAAAAGCGCAACAAGCCTTTTTTATGATAATTGTGCATGAATTTTTAGGAAGTAAAAAGTCATTTCGGTGCAATTTTTTCTAAAAATCACACTAAAGTTTAGTAATAACTAAACAATATACCTAAGTTTGCGATTAAATCAATCAAAGAATTGGCACCCAACCCTGTCGAACCATTGTTCAAACTTCTCATTAACGGAAAGTGTGCTTTTGATGAGTTTTGGTCTGAAATGGAAAAGGCAGGCAACCTAAAGCGAAGCCTTGATAAATTACAGACCTTCATGGTTCTTAAATCCCAGGGCGTGCCAATACCCGAGGCCAAATTCAAAATGCTGAAGGGCCGGAAAAAGAGTGACAAGTATCCCGATTATGAATTCAAAGTTGACAGGCTTAGGTTATACCTGTTTGAAGACAAAGAAACAGGGAAAATCATAGTATTGGGTGAGCTCAAAAAGGGCAAAGAGTCGCAAAGCAGGGCTATCGTACGTATGCGGGATATTAAACTTGAGTACTTTAGAACTAAATACAGATAGAATTTATCATCACTGATTACAACCACAGAAGTTATGAAAACCTACCGTGAACTGCTCAAAACAGACACTTACTGGATTACCAAAATTCAAAATGACCTGTTCAACGCTGTTGAGTTATACCTTGCTGAAAATAATTTGACTCGCACACAGTTTGCTGAGCAATTGGGAGTTACAAAGGGTTATGTTTCACAGGTATTAAGTGGTGAATTCAATCATCGTTTATCCAAACTGATTGAAATTTCGCTGGCCATAGAGAAGGTACCCATAGTTGAATTTGAGGATTTGGATGAAGTTGCCGAAAAAGAATCAGCCGGTTTTATCCGGAGAAAATCCGCTTATGTAAAACGTGCCCCGTTTTCCATTCAGATCAGTCACGGGGCTATGGAAAAGGAATCGATTCTGCACCCGGAACAGAAACATCTGCTTCCCAATGCAAAGACCTTTGAATGTGAAGGAAGTTGGGAAATGAAAAGCCCCGTTATGATTCCTTATGCCTCCACTGAAGCCAGGCAAAAAATAGCTTAAGCAATGGCAAAAAAGAAAAAAGAAGAAATCATAGAGTATCAAATCCATGATATCCGGGAACTGGAGATTCATGTTCCTTTGCTTTCGGAAGAAGTGGCTGTGAACTTTGATAAAAAGAAACTGGATTACGGTTTCACCATTGATTACCACTGGGACCTGAAAAAAGAACTCTTTTCAGTTGTCATAGAAATCAACTATGCGTATGACCGCAAAGGGTTGAACGAAAATCTGCTTAATTATACAGGTGAGCTTGAATATCAAATCAGGAATCTCAAAAAGTTCATCGATACAGAAAACAATGAAACCAAACTGCCGGAACAGTTCTTAGCCATACTCACGGGAATAGCAATCAGCACGGTCCGGGGTATGATAGCCACGAGGACTTTTGGTAAGTTCCAGGGGGATTTTTACATACCCATCTTAAATCCTGGTGAGGTAGTGAAGGCTTATTTGGCATCAGAATCTAACCTGCTTGAAGAAGCAAAGTAGGTGTTTTGATTACTTGCAACTTAGCCCATCCGGCCCAACATCTTCCTCTTGAAAACCTCCCTTCTCCTGCCGGTTTGTAACCAACCCACATACACCAGAACGCAAAACCTCTGGTTCTGCTGTAGTTTTTAGATGATAGAAGGAAAGTAAGCCTTTTTGAAAAGTTGTACTACTGCCGGCTTCAAACCAGCCGAAGCGTAGTGGACTTTGGCAGCAAGCTGTTGGTTATACGGGGTACTTTGTTCGTTGATTCGCTAACCATTTAATCAATCAGGCGTTGACGGATTTCTACGAAATGACAAAGGGGGAAGGCAGTAGGCGGTAGGCAGTGAGCAGTAGGCGGAAAGCCGTTCAACCATTTAACCATTCAATCATCGACGGATTTCTACGAAATGACAAAGGCAGGAAGAATTGTTAAATTGTTGGATTGTTGTGAGCAATCGAACTTGCGGGACAAAAGGATTATTGCAAAATCCAACAGCCAAATACCAACAGCCAACAGCATAAAAAAAGCCGGTCCCACATACATGGTCCGGCTTTCACTTTGTGGCGGAGGTCCGCCGGCTGGTGGAAACCTGCGTCCGCCTACTGGCGGATATGCGCCCTACGTTCTGAGCATGATTAAGATTCCGAGTTGATTTTGTCCCAAATAAACCTTCTTCCAGCAGCAGATTTCAATTGTTTTTCTCTTTTCAATGCTTCAGATTTAGAATCAAATTGTTCTGACCAAACTAACTGCCAAGGTCTAAATTTTACCGTAAAGCCTTTGGTGGCCAATTGGTTATGAGATTCAAGTCTTGCATTAAGGTCAGAAGTATAGCCTATATAGATTTTTTTAAACTTAGGGGAAAAGAGGACATAAACATGGAACATGGCCGAAAAAGTTGAAATACAAAAAAAGCCGGTCCCACATACATGGTCCGGCTTTCACTTTGTGGCGGAGGTCCG
>CAYRDX010000014.1:3034-19884 GCA_964423205.1 uncultured Saprospiraceae bacterium | reverse complement strand
AAAAAAAGCCGGTCCCACATACATGGTCCGGCTTTCACTTTGTGGCGGAGGTCCGCCGGCTGGTGGAAACCTGCGTCCGCCTACTGGCGGATATGCGCCCTACGTTCTGAGCATGATTAAGATTCCGAGTTGATTTTGTCCCAAATAAACCTTCTTCCAGCAGCAGATTTCAATTGTTTTTCTCTTTTCAATGCTTCAGATTTAGAATCAAATTGTTCTGACCAAACTAACTGCCAAGGTCTAAATTTTACCGTAAAGCCTTTGGTGGCCAATTGGTTATGAGATTCAAGTCTTGCATTAAGGTCAGAAGTATAGCCTATATAGATTTTTTTAAACTTAGGGGAAAAGAGGACATAAACATGGAACATGGCCGAAAAAGTTGAAATACAAAAAAAGCCGGTCCCACATACATGGTCCGGCTTTCACTTTGTGGCGGAGGCAGGACTTGAACCTGCGACCTTTGGGTTATGCTTACTACTACAGCTTTCACTGCACCTGAATGTTTCAGGATTTGTAGTCTGGACTTTCCCTTCATCTTTTTTCGGAACCGAAACGAAGATGTCTGCCATCAAGTCTCTACACCTTTCCCGCTTTTGACGGGACTTGGCTCGGGATTACCACACTAAAGGCTTCCCCGAATTTGACAGATTATCATCCCAGCATTTCTGCAGGGACAGCCCTTTGTAAAATCAAATCCCAGGCATTTCTGAAAGCTGCTGATTTCGGCTTTCTTTGACGCTTGTTGCTTTCGACTAAGTGTATTTCGGAAGCATTACTGATGAAAATATCAGTCGATTTGTTTTACAGTACTGAGCCCAACGAGCTACCAACTGCTCCACTCCGCGATCTTATAAACTTGAAACATTCTCTGTTGAATGTCTTAAAGCGGGTGCGAAGATACACACCCATTGCTTTAAACCAAAAGAAGAATCTATTATTCTCCTAACTTTTTTTATTTATCAGACCGAGCACGGTTTTAGTGATGTCGTAGTTCTCGTTGGCCAATAAAACGGGGCTGTTGGAACCGTAAATCAGGATGAAATCGTAGTTCATGGCTTTCTTCAGGGAGTCAAGGTGCGTCTTGATCTGGTTGGTAAATTGTTCATTGAACTTGTCGGTTGCATCGAGGATATCTTTTGCCAGGCGCTCCTGCTCGGCCATAATGGTTTGCTCCTTCCTGGCCAGTCTTGTCTGTTCCTCTTCAATTTGCTTTGGAGTCATCGTGCCGGATTGTGCTTTCTGCTGAAAGGCAGCGACTTCTCTTTGGAAAGCAGTTCCTTTCGATTTCAGGGTGGCTTCTGCCGATACTTGCCTTTGCTCCAGTTCAACTCTTTTTGCCTGGAAAGCTTCACTTTGCGAATGAAGGGAGTCGAGGTTGATATAGACAATTTTCAGATTGTCCCCGGCAGTTTCTTCAGAAACTGTAGTGGGAGCATCTGTTCCAGCCTGTTTCAAGGCAAAACGGTCGATATACAAAAACAATACTGCAACCAGCAGTACTCCATTTAGGATGAGTGGTAAATTCTTCATTTAAGTTGGATAATTGATGATGGCCGGGCTTTTGGGCCCGACCGCAATGGATGTTTAATTTCTGCCGTGGCAATGTTTATATTTCTTTCCGCTGCCACAAGGGCAAGGGTCATTCCGGCCGACTTTCGGGTCGCTGCGCTTCACCGTTATTTGCGAAGCAGGCTGAGAAACGCCCTCTGCTGCTGCTCTCGCAGCGGCTGCTTCTGCCGATTCTTCACCCGGACGGCTGGTGCGCATTTTGCTCATATCCTGACGCTGAGGGGCGCGGGCCTCCTGAACCTGATTATTCTCCGGAAGCATCAGGGTGCCTTTCGACAGGTAAGAAGTCACTTCCTCATTGATGCGGAAAACGAGATTTTCAAAGAGCTTGTAAGCTTCCATTTTATAAATAACGAGCGGGTCTTTCTGCTCAAAGCTTGCGGACTGGACACTTTCCTTCAACTCGTCCATGGAGCGAAGATGCTCTTTCCAGCGCTCATCTATAATGGTGAGGGAAATGGCCTTTTCTATATCTCTGAAAATCGATTTACCGTTGCTCTTAACAGCTTCTTCCAGGTCTGCCGCAATAGGCAGTATATGTTCCCGGCCATCAGAAAATGGAATGGCTATCCTTTTGTAACGGTGCCCCTCTCTTTCATGAACCGATTTGATGGTTGGTAACAGCGTCTTGATGAGCATTTGCTCTTTTCTCGAATAGAATTCGAAATATTTATCCTGGAAAGTTTCAACCAGATTGTCTTCAGGAGTGCTGTTCCAGGAATCTTCTTCAAACTTTGGGTCGATACCCAACATGCTCATACTGTCACGGCGGAAGGAGTCATAATTGCCTCCACTTTTGTGCAACGAAACCAGGTTGTCAGTCATAGAGCGGAACATGGTATCGAGGTCAACCTGAAGGCGTTCACCGCTGAGGGCGTTGTAACGTTTTCTGTAGATTGCTTCACGCTGAATGTTCATGACGTCGTCGTACTCGAGCAGCCTTTTACGAATACCAAAGTTGTTTTCTTCCACCTTCTTCTGTGCCCTTTCAATGGACTTGGTCACCATGGAATGTTGGATGACTTCTCCTTCCTGATGGCCCATTTTGTCCATGAGGCCAGCTATGCGTTCTGATTGGAACAGGCGCATGAGATTGTCCTCCAATGACACATAAAACTGTGACGAACCGGGGTCTCCCTGACGACCGGAGCGACCTCTGAGCTGACGGTCAACCCGTCGGCTGTCGTGGCGTTCTGTACCGATAATGGCCAGGCCTCCTAATACTTTGGCATCCGATGCGAGTTGCAAGGCGGGGGCCAATTCATGACCTTGGTCCATTTTAAATATCTTGTTGGTACCCCTCTGTTTGATGGTGTAGGTGAAACCTCCCACCGCAGAAGAATCTTTATCGATGCTCACCACATCAAACAATGTGGCGGGTGCGAGTTTAATGTCGGTACCACGGCCTGCCATGTTGGTGGCAATGGTCACGTTACCACGGCCGTTTTCATCCTGTTGACCGGCACGGGTGACGATGAATGCTTCTCTTTGGTGTTGTTTGGCGTTGAGTACTTCGTGTTTTACGCCGCGCATATTCAAAAAGCGGCTGAGTTTTTCCGAAATATCAACTGAAGTAGTACCCACCAATACCGGCCTACCGGCTTTACTCAACACTTCGATTTTATCGATTACTGCGTTGTACTTTTCCTTGGCAGTTTTGTACACTTCATCTTCGTGGTCTTTTCGAATAATCGGAAGGTTGGAAGGTATGACGGAAACGTCGAGTTTGTAGATGTCCCACAATTCCTTAGCCTCGGTTTCAGCAGTACCCGTCATGCCTGACAGCTTGTGGTACATCCTGAAGTAGTTCTGCAGCGTAACAGTGGCGTATGTTTGTGTGGCTTCGCCAACTTTTACGTTTTCCTTTGCTTCCAGTGCCTGATGAAGTCCATCAGAGTAGCGGCGTCCTTCCATCATACGGCCGGTCTGCTCATCCACGATTTTTACTTCACCGTTGATGACGATGTACTCTTCATCTCTTTCGAACAGTGTGTAGGCTTTCAGTAATTGATGCGTTGCATGCAAACGCCGGGATTTAACTGCGAAATCCTGAGAAACTTTGATTTTGGCCTTTTCTTTTTCTTCGTCGCTAAGTTCCGTATTGCTGTCAATTTCCACCATGCGTTCAGCAATGTCGGGCATGATGAAAAAGCCGGAGTCGTCCTTTCCTCTTGCCAAATATTCTGCTCCGTTGTCTGTCAACTCAACCGACCTGTTTTTTTCATCGATGGTAAACAGTAGCGGTTCATCCACAAAATGCATGTTCTTGGAGTTCTCCTGCATGTAAAAGTTTTCAGCTTTCTGCATAGCTACTTTCACTCCTTCTTCACTGAGGAACTTGATGAGCGCCCTGTTTTTCGGAAGGGCCCTGTGTGCCCGCAGCAGTGCCATTCCTGCTTCGCCTTCTTCGTATCCGTCATTTCCTTCGTCATAGAGTTTCTTTGCTTCCGAAAGATAACCCGAAGCCAGTTTTTGCTGTGCTGAGAGTAACTTCTCTACATCTGGTCTCAACTCTTTATACTCCTGTTCTTCATCACCTTCACCTACTGGACCAGAAATGATGAGCGGAGTCCGGGCATCGTCGATAAGCACTGAGTCCACCTCGTCAATCATGGCATGGTGATGCTTGCGCTGTACCATTTCATCGAGTGAGCGGACCATGTTGTCCCTCAGATAGTCGAAGCCGAATTCGTTGTTTGTGCCGTAAGTTATGTCGCACCAATATGCCTGGCGGCGTCTTTCCGTATGAGGTCTGTGTTTGTCGATACAATCAACAGTAAGCAACAGGAATTCAAAAATGGGCCCTACCCATTCACTGTCACGACGAGCCAGGTAGTCGTTCACGGTTACCACATGCACACCCCTTGCGCTGAGTCCATTCAGGTAGGCAGGTAATGTAGCCACGAGGGTTTTACCTTCACCGGTTGCCATCTCCGCCACTTTACCTTCATGTAGTACCATACCACCTATGAGTTGTACATCGTAATGCACCATGTTCCAGGTGATATCTCCACCAGCTGCAACCCACTGATTTTTCCAAATGGCTTTTTCACCTTCAATTTTGACATATCCTTTATCCCGCTGTGCTGCAAGATTTCGGTCGTGGTCGGTTGCTTTTACTGTGATGGTGGAATTTTCCTTAAATCGGCGGGCAGTTTCCTTGACAACTGCAAAAGCCTGTGGCTGCAGTTCCAGAAGTACATCTTCGAGGTGCTTGTTTCTCTCCTTTTCAAGTTCATCAACTTCTTTAAAGTAGGCTTCTTTCTGATGAATGTTATCTTCTTCTCTGGCCTGTGAACGCAAAGACTGTATGTTGTTGTCAATATCTTCCAAGTATTCTGCTATGCGATTGCGGAAGTCATTGGTCTTGTTGCGAAGCTCATCATGGCTGAGTGATTGCAGTTTTTCCCACTCCTCATTGGTTTGCTCCACTAATGGGGCATACCGTTCGTAATCTCTCTCACTCTTGTTTTTAAATAGTCCTTTGAATATGCCGAGCATGATATAATGTTGAAAAATTTTAATCGATAATAACCTTGAATAAAAGCTCTTGCTGTGGTACCAGAGTGGCTTTTAAAAAATGGCCCCAAAGATAGCAATAAGAGAAGGTTTCTATGGCAATGAAAGTTCTATCAGAATTTGTTCCAATGCCAAAAAAATGACGTTGTGGCATGAAAGCGCCTGTGAGTGCAGATAAATGCAGACAGTATGGCCGGAGAAATCAGACAAAAGCCATGAAGGATGCAAGAATCAAAGGGCAGTTGGTTAAGGTTTTATCAGCTTGCTTTGATTGGAGGCATTAATTCCCTGGAGGAAAGGTCCTGTTTTGGTGTTGTTTTTATTTGATGGGTTCCAAGTCTGATGTCCGTAATTGCCTGAATAAGAATATATAATTCTCTTTTCCAGGTCGAGAACAGAGAGTTCATTTCCCGGATTCGAGTGGGCTGAATTCGGTAACTCTGCAAACAAGTCGTTGGCTTCCAACAGATATAAACTGTCGGGTGGATTTTCCGATTTCTTGGAGAAAGTAAACAGAAGTGTTTCCATCCCTTCCTTCAGGGGAAGTGATAATTCGTTAGAAGCCAATCCAAAAGAGATATAATCACGGCCAGGGTTTTCAACAGGACCTGATACATAAGCATTTTGTGTCCAACTAAGACTAAAGCTTTTCAATTCCCGAAAGCTATAACCTTTTGGGGCCACTATCGTAACCTGCCCTGAACCGATAAACAATCTGGATGAAGGGTTGGTTCCGGTTTCGGGTTTTATAAAAACTCCCCATGCCAGGCTGTCTGGAATCCATTGAAGCTTGAGCAACAATTGCCCATGAGCTGTGCTGACAGACAAACCTATCCAAACCACAAATACAACAATAAGATGATTCATTGAAAGCAGGTATTAAACTTAGACTTAGGCAAGGTGAGTGTTGAGCGTATCTTGAATCTTGGCAACATTGGTGCCATTTGCGGTGTTCACATCAACTATACTGATAAGCTAACTTTGGCTTAACCTTTTGGTTTTCTTTATGGCGAACTGCAAATTCCTTGGGTGCCAGGACTTTCAATGCTCCCGGCAGGATTTCATAAACGGCTTCATTTTCAATGTCAAAACCTTCTCCATCTATATGTACGGAAGTAGGTGCTGATGAACGGATCCGAACATAACGTCCCTGATAGGTTTCCACCAGCGGGCTTTTATGGAAAGAACGGTCGATGAAGCGCCACAATTCAAGCATATAGCGCCAAAGAGGAGCTTTTTTGGCCACCAGTATTTCGAGTAGGCCGTCATTCAGTTTTGCCAAAGGCACTATCGAAAAGCCATATCCATATACCGGAGCATTGGCAATTTCCACCAACAAACACTCCCTGGAAAAAGTCAGGTCATCTATCTGTATCTCCAATGGCTGCATGCTGTAGTTCAGTGTTTCTCTTAAAGTCGACTTCAGATAACCCCAGAAGCCCCTGATTTTACTGCCGTGCAAGCGCTTGGCTACTACTGCATCAAATCCAATTCCGGAAAGGTTGACAAATGGCCTGCCATTCATGGAGCAGGCATCTATAACAACTTCGGTGCCTTCATTCAAGAGTTGTATGGCCCTTTTCACATCTCGACCCAAGCCTAAATGACCTGCAAAACCATTACCTGAACCACATGGAAGTACTCCTAAAACGGTGTTGGTGCCAATGAGTTGGCTGGCTATTTCATTGACGGAACCATCTCCACCACAAGCTACTACCATGTAACAACCTTTCTCTACAGCTTCCCTGGTCATTTCAAGGGCATGACCCGCATATTTTGTATAATAGAGTTCCCAGCTGAATTTCTGCTGGTCGAGATTGGCATAGAGCAATTTCTTCAGATTCCTCTTGCGGTTGGTTCCGGAATGAGGATTGGCGATGAAGCGTAGTTTTCTTTTCTCAGGCATTTCTATTCGGTTCGTCAATTAAAATGGATAACCGTTTTAACAGCCTTTGTGTTCGAAAGTAGGTGAATTGGAGGGCTAATTTATCTAAAAACAAAATAACGGAACAACAGAAAATTAAAGGTTAACCCAATTAGTGTTGACATCATCATTTTGGAGATAACATAAGGAATTCCATAACTCTCTGTCAGGTACCAAACACCTGAAGTGGTCAATGTTAGGGCGAGTCCTGAAATCAGAAAGTATTTCATTGCCTGAAATTCCCACCTCTTGTTTTTTCTCTGAAAAGCCCATGACCTGCACAACAGGAAGCTGGTTATGGCTCCGATGCTGGCACCAATGGCATTTGACCAGGCGTACCATATACCAGCGAATTCCGTTAGGAAAATAGTGAAGAAAAAATCCAACCCCGTTGCCGTTAGAGCTACAAACTGTGATCGTAGCCAGGATAAAAAGAAGGATGTCTTCTCAATATGTGATTTTGTGTCCACTTCCTGGGTGTCAGATAAAGTATAATATCAGATGAACAACAATGCATGCATAGAGGCCCGCTACAACATCGTCCATCATGATACCCCAGCCACCGCTTAGGGCTTCTGCTTTGCGTATTCCCAAGGGTTTCCAAATGTCGAAAATCCTGAATAAAATAAATGCCAATGTCAAAGACAATAAAGAAACGGGCACGACCAACATGGAAACCCACATGCCTGCTATTTCATCAATAACTACCTTTTGCGGGTCTTTTCCCCATTCCTGTGAGAGTGCATTTGCTGACCATACTCCCAACCCGAATGCAAGGAGAATCAGGATAAGCAAATAAGGGGTGCCCTTCCAACCACCTGAAAAATATTCCGGAACCAGAGAATAAAGAATCCACAAAATCAATGCGCCGACAATCGAACCGGCCGTCCCAGGAGCAAGAGGTGAATAACCACTTCCGAATCCGGCTGCAATGACTTTGTGGATTAGTTTATTCATTTGATCAGCAAGATTTTTTCCGATAAACGGTTGAACCTCGCACTACTAATAATAATAGTCCATACCGAGGTGGGTGATCAACTCCTCACCTTTCAGATAGCGCAGTGTATTGAGCAACTTCTGGTGCTGCAGGAAGATGTCATGCTGGGGCTGCAAACCTTCAGCTGCCTGAGGTGACTTAAAGTAAAATGAAAGCCACTCCTGTATTCCATATAATTCAGAACGATTGGCAAGGTCGAGCAACAAGGCAAGGTCTAATACGATGGGTGCTGCCAGGATGCTGTCGCGGCACAAAAAGTCAATCTTAATCTGCATTCCGTAGCCAAGCCAGCCGAAGATGTCAATATTATCCCATCCTTCCTTGTTATCACCGTGAGGGGGATAGTAGTTGATTCTGACCTTGTGATAGATATTTTTGTAGAGATCTTCATGGTCTTCCGGATTGAGGATTTGCTCCAACACACCCAATTTTGACACTTCTTTTGTCTTAAAGCTATCTGGGTCATCTAAAACCTCGCCATCGCGGTTACCGAGAATATTGGTTGAAAACCAGCCGTGAATTCCAAGAGACCTTGCTTTCAAGCCTGGCGCCAATATGGTTTTCATCAGTGTTTGACCAGTTTTGAAATCCTTACCTGCTATGGGAGTTTTGGTTTCTTTTGCCAACTGCACCATGGCAGGCACATCACAGGAGAGGTTCGGAGCACCGTTGGCATAGGGTATGTTCATTTTGAGTGCAGCATAAGTATAAATCATACTCGGTGGAATAGCCGGGTCGTTGTTACGCAAACCTTCTTCCAGTTTTTCTACAGTAGAGTGCACATCACCAGCTTCCGTGTAAATTTCGGTAGAGCCACACCAAACCATTACGAGGCGCTCACACTTGTATTCAGACTTGAAACGGCGGATGTCTTCCATCAAGGCTTCAGCCAATTCCATTTTTGTCTTACCGGTTTTTACATTGGGGCCATCCAGATTTTTGACATATTTCTTGTCGAAAACTGCTGTCATGGGCACTATAGCTTCCAGTTCGGGGCGGATATTTTCGATCAATTCCTTTTCAAGAACCTTGGCTTTCAAGGCTGCCTGATACATATTGTCCTCAAAGATGTCCCAGCCACCAAATACGATGTCGTTCAACTCGGCCAGAGGTACAAAGTCCTTAATAAGAGGATTGCGATGCTCAGTTCTTTTGCCGAGACGAATGCGGCCCAATTGCGTGACAGAGCCGATGGGTTTGGCTATTCCTTTATTAATAGCTATTACACCAGCTATGAAAGTTGAAGCAACTGCTCCCATTCCAGGAGTTAGGATACCCAGTTTGCCTTTTGTTTCTGTAATCATGTTTTGTCGTTTGAAAATTGAATTGATAAAATTAGAGGGCCGCATAGTTTTCTTCAAAATGTTGACCCCCGACTTTATTAAATCTGAAAAGGTTTATTCTGAAAGTCTGCTGCAAAAATTCACTGCGAAGAGTTGTGCGGTGATCTGGTTTGCCTGCAAACCCGCTTGCGGACAAGCGACAAAGGTATAAAACAACCAACGTGTTTTGGATAAAGAAAGTAGTGCGATTATAAATGGTTGACTGGTATTCGTGGAAATAGCTGACAGGAGGTAATTCATAGATGAATAGTTGAATACCATAGAACTACAACTCCTACTCTTTTTGAAAATCATGAACAGTAGTCTCTCATTTTTAAAATAAAAGCTACATACTTTTTACAGGGTCTTTTTTTTAAAAGAAACTTGGTTTAAATTTGCGCCCCGAAAAAATGTTGTCCATACAATCGGGAAAGAAATCATCGATTGCTTGGGCAGCTAAAACTCATTCAATATAATATGCTAATAGTAGACATTAAAAGTGGAGAGTCTATTGATCAGGCTCTGAAGCGTTTCAAGAGGAAGTTTCAGCAAACTCAAATCATTCAGGAATTGCGCAAGCGCAAAGAGTTTACTAAGCCTTCTGTTATTCGCAGGAATGAGGTGCTGAAGGCCCTGTACAAAGAGCAGAAAAGAAGAAACGAGGCGTTATAATTGTGGTGTATGGGCTCTTGCTCCCTCCAAGTCATTAATGGTTACGAGCCCACAAACCAAAGCCCTTTCATCTTCCCGCCTTTTTGTTTAGCTTTCCAGCTAACTTTTCCATTCTGAATCATGGCTACCGTCAAAATTCTTTGTCCAAAATGCGACTGGGAGCCTAAGCCTTCCGACCTGTGGTCCTGCTCCTGTTGCCATAGATGGCACACCTTTGATACTGCCGGACGTTGCCCTGCTTGCGGCAAGCAATGGGATGATACATGTTGCCATAGCCCTGCTATCGGTGGATGTGCTCAGTGGTCGCCTCATATCGATTGGTACAGGAATCTAGATGATTGGGTAAGGAAGGAGGTGGAGTCTATAGAGGTCACTGTACCGTATCTGGCCTGATATTATTTCCTTAAGTCTTAACTTTCGGTGGATTTCGCAACTGCAATCTACCAGTATCTTCTCAGGTCTTCTATGAGGTTTTATCAAAAGGCACTGGTATTTATTCATGCAAAACGAAATTCTCTCCCCCACAGATTCCGCAGATCGGCGCAGATTTTCTTGGAACACTCGAAAATCTATCTGCTAAAAAATCTGCGTAATCTGCAGGAATTTTACTTGTGATGCAGTCTTGAGCGGTAAACGGGACTCGAACCCGCGACCCTCAGCTTGGGAAGCTGATGCTCTGCCAACTGAGCTACTACCGCAGTTGCTCACAAATTTATAAAGATCATGCATTAAATGCTGAAATGACCTTATCAAAATAAAGTCACAAACTCATAATCATATATTTGGTAGTTTGGCGGCCTGATTTAAAAACCATTTTATGAAAAATAACATTGTTGCCCTAACAGGTAAAAAGCATTACAAAACCGATATTTCCTTTGAAAACCACACCGTTATAGCGGATGAGCCTTTTGATCTTGGCGGAGAAGATCTTGGACCCAATTCCGGTGCCATCCTCAATATGGCCTTGGGTTCTTGCACTTCTATCACACTTAGAATGTATGCAGACCGCAAAGGATGGGAAGTGGACGATGTTAAAGTCTCCGTTGAATTTGAAAGAAACGGAAACATCACAAAAATTAAGCGTTTGGTCGAAGTGACTGGTAACCTCGATGAGCAACAAAAGCGCCGCATGATGCAGATTGCGAACATGTGTCCGGTACATAAAATTTTGAGCAATCCTATTGAAATTCACACTGAACTTATAGAGTAAACCTTCATTACCTCTTACTGATTTGCAGAAAAACAAATCGGATATATGCATTGTGGGTGCAGGCCCCGGAGGGGCTGCTACTGCCCTTAAACTAAGCCATAAGGGAGTTCGCTGCCTGTTGATTGACAAGTCAGTGTTTCCGCGGGACAAGGTATGTGGAGATGCCATTAGCGGCAAAGCTGCAACTATTTTGAAGCGCATTGATCCGGTCATCATGCAACGTTTTGAAAACGACAAGAACCTGCAAACGGATATCTGGGGGATCCGTTTTGTCTCTCCCAATGCTCAGGTTATAGAGGTGCCATTTAAACCTGGTTATAACAAAGAAACTGATGCCAAAGTGGGTTTTGCCTCCCGGCGTAAGGATTTCGATAATTTTTTGGTAGAGGAATGCCGGAAAAGGGAAAATATCAAATTGATTGAAGGTGTTGAGATTTCCAATTACGATAAGATACCTGGAGGATACAGGATTAGCGACAAGGGGCTGACATTGGAGGTGGAATCCAAACTGCTGATTCTCGCCAACGGGGCACAATCCAATTTTTCCCGACATCATGCTGGCCTGGAAAAGGATGAAAAACACCATGCCGGTGCAGTACGGGCGTATTTCAAAAATGTGAGTGGAATGCACGCTGACGGTTTCATAGAACTGCATTTCTTAAATAGTATCATTCCCGGTTATTTCTGGATTTTTCCCCTGCCAAACGGTTTGGTAAATGTTGGCTTGGGAATGAGAACTGATTTTATCAGCAAGGGGCGACACAACCTTAAAAAGATGATGGAAACCATCATTCGGGAGGAACCAGGTATCAAAGAGCGTTTCGCTAATGCTGAAATAATAGATAAGATTACCGGTTACGGCCTCCCTCTTGGATCGAAAAGGAGAAAAATTTCAGGAGAACATTTCATGCTTGTCGGAGATGCCGCTCATCTGATAGACCCACTTAGCGGTGAAGGCATAGGCAATTCCATATACAGTGGTTTCATGGCGGCAGAGCAGGCAGTTAATTGTCTGGAAACCGGAGACTTCAGCGCGGAGTTCATGAAAGCTTATGATGCCAGAGTGGACAGGGTGCTTGGGGCAGAGATGCGCACCAGTTACCGGCTCCAAAAAATGATGGCAAGACCATGGATAGTGAATGTCATTTCCGGATGGGTCGCAAAAAAACCTTCCCTTATTTATCTGATATCTGACATGTATTCTGACCTGCAATTGCGCAAAAAGGTCCTAAATCCTGTATTCTGGGTGAAATCTCTGTTCGGGAATGGCTGAGGTGTCTGTTTCTTATAGAAGAAAAAAGAGTGCCAAGCAAAGGAAGGAATAAAGTTTATGATGTTCTTGCCCGGCACTCAGTGGGTGGCTCTTAGCATTAACTGCTTCTTCAATAGAAGTTGTTGGGTCACTTTTAATGATGACTAGTGACAGACAGTGCAGTCAATGTATTGCGTTAGTTATGTGTTTATTGCCGGGAAGCGCCTTTGGGAGGCGCACTTTATCAGAAATCGTATTCCGTTTCGTCATCGTATTCCTCGTTTTTCTCTCCTCCAGTGTCCTTATCCATATCCATATCATCATCACTGGAATCATCCTCCTCACCTTCAAATGGATAATTCTTATCGAGGTCCTCAAAGATATCGTCATCATCATCTTCCACGTTCACTGGTTTAGCAGGAAGTGCTTTTGGTTTTCGAATGACTTTAGTGATGATCTTTGGCGAAGTGGGAACATCCACTTTTTCCAGTTTTTCCAGTAATTCCTGGTTGGATTCTGCCTTTTTATCAGCCGATTTATCCGCTTTTTGAGCCTCAGCGTTCTTTGCTTCCACGCTTTTAGTAGCTGTCGGGACCGCCATCAATCTGCGCTTATCTATCAACTGACCAGTAACACTGCATATACCGTAGGTCTTGTTCTTAATCCTGACCAATGCATTTTCGAGATCCTGAATGTATTTCCGTTGACGAATGGCCATGTTGTTCAGGAACTCAATATCATTGTTGATGCTGCTGTCATCCATCCAATCACCCCCATGGTCGTCACCACTGTTTTCAGTAATCTCAATAATCTGTTCCTGTAAATAATTCAGTTCTTCCTTTGCTTTTTCTACCTTCTTATCCACCAGGAGTTTGAACTCTGCCAGGTCGGCATCGGAGTAGCGTACGGTGGTATTTACATTTTGCTCAGTCATGGATTAAATATTTGGTTGAAAAGTGGCGCAAAATAAATGCAAAAATTGGAATTGATTCTGAAAAAATCAATTCCTTCAACAATGGATTGGCAATTTAGAAAATTTTACCTTGTGTTGGAAACGTGATTTTGAACACTCATCAATATGACAAATGCCAAATAATATTCCAGAATAGTAAAACACAAGCATTTACTGAGCTATGGTTACCAATAAAAACTTCTGAGACGTATGCTGCCTTGGCTGGTTAGTTCGAGAGCGGGAGCCGGGAATTTCATCCAATTCAATAATCCCAGTGAAAATCTTACCCATCTGTGTTTAGTAGGTATTCTTCTGAAGTCAATGTCGGGAGATAAGAAGAATTGCCAGTATCGGGGATATTGCTTAGAGTCCAATTGATAGGTTGCTCCATTTTCCGTCCACTCATTGCCAAATCCACCATAGAGATTCTCAGCGCCATAACCAACAGCTAAATTTAGCCATTCGGGAAGCCAGGATGCTTTGTCTTTATTTACAAAGGAGCGTATGTTAAAGGAAGCCCAAACGGTAAGTGCGTTGTAATCTTTTAGAATAACGTGAAATGGGGTGGTGCCATAAAGATCGGCTGCCCGTTGGTTGAGTGTTGTTGATTGGCTGGAATTGGAAGAGAGTAATGCTTGCTTTGAGTAATCGGGCCTGATTCCTGAAGCTTTCATCAAAATCCTTTGTTCCTGCCATAACATTTCCTGCGCTGCAAACAGGCTTACTCCCATTGTATTAAAAGCTATGTCGCCGAGCGAAAACCCCCACTCCTCCGAAAATCCATCCATCACTTCAATGGTTGCCTGAATGCCCGATCCAATGGCAATGCTCGTCCACATGGCTTTACGACTTTTCATTCCGGTCCATCGGGCTCCCTGAAATGAATATGTGCTTGCCGTGTAAGCTGAAAAGAGGTGCCCCGATTTATCCATGTGCAGCCATTCACCCCAGTCATTGAATGTATGGAATGAACCCAGTGGATAATCTTTGTACCAGGCGTTCCAAAGTAAGGCGGCCAGGCCTGTGTAAATGACTGCCCCAGTTCCGGCACTTAACCAAAGTCGGCCTTTGTGCAAATCAGTAGCCGGCTCAAGGGAAAACAGTGGCAGCCTTGATTGGGGATTTTCTATGGCAAGGGAGCTATCTGTGCGCAATTCACTTTGTGAAAATGCAGGTATAGAGCAAAGCAGAAGGATGGCGAAAAGGGCATTTTTCATTTACTTCTTCGTTCGGTCAAAAAATGGAAGTCTGCAAATAACGGGTATTTGTCCATTCTGTTTATCCATTGTGGCACCAAAGAATTACTTTTACCTGAATCGAAAATCCTGATCACTTAATAAATAAATTATGGAAAACAGACCTTCTTTTGGACCAAGCCGAAAACTACTTTCCACCATAGGATTTGTTTTTTTAGGCTTGATTTTAATTCTAATACTGAGCAGTTCTGCTTTTCTCACCATCAATGCCGGTGAGAGGGGAGTGTTATTCCGGCCATTTGTGGGTGGCCTCGACAAAGTGAACATCTATCAGCCTGGTTTTCACATCGTTGCCCCATGGAATACCATGTATGTCTATGATGTACGGGAAAAGCAACTTGAGGAGGAGATGCAGGTATTGTCCAGCAACGGCTTGAACATCAATGTGGACGTTACCATCAGGGTACACCCAACTTATGACAAAATCGGTGAACTGCACGAGGACTTTGGCAAGGATTACATCAACTCATTGGTACGCCCTGAAATTCGTTCAGCAGTGCGGAAGGTGATTGGCCGCTTTCAACCTGAAGAGCTTTATTCAACTAAACGGGAAGAAGTTCAATCCCTTATTGCCGAAGACATTGAAGAAAATCTGGGGAAGAATTTTATCACGCCAAGGGCTACTCTCATTCGCGGCATTGCATTGCCCGACAGGGTAAAAGACGCCATTGAGGAAAAAATTCAGGCGGAACAGCTGGCCTTGAAATATGAATACATTCTGCAGCAGGAGAGAAAAGAAGCAGAACGCAAAATCATTGAAGCTGAAGCAAAATCCAAAGCAAACCAGATTTTGAATGCCAGTCTTACGGATAAAATTCTCAAAGACAAAGGCATAGAGGCAACACTCCAACTGGCCAATTCACCCAACTCCAAAGTTATCGTGGTTGGAAGCGGACAAGATGGTTTGCCACTGATTTTAGGTGGCAATAATTAAGAGCTTGTTTGGGATTTAGTGCTTGAGTTAAAAACGAGAAATTTTTCGTCAATTTTTTGGCTTTTTGAAGGAGAATAGCGGGACTACTTGACTGAAAAAAGCTGAAAAAGTGGCGAAAAAGGGTCGTTTTGAGCCAAGTGACCAAATTCCAAACAAGCTCTAAGGTTAGCCCAGCTTAGTTGCCGTCCAGTTTTTTCCGAAGGATATCAGTAGTCGATTTTGGTTCGGCTATTCCTTTGGATGCTTTCATTATTTCACCCATGAAAAAACCTAACAGACCTTTCCGGCCACTGCGGTACTCTTCCACTTTGGCCGGATTTTTTTCCAATACCTCCTCCACTATTTTTTCGATAAATCCAGAATCAGAAGATTGAATCAAGTTAAGTGATTCAGCCAGAGTGGAAGCATTCTGTTCCGGATGAAGAACCATTTCGGGGAATAGCCTTTGGTAGGCGCTGGAAGTGCTGAGTTTACCCTCATCTATCAACTGTATAAACTCGGCAAGCCTTTTCGTAGAAAGAGGAAATTCACTCAAACCAAGTCCTTTTTCCGACAAGTAGGGCAAAACTCTGTTAATGAGCAGATTGGCAGCAGATTTAT
This sequence comes from uncultured Saprospiraceae bacterium, assembly GCA_964423205.1. Taxonomy (GTDB): domain Bacteria; phylum Bacteroidota; class Bacteroidia; order Chitinophagales; family Saprospiraceae; genus UBA6168. The sequence continues at coordinate 3,677 of CAYRDX010000014.1, read as the reverse complement.
AACTCCCGGTCTCTTCAGTCATTTGCAGAAAAAACAATGCTGTTTCCTTGTCTGCTGTCAGCAGTTCAGCTTCATAATCACTCAAGCCATAATCTTCCACAAGGCTGTTGAACAAATGCCATGGCAATTCAGGGAGGGTTGCTTTGATCTTCTCTATATATTCTTCGTTTAACTTGACCGGCGGCAGGTCGGGATCCGGAAAATACCGGTAATCATGCGCACTTTCTTTGTCCCTCATAGGTGTGGTAACTCCTGTTGCAGGGTTGAAATGGAGGGTTTCCCGTACCACTTTTTTGCCTTTCTCAATCAATTCTACTTGTCTTTTTGATTCGAATTCAATAGCCTGCCTGGCAAAACGCATGGAGTTGACGTTTTTGATTTCACATCTCTCCCCAAGATTCAAATCCCCCTGCCTTCTCACCGACACATTGATATCACAGCGCATGGAGCCCTCCTGCATATTGCCATCTGAAATATTGAGGTATCGAGCTAACTGCCTCATGGCCGTCATAAAGGCATCCACTTCTTCAGCAGAGCGCAAGTCGGGTTCGGTGACGATTTCGAGTAGAGGTACACCGGCACGGTTTAGGTCAATATAAGTGAAGTCGGGGTCGAGGTCATGTATGGATTTTCCTGCATCCTC
>CAYRDX010000014.1:0-2934 GCA_964423205.1 uncultured Saprospiraceae bacterium | reverse complement strand
GTGCCCGGATGCCCCAATGAAACAGGGCTTACCTGCGAGTTTGGTTCTGCCCCAAACTGCGTACTGTCACCGCAAAATGCCTTACTGTTGGTGGCAAGTTGCAGGTGTATTTCCAATCCAATGACCGTCTCGTATGTTTCTCTATTCTTCAAAGAGGTTTTTATGTAGGTAAAATGAGTTGAAAAATGATCCAGTATGCAAATCCATCATTTTTCTTCATAAGAGGATTCCTCAATCGGTTCCTCCAGATATTGCTTCAATAATAACATTTCGGGATCTGGCTCCGGATCTTCGTCAAATAACACAATTACGCGCACCTGCTTTTGATTTTTCAGCAAGGAATGAAAGCACTCAGGAATTTTAATTGTTTGCCCGGCTTTAATCTGGGTTGTAAATTCTATGGCCTGCATAGGTAATGATTTTGGTATTTATTATCGAGTTGTTTTTTACACTGTAAAGTGTCAATTATCAATGTCTGAAATGCCGAGTGCCGGTCATTACCATAGTCATACCGTGTTCATTGCAATAATCGACACTGTCCTGGTCTTTAATGGACCCTCCCGGCTGGATGACAGCTTTTATACCCGCTTCATTGGCTATTTCAACACAGTCAGGGAAGGGGAAAAAGGCATCGGAAGCCATAACCGCTCCTTCCAGGTTGAAGCCAAAGGCTTTTGCCTTGCCAATAGCCTGGCGGAGTGCATCTACGCGGGAAGGTTGACCACAACCCATCCCTATTAGCTGATTGTTTTTGGCCAGTGCTATCGCATTCGACTTCAGGTGTTTCACGCATTTTCTGGCAAAAAGCAGATCACTGATCTGCTCCAGGGTTGGTGAAAGAACGGTGGAGGTGGTCAGTTGTTCCGGTGTAATATCCTTTAAATCGCTGTCTTGTCTGATTACGCCATTCAGCAGACTTTTAAAGAAATGCGGACTGAGGTTGAAATGCTTTGCTTTCAACAATATCCTGTTCTTTTTCCGACTTAAAAATTCCAGTGCTTCTTCAGAGAATCCCGGGGCAATCAGTACCTCGTAAAACAACTCATCGATTGCCTGAGCAGTTTTAGTATCTACTTCCCTGTTGCACACAAAGACACCACCAAAAGCCGATACCGGATCGCAGGACAATGCAGCTTTCCATGCTTCCAAAAGTGAAGCCCTGGTGGCTACGCCGCAGGCATTGGTGTGTTTCAATATGGCAAAAGTCGGTTCTGCCTTCAGAAATTCCGCCATGATTTGAAGGGCGGCATCTATGTCAACAAGGTTGTTATAAGAGATTTCTTTTCCATTCAGTTTATCAAAAAGCTTGTCGAGGTCGCCAAAGAAAATGCCCTTTTGATGCGGGTTTTCGCCATAGCGAAGAGTCATGTTCTTATGGATGCTGTGTTTGAAACTGAGGTCTTCAGACCCGTGGTCAAAATACTGGAAAATGGCTGTGTCGTAATTTGAAGATACCTTGAATGATCTGCGCGCCAATTCCTTTCTTTCTGCTTCGGTAGTTTCTCCACGATTTTCCTGAAGAATTTTCTGCAGAAAAATGTATTCATCCTTTGAGGGTATCACTACTACATCCTTATAGTTTTTTGCTGCTGCTCTGATAAGCGATATCCCGCCGATGTCTATTTTTTCAATGATTTGTGCTTCATCATCTGTACTGGCAACCGTATCTTCAAAGGGATAAAGGTCAACGATTACCAGGTCGAAGGGGGGAATCTGGTATTTATCGAGTTGTTCGAGGTGCGCTTTTTCTCTTCTGGCCAATATGCCTCCAAACACTTTTGGGTGAAAGGTTTTGACCCTGCCATCCAAAATAGAAGGATAACTGGTCAGGTCTTCCACGCTGTTTACGGGAATCCCCATTTTTTCAATGTAACTCTGAGTGCCACCGGTAGAATAAATCTTTATGTCATTTTTGAACAACATTCGGATGATGTCGTCAAGGCCATCTTTATGGTAAACTGAAATAAGGGCACTTTGAATTTTCTTTGTTTTCATGATGAACGGATGGACCGGATTTAGAATAACTGATTAGAGGCATAATGAAGGTATGGGAAATGTTACCCTGATACTTCCGAATTTGTGTGTGCAAATGTATTGAGATCTAAATCGCCACACAAAAAAACGCATTGGGTGATTTTCTGAAAAAACTATGATGGGTGGATGATTTTATTCACCTAAGTTTTAGTCTAGTGAAATGTCGAATTTCTGCAAGTCTTTCCGCAAAGCGTCAGCGGTTGTAAAATGAATACCATGGATGCCATGACTTTTTGCGGCTTCAACATTGTCCAGGTTATCATCGATAAAAAGAGCGTTTTCCGGTGTAATATCGTAGCGGGAAATCAGAATCTGGTAAATCTCAGGAAAAGGTTTGCGTGTTTTTTCCTCTCCGGAAACGACAATACCATCAAACCAATGCAGGAAATCGTAACGTTTCAAGGCTACAGGAAATGTTTCTGCCGACCAATTCGTCAAAGCATAAAGAGGGCGGCTGTTTATTTCTTTCAATCTCTTCAATATGGAAACTGACTCTTCCACAGGGCCTCCCAGCATTTCCTCCCATCTGCCATAAAAGGCGCGGATTTCAGCTTCATACTCCGGATGTTGTTTTACCAGTAACTCAGTGCCTTCCTGTAATGGCCTTCCGGCATCCTGAGTTATATTCCATTCATGCGTACAAATGTGGCTGAAGAAGTATTCCATTTCTTCTTCAGAGCTGAATATCTTTTTATACACATGACGGGGGTCCCAATCAATCAGCACACCTCCCAGGTCAAATATGATAGTATCAATCATGGTAGTCTGAAGTTTGGCTCCGATAGCTATCGGAGGAAGTTTGGAATTTGAAGTGAATCTGTGTGCAATCAAACGCTTCATACCCCTCAATCGCTTAGCGCTTCCATTCTACTTTCTTACCAATGAAGTCGGGTCACAATT
>CAYRDX010000013.1:69166-80176 GCA_964423205.1 uncultured Saprospiraceae bacterium | reverse complement strand
CGAAAGGATTCTGCTACCAGACTGAGTAGAAATATCATCCCATAAACGTGAAGTGGCTTTTCCACAAATTGCAGAAGGATGAACATAATTCCCCCAAGAAAAAGGGACCAAAAAATGATATTGTAATAACCAAATTTATCAGTGAGCCGCCCACCCGTATAAGAGCCTAGCAATGAACCAATGCCGAAGAAAGTCATGGCCAAACCAGCTTGCCCGAGGCTAAATCCCAGTTTGGTGGTCAGGTAAATGGTGAGAAAAGCAATCACCATGGTGCCGCTTCGGTTGATGAAGGTGACCAGAGAGAGCAACCAAACCTGTCTTGATAGATTGGAAAACGAGTGCTTATATAAATGAAGCGTGCGGGAAATCATTTCAATACCAGGGAAAAATGACAAAGGCTATAAATAAAGCAATTCCAGGGTGGCTAAGGTAAGCTCCTTTTTTAACTAAAAGGATTTTCGTTGAAAATGCGGATAGAGAGTTGCCGGTTGACTGTTGATTAGTGAAATAACAAAGGCAGAATCCTCTGTTTATAATCATCCGGAAATCTATTACCCGAAAACTTAGCGACCAATACCTTGCCTGTACGATGAAGCCCTTGGCGGGTTCACCTGCTCCATGGTGCGTATTACCCTTTCCTTTTCAAGAGTGGAAGCGCCCTTATAAATTTCGATGATTTCGTCGGACTTGGTGTTGGCAAATACCTGGAGAATCATCGCGTTGGGATAATTGCGGTTGACATCTGCCAAAGTTTCGATTGCTCCCGTCATCACAGCTCTGCCGCTTGCCAAGTCTTTGTGCATAAGATCCAAGCCCTGGCGGTGATAATCGTAAATGCTTTGCCGAAAAGCTTTTGCCCGTGGGGAAAGTATGCTTTCCACAAGCCAATAGCGATTTCGAGTACCATCCACCGATCTCCAACCAGGTACAGTGGAGGAGATGCTGGGTGGAATTCTGTTAACTATGTCCTGGGCCATCTGATAGTAAGGCTCCCCACCTTGGGATGCAAATGAGTCGTAGTCTATTCCCAAAGCCACATAAGCATAAAAAGCAAGAATAGAAGTCAGGTTATCCATGAAAGCCGTTTGGCTGTATTCCAGAGGTTGGAATTGTTGATAGATAAATACTACTTCTTTGTCGAGGTGTTTGAAAAGCGGAGTTTCGTAAGTGCTGCCAAATACCGGACGAATAGACTGAAGACTAAGTTCTGCTTCAAAAGAGGCAGCTGTTAGTTCTTTTGAAATAGTCATCACGATGTCCATTTTGACCCTTTCCTTCTGCTCATACACATCAGTAGTCCACTTCTGATTGTTCATGAACTCCTCGATAGCTGTTTTCAATGTTTCAAAAACAGCAGGATCGGCGGTGTGCAGTTTGGGAGTGTTAATGGAAACTTTCACCTGCAGCTCCTGTCCATAGGTCACTGTCCAAACAAAAAGAGCCACAATCGCAAAACACAATTTCTTCATGTCCGATATTATTTTTCGTGTTACCCGTTGGTCTTAAAAGTTGTTTGTTGTTAGTTGTAAGTTTAGCCAAACCATCAACTATCAACTATCAACTATCAACAATCAACTATTTTATTTCAGTCAAATGAAACGTGATGTTTTTACCAATTAATTCCCATTCCCTGGCAGCCACCTGTTTCATTTCAAAGGCCATTTTCTCATCTTCATAATCCCAGATGTAAAGGGTGCCTTTTTCAATGTTCCAATGCTTTATATCGCGGGAACCGTTCCCAAACACAACTTCACCGTTCTTTTTAAACTCCACTTTAAATTTGATACCTCTCAATATGTCCTGGCCAAGGTCCAGTCCAATTTTTCCCAGTCCTTCTCCCAAATCTGTCAGACCTTCAGCCATTTTGCCAACGCCAGCCATTAAATCTTTAAGCGCATCTTTAATATTGTTTTCATTTTCTAATTCGCGTTCAATATCTTTTTTTGCATCCTCTATGCCTTTATCGATGTCTTTCTTGGTATCACGAATGTTTCTTTCCAGTTCACGTTTAGCTTTACGTATATCACGATCTGATTTTGGAGCGCTCAAACGAGCTTCATACTTACCAGCAAAGCGATGTTTCATTATCGGATCGAAGCTGCAAGCACTAAAAATGGCAATAGCCATAAAATACAGGGTCAGCTTTTTCATAGGAATGAATTTGATGTACGATTCTGAAGCAAAAATGCTTCAGAACAGACCAAAACTATTTTGTCAGATAGATGAATTTACCTGAGGCCACGACTAAAAAGTATTTCGTTGACTTCTGCCACGATGTCGGAGGCAAGTTCTTTCTTGGACTTTAACTCAAAATCCTTTCTCTTATTGCCCGGATACAGAATGGTAATTTTATTGGTATCGTGGTTAAAACCAGCACCAGCTTCGCGCAGGGAATTGAGAACAATGCAATCAAAATTCTTTCTTTGAAGTTTATTGATGGCATTCTCTATCTCATTTTCTGTTTCCAGTGCAAAACCTACGATAACTTGATGGGCACTTTTTATCCTGCCCAATTCTGCTGCTATATCTGGAGTCTTTTCTAATTGGAGCGTTAGGTCCTTTTCTTTCTTTTTTATTTTCTCTATTGAAACACTGGCAGGCCGGTAATCGGCTACTGCTGCAGCCAACACTGCTACTTCTGTATCTAAAAACAGACTTATTGCAGCATCAAACATTTCCTGGGCTGTTTGGACTTTTACGACCTTAATACCAGCATGTTCAGGAAGCACTTTGGAGGGACCAAGAATCAACGAAACATGAGCTCCCTGAGCTGCAAATGCATCAGCAATGGCGACACCCATTTTCCCTGAAGAATGATTCCCTATGAACCGGATGGGGTCTAGTGGTTCGTATGTAGGACCTGCAGTAACCAGTATTTTTTTGTTACTAAAAACACCACCTGTCGCCAGTTCTTTTTCCAGTACACGGATAATGTCCTCTGGTTCTGCCATTCTGCCTTCACCTATGAGGCCGCTTGCCAATTCCCCGTGTCCAACTTCGATAAACTTGTTACCGAAGGATTTTAATCTTTCCACATTGGCTTGCGTTGCTGGATGTTTCCACATGTCGAGGTCCATCGCCGGGGCGAAATAAACCGGGCAACGGGCAGACAAATAAACCGCCGTGGAAAGATTGTCGCAAACCCCGTTAGCCATACGGGCCATCGTGTTTGCAGTAGCCGGCGCTATTAACATGACATCTGCCCATAGTCCCAGTTCTACATGGCTGTTCCATTCGCCTTCGGCAAATATTTTCGTGAGAACCGGCCTTTTTGACAGAGTGGAAAGCGTGAGAGGACTGATGAACTCAGTGGCAGCTTCTGTCATAATGACCTGAACCTCTGCACCTGCTTTAATAAGTAAACGTGTGAAAAAGGCAGCTTTATAGGCGGCTATGCTACCGGTAATGACCAGCAATATTTTTTTGCCTCGCATTTCAGGTTGCCATTAGAATTAAGGACGGTCAGCGGCAATCGATTATCAGCTTTCCGATTGCCGTTGACCTTGGAGAATCACTGCAATCTGCGGCGCTTCTCGTTGTAGTGATGATGGATTTCATCATTCAGGAAATCCTCTGTAGCAATGACGGTTGGATTTGGGAGTCTTTCATAAAACTTGGAAATCTCAATTTGCTCCTTATTCTCTGTAATCTCTTCAATGGTATCGGTGTTTACAGCGAACTCTTCCAATTTGTTCAGCAATTCATGCTTAAGGTCAATTGCCAGTTGTTTTGAGCGCTTGGTTATAATGGCCAGCGACTCATAAATGTTTCCTGTGGGTTCAACAATATCCATGATGTTGCGGGCCCTAAGGTTAGGATCCAGCCCTTGGGCTTTCGTCTTGATATCTGCCATTCGTAAGTGATTTTAATTTTTTAACGGAATTATTGTAAATGAGTTCAACTTCCTGAAAGTTCTTTGTGCCTGAAAATTTATTCAGGTAGTCTTTGGCGTAAGTCACAACTTTCAGGTAGCGCTCTTCCTGTTTGTCGTAGATGCTGTTTTCTGCCAGGTCGTAGGTTGCTTTTGCAATAAGAAACCTGACTTGTTCTGCATTGTTGGTTTCGGGAAAGTCTTTCAAAAGGTTTTCAAAAGTAACTGTTGCTGCCTGGTATCTTTTCAGATTATAGTAGAGTATTCCTTCATCGAATGTCTTTTTCTCAAGCTTAAGTCGCATTTCATCGATAAGGCGATTGCATTCGTTCACCCGGGAACTGTTGGGATAAGTATTGACAAATGTTTGGAAATCTTCAATTGCCTTCAGCGTATAGGTCTGATCCAACCGGAAAGTCGGAGACATTCTGTAGTTGGAATATGCCGCCATGAAACTGGCTTCTTCTTTCAGTGGACTTGTTGGAAATGTAGTGGTGAAGGTGTTGAAATAATAGGTTGCCATGAGGTATTGAGCCTGATGGTAAAAAGTATACGCGTAATCAAAGTACATCTTCTCCAGTTCGGGCCTGCCTCTATAGACAGGTATGAGTAACTCAAAAAGTGTTTGAGCTCTCATGTATTCTTTCTTTTCATTGAACTCAAATGCCATTTTGTAAATCAAATCAGAATCGCCGCTTGAGCGAATTTTCTCAAACTCTGATTTGCAGGCACTTACCAGCAGAATCACCATCAGTAGGATGGACGGAATAATGGACCTTTTTTTCATAGGGGCGCAAAGATAATCATGATTATCAGGAATTCAACCTGAAATTTTATAATAACTTTTCTTTAGTTGGTGGGAATCAGTGTGTTCCGGAATTCAAAGAGGGGCAAACTGTCAATATGGTTGGGAGCATGATGCATTATTTCAAATAGAAAAGGCGTCAGGAATAAATTCCCAACGCCTGCTTTTGCTGTGAGAGAAGGATTCGAACCTTCACGAGGCGGTTAGCCAAAGCACAAAGAAATTAGTGGTCAACCCTGGTCGGCCTTACCTGAGTAACGTCAACTCTATACTTTGTTTATCCCGTACTCCTCACCCCCGAGACAAGAGGGCATGGCTGCCTGTTTCATCACCTCACAGTATTTTAGAATTCGCAATTACTTTCAAAAACGATAATGCAAATGTAAAGGAATGGGCCTATTTTTAGCAAATTTTCTACAAGAAAAAATTATTTTTTTCAATTTTTTCAACGATTCAATTTTTTCTTTGAAAATTCATCAAAATCCTTTTTAAAATTATTTGCGATTTCGGATGATTCTTAAAAGCATTTGCATCAAGTGTAATCTGTTCAAAAATGCTGCCTGTATTTCAGGTGGGTTGAAATAACTCCCTGTTTTTGCAATAATAGAATCACTGAATTCGAGTTATAAGCCATCGGGTTTTACAAATTGAGATTCTGGCAACATGAGAAATATTTGTTGCTAAACAAGTTTATTCCACTAAATTTTATAGTGCCTTGGGATAATGTAGAAATCACACTACCTTTGTGACGGCACTACGATGAAACAGTATCAAATCATAATCAACATCATAATTAGCAGTTTGCCATGCAATCTGTAATGTGGCGTTGATGAATGAATAGCCCCGGCAGGTTGCAGTCCTTCCGGGGCTTTTCATTTTGAGTCTGGTTTTAACCTGACAAAACTCAAACAAGCGGATTTAGAAACCATTTTATCTTTGCCAATCTTTTTCAAAAGGAACAGAATAAAATATGTACCGAGAATTTAAAAACCTGAATTTACCCAATATCGATAGTGAAATCCTGAGCTTTTGGCAGGAAGACCAAATCTTTGAAAAAAGCATCAATCAGCGGGCAAAGGGGAATTCTTTTGTCTTTTACGAAGGCCCTCCTTCTGCCAATGGAAAACCCGGCATTCACCATGTCATGGCCCGCACCATTAAAGATCTTTTCTGCAGATACCAGACATTAAAAGGACTTCGGGTAGAGCGAAAGGGTGGATGGGACACTCATGGGCTTCCCATTGAAATTAGTGTAGAAAAGGAACTGGGTATTACGAAAGAAGATATCGGTCATAAAATTTCAGTGGACGAGTACAATCAGAAGTGCCGGGAAACGGTCATGACCTATAAAGACGAGTGGGATGACATCACCCGAAAAATTGGGTATTGGGTTGATTTGGATAACCCCTATATCACCTATACCAATGAATACATTGAAAGCGTTTGGTGGTTGTTGAAGAGACTTTATGACAAAGGGTTATTATACAAAGGTTATACGATACAGCCTTATTCTCCGGGGGCAGGGACTGGATTGAGCTCACACGAGCTCAACATGCCCGGATGTTACAGGGAGGTTTCCGACACTACTGTTGTGGCTATGTTTAAAGTGGTTCATGATAGCAAGTCGGCAGCACTATTTGAAAATTCTGATGAGGACCTCAGGATATTGGCATGGACAACCACCCCTTGGACCCTGCCCTCCAATACTGCATTGACCATAGGCAACAACATCGCTTATGCAAAAGTCAAAACCATTAACCCTTACACTGGACTACACGTTAGCACCATCTTAGCTGAGGCGTTGGTGGAAAAGTGGTTTGGCGGCAAAAATCAACCGGAAATACTGGAACAAAAGAATGGTTTAACTGCGGAACAGCTCGAAGGAGTGCGATATGAGCCATTATTGGATTTTGGAAATCCTATAGAGCCTCTGTGGGGAAATAGCGGTTTTGGAGAAGATGCTTACAGAGTCTTGGTTGGCGATTTTGTTACCACTGAAGATGGCACTGGAGTCGTTCACACTGCTCCCAGCTTTGGAGCCGATGATATGAGGGCTGCCAAAGCAAATGGCATTGGCTCATTGACTCTGGTAGATAAACAGGGAAAATTTGTAGACTCAGTGGGTGAGTTCTCAGGGCGATATGTCAAAAACTACACTGAGGACCCGGAATGGACCAATGTGGACATTGACATAGCTGTCAAACTGAAACATGAGAACAAGGCACTGAACATAGCTAAACATCAACACAATTATCCCCATTGCTGGCGTACCGATAAGCCAGTTTTGTACTACCCTCTTGACAGTTGGTTTATCAAAGCATCGGCAAGTAAGGAGCGGATGTACGAACTGAACCAAACCATTAATTGGAAACCTGCTTCTACTGGTGAAGGCCGTTTTGGTAAATGGCTTGAAAATCTGCAGGATTGGAACCTCAGCAGGTCACGTTATTGGGGTGTTCCTCTTCCGATTTGGAGAACCAGAGATGGTTCGCAGGAAAAATGCATAGGTTCGATTTTGGAACTTAAGAAAGAAGTGGAAGTTGCCAACGCTGCACTTGGACTTTCGCAGGAAGTACCAGTTGATATCCACAGACCTTTCATCGATGAAATCGTATTGGCCAGTGCCGATGAACAACCCATGCAACGGGAACTCGACTTAATTGACGTATGGTTTGATTCTGGCTCTATGCCTTATGCACAGTGGGGGCTTGACTATGAAAAATTGGAAGCGGGTTCTGACAGGCCTTTTAAAGCGCCTTTCCATAAAAGCTTTCCTGCAGATTTCATCGCAGAAGGAGTTGACCAGACACGAGGTTGGTTTTATACCCTGCACGCCATTGCCGTGATGTGTTTTGATCAGGTCTCTTTCAAAACTGTCGTTTCCAATGGCTTGGTATTGGACAAAGATGGTAACAAGATGTCCAAAAGGCTCGGCAATGCAGTTGACCCCTTTGAGACGGTTGAAAAATATGGTGCCGATGCGCTCAGGTGGTACATGATTTCAAATGCGTCACCATGGGATAATCTCAAATTTGATGTAGCAGGTATCAGCGAAGTGCAGCGAAAATTCTTCGGTACCCTCTACAATACCTACAGCTTTTTTGCACTGTATGCCAATATCGACAAATGGACCATGGACGAGATGAATGTCTTGCCTATGAGTCAGCGTACCGAACTGGACCGTTGGATTTTATCCAAGTTGTACAGTCTTGTGAGGGACTACAGGGAAAACATGGACGACTATGAACCGACCAAAGCCGCACGTGCCATCGAGAATTTTGTCGATGAGCATCTCAGCAATTGGTATGTCCGGTTAAGCAGGAGGCGTTTTTGGAAAGGTGAAATGAACCCTGACAAAGAAGCTGCCTATCAAACCTTGTTTGAGTGCCTGATGATTGTTACACAGCTTAGCTCCAGTCTTGCCCCGTTCTTTACGGATTGGTTGTATAAAAATCTCACTGACCCCATAAGGGAAAAAGCCATTATGAACCATACTCCACTAAGGTTTGACAGTGTTCATCTGACAGATTTGGTTGAAGAGGATGTTTCCAAAATCGATCCAGACCTGGAGCAAAGAATGGATTACGCTCAGCGCATTTCTTCTCTGATTCTTTCACTCAGAAAAAGAGAAAACATACGTGTAAGACAACCTCTTCAGAAAATCCTCCTACCCATTCTCGATGAGAAATTCATTGGTCATGTAGAGCAAGTGAAAGAGCTTATTCTTGCTGAAGTCAATATCAAGGAAATAGAATACATCACCGATACCGCCGGGGTAATCCATAAAAAAATCAAACCAAACTTCAAGACACTCGGTAAAAGACTCGGAAAGCACATGAAAGATGCTTCCCAAATCATAACCTCTCTTTCTCAGGAGGGCATAAATGACATTGAAAGCAGTGGGCATTATCTTTTAGAGGTTGAAGGAGAAAGTTTTGACCTGAACCTGGAGGATTTTGAAATCACAGCGGAAGATGTTCCCGGACTGCTGGTAGCGACTGATAATGACCTAACCGTCGCTCTCGATATTACTTTGACGGATGCTTTAGTTGCAGAAGGTACTGCAAGGGAATTGGTCAATCGCATTCAAAACATACGCAAGAACAGCGATTTCAACGTTACCGACCGCATTTCCATCAAACTGGAAAAACACGCCTTGGTCATACCGGCTGTTCATGGCTTTGGGGAATACATTAAAAATGAGACTTTGGCAAATTCCCTTGAACTGGTTGAAAAAGTCGAAACAGGTGAACTGGTGGAGCTTTTGGATGGCGTTTCCCTTGGCATACAAGTAACGCTGAATTAAGGTTTTGAACCAAGGACCGGGTGACTCCGAGTCACCCGGTCACTGGTCTTGGTGTACAAGTAACGTTGAATTAAGGTTTTGAACTCAATGACGCCCCAATCCGATAATGCATAGCTGAACATTTGCATCCGCAAAAGCATAATCTTGTCGTTGTTTTAAACTAATTTCACAGGTTGTTGGTTAGCAGCGTTATGAATCATACAGAACAACAGGATAAGATGAAGCTGGAAGATCCAAATGCAGAATCCAGAAAAAAGGACCACATAGAGCTTGCTTTCAAATCGAGAGTCACCGGAAACGATTTGGACCCCAGGTTTTATTATGAACCATTGTTGTCTGGCCATCCTGGCAAAGAAACGCTGCAATCATTTACCTTTTTAGGCAAAACATTGAATGTCCCGATTTGGGTATCCAGCATGACAGGTGGCACCCAAAAAGCACGCATCATCAACCATAACCTGGCAAGAGCTTGCCGGGATTTTGGAATGGGGATGGGTTTAGGTTCCTGTCGTCAACTGCTCTATGACGATACATTTCTTCCGGATTTTGATGTCCGGGTTTTAATAGGCAACCAAGTTCCCTTATATGCCAATCTCGGAATCGCACAGATTGAACACCTGTTAACAACTGACCAGACAAACCATGTTATAAAGCTGGTTGATAAACTCAGGGCAGATGGATTGATTATACATGTAAATCCATTACAGGAAGCCCTGCAACCCGAAGGAGATACCATCATTCAGTCTCCAATACTAATTATTGAATCTTTTTTAGAAAAAACCAAGCTGCCACTGATCGTAAAAGAAGTAGGACAAGGCATGGGTAAAGAAAGCCTCAAAGCTCTTTTACAGTTGCCTTTGAAGGCAGTAGAATTTGCGGCAGCAGGTGGTACTAATTTTTCCAAACTAGAATTATTGAGGGCATCTGAAGAGGCGGCCACCAATTATCATCCATTTGCAGGCATTGGCCATACTGCCGAAGAAATGGTCGTTTTCACAAATGAAATTGTTGAAGAATTAGGTGAGGATATTAAATGTCAGCAGGTCATCGTATCTGGTGGTGTGAGGGACTATCTCGACGGTTATTATTTAATCAATAAACTGAAATTGCCGGCTGTTTACGGCCAGGCTTCCGGATTCTTAAAGTTTGCCCAGGGTTCTTACGATGACCTATACAAACATATCCACAATCAGATAGAGGGATATAAACTCGCAAAGGCTTTCCTGCGGGTAAAATGACGAGAAAACTATGAGTGAGAAAAAAACAATTTCGGGGTTTTCAAAACTTTCCAAAACGGGTAAAATACGCTGGATAGTGGAGAACTTTTTCAAAGATCCCGAAAATGTGATGCGTGAGTTGATGAGTTATTGGCACCATGACGAAGAGCAGCAAAAATTGTTGGATGGTTTCAGCGAAAATACTATCAGCAATTTTCCCATGCCTTACAGTGTGGCACCCAATTTTTTAATTAATGGCCACCTGTATGCTGTGCCTATGGTTATCGAAGAAAGTTCAGTAGTGGCTGCTGCTTCAAAAGCTGCAAAGTTTTGGCTGAGCCGTGGAGGATTTAAAGCCCGCACATTGGGCATGAAAAAAGTTGGGCAAGTGCATTTCATCTGGCCCGGATCGGCTTCCAAATTACAACCCATCCTTCCAGAACTCAAATCCACACTGCGAAAGGAAGCCGCTTACCTAACCGAGAATATGGAGGAAAGAGGCGGGGGTATTCTCGATATCGAATTGGTAGATCTGAGCCATTTGGAGGAAAATTATTTTCAGCTAAAGGTCACTTTCGACACGCGCGACAGCATGGGAGCCAACTTCATTAATTCCGTGCTGGAACAATTTGGAAGGAGCCTGGAAGTGTTTGTTGCCACTTACCCGGTATTTGATGAAGATGAAAGAGAGCTTTCCGTTGTAATGTCCATTTTGTCCAATTACACTCCCGAATGCCTGGTCAGCGCAGAGGTGAGTTGTACTGTGGATGAACTCGGTGATTTTCCCAATGAAATGGACGCCGTCACATTT
>CAYRDX010000013.1:8926-69137 GCA_964423205.1 uncultured Saprospiraceae bacterium | reverse complement strand
ATCATGACCCGCATCGTGCGACTACCCACAACAAGGGCATTTTTAATGGTATAGATGCTGTAGTGCTGGCAACAGCCAATGACTTTAGGGCTGTGGAAGCCTGCGGTCACACGTACGCTGCCCGTGATGGTAAATACCGGAGCCTGAGTTACTGCACTGTTGAAAATGGCGTTTTCAGATTCTGGCTCGACATACCTCTGGCATTGGGCACAGTTGGCGGCCTAACTAAATTGCACCCCATTGCCAAGAGATCACTCGAATTATTGGGTCAACCCTCTGCCGAAGAATTGATGATGGTTGTGGCATCGGTGGGACTGGCTCAGAATTTTTCTGCAGTGATGTCCCTGATTACAACTGGAATCCAAAAAGGACATATGAAAATGCACCTTGCAAATATCCTGAATCATCTCGGAGCAACTTTGGAGGAAAAAGAAATAGTGGCCAGCCATTTTAATGATAAGGTGGTTTCTTTTACTGAAGTCAGGCGCTTTCTCGACAGCATGCGAAAGGAGAACAAGATAAAAGCCAGGCAATGACTGGCTCTTTTTTTGCCAACGGGAAGCTACTGCTAAGCGGCGAATACTTTGTGCTCGACGGTGCAAAGGCATTGGCTATACCGGTTAATTACGGACAATCTCTGGATATAGCGACAAGTCCATCTATCGGTAAGAATTCTATTCTCAAATGGAGGGCTCTGGACCACGATGAATCAGTTTGGTTCGAAGCCTGTTTTGATTTAGAAGCTCTGGATGTCCAGCACAGCTCCGATTCACAGATTTCCAACAAACTCCTGGAATTAATCTCCTTTTGCAGGAAAGAAAATCCCAGGTTTCTGAAGCCAACTGCCCAGCTTCCCAATTATTCAGGTTTTGAAATTCAGGCAACAACCCAATTGGATTTCCCTAAAGAATGGGGTCTTGGAACCAGCTCAACATTGGTATCCCTGATCGCGCAGTGGGCGGGTGTCAATCCATTCAAGTTGCAATTTCAAACATTTGGCGGCTCAGGATATGATATTGCCTGTGCCCAAGCTGGCGGCCCCCTTCTGTATCAGATTTTAGATAAGGTTCCAACAATTTCGGAATGCATGTTTACTCCGACTTTTCACCAGCATCTTTATTTTGTTTATCTGGGCAAAAAGCAAAACAGCAGGGAAGGGATTGGGCGATACCGCGGTCAAGGCTCTGAAAACCTGAAGTTGATTGATAAAATTAGTGAACTGACCATCAGGATGATGGAGGCTTCCACCTTCGAAGAATTCAACACGGTTATTGCAAGGCACGAGACAATCATTGCAAAATATCTCGATTTGCCACGTGCCAGGCAATTGTATTTCCCGGACTATTGGGGTGAGGTAAAATCTTTAGGTGCCTGGGGAGGAGATTTTATATTGGTGACCAGTCAGGAATCTGAGAACCACACCAAACGTTATTTCAACGAAAAGGGTTACCAAGTGTTCATCCCATTCAGAGATATGGTTTATTACGACTAAAGTTAATTGTGGAGCTCCTTGGGCTGTTATTTGGATTTTTACAAAACGATCAACAGACAATTCCCAACGAACAACGAATAGCAATGCCAAAATGGTACGACAGTAAGGTTATCAGGATAGAGCAGGCATCCCCTAATACAAAGAGATTTTGGGTGGAGATTCCTGAATTGGAGCAATTCTCCTTCAAAGCCGGGCAGTTTGTCACCATGGATTTACCTTTGGGAGAGAAGAGGCTTCAGAGGTGGCGAAGTTATTCCATTGCCAATGCACCTAACGGTGGCAATGTACTGGAATTTTGCATTGTGAATCTCGAAGGAGGTATCGCATCCAATTACCTTTTTAATGAGGTAACGGAGGGGAGCATTCTGAGGTTTAAAGGTCCTGATGGCACTTTTACCCTTCCGGAAACAATTGAAAAAGATCTTGTGCTTCTATGCACGGGAACTGGAGTTGCACCTTTCAGAAGCATGCTGCTGGATGTATTAAACAAGGGGCAGGCACACCGAGATATTCACCTCATTTTTGGGACTCGCTATGCTAATGGGATTTTGTATAAAGATGAATTTGAAAAGATGGTTACTGAATTGCCAGGTTTCAGATATTCAGTTGCGCTATCACGTGAAATGGAGTTTCCAAAATGGAATACGGCCGAAATCAGAAGCGGGTATATTCATCAGATATACATAGAACGCTACTCAAAAGTACGACCGGATGTAGTTTTCTATATCTGTGGTTGGTCTAAGATGATTGATGAAGCAGTTGCCAATCTGGTACTGAAGTTGAGATATGACCGCACTCAAGTGCGTTATGAACTGTATGGGTGATAAGATGCTTAACCTTCGAACTACTCAAGGGTTAAGTTGTTACTTTTGCTGCCACAAAATTATTTGAGACTAAACTATCTTTTAAAATATGAGTACGACAACCAATAGTCCTGTTATGCTCTACACTGAGCAAACTCCAAACCCGGATTCACTTAAGTTTGTAACCAACAGAATATTGTACCGGGGGACTGCTGAATTCCGCGATAACGAAACTGCTGCAAAATGGTCGCCTTTGGCTTCCCTGCTTTTTGAGCAACCTTTTGTAGAAAATGTTTACATCAGCAACAATTACGTCACTATTTCAAAATCGCAGATGCTTGAATGGACGGACATCATGTTCAAGTTAAAAGAGCTGATTAAGAAACATGTTGAAGAGGGTGGAGTCATTTTACAGGATGGTTTCGAAGAGGAAATGAAAAAAATAGAAGCCGAACGAGAGGAAGCTCAGTTTACTGGTGAAGATGGTGAAACAGCCAGGCGAATCAAGGACTTGATCGACACCTATGTTAAACCAGCAGTTGAAATGGATGGTGGTAACATTGAATTCAAGCGTTATGAAAAAGGCACAGTGTACGTCCTTATGCAAGGATCCTGCAGTGGTTGCCCCTCTGCTACAGTGACACTAAAGGCTGGCATCGAAGGCATGTTAAAGAGGATGGTTCCAGAAGTACAGGATGTGGTGCAGGAAATGGGGTGAACTTGGTTTGATTTGGTTTGAAGTGGTTTGAATAGTTTGATGTGGTTTGATGTGATTTAAGGGGTTTACCCCGAGTACCCGGGGTGAATGTTGTTTTGGGAAAGGGCTATATCAATTCCATTATGGCTGTTTACAAACGAACGAGAGCACAAGAAAACACATTGAGAGCCTCGTGAAACTTCGTGCCCTCAGTGCCTCAGTGGTTAAAGACTCCGTGGTTAAAAACTGATAGAAGCGGAGGAATGGAAAATTTAGAAATTACTCCCGCAAGTTCTGGTTGGATTTGCGGGAGTTTCCGTTTTAAATTGGCTATATCATTCATAAAAGGAATTTTCTCAGAAAGCAGAGTCTTTTTAAATTTGTTGACTGCCAATTCATTGTGTAAGTTTGAATTCTGATAACTAACCTAAAATATGGCGGACTGGATTTCCATACTGACGACAACAGCTATAATTTATGCCGCCCTGGCGTCAGTATTTTTCGTGACCCAGGACTTATACTTCTTCCGGCCGGAAATCCTACCAAAGTCTTTCCAATATAAGTACCCATTTCCTTTTGACGAGGTTCATTTCGAAATGGAGGACGGTGGTTATATCAACGGGCTTCATTTTAAAGTTCCCAATGCGAGGGGTGTTGTTTACTACTTAAAGGGCAACTCACGCAGCGTAAAAGGCTGGGGAAAATTTGCTAAGGATTTCGTGAGCAAGGGTTATGACTTCTTTATGGTGGACTACAGGGGAATGGGTAAAAGTTCCGGACCACGAACAGAATCCATCCTTTTCAATGATGCTCAGCACATCTACCAATGGCTGAAAGAGCGCTACAGCGAAGAAAAGATAGTCATTTATGGTCGGTCATTGGGTTCTGGAATTGCTGCACGTATAGCTTCGTGGAACAAGCCCAAAATGCTCATTCTCGATTCACCCTATTACAGTTTTATTTACCAGGTGAAGCGCTACGGATTCATACTGCCTTTGAAGTGGCTATTGAAATACAAAATCCGCACCTTCCAGTTTTTGCGCAAAATTTCCTGTCCGGTATTCATCCTGCATGGCAACAAGGACCGGCTTATTCCATTCAGCCAAAGTTTAAAATTGGAGGAGGAGGCTCCCGATAAAGTAAAAATCATCCCTGTGGAAAATGCCGGCCATAATAATCTGCCTGATTTTCCGGAATACCACGAATGGCTCTACGATATCCTGAATGATGAGGCATTGTTTTTGAAACTCAAGGGCGAAATGCGTGCGGCGGCATAGGTTTTGGGTCAAGCTTTAGAAAAAATCTTTTTTGACTTTAACATAAAAATCAAAAACATTTTACCTTTGCCACGCTTTTTAAAAAAGCCATGATTGGCTCATGGTGTAATGGCAGCACTACAGATTTTGGTTCTGTCTGTCTAGGTTCGAGTCCTAGTGAGCCAACACAGAGGTCCGGTGGATTTTTCACCGGGCTTTTTTATTTTGAATCCTGCCAAATTAGTAAGAAGGCAAAAGTAAAAAGGCAAAAGGCAAAAGGAAATTGGAAATTGGAAAATAACCAACCGCCAACTGCCAGCCGCCAAAAGCCAACAGCCAAAAGCCAACAGCCAACTGATTTTCAAATGGTTAAGAAAACATTTGGCTACTTTATTTTTGACTCATTACTTAACCGTAAATTTCAGCCCCGTTTACCGGAGTATTCAAATTTTTCACCTTTCGCAATAATTTCAAAATGGAAAGATCATGGACACAATGGTTTGAAATCGCAGTTAGTGATTTCGGGCGCGCCAAAGAATTTTATGAGCAAATATTCGACATGAAGATTGAGGCCATTGACTTTGGTGGCTTTAAAATGGGCATTTTCCCTCACAAAAATGTTGGAGCCGCTATCTGTTGCGGAGCATGGTACAAACCAGGTTCCAATGGCACAATAGTATATCTGGATGCCAATCCTGACTTAAGTGAAGTACAAGGCCGCATTGAAAAAGCCGGGGGAAAAATTATACAACCAAAAAAACAGATTTCACCCGAATACGGCTACATGGCCCTGTTTGAAGACTCAGAGGGCAACAGGCTAGCCTTGCATTCTGCTGAATAGTCAGCTGGCTTATAAAATCGGTTCGAGAACAAACTGCAGGGTTGCAAAGCCACTTTTGTCAAAATGAATGATTTTAATGTGGTTTTCACCTAAGGGCAGGGTTATTTTCAGCACATTCGTTTCTGGCTCATGAACCGACCAGTTGGACATTCGTTGAATACCATTGAGGTAAAGCTTCATACCGTCATCGGAAGTTACCCTTAATACAAGGCTTTCCTGCAAAACTGTGAAAGTACTCTCTGCAAAAGTGGCAAACTTGTCTGCATTCACCCCTTGTCCGGGGCTACCCCACCAGCCGTAATTCAGGTCTTTTGAAGTCATGGAATAAGCTGGAGCTTTTTTCTCCAAATCCGTAAAAACGTCGTAATGCATAATGGGGTCGGAAGCATCATCGTAATTGTAGAATTTTACCTGCCATTTCAGCTCCTTTTCAAACCTGGAAAAAAAGAAGTAATAGGGCTCCTTGCCACCCAAAGTCCGCCCGAACTGGTCGGTGAAAGGTTCTCCATTGAATTCCATGTCAACCGTCAGCAATTCAACTCCAGGTTTTCGTTTAGCTGTGATGGTAGCGGGAAAAGTACCGACATATTCGCTAAGATTTGAAAAGCCCATGGCACTGTTGGCTTTCCACTGACCGTTGGCAGGTCCCAGCAGGAGAAAAGTGTAGGTGTCATCTTCAATATTTTGCAGCCAGATGCCGGGATAAGAAAAATCGTAAGGTCCCCATTCGTTCATCAGAATATACTGCCTTCCCTGTGGGTGGTCTTTAAGAAGCGCCGTTTCCATGCCATCAGGCAAGCGCTCCACCCCGTATTTTTTAATTTCTTCCATAGGGATGCTGAATTCAGAGCTATTCGGGCCGACTCTGTTCATGCTCTTAAAAGACTCTGCTGCTTCCCATCCTTCGTCACTCAATACATCATTTTTGACAAAAAAGAATTCCTGGTTGGGCCTGTCTTCTATCAACAGCTTTTCAAAATTTTCAAAACGGTTGTCATCATTGATAGCCACTTTTGATGTGCCGCTAATTCTCAGCGGGTTCTTCACGCCATTGAACAGATTCCTTCCAATATTATAATCACGGCTTTGCACATCCCTTTTTTGTGCATATCCCCAGTCGGCGGGTTGGCTTTCCCTGGACCAAAGTCTTATTCCGGTAGAGTCATTGTGAAATTCATTTCCGTAGATGGTGTTTTGCTGACCGTGTTCGATGGCGAGACCGTACCTGGAATTTTTAATTTGGTTACCCAATATGAGCGTTTCGTAGCTGTATCCACCCCAAATTCCATAAGTGCATTCATCCATGATATTGTCCACAATCTTATTCCTGCTGAAAGTAACTTCTATGCCATTGGTGGGCGCATAGGAGAAGTTGTTTCGGTACAACAGGTTGTCGTTGCAACCACCCTCACCAGTGTCCATTGTTGACTGACCCGCCCACAAAAAGAAACCGTCGCCGGAATGGGTCGCAGAGTTGTAGGCAAAAGTGTTTTCATTGCTCTGCTCATACACCAGGATGGCAGCCGAGTCCTGTCCCCTTTGATAAAAACCGTGAGAATAACCGCGCACATTCCAGTCGAGCTTGTTGTGCATGATTTTGTTGCGGCTGCTGCGATACATTCCAATGCCGACTCCTGAATTGAAACTGATATTGTTGTTGTAAAACAGGCCGTCATTGCAACCTGTCATCATCAGTCCATTCATGCCTTGTTTTACGGTTACTCCTTTTACCTGAGCCTTATTGCAGTTCTTAAGGTAAATGGCCGCGCCATACCTCAGCCATTCGTCGTTTTCATTGTTGTGATAACTCAGCCAGTCAGAGAAATCCTCTTTTTCGCGACGGCTTTTTAGTTTGGGTCGCCAGTTGTAACTGAAGTCGCTGTCCAGAATGCTTAATTCATCAACGCCCTCTGCCATCACGGCAACTTTGTACCCTCTGATGATGGCGTTTTTCAGGGTAATGTTTTTACCCTTTATCAAAATGGCCGTCCCATAGAATTCGTTGGGCAGGTATTGATCATTTGAGCCAATCAGCACAGCACCATTGAAGTCAACTGTTAAACCATCTCCTTCTATGATAATGACGGGTTTATTCAAACTGTCACTTCCATTTATCCGGAAAGTATCTTGTTTAATGGTAACCGATTTAGCGATTACCATCCCCTCCGAAAGTTTAACCTGGTTCAAACCGCAGGAGGCGAAAAAGAATAGGGCAAAAGCACCTGGCATGAGGTTCAGAACTAACCGTGCATGCTGTATAATAAGTCTGGCTGGAATGAGTGAGTTTTTCATAATGATTTTAGAAATGACAGATTCCAATTCAATTTTTAGAGGTGTTGAACTTTTCAGGGCCGGAAGGTAGAAAATCGGCAGGAATGGAGGAAATTCCTGAGCGGGGCTATGAAACTGACACTGTGATAAGACGCTCATAATCGCCACCCTATACGTCCTATTCCATAAATTCCCGCCTATTTAACGATTCAATTCCATAAATTCGCCCAAATTTATTGATTGCAATCCATGAATTCTTATATCAACAGAGAAATTGAGTCCAGACTTTTGGAAAGGCTTTGCGGCTACCCTCGCAAGATTGTTATACTCTACGGTCAAAGGCAGGTGGGAAAAACAACTTTGGCCCAGCAGTTATTTCAAAAATTTGGTGAAAAGAATATTCTTCAGGTCAATGCAGATTTTAATCCACATGCGGACGTATTCTCTTCCAGGGATTTGGATAAACTTCGTCTTTTTGTATCGGGATATGATCTTCTTTTCATTGACGAGGCCCAACGGATTCCGGATATTGGCATCAACCTGAAAATCCTCCACGACAATTTTCCAGAACTGCGAATATTTGTAACGGGATCCTCTTCTTTGGATCTGGCTAATAGAATACAGGAACCTCTTACAGGAAGGACCTGGACTTTCAAACTCCATCCATTCTCAGCAATTGAATTGGCCAGTAGCAGTAGTGTATTGGATTATCATAGTCGCCTGGAAGAATGGCTAATATTTGGAAGCTATCCGGGTACGCTGGAATTGAAAAACCGAGACGACAAATCAGCGTTCCTGAGTGAGTTGACTCATGCGTACCTGTATAAAGATGTTTTGGAGTTTGGCGGAATCAAACACAGTGCGAAGCTGCGCGATTTATTGCGCTTGTTGGCCTTTCAAATTGGGTCTGAGGTTTCCTTTAACGAATTGGGAAGGCAACTGGGCCTCGATACGGCAACTGTTCAACGGTATTCCGATTTGCTGGAAAAAGTATTTGTAATAAAAATGGTTGGCGGTTACAGTCGCAACCTAAGAAAGGAGATTTCAAAAAAACAAAAGGTTTATTTCCTAGATCTTGGGATCCGCAATGCACTTATTGAAAAATTCAATCCTCTAAATCTGCGGGATGATGGCGGCCGTTTGTGGGAAAACTTCCTTTTCATAGAACGTTCGAAATTTTTAGATAACAGACAAATAAGAGCCAAACAGTTTTTTTGGCGCTTGCAGACCGGGGCTGAGATTGATTATGTTGAAGAACTCGAAGGTAATCCTGCAGGTTATGAGTTTAAGTTCAATCAAAATACCGGCAAAGCTCCAGCCTCCTGGAATGAAACTTATCCGAAAGCAGAATTCAATACGGTCAATCTGGATAATTGGCTGCAATTCATTTTAGAACCAAAATAAGACTGCTTGCCGCCGGTAACCAGTGTTTTCAATCATTTGACAAACATCTTATAGGGTTCCATTCAACAATTCTTACCTTCGCAGCTCGGTTTGAACGCCCTGCTTTGGGCATATTATCTGGCGACTACTCATGTTTCCATTATGGCAGAAAAACATATAGAGGCTGAACAGAAAGTTCCGGTAGGTGAAATAAAAGAAATGTCCTTTTTTGACCATCTCGAAGAATTAAGAGGTCACCTCTTCCGTGCTGCTTTAGCAGTGTTTGTGGGTGCTGTAGTCATATTCCTGGCCAAGGATTTTGTATTCAATACTGTCATTTTCGGCCCTAAAAACCCTGACTTTATTGCCTATCGCATGTGGTGTGATCTTTCACATTCAATTGGGTTAGGAGAAACCATCTGTTTTAGTCCGGGGGAGTTCAAATTTATCACTCCAAACTTCGGTGAGTTGTTCCTCACCCACATCAAAGTCTCTTTATTTCTGGGCTTTATCATTGCTTTCCCGTATATATTTTGGGAATTCTGGAGATTCATCAAGCCTGGATTATACGATAAAGAAAGGGCTGTTACCCGTTACGCGGTTGCTGTTTGTTCTGCTCTATTTATCATTGGTGTGCTTTTCGGATACTTTATCGTTTCCCCATTTGCAGTTACCTTCCTCATAGGATACGATTTGCCGGGAGTAGAAGCGCAACCGGCTTTATCCTCCTATTTGAGTTACATCATGATGTTGACGCTTCCAGTGGGATTGATTTTTGAAATGCCGGTGGTGGCTTTTGTCCTGGCTAAGGTTGGTGTTATTTCATCCGGATTCTTAAGGCAGTATCGCAAACATGCCATAGTAATTATTGTGGTTGTGGCTTCCATTATCACCCCACCGGATGTTTTCAGTCAAATACTCATTTCATGCCCTTTGTTGGGGTTGTACGAATTAAGTATTTACGTGTGTAAAAGGGTTGAAAAACAGAAGGCTAAAGAAGAATTAAGTACATAGATCAAACAGACCATGGTGCGAATCTCCTCCAATGCCACATTATTGCTCAAGGTGTTTCTGCCCACTTTGTGGACGGTGTTTTTTGGCTTGTTTACTTTGGCTGTTTGGCTTACGGATGCCTTGATGTTTTCAGCTCTTCCTCCATTTTATTTCAAATTAGCTGTGCTTACGTTCTTTATACTGGGCACCGCCATATTGTACTTTACTGTGTTTCAACTGAAAAGGATAGAGGTGGACGCAAGTCATATCTATGTTTCCAATTATTTTGAAACGGTTCGTTATCCTTTTCACGATATCCAAAGGGTTACGGAAAATAACATAGGGCTGGGTTATCTGATACAATTCCACTTGGCTGCATCGGGGAAATTTGGAAAGACAATTCCATTCGTGTTAGACAACGACATGTGGAGGGCACTGTTGGTTCAATACCCTGAAATAGTACATCATCTGAAGGGAATCCGGGATGAGGAATAAAAACTGAAATACTTTACTCACCCAGTACTTCTCTCAGTTTTGCCCATAAGGCCTCACCCCTTAGATTACGGGCAATTATTTTACCCTCCTTATCGAGTAAAAATGTGTGTGGAATGGAAGAAACGCCATACAATTGTGCGGCCTCGTTTTGCCAGCCTTTCAAGTCGGAAACCTGTGGCCAGGTCAGACCATCTTTGGTTATGGCGTCCAGCCAACGCTCACGATTCTGGTCGAGGCTGACCCCGAGGATTTCGAAACCTTTGGGAGCATATTGGGAGTATGCTTTTACCACATTTGGGTTTTCTACCCTGCATGGACCACACCAGCTGGCCCAAAAGTCAATCAACAGGTATTTGCCGCGCAATTGGCTCAACTTAAGTGGCTGACCATCGGGTTGAGCCATGGCAAAATCCGGAGCAACAGAACCGGGCATGAATCCTGCAGTTTCCCTGACGACCTGTTCCAGCAGTTCAACCGCTTCGGGTTCTGTTTGCCTGTAAAGGTCGATATATCGCTGAGCATAGTTTACCAACAGGTCTCCTTTTTTCTGCTGTTGCAGGGAAACCATGACACCGCTCAATGCCAGCATATGAGTACGCGAAGTATTGGGTATTTTGCTCAGCAATTCATCCAGGAAATGTTTTGTGTATTCATCGGGCATTCCAACACTCAACAAGGTTTGGGTAAAGTCACGGATTCCTTCATATACCTGTGGCATATATTGCATGTGAACATGTCCCCAATCTGCAAATTTGAAATAGTCATTGGCAAAGTATTCTATTTCGGACAAGTCGCCGCTTCCGTTGTTTTGATAGCTCAAATAAGTATTCAGGGCGGCAATATGCGAAAGGAAGGTGTTACTATTTTTCAATGAGTCGAGGTAATTGATTCTTCTCTGGTCGAGGCTGCGCAACTGCAAAACAGTAGCATTCATTTGGTCCACATTGTCCTGTGATTGAGCCACTTGAAACTGGCGAAGCAGTGTTCCGAATTCACTTTTGAACTGTGTCACCTGCTGTAGCACCATTTCATACTCCTTGTTAATATTAGAACCGGGCAGCTGAGCACCTGAAAAACTGGTGCAATTTCCTGTCAGGGACACGTTACTTTCTGAACCCAAAATGACAGGTCTTAAATTTTGGGCCGATAACCCAACGTAATAAAACCTGGGGCCATCCAAAGGCACTTTGAATTCATAGTTCTGCCAATCACTGGTCAGTGCAGTTTTTATTTTCTTAAAAACTATCCCATTGAATTCAAACAGAAAAACAGAGTCCATTTTGTTGCAAGCTGTAACGCTGCAGGTGAACAAAACATCCCCTTTTTCTACCGGAACATTACCGGCAAAAAGTGTTGTGCCAAACAAAAAAGAAAAGAGTAACAGTACTTTGACCTTCATAAAACAGGATTTTCTTGGCTTGCTATTTAAGATAAATGGGCTATGAATAGTAAAACAACAGAGCAAAGTTCAGGCCCTTTCATAAGCTTGTCAAATAATTGATTGCCTTTATTCTGCAACCTTACCACCTCTCAATTTAAGTATGTGCTGCGTTTTCGACGCCAGTTCCAGGTCATGAGTCACGAGCACCAGTGTTGTTCCGGCTTCTTTGTTGAGGTCAAAAAGCAGCTTTTCCACCACGTCATGGGTTTCCACATCGAGGTTACCCGTTGGTTCGTCTGCGAACAGGATTTTAGGCCTGTTGGAAAATGCCCTTGCCAAGGAAACCCTCTGTTGCTCACCTCCTGAAAGCTGAGCAGGATAGTGGTCGTGACGGTCACCAAGCCCTACCCTTACCAGCAGTTCCATCGCCATTTTTTGTGCTCCTTTTTCGCCTTTCAATTCCATGGGCACCATCACATTTTCAAGGGCGGTCAGAGTGGGTATGAGTTGAAAATTCTGAAAAACAAAACCCACATGCTGATTGCGCACCTCTGCTCTTTCATCTTCATCGAGGTCGTCGAGGCGGATACCATTCAGGGTAACTGAACCCGAACTTGCACGGTCGAGGCCGGCACAAAGGCCCAGAAGTGTAGTTTTACCGCTTCCCGACGGGCCAACGATGGCAAAAGTTTCTCCCTCTTTGATATCGAAAGTGACATCATCGAGAACGGTCAGTGACTTATTGCCACTTTCATAAGTTTTAGTGAGGTTTTGAACTGTGAGCATATACGCTATGGGTTTATGATTTGGCCTTGTCCATTTTTCTCTGTGCCCATCTGCGTAACCCAATAATTACACAAAGTTTCACAGAGAAGACGCGGAGGTTCACAGTGTGAAGATTCTCCAAAAAGCTGCGATAACGCTAAGAACAACTTTTGGCTACAAAAGGTTAAAACTCCGCCGAACCTGCTGCCCTCGGGAATGGAATCACATCCCGGATATTGCCCATGCCTGTGATAAACTGCACCATACGCTCAAAGCCAAGCCCGAATCCAGCATGGGGACAGCCACCGAATTTGCGCAGCTCGAGGTACCACCAGAGTTCCTCTTCCGGGATGCCCTGTGTCTGAATCCGGCTGAGCAGTTTGTCATAACGCTCTTCCCGCTGCGAGCCACCGATGACCTCTCCGATGTAGGGGAAAAGTACGTCCATGGCAGCAACCGTTTCTTTGCCGGGCTCGTCCCGATAGCTATCGGGATCGTTTTCCCGCATATAAAAGGCTTTGATGACTTTCGGGTAATCCCGGACGATGACCGGTTTCTGAAAATGCTTTTCCACCAGGTAGCGCTCATGTTCCGATTGCAGGTCTTTGCCCCATTCCACGGGGAATTGGAATTTGCCTTTTTTGTAGGGTTTTGAATTCAGCAGTATGTTGATGGCATCGGTATAGGTGATGCGCTCAAAATTGTTGTCCACCACGAAACGCAGCATTTCTATCAATCCCATCGGGCGGCGGTCCTCCTGTTTCATGTTTTTCTCCGCTTCGGCGATGCGCTTGTCCAGGAATTCCATGTCTGACATGTAGTTGTCGAGAACGTAGCTGATGAGGTATTTAACGAAATCCTCGGCGAGGTCCATGTTGTCTTCGATGTCGAAAAATGCCACTTCGGGCTCTATCATCCAGAATTCGGCGAGGTGCCTCGGCGTAAAGGATTTCTCAGCCCGGAATGTCGGGCCGAATGTGTAAATCTTGCTCAGCGCCAGTGCCGCTATTTCGCCCTGCAATTGACCGGAAACGGTCAGGTTGGTGGCTTTTCCGAAAAAGTCCTCACCCCAGTTGATTTGGCCGTCCTCCGTCCGTGGCGGATTACCCACATCGAAGGTCGTTACGTGAAACATTTCACCGGCACCCTCCGCATCGCTTCCGGTAACAATCGGTGTATGCATGTAGTAATAACCTCTGTCGTTGTAATATTTATGCACGGCATAAGCCACTGCATGCCGGATGCGGAACACGGAACTGAAAGTATTAGTGCGCATGCGGAAATGTGCCTTTTCGCGCAGGTATTCCATGGTCATGTGTTTGGGCTGCAGGTGGTATTCTTCGGGGTTGCATTCACCCAGCACCTCCACCGTATCGGCCAGCAGCTCCACGCTTTGCCCGCTGCCCTGTGATTCCACCAATTTACCTGTGGCGCTGATGCAGGCGTGGAATCCGATTTTCTTCAAAACCGATTCGTCCATTTTTTCAAAGTCCACCACTACCTGAAGGTTGTCGGCACTGGACCCGTCGTTCAGGGCGATAAAACGGTTGGAGCGGAAGGCGCGCACCCAGCCCATGACGGTCACTTCGGTTCCGGTTTTCGGGGATTTCAGTATTTCAGCTATTTCTGTTCTTTTCATGATGTTCAGGTCAAAAGTCAAAAGGGTAATGTTTTTGATTAACCTATTCCTGCCGTCCCAACTGGAACAGGCCTTAATAACTCCCGATTCTGGAGGATGTTTCAAAAGCGCGGCGAAATTAAGGGAATGTGCGCTGATGATGAAAAACTTAAGTTTTTTAATTGAAAATAAACTGTAGAGTTGTGTCTATCTTGTTACTTTTCTGAACACTGAAATTCACATTTGTGATGATGAATCAATTGTTTTCACCTTACTCTTTCAAACTAAAATTCCAATTATGCAACTCGACGAATTAAAATACCCAATCGGAAATTTCAAAAGGCCGGAAAATATATCAAAAGAGATTTTGAATGAATGGATATCGGTCATTGCCCAATTCCCTGATAATTTAAGAAGAGAAGTCAGCAATTTGACTGATGTGCAACTCGACACAAACTACAGGCCTGGTGGCTGGACTATCCGGCAGCTTGTCCACCATTGTGCTGACAGCCATATAAACAGTTTTATCAGGTTCAAATTGGCATTGACGGAAGAGAATCCAACTATAAAACCCTATTTCGAAGAACGATGGGCGGAGCTTTCGGACAGCAAGAAATACCCAATTGAGCCTTCATTAAAAATCATAAGCGGCATTCATGAGCGTTGGGCAGCTTTGTTAAATGGCATGAAGGATAAGGACATGGAAAGGTCGTTTTTTCATCCGGAACAGGGCAGAGCTTATAAACTTTCTGAAGCGACTGGCATCTATGCCTGGCATTGCCGGCATCATTTGGCGCATATTACCAGTTTGAAAAAAGGCCAGGATTGGTAGGAATGCAGGTTTTTTGCAACAGGGTCTTTAGAAGCTTTTTGATAA
Source organism: uncultured Saprospiraceae bacterium (assembly GCA_964423205.1). Taxonomy (GTDB): domain Bacteria; phylum Bacteroidota; class Bacteroidia; order Chitinophagales; family Saprospiraceae; genus UBA6168. The sequence continues at coordinate 54,265 of CAYRDX010000013.1, read as the reverse complement.
AGACTGAGTAAATTTGTACCAAGAAAAAATCATTCTGTTGATTAAGAAGTTAAAATGAAAATAGAAGAAATTAAAGAAGCCATAGTCCCGGTACTTATTCGACACAAAATCAAACGCGCTGGAATATTCGGCTCTGTTGCGAAAGGGGAGGCTGCATCTAACAGCGACATTGATATTCTTGTGGAAATGGGAACCCAAATAAGCCTTTTGGAATTTGTAGGTATCAAATATGAGTTGGAAGATTTGTTGGGTAGAAAGGTTGATTTGGTAGAATACGAGGCAGTCAAACCGAGGTTGAAAAACCGGATTTTATCAGAAGAAATCAGGATTTATGGCTAAGAAAAAGAAAAGAGACGAACTCGTTTTTCTTGAAGATATTCTGGAGAGTATAGACAGAATTGAAGAGTATGTTGCTGGTTTGTCCGAAAGAGAATTTGAGAGAAACTCAGAAAAGCAGGATGCTGTGATCCGCCGAATTGAAATCATTGGTGAGGCTGTTAAAATATTTCCAAAGAAACAAAGGAAAAATACCCGGACATTCAATGGAGAGAAATTGCCGGGATGAGAGACATTGTAATTCACCAATATTTTGGTGTGACAATTGGAATGGTCTGGAGGGTTGTAACCTCTGATATCCCGACTCTCAAGGAGCAAATTCAAGAGGTATTGAATAATGAGCAATGAATAGCCCTATTCTGCTGTTTACTTTGCAACCCTTGATAATTAAAGTACCAACCGATTCAGGAGGATGTTTCAAAAGCGCGGCGAAATTAAGGGAATGTGCGCTGATGATGAAATGCTTGGGTTTTTAATTGAAAATAGAGTAAGTGTTGGAAGCGCTTCATTCAGTTCTCTTTACAAAATCTTTATACTTCCAACCTTTTCTTTTACTGCCACTTTATAAATGACCCAATAACTTTGCAGCTCGAATTTTTGAAACAAAAATGCAAAGGGATCCGCAAATTTGTCCAATCCTTTTGTCATCGCTATTCAGTTGGTCAATAGTACATTTAGATTCTAATGGGCGTTTCAATAAAACGAAAAGAAAATTTGCGCAGGCAATTTTTTGTCAGCTTTCTTGTCATTAGTCTAATGTCGGTGACATGTATACCCATAGCGGATTTCTTTGGCTATAGAGCAGTAGCATTGGTTCTGTTACTTTCAGTTTCATTGCTGGCGCTGCGAATGAGTTTATATCCCGTCCTGCTGGCTGCTACACTGGGTGCCCTGATTTGGAATTTCTTTTTTATACCACCTCAGTTTACACTACATATCAGCAATCTGGAAGATTTACTGATGTTTGGAATGTACTTCATTGTGGCATTGCTCAATGGCGTTTTCAGCACTCGTATTCGAAAAGCCGAAGAAATGGCAATACAAAAGGAGGAAAGAGAAAGTGCGGCCAAACTATACGACACCATATTTAACTCTCTTTCTCATGAATTAAGAACTCCTCTGGCTACGATCATCGGGGCATCAGATAACTTAATATCGCATGAAACCCAACTGGGAGAAGAAAATAAACAGCAACTAATAACTGAAATTAATACAGCCGCTGAAAGGCTTAATCGACTCGTGGACAATCTTTTAAGTATGAGCCGTTTGGATAGTGGATCGATTAAACCCCGGTTCATTTGGTGTGATTTGAAGGAACTTGTTTTTAAAGTACTGAACGAGTTAAGTAAAGAATTGCAAGGGTTTAACATACGCTTGAACATACCTGAAAACCTCCCTCTCTTCAAGCTCGACTTCGGGCTTATGGAAGAGGTGCTGATAAACATAATCTACAATGCTTCAATTTATACGCCGCGTGGAACAGAAATTACTGTAACGTGTGGAGCACTCGATAATCGCTGTATCATTGAGATTCTGGATAATGGCCCGGGATTCCCAAAAGGCGACCTGGAACTGGTTTTTGAAAAATTCTTTCGCTCTAAAAATTCCCGAACGGGCGGTATAGGACTTGGACTCAGTATCGCCAAAGGTTTCGTAGATGCGCATAACGGCACTATTAATCTTGAGAATGCACCAAATGGCGGGGCAAAGTTTACTATCAGTATTCCTGCAGAAACAATGGATGTGGATAATGTAGGAGACATAGAAATTTGATATCAGCCATGATTCAACCTTCAATCCTTATAATCGACGACGAGGCTCCCATCCGGAAGCTTCTCAAAATTACACTGAGTGCAAACGATTTCCACATTTCTGAAGCTGACTGCGGAAAAGCAGGACTCATCACTGCTGCAATGCACCCCCCGGATATTATTCTTCTGGATTTAGGTTTGCCGGATGAAGACGGTCAACTTGTTTTAAAAAAATTAAGGGAATGGTACACCGGAGCGGTCATTATTTTATCTGTTCGGAATTCGGAAGATGAAATCGTGTACGCACTGGATAACGGAGCGAATGATTATCTCACCAAGCCTTTCCGCATGGGGGAACTACTGGCACGCATTCGATCTGCATTACGTTCCAACCGTCCGGACGACAATGCCAGTTGGAAAGACTATGACAACCTCACCATTGACTTTGTCGCTCATACTGTTAAAAAGAACGGAGAGATCATCAAGCTGACTGCCACAGAATATGCCTTGCTTACACTTTTTGCAAGAAACGTGGGCAAAGTGCTTTCCCATCAGTTCATATTGAAGGTTATTTGGGGACCTGGATTTCAGACACAATCCCAGTATCTAAGAGTGTACGTTGGACAACTGCGCAAGAAAATTGAAGACGACCCAAACCAGCCAAAATTTATTGTGACAGAAAGTGGCGTAGGATACCGGTTCGTCTGTAGTTGAGTTTTTACAAAATCTTTATACTTCCACCTCTTTCTTTTACCGTGCCTTTATATACTTCCCTGCAGTTTTGCACCGAAATTCCAAGCTGGTAGAGTGCAGTTGTTTGCTTTGTCCAGCTTCCTTTAAGAATCTTAAGAAATGAGTACCACTACCTCAAAAAAAATTACAGCAACTTCTTTGCTGGTTACTTTAGGGATCATATATGGCGACATAGGAACTTCGCCACTATATGTGATGAAGGCCATTATTGGCGAGCGTGAAATAAGTGAACTGATTGTTTATGGTGGCGTATCCTGTGTGTTCTGGACACTCACTTTTCAAACCACCATCAAATACGTTTGGCTTGCACTCAAAGCCGACAATCACGGAGAAGGGGGTATTTTTTCACTTTATGCACTTATTCGCAGCTACAGAAATTGGCTAGCCATTCCCACCATAATTGGAGCCACAACGCTTTTAGCTGATGGAATTTTAACTCCTCCCATTTCAGTCGCATCAGCCGTTGAGGGTATTACTAATTTCAAAGGATTTGAAAAAATACCGACTGTTCCTATTGTAGTTTTAATTCTTTCTGCATTATTTTTCTTTCAGCGTTTTGGGACACATAAAGTTGGCAGCACTTTTGGCCCTGCCATGTTAGTTTGGTTCACTATGCTTTCAACTTTAGGGCTGATTCAAATATTCTATCACCCTGCTATTTTTAAAGCTCTTAACCCTCTAAATGCCATTCAATTTCTTACTGAATATCCTCATGGATTTTGGTTGTTGGGTGCAGTTTTTTTGGCTACAACCGGAGCAGAAGCATTGTATTCAGACCTTGGCCACTGCGGTAGAAAAAATATCCGTATTACATGGGCAGTAGTAAAAGTTTGCCTTTTACTTAACTATATGGGTCAAGCTGCATGGATAATGAATTTAGGCGAAGGAAATTTATTGAATGGACAAAATCCATTCTATGAAATCATGCCGAATTGGTTTTTACCGTTTGGAATTGCAATTGCAACTTTAGCCGCAATTATTGCTTCACAAGCGATGATTAGCGGAAGCTACACGCTTATTAGCGAGGCAATGAACTTAAACTTTTGGCCAAGAGTAGCAGTAAGACAACCAACAGAAGTAAAAGGACAGATATACATTCCAAGTGTAAACAACATACTTTGGATTGGATGTATTTTGATGATTTTATACTTCCAAAATTCTACTCACATGGAAGCAGCTTATGGTTTTAGCATTACCATTACTATGCTGATGACAACAATTTTGTTGGCTCATTATCTGTATTTCAAATTGGGCTGGAATGGTTGGATAGTTGTTGCGTTAGTGCTTTTCTTCGGAATAATTGAAACATCATTTTTCATTGCCAATATTGCTAAGATTAAAGAACGGTGGATGTTTCTATTTTTTGAATTGTTCATTTTCCTTGTGATGTATGTTTGGTTTTATGCAAGAAAAATCAACAACAGGTTAATGAAATTTATTGACCTGGACAGCTATCTGAATATCATTGCAGAACTGAGTAAAGACATAGCTATCCCTAAATTCAGCACACATCTGGTATATCTGACCAAGGCAAACCGGAAAACGCAAATTGAAGAAAAAATTATCAAATCCATTTTCTCCAAAAAGCCGAAAAGAGCTGACGTGTATTGGTTCTTTCACATCAATTACACCACAGAGCCCTATACACTTAATTACGAGGTTAATGAAATTCTCGACAACAGGATTATCCGAATTGACCTTAATATCGGATTCCGACAGCAGCCGAAATTAGAGATTTACTTCAAACGAATTGTAAAGGATTTAGTGAAAAACAAAGAACTTAGACTACATATCAGACCTGATGGCTCCACCCGTTACAACGCCGAACCTGACTTTAAATTCGTGGTACTGGAAAAATTCATTTCAGTGGAAAATGAATTTACCGTGAAAGAAGGACTTTTGCTCAACAGTTATTTCTTTCTGAAAAAAATGGGACAATCGGATTTAATTGCTTTTGGAATGGATAAATGTGATGTAGTGGTTGAACAGGTTCCTTTGGTTTATCAGCCCGTTCGCGAATTAAAGCTAATCAGAATTAATCAAAGTGAAGTATCCAAAGAAGAAATAAGGAATGATTACTATATACAGAATTAGGAGAGAGGTGTTCCCTATGGTTATTTTAGATTTCATGTCTCGCAGCCAGGCACTGAATTGATCATTGATCTTTTTAACAGCAAAAAAGGCTTGGAAACAATTGCTGAACGGATAATACCAATGCCTGTTGGTGCTACAAGGGACGCTATTTCCATCACAAATAAAAATAAGGAAAAACTCCCCTATGAGTAACAAGGGAAATATACAAATGAAGGCAGCTAATTAGCTGCCTCCTCTTTTCCGCATCAATACGAAAAAATTCTATCAAATTCCTCTCAAAACTTCACCACCAGCCCCAACAAAAAGTTCCTTCCAGCCTGTGGGTAATAACCTGTCAGGTTATAAGTGTTGGAGTTTTCCAGTCGGGTATAAGGGTCGTCAGGTCTGCCATCGTAGGATGGTGAAATGTACCGGTAAATCCATGCATTAGAGGCATACCGGGCATCGAGCAGGTTATTGACCAACAGGTTCAAAGTGATTTCCTTTGCAAACGAAGCCTTCAACACATAACGAATTTGCAGGTCGGAAACGAAATACGCATCCAGTACCGCGTTTTCATTGGAGGTGTTGTCCATGAATTGTGCTCCGACGTATTTGCCGGAAAGGGAGAAGATGAGAGGATGAGAGTCCCTTTGGGATGACAAATTGAGGAATTGGGGGGTAAAGTTTAGTTTGCCAAAGGCAATCAGATTTGGGGAAAAGGCAATATCAGTAGTACCGTGTTCAAAACTCTCCTGTTCCCATGTGTCCCAGTTATCGATGTATTCTGTAAAGTCTCTAATCTTGTTTCTGCTCAGTGTAGCATTGCCTTCCACTGACAAGGACTTGCTCAGATTCCTGGAACCATACAACTCCAGTCCCAACCTGTAGCTGTCTGGCACATTGCGTCGGATGGCATCACCTACATCGTTGATATTGCCAGTGAGTACCAACTGGTCTTTGTACTTCATGTGGTAAAGATTCAGTCCCCATGAGCCGGAGGATTGACTCTTACGATACCCCAGTTCAGTGTTGTACAAGCGTTCGTGTAAGGGGCGGGAGTTTTCCGGGGCATCGGTGAAGTCATCTCTGTTGGGTTCCCTGTTGGCAGCAGCAAATGACACATAGGCGGTTGCAGTAGGGCTCAAGTCGTACAAGAGACCGGCTTTTGGATTGAAGAAATGATAATCGGCAGCATCTGTTACATCGCGCAGGTCATTGTCCGTTCCGGTAATATCATAAACCACTCTTCTGTATTGCAGGTCGAGGAATCCATGCAGGAATGGCGTAAAACTTCTGGTTACTTTTGAAAACACAGTAAAGTCCTGCTTTTCACCAACACCAAAGTAGTACTGGTGGCCAGGTTTTATTTCTCCGGTATTTTCACCCCAAATAATCTCACCAAAGTGGTCGCCCAGGTAATGATTCCAGGCTCCCCCAAAGGTTGCCTGCAAAGTTTTACCATTACTGGTATAGTTGAGTGCCCAGGTACCTCCATAAAAGTCATTATCCAGCCAGCGGCGGCGAATGTAGTCAAAGCGCCTTCCCTGAGGATCGTTGGGAAAAAGGTACCGCGTAGGTTTTTGGTCAGCTTTGTATTGCTCAAAAAAGCCATAACCACGGGTGTAATGTCCGGCCAAACTGATGTTCCAGTTCCGGTTCATTTCATGATTAAAGAGCAACTGATAGTGCGTCTGCGTGTAGTCGTCCACCTCATTATCGTGTGGTTCACCTTCCTTTTCTGTACCACTCACGTTGTAGCGGCGAAGTTTCTCGTCATCAACCCATTGAGCAGGAACACCATTCCATGCCTGATAAGTTATTTCATGACCGGAAAAGACATTTGCCCTGAGCGAGCTTTTTTCTCCAAGCCATGCTCCGCTTACATAGAATGACTTCAGGTCAGCGCTGGCCCTTTCGATGTAACCATCTGATTGAATGATGGAAAGGCGGCCGTCGAGGGTGAAGCCGGTTGTTGGTTGAGAGTTGATGGGCATGTCCCGAGAACTCGGGATTGGTTGCCTGTTGATAAGTCCGGAGCCGAATTGAATGGAAGCTTTCCATGTTCCATACGAACCGATGGTGCCAGCCAACTCAGCATATGGTTTTTGATGAATTTTACTGGTATTCAGATTGATGGTAGCGCCAAAAGCTCCGGCACCATTGGTTGAAGTGCCAACACCCCTTTGAATCTGGATATCCTCAGTTGAAGCCGAAAAATCCGGAAGGTCAACCCAATACACCCCCTGGGATTCAGAATCATTGAGGGGAATACCGTTGATGGTTACATTAATGCGGGTGGGGTCCGTGCCCCTAATGCGGATGCCCGTATAACCAATACCTGCGCCTGCATCTGAAGTAACTACCGCAGAAGGTGTTGCATCGAGCAAATAAGGTACATCCTGACCCAGATTCCTGGCCTGCAGGGCCTCTTTCTTTACATTGGTATAAGTGAATGGAGACTTGTCGCCCGCCCTCGTTGCCAATACTGTCAGAGTTTCTAATAAAAATGGCTGTGTTGCCAATTGAAAATCCTGAGAAATGGACTGTTTGCCATTTTGTATTGTCAGCTCCTTTTTTATTTCCTTAAAACCGACAAAACTTACCTGAATGGTGTATTTACCAGCTTTTAGGTTGATAAATTCAAATTCACCTCTTTCATTACTGGTGGTTCCCTGTTTGGTTTCCAGCAATACTACGGTTGCACCGGGCAGTGAATTTCCACCGGTATCAGTAATTACTCCCCTCAATAAGGTTTGCGAGTGAAGGCTAATGGCTGAGAAAAGCCCAATGGTCAACAGCCAATACCTCAAAACTAAAGCACTTTTCATGGCTCGATAATTTAGTTTAAACGTTTGCACGTTCAGGGGTTGAACGCGCTGAAATCCAGTCTTGATAAGTGCTGCTGTTGTGGTGGCAAGCACTCATTTCCCTTCCCGGAATTACCCGGGCAGGTTCTATGGGTTTTATCTCAGCCCTTTTAGTTTGAAGTTTGGCTCCGCTAGCTATCGGAGGAAGTTTGAAGAGCAAAAAGCCAATAGCCAAACGCCAACAGCCTACCTAAAAAAGCACCCCAAATGAGATGTGCAGCAAAGATAAGTCTTTGCCTAATTTATTATCAACAAAATCTGCTTCTTGAAATCTTGAGCCGAAGGTTTATGCTTTTGCCTTCTTCCAATCCAACTTACCGATGATTCCTTCCAGATACTCTTCAAACATAACAAGGGCCTCAGGGGCATCAGTCATGTTCCTTACCGCTTTTGCTTTATCCCCATAGCGTACGAAAGTTATGGTATAGGGCAGATCGGCAATTTTATAATTGACAGGGTATTCTTCTTCAAACTTGTAAAAGCCAATTTCCAATGCCTTTTTTTGAATCCCGGAAATAACACTCTGCTCTACTTTCGCCTCATAATTCCCCAGCCTTTCCACATTCATGTGTCCATACCATGTCACCTTACCATCGGCGTAAAAGCGCACTTTGAAAACGGGACATTGCCCATAACAGGGGGTTTTTTCATAACCAGCAACTTCATCATTAACAATAACTGGCGGGCCTTCATCAGAAAGAGCGCTTTTTGATGTAACATCTGGTTTGTCTGTTGTTTCTACTGTTTTTCGGTTTGCATGGCAAGCAACCGTAAAACTCAGGGTCAATAGCAGGAGTATGTGCAATGTTGTTTTCATGCTAAAAGGATGGTTTTAGGGACAGAAAACCATAAATAATTATTTCTTCTTTTTGCTTTTTGCGGCCTCTCGTTGTGTGGCCAGGGCTTGTTGTTGTTTAAGTGCATCCTCAAGCCTGGCCTGGAATCCTCCCTTCTTCTTGGGCTTTTTACGGTAAGCCTCCAACTCTTCCTTAATCTTATCCTGGTCGATTATCACATTCTTGGTCAGAATGGTTTGTGCCACATTTAAGATGTTGCTGAATACCAGGTACACTGTAAGTCCGGAAGCAAAATTGTTGAAGAAAAACAGGAACATCACTGGCATGAGGTACTGCATCCACTTCATCATGGAAGCATTTATTCCGCCACCCATGCTGCTCATGTCCATAATTTTCATGTTGTAATGGGTGTACATCAGTGTTGTGACAACCCAAAGCAACGTGAAGAGGCTCACATGCTGGCCATAAAACGGAATTTCGAAAGGCAGCCAGAATACGGCATCATAACTGGAAAGGTCAGTTGCCCATAGGAAATCAACCTGACGGAACTCAATACTGGCCGGGAAGAATCGATACAATGCAAACCAAACCGGCATTTGAATGATCACCGGCAAACAACCGCCGAGTGGATTAACCCCAAATTCCCGGTAAAGCTTCATACTTTCCATCTGAATTTGACTCTGGTCGTCCTTATACTTTTCGCGAAGGCTGGTCAGTTGAGGCTTCAATGCAGCCATTTTTGATTGCGAATACAGCATTTTATAAGACAGTGGATACAAGAGCAGTTTCACTATCAGCGTCAGCACCAATATCACGATACCTTGCACTCCGATAAAGGAAGACAGAAAGTTGAACAATGGGCGGATAACCCAGCGATTGGCAGTACCGATGATACTGCTGCCAAATGGAATAATATCCTGAAGTTCATCACCATAAGCTGACAGGGTTTCGAAGTCTTTGGGCCCCATGTAAAGAGTCATGTCAAAGTTTGGCTTATTGCCTACGGGAATCCTGATATCAGCAGCCACCTTTTTGAGGTCGTCGTTTTCCGGTTCATAAGTCTCTGTTTCCATGACGGCCCCGCTGAATGGGGTATCTTTCGTAATAAGCACGCTGGCAAAAAACTGATTGGACAGGGCAATCCATTTCATTTTTTGCGCAGGCATTTCTTCCTTATCATTGGAAGTGCAGGAACAATAATCATAACCGTCGTCCACGGGTTTAAAGTAAACCGTTACAAAGTTGCGTTCATAAGTATGGTTTTGCTCCAGTTTATCGAGGTAATTCACCCAATTGAGCCGGATATCCTGAGTTTCACGGGGCATGATGTTTTGCAGGCCATTCATTCGAACACTGTATTGCAGGCCATAACTTCCAGGTTCGATGGTGTACACCTGCTCAAATGTCCTTCCCTGTCCTGCATCGGCCTTAAATACAATGGTATTATCACCTTCACGGGAAATGTCAAAAAATAAATCCTGCGTACTGACTGAACCACGGGGAACATTGGCCACTGGTATCAGGTATTCAAATTTGTTTTTCGGATCTTCCAGTAACTTTAGAGGCGACTTGACTTCTTTATGAGCTGTATCCAGTTTTACCTTGAAATACTCTTTGAGTTCAACCTCCACGACCCGGCCACCTTTAGTGCTGAATAACACACGCATCAGGTCATTTTCGAGTTTTTCAAATTTCTCCGTACCGGCAGCGGCAGCAGCGAAAGGACCAAATTCCTCTTTCATTTTCGATTGCTGCATAGCCATCGCTGCTGAGTCCGGTTCAGAAGTTTCACCGGCCGCCCTTGATGTAATCTGCAATTGTGCCAGGCTATCGGCACGTCTTTGCTCCAAGCCCCTAAGCGAATCCAATCTGGCTTGTTCCATTTTGGCCAATTCCTGCTGATCAGGAGCCATCATGATCTGCCATAAAATGAGCAGCCCGAAAATGAGGAGGAATCCTACTACTGTATTCTTATCCATTAAGGTGAGTTCTGTTTGTTAAACAAGCGCAAAGTAGAAGGGTGCAAATTTACATTACAGCAACAGGTGAAACCGATGCATTCTGCCACAGCACTTCGCTTTTTTTTAAGTGCCGCAAAGGTAATCTTTTCCATTCTATGCAAACCAATTGGTTTAGATGTTTATTGGGCTTTGCTGGACAGACATGAAGGATAAATGGCCCGGAAAGCTACGATGTCAAAAACAAACGAGGGCCTTACTGATGCGTCAGACCCTCGCTGCTTACTCCGGATTTGGGGCTGTATCATAAGTAATTTTCCCGCAGATTCCGCGGATTTTCCCGCTAATTTTCGCTGATGATTCGCTCTGCGGAATAAGCGAGTGCATCTGCGTTTTTTTACCACGAAGGCACTGAGAGCACTAAGAACCACAGAGAGAACTCCGTGAAACTCCGTGTCTCCATGTCTCCGTGGTTAAAAAAACACCTAAAGGCAAATCAGCGGGAAATAATATTTCGTTCTGCAAAATGAAATCACAAGGGTCTTTTGATACAGCCTCATCTTTAAAACTATTATTCCGGTTCGAATCCGAGAATGATATTAAATGAAGCCAGGTCAGAAAGCTTCCTGCTGCCCTCTTTGTCGAAACCGATACCGTAGTCAAAGCCCAGTACACCAAACATCGGCAGGAATACGCGCAAACCGGCACCAACCGAGCGTTTCATGTCAAATGGGTTATAATCGCCGGCTCTTTTCCAGGCATTACCTCCTTGCGCGAAGACCAGTCCATAAATGGTAGAACTCGGATTCAGCGAAATGGGGTAACGCAATTCCATGGTAATTTTCTGGTACAACGGGGTAGCCGCTACGTCATTTGGGTTGTTCTCATTGAAGCGGTTGTTTTCAAGGTCGCCGGGTGCATATCCGCGCAGTGATACGATTTCAGTACCTGTGAAATATCCAAACTGTTGGTTGTTCAATCCATCACCACCCAACTGGAATCTTTCGAATGGTGAAATACCAATACCTTCATCATAAGCTCCCATGAATCCAAACTTGGCGGCAGCTTTCACCACGAGTTTACCTACGAGGGTCTGATACCATTCAGCCTGTACCTTCCACTTGTGATATTCCAGCCACTTGAAGCGGTCCTCAACTGACATATCCTTGAAATTCAGATTCCTGAACAAGGAATACGGTGGAGTAGCCTGAAGTGAAACGGATATGCGGCTTCCATCCTGCGGGAACAGTGGATTGTTGATGGTGGTCCGGGCTATGGTTTGTGTAATGCTGAAATTCAGGAACTGTCCTTCTGTCACCACCTCTCCACGGTCAGTCCGGAAGAATCCACGTCCGAATCCGTAATTATTCAATGACAGGTTTTGCAGGGTAAGCGCAGTAGATGAAATGAAATTGTCATCCGGGAATTTCAATCTGGTTCCCAGGCTAAATACCAAAGAACCCTGAAGCAGTCGTCCATACAGATCACTGTTGCGGTTGTAGCCATTGGATAAAATGGATACATTAGTTGCTACTGTCATGGAGTTTGGCTTCTTGCCTCCTAACCATGGCTCAGTGAAGGACATGTTGTAAGACTGGTAGTAGCGGCCATTTGTCTGGGCACGTATAGACAGGCGCTGTCCGTCACCTTGCGGCAGTGGTGCCCAACTTTCCTTTTTGAAAATATTCCTTGCAGAGAAGTTATTAAATGAAACACCAAGTGTTCCTATGACACCACGACCGCTGCCACCCCAACCTGCCGACAATTCCAACTGGTCAGAAGGCTTCTCTTCCACAGTGTACTCAATATCAACTGTTCCTCTCTGTGGATTAACCGGTGTATTGATGCCGAGATTTTCCGGGTTGAAATATCCAAGGTTTATGATTTCCCTTTGCGAACGGATAATGTCGGAGCGGCTGAATTTTTCACCGGGAACAGTGCGAAGCTCCCTGCGAACCACGTGCTCATGAGTCCGGTCGTTTCCTTTGATAATCACTTTGTCAATGGTGGCTTGGGGTCCTTCAAAAATACGCAGTTCCAGGTCGATGGAATCATCAGCCACTGCCACCTCTATTGGGTCAACTGAGAAAAACAGATAACCATTGTCCATGTATAAGGAACTTACATCTCTTCCATCCTGACTAAACTTAAGACGAGTTTCCAATAGCTCACCATTGTACACCTCACCCTTTTTGATACCCAGAATATTGTTAAGGGTCTTTACATCATAAACTGAATTCCCCTTCCAAGCGATGTCGCGGAAATAGTAACGGTTGCCTTCAAACACATTGAGTTTCAGCATCAGATTACCATCCTCTCCGCGCCAAATACTATCCCCCAATATCTGAGCATCACGAAAACCTATTTTATTGTAGTGCTTGATGATTTTTTGCTTGTCTTCTTCGTATTTGGTCCGTATGAGTTTGGAGGATGCGAGGAAACGCTTTTTTCTCCTCGTTTCTTTCATCAATCCTCTCAGTTTGCTGGATTTCACATTTTCATTGCCAGTAAAGACGATGTCTTCAATCTTGACTTTCGGATTGCGGTCAATATCAAAAACCAATCTAACAGAGTTGGCACGACTGGAATCTGGAAACTCCTCGGCAGTTACTTCCACATCGAGGAAGCCTTTATCGATGAAGTATTTCCGGATAACGTTTACTGAGTTGGCTTTAATGGCTTCTGTGACAATGCCCCCTTTTATTAAAAAACGGTTGACCTCTTTATTAAGGTCTTCATGGGACGATTTCTTGACTCCCTGAAATGAATGGGTGGAAAGACGGGGTCGTTCTGTTAAAACGATTTCGAGAAAAACGACATCGCCAATTGTTTTTTCAATAAGAATCTGGATATCTGTGAAAAGGCTGAGTTTCCAGAGTGCCTTGACAGCCCTTGGGATGTCTCCTCCGGGGATTCGGATGCGATCGCCTATTTGAAAACCGGCAATTGATATGATGGCAACAGGTTCCGTGAATTTGGCTCCTGTAACTTTAATACCACCGATTTCGTAATCTTTCGGCTTGGAATAGTCGAGCAGTTCCGGGGGAATTGTATCTGTAAGCTCTTGTGCTTCAGATAAATTCGGCACGACCAAAAAGGCTGCAAAGAGAATGTAAATGAGGAACGGCAAAAGAGTTCCGCTATTTACAAAACCCAACTTGGACCTTTTATTTTCTATAAATTGTTTCATGCTCTAACGCTGTGCTTTTCAAAAAGAAGTGCAAAGAAACGCAGGTTTATCGAAACTCAGGTTCTCTTTGCAAAAAAATAAACTGTTGATATAAAATCCGGTAGATATAAGGGTCTTATCGGGTTATGAGTTTTTCTGTCATGCAAATACCTTTGAAAGAAGCAGAAGAGGTTAATGAAGTTTAAGCAGTTTGTACCAGCAACTCCATTAGAAAATGACCGCAAGATGCTGTTAACTGTAAACCCATGCATTTCTCAATCAACTACAATGTGTCTTTTAACATTACATTTCAATGTGTCCATAAAACTGAACAAGGTTGTATGAAATGTGTTTTTGGAGCTGAACGAAAACACTGTCCTGATTTGACCGTTTTAATAATCTCACATTCTTTGGTGAAGAAAAGTTAAACCTGTTTTTTTGCCTCAGAAATAAACACAAGACCTTTCAATTTATATACTTCCAAATAAGTAAGACCATATCTGATTATGACTGACTATTCATTTGTTTTCAATGCCCATCCATCGTTCATTGAGTCGATGTACGAAAAATATAAAGCCAACCCCGAATCGGTTGAAGAAGGCTGGCGTGTATTTTTTAAAGGTTTTGACTTTGCCGCCACTACTAATGGTGACCCCCACGTTCCTCAGGCTCAGGGAATGGTACCTAAAATTGACGATACCATCGCCAGAAAGGAAGTCAATGTTTCCACTTTGATTTTCGCTTACCGCAATCGCGGACACCTTTTGTCCACCACCAACCCTATCAGAAAAAGAAAGGACAGACATCCGTTTCTGGAACTGGATGATTTTGGATTGAGTGAAGACGATATGGACACAGTGTTCCAGGCAGGTGAAGCTCTTGGGTTAAAGAATGCGACGCTTAGGAATATCATCGCCTACCTGAAGAAAATCTACACAGGAAACATCGGTTTTGAACACGTTTATGTTCTTGACAAAGACAAACGTCGCTGGCTGAGATCCAGAATTGAAGCTTTTCAACCTGAAAAACATTACCATTTGAGTTTGCAGGAAAAAAGACGAATTCTCGAAAAACTCAATGGTGCCACTGTTTTTGAGAGATTCCTGCACACCAAGTTCATTGGCCAAAAAAGATTCTCCCTTGAAGGTGGTGAAACCACCATTCCGGCTATTGATGCCATCGTTACAGCAGCCGCGGATAGAGGTGTCGAAGAAGTGGTCATTGGTATGGCACACAGAGGAAGACTCAATGTACTCGCTAATCTTTTGGGTAAAACCTACGAGCAGATATTCAGTGAGTTTGAAGGAGAGATGCCTGAAGATCAAAGCTACGGAGATGGAGATGTCAAATACCACCTCGGATTTTCTTCATTGGTCACTACTCCTCATGATAAACAACTTTACCTGAAGTTGGTACCCAATCCTTCACACCTCGAAGCTGTTGATCCGGTGGTAGAAGGCTTTTCCAAGGCTAAAGCCGATGTGTTGTACGAAAGCAATTACGACCGGATTTTACCGATTTTGATTCATGGTGACGCTGCCATCGCCGGCCAGGGCATCGTTTACGAACTGGTTCAAATGAGCCAATTGGAGGGTTATTACACTGGTGGCACCATTCATTTTGTCATCAACAATCAGATTGGCTTTACAACCGATTGGGAAGATGCACGTTCCTCAACTTATTCTACCTCAGTTGCCAGTGTGATACAGGCTCCTGTATTTCACGTAAATGGCGATGACCCGGAAGCAGTGGTTGCCGTATGCAAACTGGCCTTGGAATACCGGCAAAAGTATAACAGCGATGTATTCATTGATATGGTTTGCTATCGCAAACACGGGCACAATGAGGGAGATGACCCCAAGTTCACACAACCCCTGATGTACGAAATCATCAACAATCATCCGGACCCCCGGGAAATTTACAGCCGGATCCTGGTGGAGAGAGGCGATGTAGAAAAGGACCTTGCCACTGAAATGGAAAAAGCCTATTGGGATGATTTGCAGGCAAGGCTCGATGAAGTAAAACAGAAAAAACTGCCCTATGTATATCAGGAAAGTGAACAGGCTTGGAGGGCATTGCGCAAGGTAACTACTCCTGAAGATTTTGAAATTTCCCCTGAAACCGGCATCGCGCCGGAAAAAATTCAGAAAATCCTGGCCCATTTGCATTCCTTACCGAATGACTTTAAGCCAATCAGCAAAGTAAAACGCCTCATGAAGTCCTCCGAAAAATTGTGGAAGGAGGGTAAATTAGACTGGGCGCTGGGTGAATTACTGGCTTACGGTTCCGTGCTGTTGGAGGGAAATAACGTGCGCTTGAGCGGGCAGGATGTACGAAGAGGAACCTTCTCTCACCGTCACGCTGTGTTTTATGATGAGCACAATGAAACGGAATTGAACCGACTGCATGGAATGGAGGATGGTCAGGGCCGTTTTCACATTTACAATTCCCTGCTTTCCGAATATGCTGTCCTGGGTTTCGAATATGGTTATTCGCTGGCAACTCCTGATACACTGGTGATATGGGAAGCGCAGTTTGGTGACTTTTTCAATGGCGCACAAGTCATGCTCGATCAGTTCATTATGGCTGCAGAAGTAAAATGGCAAAGAATGAGCGGCTTGTGTTTGTTCCTTCCACACAGTTATGAAGGGCAAGGACCAGAGCACTCCAGTGGCCGTGTTGAAAGATTCCTGCAGAGTTGCGCAAAAAACAACGTGACCGTGGCTAATGTGACCAGGCCTGCCAACCTTTTCCACTTACTGCGGCGGCAGTTAGTCAGGCCTTTCCGGAAACCTCTCATACTCATGACACCAAAGAGCGGTTTGAGGCATCCTGAAGTTATTTCGGAAATCAACGATTTTGCCACCGGTACCCGATTCCTGGAGGTAATTGACGACCCAACAGCTAATCCGGCGAAAATCAAAATTCTATTGCTATGCAGCGGTAAAGTGTATTTCGACTTAGTGGAAAAGAAACGCCACGATAAACGCGACGATATAGCCATAGTGCGACTGGAGCAACTTTACCCACTGCCTGAAACTCAACTCAGCTCCATATTCAAAAAGTATGGAAACGCTGATGTTCGCTGGGTACAGGAGGAATTGGCCAATATGGGAGGATGGATCCACATGTTATACAACTATTGCGGAAAGGTTCCAATGAAACTGGTATCGCGCCCCGCCAGTCCTTCCCCGGCAACCGGATACAAGAAGCAGCATGAGAAACAACATGAGGAATTAATGGAGGCAGCTTTCCTTCAGTAAGGCTGTACTCAAATTCATGAGAAGAGAAAAGCCCCACAGATAAGTTTTATCTGCGGGGCTTTGTCATTTCGTATTAGTAGGAACGAATAATCGAATCAGAACGAATTATTGTTTATCCCACCATACGCGCTTATCATGAGAGTCGTCACCTAACTTAGAAACTGCAGCCTGCCATGCGGCTTTATTCAGGTTCTGTTCAGTTGACGGATAAGAGAAACGGCGCGGAATCTGCTTGCTTGGGTTCACAGCGTGCACAGTTGGTTTCAGATCGGGAACACCTGTTCTCCTCCAATGTGACCAACCCTGTAAACCTCTGGGATAGAATGCTATCCAGGTCTGCAATCTGATCTTGTTGAGTTTATCACCGGCACCTGTAAAGGAAACTGTTGCATCGGCTATGTACTTAGCATAGTCACCTCCAACACCCCACTGTTCCAGAGATGCCTTTATACCATTGTTGTACATTGTCTCAGCATTCTCACTTGTCCAGCCCAATTGAGCAGCTTCTGCTCTTGCCAGATATGTATCGGCAGCCGTAATGATATACGCCGGTGAAGACTCAGCTCTCTTGCTTGGTGCAAGAATGAAAGCCCAGTCCGGATTTGCGTTGGTATAGGTAATTGCCTGATCACGTGGAAGTCCGTAAGGCACTCCTTTTACAACACCGGAAGCATTAGGTGTGCCGAACACCGGAAGCCTTGGATCTTTCAATGCATTCATCTGTGTAACCATAATATCGCTGATGGAATAGTCCTTGCGGCCATTGTACATTTCGTACCATGGGTTGCGGAAAGAGCCGCCGGGATAAGATAGTACTGCATTGTCTGCATTGTTTTCGATTACTCCACCGGATGCTGCCAGGGCTGTTCCAAACTCGGTCTTGCCAAAATTGGCATCAACTTTTGAACAACGCAATGCGAGTACCAAACGCAGAGAGTTAGCGAATTTTTTCCACCTGGTAATATTACCATTGTAAAGCACATCACCCTGTGCAGGCAGACCGTTGTCGAACAATGCTACTGCATCTTTCAGGTCTTTCAACAGGCCTTTGTACACATCTGATTGTGCATCGTAAGGAACCTGAGCATCACCTTTTAATGCTGAGGCATAAGGAATATCGCCGTATGTATCAGCCAGAATAGAATATCTGTAAGCCAACAAAATTTTGGCAACAGCAATCTGGTTGTTGTTGGACCCGTTAACTGCAACTATAGCTTTAGTCTTCGGATCTGTGTTGTTGTTGATGATATTCTGAAGGTCGTTCATTGAACCGGCATAGGTTCCATCCCATGCACGGTCCTGAATGGTGTAACGGGAATCGTCAGTGTACTGAGTCTCAGAAAAATACTGGCAGAAAAGCCCGGAGTCATCGTCTCTCGTGGCATTACCGGTAGCTGCGATAGCATTTGTAAGAAGAGCCGAGGTAACTGGAACCTCAGTTGCATTGGGATTTGCATTGGTGTCTCCAAAATCAGTGAAGTCACAACTTGAAAGGACTAACGCCAACCCAATGCCCAGTATGAATTTATAAGATAATATTTTCATTGTTAAAGTTTTAGAATCCTAATTTAAGATTGAAACCAAAAGAGCGGGTGCCTGGGAATTGTCCGTGCTCACCAAAGTTATATTGACCTAATTCTGAAGGATCGAAGTTCCTGTTCTTTGCATAGATAAGCCATGGGTTACGGGCTACCAGAGAAATCTGAGCTCTGTGAATGGAATTCAGGCCCAACTTCTGAACCGGAATATTATAGCCAATGGCCAATTCACGCAATTTCACATAAGTGGCATCGAAAATGAACTCCTCACCAATTCTTCTGAAGTAGAACTGCGTGAAATAGTCATGAGCATCTACGTACTTGTCAATTTTTTCACCGGTTGCGGAAACACCCACTACGTGTACACCACCGCCATCAGCAACAGCATCGCGCACGTTCTTTCCTTTGTCGTTAGTAGCTGCAGTTTGAGCAAACAGACCGGAGAAATATCCCCAGCTCTGTGAAAGAGAGAAGTATTTGCCACCTTTTTGGAAATCGAGGTTGAAGGACAGTGAGATGTCTTTCCATGTCAATGCATTGAACATACCGCCAGTAAAATCGGGAAGCACACTTCCAAAGTAGGTATCAGGGGCTGCGGTGTAGAAGCCATTGGCATCGAGGATACGGTTGCCGTTGGCATCAGTTTTGAATCCACCACCGCGAAGTTGTCCCCACTGTTCACCTACTACGTTTACAACACGGGCACCTGTGCGGGTAGCGAAGTATGAACTGTTCATCACCTGAGCGTTGATGTCTTCACTCAGCGCGACTATTTCATTATTTGATTGTGCAAAGTTTACCGTAATGTTCCATTCCAAATCTCCTCTTCTGATTGGAGAACCAGTCAACTGAAGTTCAATACCATTACGGTCAATCTGACCGGCATTGATTTTCTTGTAAGAATAACCACTTGCCCCGGCAACAGCTACACTGAGGATTTCATCCACCTTACTTTCGTTATAGTAGGTAAATGACAACCCAGCACGGTTGTTAAAGAAGCGAAGGTCAACACCACCCTCATAAGCAGAAGACAGAGAAGGCTTGATATTAGGATCCACCAGTTCGTCCGGTGTACCCATTGTAAAGTTGCTTCCCCAGAATGCACCAACGCCATAGTTCAGTGCCAATTGGTATGGGTCGAGATCCGAACCAACCTGAGCCCAGCTACCACGTAATTTACCATAGCTCAACCATGGCATATCCAGCATTTCGCTGAATACAAAGCTCATACCCACAGATGGATAGAAGTATGAGTTATTGTCAACCGGAAGAGCAGAACTCCAGTCGTTACGTGCTGACCAGTCAAGGAACAACATACTTTTGTAACCGAAAGAACCACGGGCATACAAGCTGCGAACTTCTTTCTTGTAACGGTTTTCACTTGAAGTATAGGGTTGATTCGCTGAGTTAGCCAGTGTAAACAAATCCGGTACTGCCAATCCTTGATCAGAGGCACCCGTGATTCGCTTGTAGTCGTTCAACCGCAGATTTCCACCACCACTCACCTCTACGCTTAGATCTCCAAAGTTCTTGTTGTAGGCGGCAAGAATCTCATAGTTTGTCTCATTAAAAGTGCTCGCTTCAGTAGAATAAGAGTTGAAGATGCCGCTTTGTGTGGCACTGTTTTGCAGGATTGCGTATGTCCGGTTTTCGTAGTTGGCGTTAACAACGTTCTGGCGAACAAAACCCTGAATCTTGAAGTCATCGCTTAGTTTCATAGTCAGATTCACGTCGCCGAACAGTCTGTTTCTCTTGGACACATTATCCAAATAGTCAAAGTAGGAGTAGAAATTATACCAGTAGTTACCTCCGTAGAAGTCAAGAGGACTAGATAGGTAAGCACCAGGGTTGTTGTGGTTCCAGCTCGCAAGGATTCCTTCTGGCGATCTCAGGTCGCGAAGTTCTTTCATCTTCTTCATGTCCAGATCCCTATGGAACCATTGGTTGAACGAACCAGAAGACTGGTTTGCGTAGTCATCCACGAATTCACCCTCTGTGCGAGTATTGGCGTAGTTCAGGTTTGCACCAATGGTGAAAAGCTTACCAAGATCGTAGCTGAAGTTACCTGCGATGGTATTCTTGCCTTGTCCTGAATTCGGAAGCATCCCTTTGATGTTCTGATTGGTGAATGACAACCTGAGGTTGTAACCATCACCGGCCTTCGTCATGTTGAGGTTGGTGTTGGTTGTAACGCCTGTTTCATAATAGTCACGAATGTTGTTAGGCTGAGGATTCAGTGGTTCAGTCTTTCCAAAGTATTTGCCGGGATACCAAGCATACCAGGGCAGGTACTCCTGACCTTCCATTTTTGGTCCCCAGCTGGCATCGTCAGAATAGTCATGATAAAACTTGCCGTCCATTACTTTCCATTCGTCAGGCATACCAGCCTTCCAGACAAATTTAATGAGTTCACTTTCTCCACCTCCAGCGTACAGGTTCTGATATTCAGGAAGAACGTAAACCTTGTCGAAGAAGGTACTTTGGTTCAATTCGATGCCCAATCCTCTCCTGTCAGCACCTTTTTTCGTTGTAATCAGGATTACACCTGCGTCGCCACGCTGACCATAAAGAGCGGTTGCGTTGGGACCTTTCAGTACAGAAACCGATTCCACGTCGTCCATGTTGACGTCAATGGAGTTGGTGGGTGTACCGTCAACAACATAAAGAGGAGCTTTGTCAACCAATGACCCTGCACCCCTGATCCGGATGGTAGGGTTGCGGTCGAGAGCAACGCTTGACTGGCCTCTCACCTGAATACCGGATACCTTACCGGCTAGTGCGTTGTTCAGATTGGTCTGGCGAATCGGGTTCAATTCCTCTTCGTTGACCTGCTGAACCGAATAAGGAACAGACTTTTCTGAGCGCTTGATACCCAAAGCGGTCACAATGGCTTCAGATAAAGTAACTCCCTGCTTAAGAACTGCATTCAGGACGTTGGATGCGCCCACAGTAAGTTCCTGTGCAGAAAAGCCTGTGTAACTGAAAATTACCGTTGACACTCCCTGAGGTAGAGTCAATGAGTAAGTCCCGTCGATGTCGGTAATTGTACCGGTACTTGTACCCTTAGCAATCACCGTGGCGCCTATTAGTGGCTGACCACTTTCATCACTGACCTTGCCAGTGATGGTCCTCTGACTATAAGTTACCCCTATAGCCAAGACGCCCATGAGAATAACTAACAAGAGTTTCTTCATACATTAATTAGTTTAATTAGTTATTGAGTAAAAAAAAAAGTCTTCCAACGTTGCCTCGACAATTGAGGAGTAGACGTCGGAAGACTTTTCCGTGTAATTCCAGAATATAAACAAAACGCTTTCGGGGCTCCGAATAGATTAGTTACAAATTATTTGTTCAGGTTCAGGGTTTATTGGTATTGGGGCAAAAAGCAGAACAAGGTAGTGCTTATCCTTTGCTAGAAAGAAAATTCGAACTTTTAAAAAAAAAGAGAACAGTAAAAAGCGTCACTTGAGCTGCACTTTCCCAAGCAAAAGTCAAACGATTTATATTCGAACATGCTGCTTTGAGTTGGCAGAAATTTCGCATCCCAGATAAAAGTCATACACTAAGAGCACTGAAGAAGCTTTAGCCAAAATAAAAAGTGAAAGTATTTTTTAAAAAAAATTCTACATCACATATTTAGGGTTATAAGGCCATTCTAACTTTCGAAAACTATATTTTTGCCCACTTTAAAAAAGTAGCCGGCATCCTGAACTAAAAAACCGGCATTTCGTAATACAGACGCAAATAAGAAAACCAGAAGTTTAAGTTATCATGATAAACATTACATTCCCCGACGGAAGTGTCCGTTCTTATCCCAAAGGCACCAGTTCAATGGAAATCGCCCAATCCATCAGTGAAGGATTGGCAAGAAATGTACTTTCAGCAAAAGTCAACGGCGAGGTGTGGGACGCTACCCTTGCAATTAACCAGGATGCCACCGTCCAGTTGCTGACGTGGAACGACAAAGAAGGCAAAAACACGTTCTGGCATTCTTCAGCACACCTGATGGCAGAAGCGTTAGAAGCACTTTATCCGGGGACAAAATTCGGAATTGGACCTCCTGTTGAAAATGGGTTTTATTACGATGTGGATACCGGTGACCGTCAGTTGTCTATTGAGGATTTTGGTCAAATTGAGGCTAAAATGCTGGAACTGGCCAGGCAAAACAATACCTATACCCGAAGGGAAGTAAATAAGGCTGAAGCCATCAAATACTTCACAGAAAAAGGTGACGAGTACAAACTCGAACTCATCGACGAGTTGGAAGACGGAAGCATTACTTTCTACCATCAGGGTAACTTCACTGACCTTTGTAAAGGACCACACATCCCGGATACTGGTAAAATAAAAGCAGCCAAAATCATGGCCATCGCCGGAGCATACTGGCGCGGCGATGAAAAGAGAAAACAGCTTACACGAGTATATGGAGTTACTTTCCCAAAACAGAAGGAACTCACGGAATACCTGGAATTACTGGAAGAAGCCAAAAAACGCGACCACCGGAAACTGGGTGCGGAACTGGAGCTCTTTATGTTTTCAGAAAAAGTAGGTGCCGGCCTCCCAATCTGGCTACCAAAAGGAACAGCCTTGCGCTCCCGCATGGAAAACTTCCTGAAAGAAGAACAAATCAAACGCGGTTATCAGCCCGTCATCACTCCGCACCTTGGAAAGAAGGAACTCTACATGACGAGCGGTCATTATGAAAAATATGGCAAAGACAGTTTCCAACCGATCCTCACTCCCAGGGAAGGAGAGGAGTTTCTGCTGAAACCGATGAACTGTCCACATCATTGTGAGATATACGGTCACAAACCCCGCTCATATAAGGAGTTACCACTCCGCATTGCAGAGTTTGGGACAGTTTACCGCTACGAGCAAAGCGGCGAGTTGCATGGTTTGACCCGCGTTCGCGGCTTTACTCAGGATGACGCTCACTTGTTCTGCACACCTGAACAATTGAAAGATGAATTTCTCGGTGTACTCGACCTGACTCAGTTTGTTCTCAAAAAACTTGGTTTTGATAGCTACACCGCCCAGATTTCACTGCGCGATACCAACGACAAGAGCAAGTATATCGGTTCTGATGAAAACTGGGAAAAAGCAGAAAAGGCTATCGTAGAAGCGACCAAAGAAGTTGGCCTGGAAACGGTAACCGTATTGGGTGAGGCCGCCTTTTATGGTCCAAAACTGGACTTTATGGTTCGTGATGCACTTGGTCGATCCTGGCAATTGGGCACCATACAGGTTGACTACAATCTCCCTGAGCGCTTTAAATTGGAATATATCGGTTCCGACAATCAGCCTCACCGCCCGGTCATGATTCACCGTGCTCCTTTCGGGAGTATGGAACGGTTCATTGGCGTCCTGATTGAGCATTGCAATGGCAAATTCCCGCTTTGGCTGGCACCGGTACAATATACAGTCCTACCCATTAGTGACAAATACAATGATTACGCAAAATCTGTCCAGCAGAAACTCGCTGTACATGACATACGCGGCATCATTGATGACCGTACAGAAAGCATAGGTCGTAAGATCCGTGATGCTGAATTGAACCGGATACCTTTCATGCTCATTGTTGGCGAAAAAGAAGAGGAAGCTGGCGCCGTCGGGGTTCGCAGGCAAGGTGAAGGCGACCTGGGAGCTATGAAAATTGATGAATTTGTAGCATGGTTTAATGGGCAACTTTGAAAATATCGACTATTTATTCACCCGGTGACTGCGGGTCACCAGGTGAATGGCAATCCAATAACCTATCTTATATGCCTGAGGATAACTTCTTCAGGCATATTAGTTTACATCATGTCAGTGCCTTTTGCATGGCCTCCATATAACGGTTTATGTAAGCGTCCTTACTTTTCCTTTTGTACTGCATAATAAATCTGGGGTGCGGTAAGGGTATTACTTCTTCGAACAAACCATGTTTCTGATTGAGTTTATTCAGAAACACGAAGTTTTTACCCTCACCAAAACAAATGCAATACGATGAATTCATTCCTGCAGCCTGCAGCCCTTTTATATGCCTGCCGGCAAATGGCTCTACTGCCTTTTCCAATGCACGTGAATCGTAGTAGTTGAAGTTTTTACCATCCTTTACAAAGCCATAAGGCACAACGGAATTGATGAAAAATTTCCGGTAGAACTCAGTTGTACCTCCCCAGGCTCTGATTACCTCATAAACAAACTGCGCAGAGAGTTCTTCCCTTTTTTGAAATGAGTTGGATATTCCACAATCCCTTTCCAGGTGCACCGGGTCGGTAAAAGCGACATTGGTTATGCCTGCCCCAAATCTGCCAGGATTGATGCCCAGAATAAGTATCCTCTTGGAATTGTCACTGTAGAATTTGTTGACAAAAGCCCTAAACACCAGTCTCGTCTCGGGCTCCTCAGTCAGTGGCAACAACCATTCTACACCAGGTGGTAAATCGGGTAAAGCATTCAAACCTGCTTCAAAGTGCAACAAAAGACGATCGGCAAGTGAGTGATTGTTTTCGGGCATTCCTGGTCTTTTTTTTCGAAATAAGTTAAAAAAACAAGTTCTGCCGGTAAAGGTGCGGTTTTTGCTACCGTGAAGGTACTCAAGTGTTAAATCAATCATTAAACACAAAAACGAGAGGTACAGCATCAATTGCCCTGTACCTCTTTTTCATTTCCATCTGTTTCTCTTGCAATTCAATTGACTTTCATTGGAAAATCAAATTTGGTTGAGAGTCTTTTCTTAGAGAAATTCTAATTTGCCACCCAAACCAGGAATGTTGTGTCAGGGAATATAAAAACACTTGTCAGATGAGTTGGTTAACCCATGCGAAAGCTCTCTTGCGATTGTATAGAAGCAATGCTTTTAAACATAAGGTTTACGAAATCATCTTCGAAGCAGAAACCCCGGCAGGTAGGACAATTGATATAGCCTTACTTATAGCCATTGTTTCCAGCGTAGGAGTTGTCATGTTGGAAACTGTGCGGGGAGTCGCTTAGGGATTAGTTTGAATCGTTTGAGTTGTTTGAAGGTTGTTTGAGGAGTTTGCCCCGAGTACTCGGGGTGAGTTGTTAGAAAACAAAACACCAATACAATATGATTGACAAAATGAAACTCACCTTGATTCTGCTTTTATGCGGATTTCTGTTCAGTTCAAATCTGATTGCCCAGGATGATCCTGAAACTGAAAAACAGGAAACTTCAGACCCATCAAAAGCAAAAAACAACAGTAAAATCAAGTCGTATGACAGTATTATCACAAAGGACGCTGTCACCGACGATGGTTTTTTCAAAGTCCACAAAGTCGGCACGAAGTACTATTTCGAAATTCCAATCAAGTTACTTGAAAAGGAAATTCTCGTGGTCAGCCGAATTTCCGGATTTGTCAGAAACCTGAATTTTGGTGGCGCCGGTATGGAGTCGCGGCCAGAGCAGGTAGTTCGCTGGCAAAAGTTTGAAGAACAACTGTTACTGCGCTCAGTTTCCTACAGCAGCGTAGCATCGGAGGAATTGCCCATCTACCAGTCACTAAAGAACAACAATTTTGAACCCATCATCATGAATTTCGACATTGCTGCCATCAGCAAAGATTCGTCAGCTTATGTGGTGGAAATCAGTGGTCTGTTCAACGCCGACATTCCCATGATTGGCCCCATGTCCGACGATCAGCGCAGGAACTTTGGCGTCACCGGCCTCGATGCCAAACGCAGTTTTATCAGGTACATCAAATCATTCCCGCAAAACGTGGAAGTAAGGCACATACTTACCTACCGCGGAAATAAGCTGCCCGACAACAACATCACCGGGACGCTTTCGCTGGAAATGAACCAATCATTTATCCTTCTTCCTGAGCAACCCATGCAACCCCGCTATCACGACGAAAGGGTTGGCTACTTCAGCATCCAGCAAATCAATTACGGCCTCGATGAGCAAAAGGCCGCCGGACAACGATTTATCACCCGCTGGAGATTGGAACCGAAAGATATGGAAGCCTTCAAGCGCGGCGAGTTGGTTGAGCCGGTTAAACCTATTGTATATTACATCGACCCCGCCACCCCGGATGAGTGGAAACCCTACATCAAACAAGGTGTCGATGACTGGCAGGTAGCGTTTGAGAAAGCAGGTTTTAAAAATGCCATCATGGGCAAGTATGCTCCTACCCCGGAGGAAGACCCCGACTGGAGCCCCGAAGATGTCAGATATTCTACCATCCGCTACATCACCACTGAAATTCAGAATGCCCAGGGTCCGCATGTTCATGACCCCCGCACCGGAGAAATCCTGGAAAGTGACATCCTCTGGTATCATAACGTGATGAACCTGCTACGCAACTGGTATTTCATACAAACTGCCGCAGTGAATCCTGCTGCCAGATCCGTGAAATTCAGCAAAGAGGTTATGGGCGAACTCATCCGCTTTGTTTCAGCACACGAAGTCGGGCACACATTGGGATTGCCTCACAACATGGGTTCAAGCTCTGCATATCCGGTTGATTCTTTGCGTTCCGCAACCTTCACTGTCAATTCTGGTACTGCGCCATCGATTATGGACTATGCCCGGTTCAACTACATTGCACAACCTGAAGATGTGGGAGTTGGCTTGCACCCTAAAGTTGGAGAATACGACTTCTGGTCCATTATTTACGGATACAAACCCATTCCTGAGGCAAAGAATGCCGATGAAGAGCGAAGCATTTTAAATGCCTGGATAAAAGAAAAAGCAGGAAACCCGGTATATCGCTTCGGCCGCCAAAACGGCGTGGACCCGACTGCACAGACAGAAGACCTGGGAGATGATGCCATAAAAGCCAGCACTTATGGCATTGCAAACCTGAAACGGATTGTACCAATGCTAAGGGATTGGTCTTTTGAAGAAGGAAAAGACTACGAACAACTGGAGGAGCTGTACGGCCAGGTATTTGGACAATTGGGCCGTTACATGGGCCATATCGCCACCAATGTCGGCGGGGTTTACGAGCACACCAAAACTGCAGAGCAGGAAGGATTGGTTTATTCCATCGTTCCCAAAGCCAAACAGCAGGCCGCTGTGAATTTCTTTAACAGAGAGCTGTTTGCTACTCCCACATGGCTCATCGACAATAACATTTTACAGCGTTTTGAAAGTGCAGGAGCCATGGACCGCATTTACCGGCTACAGGCATCCACACTCAACAGACTCTATGATGTCGGCAGACTCAGCCGGATGGTGGAACTGGAAGCCTTGCATGGTAATCAGGCCTATTCAATGGTAGAATTATTCGACGACACCTATAGTGGTATTTGGGGTGAACTGAAATCCGGCGCCACCATTGACGCTTTCCGCCGCAACTTACAGCGTGCTTACGTAGATAAAATGTCCTCTTTACTCAAATCTGATGAAGGAAATGCCAACCGCTCAGACGTTAAAGCAGTAGTCAGAGGAAAGCTAAAACAACTGGATAAAGAACTGAAGTCCGGCATCAAGAGCCAGAAAGACAGTATGTCGAAACTGCATCTGGAGCAGGTGAAGGCGGCTGTGGTGGATATTTTGGGGGATGATTAGGACGTAGTTTGAAGGTTGTTTGAAGGTTGTTTGAAGGTTGTTTGATGGTGGTTTGATGGTCGTTTGATGGTCGTTTGATGGTCGTTCGAAAGTAGCTGTTTGGGGGTTAACAACCTTCAAACAACTTTCAAACCACTCAAACAACTTTCAAACCACTCAAACTACTTTCAAACCACATTCTCAACCATTCATAAAAAACTTATCCGCCAATTGCAGTTTGCGGAGTAAGGCCCTTTTCTTGGTCTGATGGTCCTGCATGCGCTCGAGGATATCCGAAAGAGCTTTAGTAGCTTCTACGATGTGTTCCCCTTTGTTGAGCATAATACATTCCGAGCGCTGACCCATTGCCGCATCGGTAACTTCCGCCCGTGAGGGTTGACCTTCCTTAGCCAAAGCTTCCAATACTTGGGTGGCCCATATAACAGGGGCATGGGCAGCTTCTGAAATCCACAGTATCTCCTCCTGAATTTCAGCCAAACGCCCAAACCCGCATTCAATGGCTAGGTCTCCACGGGCAATCATGACACCAAACAGAGAAGTACGCATGGCCGTCAGGATAATAGTAGGCAGGTTATCAAAGGCTTGGCGCGTTTCAATTTTCACAACAATACCGGGTGGGGATTTAGTCAATTTGTTGAGTTCCTCAATGAGGTCGAGAACATCTTTTGGACTGTTGATAAAAGAGAGGCCAACCATGTCGCAGTGATTTACTGCAAACTTGAGGTGTTCCAGGTCCTCCTGACTCATGGCTCGCAGTTTCAGATTGCTGTCAGGAAGGTTGATACCTTTTAGTCCACGAAGGCGTTCCCCATTGGGGCGGGTATGGGTTATTTTCACGAGAACGTGGTCCTCTTCCAGGCTTTCTATGACACCTCCAATTTTACCGTCATCAAACCAAATTGGCTCACCGATTTGCACATCATTGAGCACTTCGGGAATAGAGCAACCAATGGAGTGGTACTCAATTCCTATCTCTTTTTCATCCAAAGCAACTACAACACCATTTGATCGCAATAATTTCAGATGGTCACCAAGACTCAATGGAATAAAGCTGTCTTTACTTGGTATTTTACCCTCAATGGCCGCCTTTTTAATTTTTACTTTACCCTTTTTCTTTTTAAGTGTCAATTTCAGGCCGGGTACAAAATAGATGGAACGAGTTGACGAAACCATTAGCCCTTCCTGGTATTCCTTTTCCACTTTGAGCCTCCTCTTCGAGCCTCGTGCATCAGTTAACAGCAACTGGTCACCCGGTTCACATTGAATTAACCAATCGGCAGGAGCATATAATGAAGCATCAGCAGGTTCGGGGCTATCGACAGGAAATTCTTCGGGACTAATCCAGATGTGAGCGGGATGAATGACCTCACCGATTTCATTCCGCCGAGGTCTGACCTTCACAACCCTGGGACCTGGAGCCAGTGGAGCCGTTCTCAACTTTGGTCCACCCAAATCCATCAGAATTTTGCAGGGTTTTCCTGTTATCTGGGAAGCTTTCCGGATATTGAAGATCATCTTGTTCCAGCTTTCCGGCCCATCGTTCACGCTGTTAATGCGGGCACAGTTCATTCCGTTCTGGAGCAGGTTTTTCACCAGGTCGTAGTTAGTAGCTGCCTCTGATGGCATGGTAACCATTATGCGAACACGTCTCCCTGGAGGAACTTCACCCAACAGCGCTGCCGTATTCCCCTCAAGCTTTTTCCTCGCATCAGTGAAACAAATGGGCGGTTTCTCACGGGGCTTCCACTTTTTACCTGCCAGTACATGTAAAACATGAAGCACCATATCAATGGTGGCTTGTACTTTCCTTTCCGCGCGGCCTAATGAGGAAAGCCCCCATTCTCCAAGCGGCACTTGCAAATCGCGTAAATCATGTAGTCGCATGACCATATAGTGGATGAGGTTGCGGCCACTCTTAACATGGGAAGGATGAACTTTGGGAAGGGATTTACAAACTCGCTCGCGTTGCAGCATTTCCTTACGCAAGTCCAATAATTGGGCTATCAGAGGTTCCACAGGTGCAGTCTCGCAAGGTGGTGCCGGAATCTTATCGTTTGATTTTATACTGGACATTTGGTTAGAACTATTAAGGTAAAGTCAGGGCTTTTTTTTTCAACAACGCTGTAATAAACCTGTAATTACGGGAAAACAGAGCCAAGGTTAAGGTCTAGTGAAACACAAATCTAACTGAAAGCAAGGCACATCTGCAAGTTCAGACAACAGTACTCCTCATCCCCGGTGTACGTGATTATTAAATTGGAGAACCCACTTTTCTGTTAAAGTAGAAAAATGTTCAGAACCTATGCATGGGCAGCATATTCCACAATCAGTTTGTCAACTCACATAATTAAGGAGCAAAATTCAAAACCTATAGTTGATGAAGTTATTCGCAAATTTCATCAATCCACTTTTGGTCAATTTTACCATGTTCATTGATGTGAAATACAGCTCCAACCTGACAACCATTGGGTCCGATGGAATCGATCAAGTACCGGAAATCAAAACCAAAATCGATGGGTTCTCCCAAAATACTGCGGACATAAGATGAGTCAACGTTCAGTTCCATCAACTCCACTACCTTATTCAAACTCTCGTAGTCATTATTTTTTTGATAGTGTAGACCGTATTTCTCTATTTCACTTGGGCGGTTACATGCCATGAGTACGAGCACAGCAAAAAGGAAAAAGGTTAGTTTTTTCATGATAGTCTGACAAATTAGCCTGGCAATATTGCTTGTTCAATTTTTTTGCTTCGAACTCTTCACTTTAGAAATGCTTCCACCCCTGCGCCATCAGGTCATGAATTGTACCACCAGAGCTGTGGAGTTTCACACCTTCACTGGCTTCTGTAATTTCACCCATGATATAGATGTCGGGCAACAACCTTACTTTTTCCAAATCCTTGGGGTCAATGGTGAAAAGCAGTTCATAATCTTCCCCACCGTTCAAAGCACAAGTCAGAGGGTCCAATTTAAACTTGAGAGCCATAAACTTGGCTTCCTCGTGAATGGGTACTCCGGTTTCCTCGATAATAGCCCCAACATTGGATGCTTTGCAGATGTGCATCAGGTCGGAAGAAATGCCATCCGATACATCAATCATCGAAGTGGGTACAAGCCGGTTCTTTTCGAAAATCTCAATCATGTCCTTCCGGGCTTCCGGCTTCAGAAAACGGCCCACAATATACTTCTGCTCTTCAAGGTCGGGTTGAATCTGTGGGTTCGACAAATAGATATGTTTCTCCCTCTCCATGATTTGAAGCCCGAGAAAAGCACCACCCAAATCGCCTGTAACACAAATAAGATCACCCGGTTTGGCACCGCTCCGGTAAGTCAGTTTTTCCTTTTCCCCCTGACCAATAGCCGTTACGGAAATGATAAGTCCCTTATTGGAAGAAGTAGTATCGCCCCCCACCAAATCGACACCGTAAAAATCACAGGCCGCACGGATACCATCGTACAACTGGTCCAAAGCTTCCACGCTAAACCGGTTCGACATAGCAATAGACACGGTGATCTGCTTTGGCTGTGCGTTCATTGCATAAATATCTGACAGATTCACCACCACCGATTTATAACCCAAATGTTTGAGTGGATAGTACATAAGGTCAAAATGAATGCCCTCAATTAACAGGTCAGTTGAGACTATGGTCAATGAATTCCCATTATCAATTACGGCAGCATCATCACCCACTCCAACCAGAGATGATTCATTTCGAAGCTCAAATCCTGATGTCAGGTGTTCGATGAGTCCAAATTCACCGAGTTCGTTTATCTCCATTCTTTTCAGCTCTTCTTGTTGCATGTCTTGTTTTTAAGTTGCTGCAAAGGTAGTCAACCAAGGATTAGTATTGGCAAACAAAAACCAGTCTGGCGGACGGGCTTTGAACCAGAATGATCACCGGTTGTTTAGTTCCAAATCAAAAAATATGGCAATGCAAATTATTCCGAAAGACAAACAAGCCTACGGAGCTTTTAACGGTGGCGAAATTGTGGAAAACAAACCTATCGGCTTCCCCCAGGACGGAGGCAGTATTCGTCCTTACTCCAACCTTTTTTATTGGGCTTATGCCGAAGCAAAAGTGGAAAGTACCATTGGACTGCACCCTCATCAGGGTTTTGAAATCATGAGTTTTGTGCTCAAAAATCATATCCGGCACTACGATACAAAACTTCAGGAATGGAGAACACTAAGGGCTGGAGATGCACAAATCATCCGCTCTGGCAATGGAATCAGCCATGCAGAATACCTGTCTGAGGGAGGAGCCATCTTTCAAATCTGGTTCGACCCTAACCTTTCAAGAACACTGAATCAGCCCGCTTCCTATGATGATTATAAATCGGAAAACCTTCCCGTAAGCAAGACTGGTGATGTAACAGTAAAGACTTACATTGGCGAAGGTTCACCTATTACACTGGATACACCGGGACTGGAAGTGCTGCGCTTCAATTTTGAAAAAGCCAATTACAAACGGCCAGTTTCAAGGGATAAGGTTCACTCCTTATATGTACTCGGTGGAAGTCTGAGAATAAATGGAGAAGAAGTAAAAACGGATGATTTCATTATCCTAAATGACGCAGAGGAATTGATTGTGGAAAGTAGTGAAGCAGGCGATATTTTCATGGTATCATCGCCAGCCAATCTGGATTACAGAACCTATTCTGAAATGATGCAACAGCGGATGCGAAATTGAAATCGGGCAATTTCTTCATCACCGATTTCACCTAACTATTGTTGTGAATCATCTCCGAACAAACACAGGAGCCTGTTCCAGAGTAGGGTCATCCGTTAACCGGAGTTTGCCGGTGCCGTCTTTTTTCATCAGAAAAACGTCGCAGTTATTGTCCTAATTTTTCATTTCTATGGTAATCCAATCACCACCATGCGACCAGGCATACCATCCTTCACTCAGTTTTTCATTCGTAACCATCCGGTAAACTACAAATACCATTAAACATCCACCAGAATCACCCGCTCCTTGTCATTATCCAGTACGTGTTCAAATTTGCGGCGAGCATGTGCCATGCAGCCTACCAAAGTAATCTGGCAGCCATTCTGGTCAAAAAAATCATAGACCTTATAGCCATCTGTTTGCAGATGACCTTTGAAGTTTTCCAAATGTTCCCGGGGATATTGACCACCCCTGCCAGCATCGTAAATAAAAGCGGTTTGTTTGCCGCCAGGGTCGTAATAGACCCAATGGTAACCCCTGTGTGATTTACCTTTTCGCTCCTTTGGAGTTCGCTCCTTTGGAGTTCGCTCCTTTGGAGTTCGCTCCTTTGGAATTCGTTCCTTTGGAGTTTTTTTTGTCCCATTAGTGTCCGGTTCTAACTAAAAGAGAATCAATTGGTTAGAAGCATCCGGATTTTGATTTTGTAATTGCTCTTTGATAAGTAATTGATTTACAGGGGTTTTATCAAAAACCGAGACACTCAATATTTGTAATATTTCGTTCATGGTTTGCGAAATTTTGAGCTTTTCTCTCAAAATGGCGACCAGAACATAAGTGCAGACAGCCACCCAAACCTGGGTTTTGACGGCATTTGCGCTTTCTCCCCAAAAGACCTTGATTTTTCCCGAGTACTCGGGATTGTTTTATCCACTTGAAAAAAAGCTCAATCTGCCAGCGATACTTGTATAGCAGGGCAATTTCAATGGCCCTTGCTTCAAAATGGTTGGTCAGAAAGACGAAGGTTTTGCCGAGTTCTTTGTCATGATACTTGATTCGTCTCAGGTGCTTGGGGTAGTTCTTTGCAGCAGAGTAGTTCTTAAGCCGGATGGTCTGGTCACAAACCAAGCCCGTCGACCTGTCCAGCGGGTGGGAATAGACCCGCACGAAAGCCAGGTTGTCCTTTGCCCGAGGCTGTATCACAAGTAATTTTCCCGCAGGTTTCGCGGATTCTCCCGCAAATTTTCGCAGATGATTCGCTTAGCGCAGATGATTCGGACTGCGGAATCCGCGAGTCTATCGGCGTAAATCTGCGGGAAATAAAGTTTCGTTTTGCAAGAAGAAAACACAAGGGTCTTTTGAGACAGCTTCGAAGTACGCTTGGGACTCGGTTATGCAGAAAGGCGTTGCCAATTCAGATAGCCTTTGTCCATGACATAGAAGGCGCCTGTTTCAAAGTCAAGGACATCCAGCACGTTCACGTCGTGGGTCAGCCCGTCCGTGATGTGGATGAAACAGGGTATCTGGCAGCGGACGTCCAGCAATGTGTGCAGCTTTATGGCCGCTTTGTGCTTTCGGAACTTCGCCCACCAGAACACTTCCAGGCAGAGGTCGATGGTCGTGGAGTCGAGCGCATAGATACGGTTGTCCAGTTCAAGGCCTTCCAGGTCCACCGTCTGCGGGTTCAGCAGCCGGGCCTTCCGGATGAGCAACTGGGCGAGGTCGGAATAAATCTACCAGTCCCGCCGCTCGTTGGCGTCGGCAAGTGTGCTCTTGCTAATGCCCTTGGTCAGCCCCAAGTGGTACAACTTGTTTTCGTGGGCCTGTAAGCAGGTCACCAGGTCACGGCTCCGATAGCTATCGGAGTTCAAGGTGGGTCAATCGGCCGAGGCTCAGGCTGAGGAACTGGTGCCAGCAACTGAATTCCCTGACACGGTAGTTGCCATTGTACTTCGACACACACCGGTCGAATTCCTCTGGATGAACCAGTTCCATGATTTGGGCAAAAACATATTTTCCTTTGTACATCTTCCGCTCTATTTTGAACGGAAGGAAACAATTTCAAATCGTTCACAAGCTAAAACCTTTATAAATCATTGACTTTCAAAGAACTAAAGTTAAATCTAAATTTCTTAACCGGACACTACTGAGATAATAAATACATTTCAAAACAGGAATTCCATCTGTCAATAGGCTGCCTTATGTAAAGTTGCGAGAGCAATATGTCATGCTTGTAAAGCATGAACAAAATAGGGCAGTACCCACTATTACTTCCTCTCCAACTCTTTCCTGAACAATGAAGTCTGCTCCATGTAATTGGAATTGTTGGCTTTCACAGCCCATTCATAAGCGAGGTTGATGGTTTCCATCGCCTCTTTTTTCTTTCCATCGGCAGCAAGGATTTTCGCTTTCAGCAAGCCATACCTGAAGTTGTCCTTGCTTTTTTCCAGAGCAGCATTTATCCAGTTTAAGGCTGTTTTAAGGTCTTTGCCATTATGCAGGTAGTATTGCGCAGCTTCAAAATAAGTACCGTGTTTGATGGCATCCGGATTTTTGAGCAGTTCCTCCATCTGCGCTGTGATTTTTGAGTCAACGTCCACAGCCACAGGGATGTTAATCAGGGTGTTCTCCCAGGTCAGCCGGATATTACAGGAGTTGGTGGTCAAATCCGCAAACTGGATGGTGAAGGTTTCTTCTGTGATGGGATTGAGTTTCACAGGAACCTCGAAACGAAATAGGTCATTTTCGGGTTTGTAGGCATCGCCGGCCAGGCTCCTCAGGGAAGTGTTGGTATGAATGATGATGGTCCAGCTCTTTTCCCCCGGAATGGTGTAGAGGGCGTAAGTGCCTTTTTCAACCGGCTTTCCTCCAATGGTACATGCTTCGTTCAGGATGATTTTGGTGGAAGCATTCGCCCCTGTTCTCCAAACAGCGCCATAGGGTACCAAATCACCAAAGACCTTACGCCCTTTTGCCGAAGGCCTGGCATATTGCAGGGTGATTTCTGTGAGACCAATCTCCTGTTTGATTTCTGAAAAGGGACTCAAAGTGGGTGTCTTCAGGTCCTGAGCAGAAAGACTTATGGCTATCAAAAGCAGTAAAAAGGTGAAGATATTTTTCATAAAGTGTTGTGTTTTGATGTATTTACGGCAGCAAATTAAAAAGGACTTTCCACATGGCTCTTAAATTAAGTGCTGAATCACTTGATATTAAATAAATTATCTTCGGGTAGACAAATTCAACATTGGGGATTCACATCAATCTATCAACTTTGAAAAAATGAAAAAACTGACTTTGTATTTTTCTTTACTGCTCTTTTGGCCATTCTTAAATGCCCAAACAACAATTGAATCACTCCTGTCTGTACCTTTCCCTACCAACCTTACCGGATCGACTGATGGCAAAACCATCGCGTGGGTATTCAACGACAAAGGCACCCGCAATTTTTTCATTGCGAAAGCGCCCGATTTCAAAGCCCGTCAACTCACCAAATACAGCGGAGATGATGGAGTGGACCTGGGCAGTCCTCAATTGAGTTCCGATGGTAAATGGATCACCTACATCAAAGGCAACACCAATAATTCGAGGGGAGAGCCAGCCAATCCCGCTCAATTGCAAACTTCCACTGAGCGTATCATCTGGATACAAAGCACAGAATCAGACAGTACCAGAAAAGTGGGAGCCGGAACCTCACAGCGCTTTTCACCGGATGGAAAACAACTGGTTTATATCAATCGAGGTGATGTTTGGTTGCTCTCGATGCAAGACAACAAAGAAGGGAGTAAACTCTTTTCTGCAAGAACCGGAGCGGGGTCGTTGCGCTGGTCGCCTAATGGCAGCCAAATAGCATTTGTGACAGGCCGTGGCGACCGGGCTTTTGTGGGCGTTTGTGATGTGGCAACTAAAACCATCAGTTACATTGACCCCTCTATCGATATCGATTCGGAACCGGCATGGAGTCCCGATGGGAAACAACTGGCTTTCATGAGGATTCCAGCAGTAAAAAACAATCTCCCATTCACTCCTCGCAGGGAGGGCCATCCCTGGTCCATTCGCCTGCATGATTTCCCAACTGGTAAGACCAAAGAAATCTGGAAAGCAAACCCAGGTAAAGGGAGCGTGGTTTTTGGCAGCCTACCAGTCGTGGAAAACAAGCTCATTTGGGCTGCGGGCAATCAGTTGGTTTTCCCATGGGAAGGCAATGGCTGGATACAGCTTTACTCTGTGAATACAACAACAGGTCAGGTAAAACATCTGTCAACGGGTCAGGGTGAAGTGGAGAATGTGGAAATATCGCCGGATTTAAACAGCCTGTATTATGCCTGCAACATTGGCGACATAGACCGCCGTCATATCTGGAAGTACGACTTTAAATCGGGCAGTGCAAAACAACTGACTGCTGGTAATATCGAATGGTCGCCAACCTGGACTGAAAATGGCCTGGCCTATATTTATTCAACAGCCGACAGACCTGCATGGCCCGCCATGCTTTGGGGTGATGGAAATAACACTGACCTGGCTGGGGAACTTTTTCCGGGTTCATTTCCCAAGGGTTCCATTGTGACTCCCCAGGCTGTCAACATCACTGCCACCGATGGAATGATTGCCCCAGCCCAGCTATTTCTGCCTAAAAACAGGAAAGCCGGGGAAAAATATCCTGCTATCATTTTTCTGCACGGAGGCTCCAGAAGGCAAATGCTGCTCGGGTTTAACTATGGACAGTATTACTCCAACGCCTACGCACTGAATCAATATTTTGCCAATCAGGGCTATGTGGTTCTTTCACTGAATTTCAGGAGCGGTATTGGTTACGGCCTTGAGTTTCGGGAAGCACTTAATTATGGTGCACAGGGAGCAAGTGAATTTTACGATGTGTTAGGTGCCGGACTTTACCTAAAGGGCCGAGACGATGTAAACCCAAGCCAGATTGCGCTGTGGGGCGGTTCTTATGGAGGTTATTTAACCGCAATGGGCTTGGCCCGTGCATCTGACCTCTTTGCCTGTGGCGTGGACATACACGGAGTACACGACTGGAATGAGGGCATCCGAAATTTTGTGAGCTCCTATAATCCGGAGAAAATGAGGGAATTTGCCGACCTGGCATTCAGGTCGTCGCCGGAACACTATGTTGATGGCTGGAAATCACCGGTGTTATTTATACATGGGGATGATGACAGAAATGTCAATTTCACTGAAACAGTGCGCTTGGCCGAATTGCTGCGTGACCGGAATGTCTATTTCGAGCAGTTGGTCTTCCCCGATGAGGTCCATAGTTTTCTGTTGCACCGAAACTGGGTGAAAGCGTATGAAGCTACTTTTGAATTTGTAAACAGGCAGTTTGGTAAGAAGTGATTTAGAATTTTTTGCAATAAAACTCGTAATCACAAACCCTTTAAAATTATTGGCGCTTCAGTGAATCGTATGTTTGTAAGAAGCGAAAATGATTGTGAATACTGAAGCTTTGACAAATTTTCAAAATTTGTCAAAGCTCGTCTCTAAATACCCTTAGGAACAAGTAAAAAGTAAAAAGGCAAAAGTTTTCCAACTGATTTTCAATTGGTTAAGCAAACAAATTGGCTATTTTATTTTTGACTCATTACTTAGATAATATTTTACAATGAAAAGAACATTATTGATTGTTTGCCTTATCCTGGTTACTGCCCTGACCTTTGGACAAAACACCAACTACACAGAGAACCTCAAAGCCGTTGAGTTATATCTCGACTCAATGCTTCAGTCCTGGCGCATACCGGGTATGGCTATCGGCATCGTGCACAAGGACCAACTGATATACGCCAAAGGCTTTGGTTTCCGGGACCTGGAGAAAAAACTGCCGGTGGCGGCTAAAACCATTTTCCCCATTGCCAGCAATACCAAGTTGTTTACATCCATAGCTGCTTGTATGCTGCATGAAGAAGGTAAGTTGAATATCGACCAACCCGTCCGGAATTACTTACCTGAACTGGTATTCAGCAATGATGAACTAAATGCCAAAACTACCTTACGCGATATGCTTAGTCATCGAACCGGACTCCCTCGCTACGATGGCATTTGGGTAAATGCACCCTATTCCCGCAGGGAACTACTGGGCAAAATCACTCAAATGAAACCAAATCAGGGCTTCCGGGAAGGCTATCAGTACAACAATATGATGTACGCTGCTGCCGGAGTGGCGATGGAAAAAGTAACGGGAATGAGTTGGGAAGATATTATTCGGCAAAAAATATTGAAGCCACTTGGCATGAACAGCACCGGATTTACCAATGCTGAAGCTCAGGCCGGCGGGAATTACAGCCTTTCATACTTTTCACCACTTGGCAGTTCGGAAGTCCTTGCTAAAAAGAATGAAGCACAATCACTGGCACTCGGTCCGGCAGGTACCATAAAATCCAACATTGAAGATATGAGCCAATGGATGATTGCTCTTTTAAATAAGGGAGATTATAAAGGAAAAAATGTAATTCCCGAAAAGGCTCTCAGGAATACACTTATTGCCAAAAGCATTCCTGACCCTGAGTTCACACAGCCAGAACTATCACATGGAGTATACGGACTGGGGCGTTGGATGCTCACCTACAAGGGCTATCAAATTGCCATGCATACTGGCTCCATCGATGGCTTTTATTCTAACCTTACCCTGCTACCCAATGAGCAATTGGCAATTTTCATGGTGCATAATTATACGGAAGCAGGCGGCTCTCGCTCTACTATGGCTTTGCCTGTTATCGACAGATTATTGGATTCGCACCTGACCGACTGGAACGGCAGGTGGAAAAAAGAGTATGATGAAGGATTAAAACGCGCCCTTGCTCGCCGGGATTCTGTTGCTGCGACCCAGGTCATGGGTACTTCTACTTCTCATCCAATCGCTGATTATACCGGAACCTATTCAAATGCAGTTTACGGGGATATGACTATTGAGTTGTCGGCAAACCAATTGGTGTTCAATTTTCGGGGTCAAAAGTCCGCCCTCCATCATTTTCATTATGACCAGTTTATTACAAAAGAGGAGCAGACAGATTTGCCAAACTTTCGTTTGATTTACATCACTAATACCAAAGGTGAAATTGACAGAATAAG
Organism: uncultured Saprospiraceae bacterium; assembly: GCA_964423205.1. Classification (GTDB taxonomy): domain Bacteria; phylum Bacteroidota; class Bacteroidia; order Chitinophagales; family Saprospiraceae; genus UBA6168. Next base: position 14,492 of record CAYRDX010000013.1, on the reverse strand, counting down.
TTGCTCCCCCTACGGCGACCCCGTGACTGACTTTGTGAAGAAACAATAGAGTGACTCAAAGCATCGGCTTATAGGCAACAACAAGTATTTGATTCTGACAATAATTTCGTCAAACCTCAAATTGTTGGTTAAGTAAAAAGGCAAAAGTAAAAAGGCAAAAGGCAAAAAATTTCCAACTGATTTTCAATTGGTTAAGAAAACAATTTGGCTATTTTATTTTTGACTCATTACTAACAACAGCAAGCAAATGAAATTTTTTATTGATACAGCAAACCTGAACGAAATAAGGGAGGCCCATGAACTGGGAATCCTCGATGGTGTAACCACCAACCCCAGTTTAATGGCGAAGGAGGGAATTACAGGAACCGCCAACATTGACAATCATTATAAAGCCATCGCCAATCTGGTAAAAGGCGATATCAGTGCGGAGGTGATAGCCACCGATTTTAAAGGCATGATAGAAGAAGGTCAGCACCTCGCCGGACTTGCACCCAACATAGTGGTTAAAGTCCCTATGATTAAAGAGGGTATCAAAGCCATTAGTTGGTTTGAGAAAAACGGAATCAAAACCAACTGCACATTGGTCTTTTCTTCGGCGCAGTCGATTTTAGCTGCCAAAGCCGGGGCAACTTATGTTTCACCCTTTATTGGCCGAATCGACGATATCAATTGGGAGGGTATGGATCTGATTGCCGAAATGGCGGAGATATTCGAAAGGCAGGGTTATGCAACGCAGATACTGGCCGCTTCCATCCGTTCTTCCAAACACATAGTTCAGGCTGCATTGGCAGGTGCAGATGTGGTCACCTGTCCGCTCGATTCCATTTTGGGCATGTTGAAACACCCACTGACGGATATTGGTCTGGAAAAGTTTTTGGCGGATTACAGGAAGGGAAATAAATAAACTGCAAGTTGAGGGGTTGAGGAAGTTAAGATAGTTTTTATCTCAACCCCCTTAACTCTCTCAACTTCCTCAACCTTTCAGACACTAAGCCATTTCAAAGCAAAATATACCAGAATGCATCAGTTAAAATTTACGCGGTCAGCCGGATTTTGGACAACATTCCTGCTGACGAGTGTCCTGATTGGCTGGCATTTTCAACTGCTCATCGCTAATTTAGGTTCAACTCTGTCACTTGAGCCATTTAGAGATGGTATCAAAACCCCTGTAAATGCTGCCTATCACGCATTGTACAGTGAATCATTGGCTCACTACAAGGGAATGAATTATCCCTATTCCGAGCATATTGTGGCGGCCACAGAATTGCCGGGCATGGCCATCATGATGAAAATTCTAAGGCCATATTTTCCGGAAATCACCAACTACTATTTTGGCATTGCTCATTCCATTATCCTGGTATCCATACTGCTCTGTGCCCTTTTCCTGTATTTGATATTGAGTAAGCTGAAATTGCCAGTATGGTATGCCGTACTCGTTGCTATTGGTTTAACATTCCTTGCGCCACAACATTTCAGGATGTTCCCACATATAGGATTGGCCCCAGTTTTTGTGGTGCCTGCTGTTATTTATGGCCTTTTGCGATTTGAAGAAAGGCCCAGAATTCTGAACAGTATATTCCTGGCTACGATTGTAATCATCGCTTCCTTTCTTCATTTCTATTTTTTTGCCATAACCGCGCTGACCATTGGCCTGTATCTGTTTTTTTCACTGATGCGGGGATTCAGTTGGAAAAGGATGGCCCAAATGGCCTTTCATGGTGGCATCATGGTGCTCATCCCGTTGGCTCTGTTTTATTTTTGGATGATAGCCAATGACCCGGTCACTGACAGAAGTCCAAAACCCTGGGGTTTTCTCTACTACAATGCCAAATGGGAAAGCATTTTCATGTCAGTGAATATGCCCATTTATCAGTGGATAGATCAAAACATCATCACCATTGAGAAAACGGATTTCGAAGGATGGTCTTATGTCGGGATAGTGGCAGGAATCTTCACCCTTGCACTGATTGTAAAATGGATAGCCAGTAAATTCAAAGGCTCTATTCTATTCCCGCTCAAGCTGGCAGAAAAAGAATTCTATTACCCTTTATTTTGGACTGGAGTGGTTTTAGCCGTTTTATCGACCAGTCAGCCCTTCCGGACCAAAGGCCTGGAATTCCTTTTGGACTACACCGGACCACTGCAACAGTTCAGGTCAACAGGCCGCTTTGCCTGGGTGTTTTTCTTCGCAATCAACATCATAGCCTTTAGCGCATGGTACAGAATAGCTGACAAGTGGAAATCTGCCTGGAAATACTCTTTACTGGCCTCACTCTTGATTGTACTTGCCTATGAATCCTATACTCTTTTCACCAACAAAGCCATTTACTCCGAAGACAGGTTTTATCAAATAGAAGAACTGAAACCGGGCAAACGATTTACAGACCTTCCCGGCATTGATTACTCCCAGTATCAGGCCATCTTACCAGTGCCTTATTACAATATCGGTTCGAATAACTTCTGGTCGGCCGGTGATGGTCTGACACTACAAAAATCACTGGTCCTTTCTCTTCAGACCGGATTGCCCGTCACTGGCGCCATGCTCACCAGGAGTTCCCGAAGGCAAACTTTCGACCAGATGCAAATGGTGATGCCACCCTACCGGATGCCGAAAGTGTTTGAGGACTATCCCAATGAGAAACCACTGCTCCTGATCTACACGAGGCCATTAAATGATGCCGACAAACGAAAGCATGACCATCTTCTGAACGGTGCCATTCTTCTGCATGAAGGAGACCCCTGGTCTTTGTATGAACTGCCACTCGAATCCTTCGCTCAGCGCATTCAGGCTGTTAAAGATTCCGTCCGCAATGAAATAGCAACACGTGACCTCGCCGTTGAAGGTGATTTGTTGTACAGCTACAAAGGATCGGGATTTGTTTATGAAAGCTTTGACTCCTTAAGAAATGAGAAGGCCTATTTTGGCACAGGATGTTACGAAGGTGACATCTCTAAAGTCAATACACTTTGGAATGCTCCGATTCCACGTTCGGTTTCTGGCGGATCATATCAAATGCTTGCCTGGATTTACGTTGACCAGGATCTGTTTGCAACCACTGAAATGCGCATCAGAGAGGAAAACGCAAATGGTGAAAAAGTGGCAGAGTCTTCTTTCGGTGTTGCCTGGCAGGCTGAAGTATTTGACCCAAAGGGTTGGGTTTTGGTGGAGTGTCCTTTCTTACTGAATTCAGCGGAGAATAAAATTGTCGTCAGTTTTCAGTTGAAGGGTAATGAGAAGGGGCGGCTGCTGGTGGATGACCTTCTTCTGAAACCTGTAATTTCGGATGTGTATCATTCTGATGGCCGTTACTTGTGGAAGAATGGGCGCCATTGGATTGATTGATGTCCAGCTTTACGGCATTTAACCTTCGTGAATTCTCCGTAAGCGGAATGCTGAAGTAAAACGTGGTGCCTTCCCCAAAAGTGGAATTAGCCCAAATAGTACCTCCATGCCTTTGCACGATTTTTTTACAGGTGGCCAATCCTATACCGGTACCCGGAATTGAATTCACGCAATGCAGTCTGCGGAATACGGCAAAAATTTGCTCCAGATACTCTTCTTTTATTCCTATGCCATTATCAGTTACTGAAAAGAGGTATTCATTTTCATTGGAAGATGCGTTAATCCTGATATGTGGTAATACGTCCGGTTTTCTGTATTTAATGGAATTGGAGATGATGTTGGACAGCAACATGGAAATCTGGGTTTTATCAGCATCTATTTTCGGAAGCTCATCCCATTCAATTACTGCCTCGTTTTCTGAGATCATCTTGCTGAGTCCTTTACAAGAAGTAACCAGAATATCTGAGGTATCGACCTTTTCAATTACCAATTCATTATTGCCAACGCGGGAATAATCCAGTAAAGCTATGATTAATTTCTCCATCCGGCGGGAGGCATCCTCAATGAAAAACATGAATTCATTCATCTCTTTACTAATCAGTTCGCTTGGCATTTTCTTCTTCAGTAACTGTATGTAAGAAATGACCGTGCGCAAAGGTTCTCGGAGGTCGTGGGAAGCAGCATAAGCAAACTCCTTTAGATTTTGATTGCTTTCCTCCAACTGTCTCGAGTAGATTTTCAGCCTCTTTGCAGATTCCTTGTTTTCCGTAATATCCTTCAGAATAGCGTAAATAAATCCTTTTCTTTCACCCTCCAGAATAATATTAACAGTTAAGTCAACAAAAGCAATTCCCCCATCAGATTTCAACATGCGGACTTCGTCATGGAAAACTGCACCTTCAAACGCCAGACTTTCATCTAATCCATTTTGGAAAACTTCCCTGTCCTCAGGGTGAATTAGTTCGAACAAGCTCTTTTTCTGTTGGTCTAAACTTTCATAACCAAGTAGCATGTTAGCGCTGTGATTACTTTTGGAAATTGGGGAAGAAATGTTGTCGAAAATCAACATCCCATTGGCGGCGAAATCAAATATTTTCCTGAACCTCTGCTCAATCGAATACAGCTTCTTTTTTGAATCAACCTGAGCTGTAATGTCTTCTGTACAAACTATGATACCCACCACCTCTCCATTCTGATTGAATTGAGGAATCTTATGGCATTTTAACCAGACTTTTCCCTGGTCATTGAGAGAAGAAACTTCATCCACCAACCCAACGATGGGTGAGCCTTTCTTAATCACCTCCTTATCTTCCTCATGGTATCTCTCAGCAAATTCACGGGGGAAGATATCATACAGTGATTTGCCATCAAGTTCCTCCGGTGTGGTATTGAGAAAATCTGCCACTCCTTTGTTTACTTTAATAAACCGGTTATCAGTATCCTTGTAAGCCACGTGAAAAGGCAGGTTATTGAGAATCAAATCCAGTTCAGCAGCTTTCTGACGCAAAATTCCTTCAGTTATCTTAATTCTTTTCTTGTCATTTAAGCGGCGAAGTAACATGATGCCGAATAACAGACTCATGAAGAACAGAAGGAATATGAGGTAGTCAATCCTGAACATAGCTTGATTAAAACCCAATGATGTCAGATAGTAGAAAAGACTGCCGAAAGAATAACTCAGAAAAATCAAAACGCGTTTTAAAGAAGTGAAATTGGCTGTAACTATCGCCACGAAAATGATATAAATTGAAACAAGGAATTGTTGAAATCCATAGTGCATTACTTCAAAGGCCATTAAAGAAACAACGCAAAGAGCTAGCAAAAAGATAATATCCTGAATTCTTTTTTCAATCCATTCTCTTTTGGTAATAAGATCCATCGCCACAAGGCATAATACTGCGATAAGCAGGTACATTATTTCCGCCAGGATGGAGAAACTGTGAGACTGGCTCTCAAAAATTTGTAAAAACCAATTGCCCAGGCAAAAAACAGCTATAAAAGCAAGCAGCGTTTTTTCCCTGAATTGACTAATTCCAGAAAGATATTTCTCGCGTTTTTCGTACATCTGACTTGAGTTATGCGAAGAGGGGATTTTTATCCTAAGTATTTTGGACAAACTAATTAATGGAGAGAGACAAATTACAAGCCAAAAACCAAGGTTCAGTTGGCGTGTTTCAAGACCTTTTCTTTCGGTAAATAGCTCATAATCAATTTTGTGGAAAA
>CAYRDX010000013.1:0-8826 GCA_964423205.1 uncultured Saprospiraceae bacterium | reverse complement strand
TCCTGAATGTTTTGATAGATAGCAAAAAACAGGGCTGCATTGAAGAATGCCGGTGAAACACATTGCCCGTGATTGGCAGTTGTGTTGACATCAATTGCCTGTAGGTCCTTTGCCCCCAACAGATTCATCACACTATCAGCGAATACACTGTTGCGGTAAGGAACCTGGTCATCGGCTTTGCAATAGTAAAGTCTGGTTGGTGCTTTTGGCGCCCAATCGTAAACGTTATTCAGTTTGAGTGCCCTGTTAAAGGGATGCAGTGAATCAGTGAGTATTTTATTTATCATTGCCTGCTGAAACATTCGAACCGGGATGGATTTGCCTTCGTGCACTTTCAGCAGGTCAATCAACTGAGTATTGAGCGCAGACAAACGCAGTTCCTCTTTGGCAAATTTTTCAATGGCACTTAAGTATTGAGGCCTGAAGACCTCAACCAGTTCATTGTATATATTGCCGTAGGCCAATTGATAGGAAACAATGGTGTTAGGTATATAGGCAGGATAGAAATACTCCTTCTCCGATATGACCAATTCGCGCATGACCTCACCAATGCTGTATGGACCAGACATCGGTGCTGAAGCTGTTACTTCAAATTCATTCTTTAATTCCAATTCAAGTTTCCGATGGAGGGCCATGGCTGCGTGGCCGCCCTGAGAGTATCCTGTTATAAAATTCTGTTTGTTGATACGAGAACCCAACTTGGGCATGAGTTCACGTGTGGCGCGCATGAGGTCCACAGCTGCCGACGCTTCGCTTTCAGCATGTACATAAGGATGAAATCCCGGGGATTCACCAAATCCAAGATAGTCAGGAGCCAAAGCAACATAACCCAAGCTGGCATAGATGATGGGCAGTTCAGCTTCTGCTGACATTCTGGAGGGCACATCTGAATCAGCAGAGGCAGTTCCATGCTGATAGACCAAAAGTGGGTAAATTTTGGTGGTGTCATCAGGTATAACAACGAGTCCGGAAGCTAATGAGGGTTGTCCTTTAATATCAGGAGTTTTATAAACCACCTTGTAAAACCGGACTCCATTTTTGAAAAAAGGAAGTCCGTATCTGGCGGTCATTTGGGCTAGTGACCTGTCGCCGAGCTTTTCATAACTTATCAGATTCTGGGATGCAACCTGAAAAACTATCAGCAGGAATAAGCTGGTAAAAAGGACAATTTTCTTCGATGTCATTGGTGTTCCTTGTTATTGGTCGCCAAAATAACACAGAATTATCTGGTGGGTTGCAGCTTATGGATTAAAAAAGGGAAATGGCCGGATTAAGACTTATTCCGAAAGTACAATTCAAGGAGTTCATTGGCTGAACTGGTAGCAGTTATTTTGCCTTCAGAAAGCTTCTTTCCAATTTGTGGCAATCTTTCCTGAACGGCTTGGTCGCTGTAAAAACGTTTGTGCAGTTCCCTGTCAATGATTTCGTGTAACCATTTGGTCATTTGCTGTTTACGGTTTTCGTGGAACCAGTTATTCTCCAGCGTAAGCTGATGAAAATCAGAAATAGAATTCCAGATATCTTCAATTCCATGGCCGTTTTTGCCAGAGCAAGTAATGACTCTTGGAGTCCATGTACTGGGTCTTCCGGGGAAAAGATGCAAAGCCCTGGCAAATTCCCTGTGAGTATTTACAGCCAACTCCAATAGTTCACCATCAGCTTTGGTCACAGCCAGAATATCCGCCATTTCAACAATGCCCCTCTTGATTCCCTGCAACTCATCGCCCGAACCTGGCTGAATCAAAAGGATAAAGATATCCACCATGGAATGAACACTGATCTCTGATTGGCCAACTCCAACTGTTTCAATTATAACCGTATCAAATCCGGCAGCCTCACACAGTATCATCACTTCCCTCGTTTTGTGGGCTACTCCACCAGGTACATCACCAGATGGGCTCGGACGAATAAAGGCCTCCGGTTTCACTGACAGATTTTGCATCCTGGTTTTATCACCGAGTATGCTTCCTTTGGTGTGATGGCTGCTGGGATCTATGGCCAGGACTGCGGGTTTTCTGTTTTGTTCTGTTAGCCAAAGTCCGAAAGTTTCGATGAAAGTGCTCTTCCCTACCCCCGGCGCACCTGTTATTCCAATTCTTAATGAATTGCCGGCGTGCGGAATACAATGATTCAAAACTTGCTGCGCTAACTCCTGGTGGTCATTGCGCCTGCTTTCTATCAGCGTAATGGCTTTACCCAGCATCACGCGGTCACCCTTCAGGATTCCATCAACTAATTTTTCGAGTTTGAACTCAGATATTCGCATATCACCTGCCAGTAGGTTTTTTTATTAGGACAATTCAAAGTTTACCGCTGAAAATTAAGAATGTTTCGCAAACAGCACTTCATCCCTCAAGATTAAAGTGCTTTGTCCAACGGAACTTGACATTACGGCTTGGATTTTTACTTTTGCTTCTTTCAAAAGAAATACAACTTGAAGCGATGGCTCTTTTGTTTAAACGACATTTAAGTTCCGAAGCTGAATTGGCCGTTTGGCGAATTGAGGAAGGAGAGGATTTCTTTCGCTCAAAGTTGACTCTTATGGATTCTGAACAGGAAGAGTTGGAACAAATAAAAGGACGCCGACGATTAGAGTGGCTGGCAAGCCGTTACCTGGTGCAATTGATGATGATTGACCTGGGACTGTCAGAACTCGAATCGCATATTGCCATGCACAAGGATGAGTACGGTAAGCCTCACCTAACTGATTCCTCATGGCATATTTCCTTTAGCCATTCCCATGAAATGGCTACTGCCATTATTTCCAGAAAATCCTGTGGCATCGATATCCAGCATTTCGTACCTAAAATAGAAATGATTACCCGCCGCTTTATGCGAAAAATTGAGTGTCAATCACTTAAACCAGAAAGCCGGCTTCAACATTTACATCTTTATTGGGGTGCCAAAGAGTCTCTCTACAAATCTTATGGAAGGAAGGAACTGGATTTTAAAAATCAAATCAGGGTAATTCCTTTTGAGTATTCGGAACCAAAAGGCAGTCTTGCTGGCGAAGTCTCCAAAGACGATTTTCATTGGTCCTATGACCTCCATTACGAAGTTATGGGTAAGTACTTTCTGGTATGGGCAGAGCAGGTGGCTCAGCTCACGTGAAATATTTGGTCCGGCTCCAGAAGTGGCATTTTCTTGAATCGAAGCAATAGTTGGGCTGTCGCAAGCACGTCCTTTTCGCAATAATGAGCGATTCTGGCAACATCCTGGTCTTCCCAATATACTCTTCCCACTTTGCTACCATCTAAGTCCTCTTTGGGTGAGGGAAAGCCTAAAACAGCTGCCAACAATTTCAGTGAAGTGTAATTTTTTATGTCGCCGAATTTCCAAAGTTCCATTGTGTCGAGCAGGTACTTTATTTCCCATGGCTTTTTACCATGCAACCTGAGCAGTTCCGGAAATTCAATCTGATGTACTACCAATCGGCGGCAGATGTAGGGGATGTCAAATTCTTTGATGTTGTGGCCACATAAAAAGTGTTTGTCAGGTTTATTGTAGTACTGATTAAGCATTTCACAAAAATCTGTCAGCAACTGCTTTTCATCATGACCTGCAAAAGACTTAAGCCGGATGTTCAACTTGCCGTGAGGATCGCGCACTATGAATCCAACGGAAATGCAAATTATCTTTCCAAATTCTGCATAGATGGCGGCTTTTTCGGTGTAATACTGAGCGGTTTCATCCCCATCCAATTCACCTTCGGTTTTGCGAAGCAACCTCGACGTCTTTTCGTACCACAACTCCTGAAATGTTTCATCCAAATCATCAAAAGAAGGCTGTTGTGTTACGCACTCAAGGTCCAGAAACAATACGGAACCGATGTCGATAGTTTCCATCATTTTCGGGAATAAGATTTTTTTTTTAATTGAACGAAGGTAAGCAATCAGAACTACCACTGTAAACATTGCATCGCTCTAATTGTATATGGCTGGTAAAACCCAACAAATACCCGGATTTTGGAAGGAAAGAATTTCCGGGTAACTCTCAACGTTTAAAATGGGAGTTAAGGAAACCGTTCTGCCTAAATAGCACTATATTTGGACATCAAATCTTGCTCTGTAGAAAAGTGGTTGATAATCCAATTCTCTTTTAGTCAGGTTATTGTTCTTAAAAGAGTGTTCTTTCAAATTTGAATGGGTTGAACTGCAGAACAGGCCTGGTTTTACTGAGCAAACAGACTGATTAATTATGACAGCGACAGAATCCTCACGCCAAAAATTGATAAATGTGGCAGTAGTAATTGTTATTGCACTGCTCGCCATCAATGCTTTTCTACTCTTCAACAAGTACAAGCAAAATCAGGTCATAGAAGAACAAAAGGTCGAATTAAGTGAGGCCGACCAATTGCGTTCTGAACTCGAAAAACAATACCACCGTGCGCTAAACGAACTGGAAGCCCTTCGCAGTGATAATGAAGAACTCAATGCTTTAATTGACCAGCAAAAAAGTGACCTTTCAAAACGTCGTCGGGAGATAGAAAAGATGATTGGGAGAGGAGGAGAGCTCAGTTTGGCAAAGGAGGAGATAGGAAAACTCAAACTTCAGATAAGTGAATACTTCAGCCAGATCGAAACGCTAAAAGCACAAGTACTTGCATTGACTGATGTTCGGGATTCTCTCAGTGAGGACAACTTATCGTTGCGCGAAGACCTCGACTCTGCCCAATTGGTAAATGAAGCGCTGGCTTTTGAGAAAGAAAACCTGAGCGTTGAAAACAGGCAACTATCGCTGGAAAAAGCACAATTGGCAGAAACGGTTAACCTGGCATCAGTAATCAAAATCGGCAATATCAGTGTAACACCACTGAAAGTCCGCTCAAGCGGAAAAGCGATAAAAAAGACTTACGCTAAAAATGTGGATCAATTAAGGGTCTGCTTTCAAACCACATCCAATGAATTAGCTGCAAATGGCAAGGAGTACTTTCTGGTGCGACTCATTAGTCCTGTGGGTGAAACACTGGCCTTTGATGACCAGGGCGCCGGCGTTTTCATCAGTAAAAAAAATGGGGAAGAAATCCGCTTCTCCACCATTAAGGAGGTTAATTACTCAGGCACGGAAAACGAATATTGCCTAATATGGAACCCAAATCTCCTGACCTTCCCGGAAGGAAAATACAAAGTTGAGATTTACAACAAAGGTCATTTGGCTGGTACGGGTAATTTTGAACTGAAGTAGTTTAGCTCAGTAAATGACTGGCATCTCAACACTTACCTTAACTACTATGCCCCGAAATCAGAAAATGCAATGCTTCCTGTCGATACCTTGCAATACTTAATCCTTTAGCTTCGACTTCTGCCATTCAAATTCCATTATATTTGCAGGCCATTTTTGGCGCCTTTCGGAATTGATTGCTTCTGAAAGGTCTCCGGATTAACTGACTACCCAAACTCATTCAAACGTATAAATATGACCATTCTCATTTTTCTCATAATATCATACCTGCTTCTTAGTTGGACCCTGATGAAAGTATTTGAAAAAGCGGGCCGAACACCCTGGCACGGCCTTGTTCCCGGATTGAACTTCGTGGTTTGGTCAGAAATAGTTGGCAGAAAGGGCAGGCATGCAGCCTGGCTTTTGTTTCCCATCGTCAATATTTTCATCTATGCCGGTTTGTGTGTTGACATGGTGCGGTCTTTTGGAAAATACAGCTTCTGGGACAGTGCATTGTCGGTCATCTATGCCCCCATCAGCTTTTTTCTGTTAGGGAACAAAAAGGAAAGCAAATACCTGGGTCCTACATTGCATGCTGAGAGGGAATACATTGCCCAGATAAAAAAGGCAGAAGCTGATAAAAACAGCAAAGAGTTGCAAAAATTGCTGCGCAATAACCCCTACCACAAATCATCCACACGTGAGTGGACGGAAGCCATCATATTTGCAGTCTTTGCCGCAGCTTTCATCAGAATGTTCCTCATTGAGGCTTACACGATTCCCACCTCATCGATGGAAGGATCATTGAAGGTTGGCGACTTTCTCTTTGTCAGTAAGGCTCATTATGGCATCAGAACACCGCAAACTGTGTTGATGGTGCCGCTACTGCACAACCGTATTCCAATCGTAAACAGGGAGAGTTACGTTTCCAAACCAAATCTTCCGTTCTACAGGCTACCTTCTCTAACAACCATAAAACGCTACGACCCGGTTGTATTTAATTATCCTGAAGGTGACAGCGTATATGTTTTCCCTGAAAGAACCTGGAGCATTCACGATTACAACAGGGGCTCTATTGACCCTCAGCGCTACATGGCCATCCGTACCAAACAAGCGCCAATGGTAGTAAGGCCAATTGATAAAAAAGACCACTACATCAAACGCTGCATTGGATTGCCAGGAGACAGCCTCAAGGTCATCGACAGGCAGGTCTACATCAATGGTAGCCCGGCCCAAAATCCCAAAAACCTGCAGTTTTTGTGCCGCGTAATTTCAGAAAGCGGCAGCATTAATGTCGATAAACTTGGTGAGTGGGGGGTGAATCTCGCAGAAAGCAACCCTGCTCAGGGTATATTCTTCCTCGATAGCACTCAGATTGAAAAAATCAAAGGGATGAGTACGGGCATCATGGTGGAATTACTTCCTCAGCCAGCGGCGTCCTCAGGTCATTATTTTCCACATGATGACATCAATTTCCCGGGTTGGAGCGCCGACAATTACGGTCCGGTGTACATTCCCAAGAAAGGTGTTACGGTGAATATAAGCCCGCAAAACATTGCAATGTACCGTAGGATAATTGGTGTATATGAAGGAAATAAACTGGAAGAGAAGGAAGGTAAAATATTCATCAATGATACAGAAGCGACTTCCTATACTTTCAAAATGGATTATTACTGGATGATGGGAGATAACCGACACAATTCCGAAGATAGCCGTGTGTGGGGATTTGTTCCGGAAGATCATATTGTTGGCAAACCACTGTTTATTTGGTTTTCGACCAAAAACGGGAATATGTTCAACGGTATCCGCTGGAGCCGCTTATTTACATCCGCAAATAAGATGTAAGTTTCTGTTCTGCCGGACTTTTGTTTCGTGTCATCTTTTTGCATGGACTGAGTTTATGCCATCTTTAAGTATTTGCCCTCTATGCACTTAAAAACCGCTTTTTTATGAACCGTTTCGCAGTAGTCATTTTATTCTTAATAAGCTCCTTTGCTGTATTCGCCCAAAAAACCGGATTTCAACTCAAAGTCAAAATTGACGGCTTTCAGGGTAAAGAACTCTACCTCGGGTATTACTACGGTGATAAACAGTATCTGAAAGATACGGCCTATGTTGAGGTGGATGGATACTATTATTTTGAAGATCCTGAGCCTCTTCCTGGAGGAATTTATTTAGTGGTTATGCCTCCTGACAATCAGTTTTTTCAGGTCCTGGTGGACAAAGACAGCCAATGGTTTAGTGTGGAATCCAAGGGGCCAGATTTTGTGGAAAACATGAAGATTAAGGGTTCTTCAGACAACCAATTGTTTGCTGATTACCTTAAATTCCTGAATTCCAAACGTCCCGAAGCCGAATCACTTCGCAAGCAGATAGATGAAGCAGGTACTGATGCCAAGAAAAAAGAGAAAGCCGAAGCCCAGCTCAGCGGCCTGGATGCTACTGTACAGACTTACCAGAAAAACCTTATAGAAAAGAACCCATTCACCCTTACTGCCGCCATCATCAAGGCGAACATGCCGCTGGACGTTCCAAACTTTAGCGGTGAGCAGAAAGATAAAGAACTCAATTCCTTTTACTGGTTGAGGCAGCATTGGTTCGACAATATCGACCTGACTGACAACCGGATGTTGCGCACACCGTTTATGTTTCAAAAAATCGATCACTACATCCAAAAAATGACCGTACAGCATCCGGATTCATTGAACCTGGCCATCGATAACATTCTGAAACAACTCAAACCGGCGGAGGAATCATTTAAATACTACCTCATCCATTTTCTGAATTTTTATGCAAAATCCAACTACGTGGGGATGGATGCCGTGTATGTGCACATTGCTGAAAAATATTACGCCAAAGGACAGGCACCATGGACAGAGTCTGAACAGTTGGAGAAAATAGTGGATAATGCCAAAAAGCTAAAACCACTGCTCATTGGTCAGATTGCACCCGACATTGAAATGGAAACTCAGAATGGGACCCGCGTCAGTTTGCGGCAGTTCAAATCACCATTTACAGTGCTCTACTTTTGGGATCCAGATTGTGGTCACTGCAAAACAGCTATGCCCGAAATGGTGAAATTCGCCAAAGAATACAAAGACAAAGGGGTGAGAGTATTCGCCGTGTGCACCAAACTGGTTGTGAGGGACGACAATGGAAACCTCTCACTTAAAGAAGTAAATGACTGCTGGAACCTCGTCAAGGAAAAAGAAATGGATGTATTTTTCAATACAGTTGACCCATACCATCGTTCGCGTTACAAATCTATTTATGACCTCCGCAGCACCCCGCAAATCTTTGTTCTCGACGAAAACAAAGTCATACTTTCCAAGCGGATTGGCGAACAACAATTACCAGAGGTTATGGACTATTTTATTGAAAAACGAGGTAAAAAGGCGGAAGAAAAGTAATGCCATTCAGTTGTTGAAAATTCTGGCAAACAGTAAATGCACGCTTAATAATCCTGAACCCACTATCATGGGTATCTGTCAATAAGTGTACTACTTATATCTCTGCTTCTTTACATTTGTATCTGTTTTCCTTACTACCATTTTACAGTATTTTAAATGATCCGCTCATGAGCAACGAAATTGAGTTCACAGATAACCTTGAGCAAGTTGAGCATCCGCTTACCTGGATGGTAAATGACTTTGCTGAAGTCCTTTT